>JAFXNA010000024.1 GCA_017529865.1 Bacteroidaceae bacterium
AGCCTCCGAAGGGTGCTACACGATGGGAAACTTGCTGCTACGCGAGGCGCCGCGTGCAGTCACGCGAGGGAACAAGTGCAGCTACGCGAGGGTGCAAACCGACCTACGGATGAACCACAAGAATTCACACAAGTTTTCTTAATCACTTGCTACGACCGCAATGGCGAAATCGTGAAGCGTGTCACCTCAGCCGACGAAGGAAACGTAGAGGACGGTGAGGAGAACGAGAGCAGCCTCACCCCCGACCCCTCTCCTCAAGGCGAGGGGAGTGAGAACGGCAGCGGTAACAGCGGAGGGGTGGATCAGAACTAAAGGCAGACCAAGCCTACCAGCCCCCCTCTAACTCCCCCCTCAAGGGGGAGAACTGAGGTGGGAGGAGAAAGGGCTGACAAATGAAAGAGACTGGACGAGTGTTCGCCCAGTCTCTTTCGTTCGGCAAAGTTCAAGCAAGCTTGGCTCTGCAATTACTTCACCATGATTTTACGTCCATTGACAATATTAATTCCTCGCTGCAAGCTCTGCTGACGTTGTCCTTGCAGGTTGTAAATGGATTTACTATTTGACGATTTACCATTTACCATTTGCTCTTCGATTCCTGCCGGTGTGTTGAGCAGTTGCTCAACGAGGTTCCACAATTCTGTCTTACGGCTGCCATATGTATCATAAAGGCAGGCTCCATGGTTCTGGGCATTGAGGACGTACTTGTACGTCATCTGGCCATCGATGCAGTCATCGGGGATGGCGGCTCCCGTCCAGGTGTCATCGCCTCCGTAGAGGAAAATCATGGGCCGACGGGCAGTTCGAGTAGCCTCGAACACCTTGGCTCGCATCGTGCCGTCGTATTCCACTGACTCGTTGAAAGGATTGTCGAACACATATCCACGTCCTACCTTCCACTCACGATTGCATGTTGCTGCCACATCCTGCTGGTCGGCATCGAAAAGATAGACGAAATCGAGGCCGAAATAGCCTTCCTCGTGGAGGGTTTGGTAGTCGAATGCGGTGACCGAAGGATCCCAGGAGGACTTGCTAATTGAAATTGGTCGGAACACGGGGTGCATTCGCTCCTTGACGGGTACGATTTCCTGCGCACGGTGTGCCACCTTATTATTATATGCCTTAAGGAAATCCCATGCTTCGTAGCTGCTAAGGGTGCAGTAGTATGCCATGACGGCATCGAGGTAGGCCGACGAATAACCTTGGTTCATCAAGTCTTGCTTGCGTTTCTGATTGATAGCCAGCGTGTCCTTCAAAGCCTGACGGCTCCAATAGGAATGTGCCGTAAAGTCCATAACTGCCACATTCAAGAGATATTCGGCTCTCCAGAAACTGGCCGAGTAGCCAGGATAGCTGGATTCACTCCACGACTTATAGTAGTTGTATGCCTGCTTGTCCAGTATCAGTTCGCGCTGGAGGGTCTTGACCTGGTCTCGCAGTTCATCCGTCCAACTATAAGTCGTCCAATAAGCCATCATGCTGGGGTCGTTCATCCCGTCACAAAACGGTGCGGAATAGGGCATGAAGAGGTCGGCATCTTCGGGAAAGAACGCTTGCTGATTGGCCGTGACAATTCCTCCCTTGCTCACACCGCTCATCACCCACTTTCCTTTCAGTGAGGTCTTTAGAGCACTGATCAGGGCATGGAAATCGGCCGCAGCCTCATCACCTGTGCAGTACTCCACACGACGCCAATAGTTCTTTGGAACGGACGTGCCGAAATAGCGATGCTCCATACAGAGCCAGTTGCCCTTGTACTTAATCGCCACTTCGTTCATTCCATCGGGATAGTACCAATTGCCCATAAAGACGCTGGGCGTATTCCAGAGGTCGTCATCGATGTCGTAACCCGTGGTGGTAACCTGAGTCAGCGTAGTGGCAAGATCGGCTCCCTTGCGTATCAGCAAGACTGCACGCAGAGGTATCTGGTCGCCGTCGGGATTCGCATGTTCGAGGGGCTGATGGTAGTAGACGCGATAGCTGGAGTAGCTGTAACGGCCTGCATACACATCATCCTTATTCACCACAATGGAGTCGATGACGTCCTTGTTCTCGTTCATAACAGTCTGGAGCCACGTCTGCGCTGACACACAGAGTGTACAGAGCATCATGACTCCAGAGAATAAAATCTTCTTTCTCACTATTTTATTTTACGAATACTTTACGTCCACCAATAATGTTGATACCTCGCTGAGGAGCTGAGAGGAGCTGACCTGCTACGTTGTAAACAGCACCTGCTTGTTCTGCCATCTGGATGAGATTGATAGCGGAAGCATCTACCTCCTTGAAGCTGATGAGGTTGAACTGACAGGCATCTTTGTAATAGCCGCCCGTACCAATGAGCTCGTACGACTTATCCTGTTCCAATGCTGTTACGTCAGCATTCCATTGGTTATAAACAGTAAATGTCATACCATCGGGCGATACGAAAGTTAATGACCTACCGTTGACTGAAGTAAACTTGGCACAAGCAATCTTGACATAGGCATTCATGTTGTCAGCCAGAGCTTCAGGAGTGATTAGCTTTGGTTCTACTGCGTTGTCGGAAGAAACGACTTTGAACTCTATATCGTCAACAGATGTAGCGAACTCCAGCAAACCATTATAGGTCTTCAATGTGCCATATATAGCACCTATCTTTCCGTCACCCAAGTCACCTGTAATCTTGTCGCCCTGCTTGAAGCCGAGGTTTGCGCCATACAGCAACATATCGTTTGCGCCATCATTGATATAAGTATAAGAGGCGTTCACATATGTCACCAGTGCTTCTTTGCTTACGATGTTATCGCCATCCATTGCAACTTGCCAATAGGAACCAAGAACGCCTGCCTTCAGTTCGGCGCCGTTATTCTCGTCAGCAAAGTCTTCCCACATTGAGTTCAAAGACATATAGCCCTTATAGATGGTTAAGGTATAGTCCTTCTTACTTGCTTCGTAAGTATCGTTGCCTGCATAGGTGGCTGTAATTTTAACATTTCCATATACATGGTTCGGAATGCTGATCTTAGCGCCCTCAATCTTAGCCAAATCTTCATTGCTGCAGCTCCAGGTAATAGTAGCACCTGTTACTGCCGCATCGCCTGCCTTCACGGTTGCTGTTGGCAGACTTACTTTCTCGTCTTTGCCACAAGTAGCACGTGTCTCATAGTTGCCAGAGAACTCAATGGTTGTTTCTGTCTTGGTACTTGGTGTACCTCCTCCGATTGTAACGACAACGGTATTCATGCGAACCTGATTGGTGGAAGATGTCAGAGAGAATGACTCAGCATCGCCCTTCCATGTGCCGGCATTGCCTTCAAAGGAATAGGAGCCAGACGTAGGGTCTGTAAAACAACCTGGGCCGTACTTCTCGGCACCTTCTGCCGTACATGTAAACTCTACTTTTGTAATATTACCGACTGTTGAGGTAACAGTAAAGGTTGAACCTTTGTAACAGCGGTATTGGTCTGTTAAGTTCATTGCTCCATTACTGATGGCAATCATCACTCCGTCCTTCGTCACCTGATCGGCACCAGGATTAGATGCATCACAGGTTCCTTTGTCAGTAGAAGCATCAAAAGTGATGGTTTGTGCCATCATTGTAGAACTAATCATAGCCAAGAAGGCTACAGACAAAAAGCGTAAATATTTCTTCATAAACAATTGGGGTTAGATTGTGCCCGAGGCCTGAACCTCGAGCACATTGTTGTTATAATACGATTGAATTTACTTTACAAATACCTTCTTACCGTCGATGATGTTGACACCCTTCTGAGGTGCAGACAACAACTGACCTGCTGCGTTGTAGATAGCAGACTTAACGCTAGCAGCCTTCACTGAGCTAATAGCTGTTGGAACGCTAGATAAACTGGTTACCCAGAACTGAACATTATTGTAATTACCTACAACACCTTCAATATCAAAAGTGCCTTCTGCCAAAGTAATATTAGCATCCTTAAACTGGTTGTAAAGTTGAAGAACCTTCTCTTCGCCATCCATGATATAGAAATTATTTCCGTCCTTCTTTACAACAGCATTTTCAATCTTGTAAGGACCAGAAAGCAATGGTGCTGCTGCTGCCTCTGCTGCAGTAATAACAGTTGGAGTGATGGTTCCTTCTGTAGCAGTCAGGTCGTTTTCTGTCATGCTAGCAAGTTGCTTATAACCCTTAAATTCTCCTACTGTACCTGTAATGGTTCCGTTCAGGACCTGTCCAAGAGTATATGTAAGACCAGTATTGTACATGCAAATAGAACCAGAAGCATCTTTCACAATGATATTATTGTTTCCAGCACCAATTACCTGAGCTTCGGTCAAAGTCAATGTTGCCTTTGTTCCCTTTTCAAGAGCATTGAAGGCAGCAATATTTTCAACTACCGGGATTTCCTCCGCAACTGTTGTACCCTTCTTCCAAACGAGAATCTTTGTAATCTGAGTGTTGTGGGCGCTAGTAACCTTCAATGTATAGATTGTACCAGCAGCCTGCTTACCTTCTGCAATTACATACTGATTCGTCACATCCTTTGCTCCTGTTGTTTCTGTACTAACAGCTTCGTCGCCAACAAAGATATTCTGCTTAACAGATGCACTTGCACCTGAAGTACCCACTACATCGATACGCTCTACATCGAAACTGAAAGCAGGCAAAGTCAAAGTCGCACCCTGTTTGCCTAAAATAATATTGCCAGATTCATACCAACGGTATCCGTTTCCAGCTGTTCCTTCAAGAATAATGGTATAACCACCGTAAGTAAATTCTGCTGCATCTATCAACTTTGTTGTGCCGATTCCCCAGTTATCTGTAGAACCAGAAAAGTCGATCGTCACTTCCTGTGCTGACACATTGCCAGAAAACATCAGCATTAAGCC
Source organism: Bacteroidaceae bacterium (assembly GCA_017529865.1). Lineage (GTDB taxonomy): Bacteria > Bacteroidota > Bacteroidia > Bacteroidales > Bacteroidaceae > Colivivens. The sequence continues at coordinate 4,846 of JAFXNA010000024.1, forward strand.
GAATAATGTAAGTAAAATTTTCTTCATACGAAATTGTTTTAAATTGTTAATGATATTGGTTGATTAAAATTGTGAGCTATCGCTTAGTTTACGAACTATCTCTTCGGTGGCACAAAAGTACACATTATTCTTATCATAGCAAAAACTTTCATGATATTTTTTTGCTGTGCTCGCACACAGAAATGAAATCAGGGGGAGAATGTACCTTTTTAATCGTAAATGTTTAAAAAATGTCAATCGGCAATGGTCAATTAGCTTTTTTGTCGTATCTTTGCATCTTGAAATAGTGACAACTAATAAAACGAAAGATATACAATGGGATTAAAAAAGTATTTCAAAGGCAAGACGGGAGTCATCTTCTGGGTCAACGTGGCATTGGCGCTGGGATTGCTATTCTGCATTCCAGTCATTGCTTTCAACACACTCGATTCGTACACCCATCATGGTGAAAAAGTCAGTGTGCCATCCGTAGTTGGCAAGACCTTCTATGAGGCTTCGCAGACACTCGCAAGCAGTGGGTTCGAAGCTGTCATCACCGATTCCACTTACAAGAAGACAGCCAAGCCAGGAGCAGTACTCGAACAAACACCGAAATCGGGGACACTGATCAAAAGCGGACGTATCGTCTATCTCACCGTCAACATGAAGGGAGAACCAATGGTGAAAATGCCCGACTTGGTAGGTAACAGTTCGTTCCGCGAGGCTGAAATCATCCTGAAATCGATGGGATTCAAACTCACTGAGCCACAATACATCGAAGGAGCCGATAAGGACCAGATATTGAAAATCCGTCAGGGCAATCGCGATGTCCATGCAGGCGAATCAATTTCGCGGGAGCGCTCGCTCACACTCTTCGTCGGAGCAGGCGAGATTGAAGAAGATTCGCTCTATTTCGACGACAGCAGTGAAGACTACGATATCGACACCGACATCAGTGAAAGCAACTTTGACGAACAGCTGTAGTAACTCCGATAACTTCGAGCGAAGCGATAACTTCTTTGAAACAGAAGCGTAATGAAGGAGATAGAAGAATTAGAGGAACTGGACGAACTCGACATCGAGGACATGGATGCTGACGATGATGAGTCATCGCAACTCTATGAGCATTATCGCATCATAGCGGATGCCAAACAGGGACTGATGCGAGTTGACAAGTTCCTCATTGATCATCTGGCCAACATCTCACGCAACCGCATACAGAAAGCTGCCGACGCGGGGTTCATCATGTGCAATGAGCGCCCCATCAAGCGCAGCTATAAGGTAAAGCCCTTCGATGTCATACAGGTGATGCTCGACCGTCCGGTGTACAGCAACACCATCAAGCCGGAGGAGATTCCGCTGGATATTGTCTATGAAGACAACGACCTGCTGGTGGTGAACAAAGCAGCAGGAATGGTAGTACATCCAGGGCACGGCAACTGGCACGCCACCCTGCTACACGCCCTCGCTTGGCACCTGAAGGATAAGCCGCAATATGATATCAACAACCCCGAGATAGGATTAGTACATCGTATCGACAAAGACACCAGCGGTCTGCTTGTCATCGCTAAGACTCCATCGGCCAAGACCAGTCTGGGGCTGCAGTTCTTCAACAAGACCACCAAACGTGAATACAACGCATTGGTATGGGGCAACTTCGCGGAGGATGAAGGCAGAATCGAAGGAAACATTGCCCGCAATCCGAAAGACCGGATGCAGATGATGACCTTCCCGCCCGATTCAGAAATCGGCAAACATGCGGTGACACACTACTATGTGCTGGAACGCTTTGGCTACACCACGCTGGTGAAGTGTATCTTGGAAACAGGACGTACACACCAGATACGTGCCCACATGAAGCACATCGGGCATACCCTGTTTAACGATGAGCGATATGGAGGCGACCAGATTCTGAAAGGAACCACTTTCACGAAATATCGCCAGTTTGTAGAGAATTGTTTCAAGATATGTCCCCGGCAAGCTCTCCACGCCAAGACACTGGGGTTCGTACACCCCTCGACGGGCAAGGAGATGATGTTCTCTTCGGAACTGCCACCCGATATGGAGGCGTTGATTGAGAAATGGAGGGGGATGAATATAGTTGAGAGTTAAGAGTTGATAGATTAGAGTTGAAAGAGAAAATGAAAAAAATAATTGCAATCATAGCTGGAGGCGACTCATCAGAATTTGAAGTCTCACTCCGTAGTGCGGAGGGCATCAGTTCATGGCTCGACCGCGACAAGTTTATTGTTTACACCATTGAGGTGAAAGGTCTGGACTGGACTGCTCATCTGCAGGATGGTTCGAAAGCAGAAGTCAATCGTCACGATTTCTCGTTTATGGAGAACGGACAGAAGGTGAAACCCGACTTTGCCTACATCACCATTCATGGCACACCAGGCGAGAACGGAATCCTTCAGGGCTATTTCGACCTGTTACATATCCCCTACTCGAGTTGTAGCCTGCTCGTGGCAGCACTCACGTTCGACAAGTTCACCCTCAACCAGTATCTGAAAGGTTACGGCGTGAAGATTGCCGAATCGATTCTGCTCCGCAAGAGCCAGACCATTACCGACAAGGAAGTGGTGGAGAAGATTGGTCTGCCTTGCTTCATCAAGCCGAACGGTTCGGGCAGCAGCTTCGGTGTCACTCGCTGTGTACACAAGGAAGACATCCAGAAAGCCATCGAGTTTGCCCGCCAGGAGAGCGACGACGTGATGATTGAAGCCGAACTGAAGGGTACGGAAATTGCGAATGGTGTCTACAAGCAGAAGAACGGTGAAGCCTATGTGCTTCCTATCACAGAGGTGGTCAGTGAGAATGAGTTTTTCGATTACGATGCGAAGTACAACGGTCAGGTCACAGAAATCACCCCTGCTCGTCTATCGGCCGACACCACCCAACGTGTGAAGGCACTGACGAAAGCCATCTATACCATCCTCGGCGGTAGCGGTATTATGCGAGTGGACTACATCATCACGAAGAACAACGGACAGGACGTCATCAACCTGTTGGAAATCAATGCCACACCAGGTATGACACAGACATCGTTCATTCCTCAGCAAGCTCACGCTGACGGACTGGAGATGAAGGACATCCTAACGGAAATCATCGAAGAGAAACTGGACACTAATTCATAATGCATAATGCATAATTCATAATTGAAAGATTCAACATTCTATGACAGATATTCACGAATTTGACGACATACGTCCGTTCCTACCAGAGGAACTCCCCGCAGCCTACGACCGGCTGCTGAGCGACGAACAGTTCAAGGCCATTCTGCCTATGATTTATCCGGGCGTGCCTTTCGAACAAGTAGCTGCGATGATGCATAAGAGCAAAACCAATCTGGAGTTCCAGAAGATATGCATCTATCCCGTCATTCAAGGCTTGCTTGCCAAAGCAAGTAAAGGACTGACAGCCGACTTCTCTGCCATTCAAGGGAATGGATATACATTCATCTCCAACCACCGCGACATCGTGCTCGACTCTGCCCTGCTCGATATGGCATTAGTGGACGAAGGGCGCGATACGGTTGAGATTGCTATCGGTGACAACCTTCTGGTGTATCCTTGGATCAAGGACTTGGTACGCATCAATCGTTCGTTCATCGTACAACGTGCACTGACCATGCGTCAGATGCTGATGGCATCGGCTAAGATGTCGAAATATATGCACTATGTCATTGAGGAGAAAGGTGGCAACCTGTGGATTGCACAGCGGGAAGGCCGTGCCAAGGACAGCGATGACCGCACACAGGACAGCGTGCTGAAGATGATGGCCATCGGTGGCGACAAAGACGTCATCAAGAGTCTGAAGTCGCTCAACATCGTACCGCTCGCCATCTCCTACGAGTTCGACCCCTGTGACTACCTCAAGGCCGAGGAGTTCCAGAACAAGCGCGACATCGAAGGATTCAAGAAGAGCCAGCAAGACGACCTCGACAACATGAGCATCGGCATCTTCGGCTATAAGGGACACATCCACTACCACGCTGCTCCGTGCATCAACGACTGGCTCGACACCCTCAACCCCGAGATGCCGAAAACGGAGCTGTTCCCACTCATTGCCGAGCATATCGATACTGAGATTCACTCCCACTACCGCCTCTATCCTTGCAACCTCGTTGCTGCAGGTATGGAGACATCAGCCGAAGCGGTAGCCAAGTTCAACGCATACATAGACAACCAGTTGGGTAAGGTAACACTCGACAAGCCCGACATGCCGTTCCTGCGCGAACGGATCATCACCATGTATGCCAATCCGGCTCGTAACCAACAAAAGGCGAAAGGCATTTAAAACCATCACATCATGAGCATCACCAGCATTTTTCCTCACAGACCTGCCGCATCAGCCATCATCTTTGCGTTGATGCTGCTCTGCCTGTGTGGATGCAGCAAGGAGGAAGACGATTCGATGCCTGCCTACAAGATAGATTTGGCAGAGATCGACACCGACCACGACGGACTTGTGACAGTCGTTCGGTTCGACAATGGTGTGACCTACACGGTCGGCCAGAAGATTACGGCCGAGACTGCCGACACGACCTACCGCTGTATGTGTACCTATTTCGTCGATGCCAACCAGAAGCTGAGTGTGTATGGGCTGACGCATGTCTTCTCTCTGAATCCTCGCCCCCGAGCCGAGTTCAAGACCTTTGCCTACGACCCCGTCAACCTGACAAGCAGTTGGAAGTCGGGCGGGTATCTGAACCTGCGGATTGGTTTGCTCACCACCGACGAAGGCTCCCACAGCTTCGGATTCTGCGAAGACAGTGTGGTCAACCGGAAAGTATATATCACCCTCATGCATGGGCGTCCCGAAGAAGATGCGGAATCCTATACCAAGGACCTGTTCCTCAGCATTCCCCTCAAGCAGTACGACTGCGACTCGGTCTTCGTCCGTGTACCGACTTACGAAGGGTGGCAACAAATCGGAAGATAGAAAATCAAACATATTAACAAAAACGAAATGAAGACTTACAAGATCATTAACAACGTGACGGGTTGGATTATCTTTGCAATAGCTGCATTCACCTATTGCTCCACCATCGAACCCACAGCCAGTTTTTGGGATTGTCCGGAGTTCATCAGTACAGCAGCGAAGCTGGAAGTAGGACACCCGCCTGGCGCACCATTTTTCATGTTAGTAGCAAACCTGTTCTCGCAGTTTGCCAGCGATGCCACCCAGATTGCCAAAATGGTCAACACCATGTCGGCACTCCTGAGTGCAGGGTGTATTCTGTTCCTGTTCTGGACGGTAACCCATCTCGCTAAGAAACTGATTTGCGAGGACGACGAGCAGCCCACCATCGGTCAGGTTATCGCCATCATGGCGAGCGGTATCGGCGGTGCATTGATCTACACCTGGAGCGACACATTCTGGTTCAGTGCTGTCGAAGGCGAAGTATATGCTTTCTCGTCCTTCCTCACTGCCCTTGTGTTCTGGCTCATCCTGAAGTGGGAGAACAAGGCCGACGAGCCGGGTAGCGACCGCTGGCTGATTCTCATTGCCTACCTCGTAGGCTTGTCCATCGGCGTTCACCTGCTCAACTTGCTCTGCATCCCTGCAATGGTGCTGGTCTACTACTACAAGCGCTCGAAGAACCCCACAGGCCGCGGTTCCCTCATTGCTGTAGGTATCTCTGTCGTGATTATAGCAGCCGTGCTCTACGGTGTGGTTCCTGGCATCATGAAGGTGGGTGGCTGGTTCGAGTTGTTGTTTGTCAACATGCTCGGCATGTCGTTCAATACCGGTCTCTACGTCTATCTCATCCTCCTCGTGGCTTGTCTTGTATGGGCCATCATCGAGTCGACGAAAGCCGTGAGCAAGACCCGCATGAACATTGCCTTCCTTCTCAGCGTAGCGATGGTCGGCATTCCGTTCTATAGCTTCGGCTGGCGCAGTGCTGTCATCGGTATCGTGGTACTTGCCATCCTTGCTGCCATCGTCTTCAAGTTCAAGAAGGTGACGTCGAAGGGACTGAACACCATCCTCCTCAGTATGGCACTGATGGTGGTTGGCTACTCATCCTACGCACTCATCGTCATCCGTTCGACCGCCAATCCGCCGATGGACCAGAACTCGCCAGAGGACGTGTTCACCCTCGAGGAGTACCTCGGTCGTGAGCAGTATGGCGACCGTCCGCTCTTCTACGGTCCTACCTTCCGTTCGAAGGCAGAGATTATCCAGAAGGGCGACAAGCTGATGTACAACACCTCGAAGGGCGCACCTGTCTACCAGCAGAAAGAGAAGGCAAGCCCCGACGAGAAGGACGAGTATGAGGTAATCCGCGAGAAGTTCGACTACGTTTACCCATCCGACCAGTGCATGTTCTTCCCACGCATCTATGAGGAGCGCGATGCCTCGAAATATATCTCGTGGCTGTCCGACATGCACTACAAGACCGTCAACTACAACATCCCGGGTCAGGGCAGTCAGCAGATTGAGATTCCTACTCAGTACGACAACATCCGCTACTTCCTGTCCTACCAGATGAACTTCATGTACTGGCGCTACTTCATGTGGAACTTTGCCGGTCGCCAGAACGACCTGCAGGGTCTCGGCGAGACCGAACACGGTAACTGGATTACAGGCTTCAAGTTCCTCGACGACATGCGTCTCGGCAATCAGGACCTCCTGCCTACCGAACTGAAGGAGAACAAGGGTCACAACGTCTTCTACTGCCTACCTTTGCTGCTCGGCATCTTCGGTCTGCTGTGGCAGGCATTCCGTGGCAAGAAGGGCATCCAGCAGTTCTGGGTCGTTTGCTTCCTGTTCTTCATGACGGGTATCGCCATCGTGCTCTACCTGAACCAGACACCAGGTCAGCCTCGCGAGCGTGACTACGCCTATGCCGGTTCGTTCTATGCGTATGCTATCTGGTGCGGACTCGGCGTCACTGCCATCTATGCATGGATTGAGCAGTTGCTGAGCAAGAAACTGCAGCCACGTCTTGGGGCAATCGTTGCGTCAATCATAGCCGTTATCCCTGCTATCGCTGTTCCATTGCAGATGGTCAGCCAGACATGGGACGACCACGACCGCAGCGGACGCTATATGTGCCGCGACTTCGGACTCAACTACCTCGAGACCATACCGCACGACGGTGTCATCTACACCAATGGCGACAACGATACCTTCCCGCTCTGGTACAATGAGGACACTGAGGGCAACCGCACCGACGTGCGCGTCTGCAACCTCTCCTACCTCCAGACCGACTGGTATATCGACCAGATGAAGCGTCCGGCCTTCGAGGGCGACAAGCAGTCATCACCGCTGCCCATCTCGTGGAAGCGTATCCAGTACGTTTCGGGCAAGAACGAGATGACCGAGGTAAACCCGCCGGTCTACATCGGCGGACAGCCCATCAGCATGAAGGAACTCGTCGAGACCATGTATCGCCAAGACCCAGAGACCGCACGTGCCATCTGGGGCGATGAGCCGTTCGAGCTGAAGAATGCCATCAAGAAGTTCCTCCTCAAGGAAGACATCCCTGCCCAGTTTGCCGACATGGTCAAGGACCTCCCGTCCTGTCTGCCGTCCGACACCCTCTACGTCACCGTCAACAAGGATGCCGTGCGTCGTTCGGGCATGATGATTCCTGGCGACTCCATCCCCGACAAGATGGTCATCAGCCTCGCCGGTCAGGACCACATCCTCAAGAACTTCACCATGATGCTCGAGATGATTGCCCAGAGCGACTTCGAGCGTCCGCTCTACGTATCGACCACCGTCGGTCCGCAGAACTACGGAAACCTGTGGCACCACTTCGTACAGGAAGGACTCGCATGGCGTATCACACCGTTCACCTTCGACGAGAACATGCCGCAGCAGTCGGTAGCCGACTCCGAGAAGATGTTCGACAACATGATGAACAAGTACCACTACGGCAACCTCAAGCAGCCCGACCTCTACCTCGACGAGACCACCATGCGCATGTGCTGGACCCACCGTCGCTGGTTTGCCCACCTCATTACCACCCTGCTCGACGAGGGTAAGCAGGACAAGGCACTCCAGGCACTCGAGAAGTGCGACGCAGAGATTCCAGCCTACAACGTACCTTACAAGGGCGACAACGGCGGTCTGGAGATCGCACAAGGCTTCCTCGCCTGCGGCAAGATCGACAAGGGCGTCGAGATCATCAACGCCATGGAGAAGACCGCACGCGAGTACATCACCTTCTACGCATCCCTCGGCAATGCCCGCTTCGCAGCCGCATGGCGCGACTGCCGCAGCGAAATCTACGCCATTGCAGAGATGCAGCGCATGCTCGAGTCGTTGGGCAAGTCCGAGGAAGCAGGCACCAAGGCATCCATGTATGCCAAGCAAGCAGAAGACCTCATGGTCTACCTCAACAACACATACAACCTGCTCGCTTCACGCGCCGAGAATCTAGGCATCAATCCATAGTCGCCCATGATAATCGAGCAACCCAGCACGTGGCTCCGATGGCTCTATCCCAGTGCCATCTGGCGCATGCCCCACAACGAACGGGCCGTCTACCTCACGTTCGACGACGGCCCCATTCCCGAAGCAACGCCCTTCATCCTCGACGTCCTAGACCGCTACGGGGTGAAGGCCACGTTCTTCATGGTGGGCGACAACGTGCGTAAGTACCCCGAACTCATGGACGAGATAGCCCGACGCGGACACCGGCTCGGCAACCACACCTTCCACCACATCGGAGGGTTCGGCTACCGCAGCAAGACCTTCCTGCGCGACACCTACGAGGCCGACAAGCTCATCCACTCCCAACTGTTCCGCCCCCCACGGGGCTGGATGCGCTGGACACAGTACATGCGCCTGCGCCGCAAGTTCACCATCATCATGTGGGACGTCGTCACCCGTGACTACAGCCGCCTCCTCACCGCCGACGAAGTCGTCGACAACGTGAAGCGCTACACCCGCAACGGCTCCATCATCACCTTTCACGACTCCCTCAAGAGCATCGACAAACTCCAGACCGCCCTGCCCCAGTCCATCGAATGGCTCCAGTCGCAAGGCTATGAGTTCCGACTCTTCGATGCCGACCAACCAAGGAGTAGACATTTAAAGTAGAAAACCCCTCTCTGTGAAGCACTTCGTGCCTCCTTTGGGGAGATAAACCTCCCGTCGTCGCAAGCATCGCCCCATTCAGCGATGCCCCCCAAGGGGAGAACCCAGATTTACAGATAACTATGACAGACAGCAATACAACTCCCCTCCCCGGAGGGGCTGGGGGTGGGCTTCCCCTCCTCTCCTCCTCCCTCATCAAAGCCGAAGCCGCCCGCCTCGGCTTTGCTGCCTGTGGAATAGCTCGTGTCACCCCAGTCGACGAGTCGACCGCCTCAGCCTTCAACCGCTGGATAGCCGACGGCAATCACGCCGACATGGACTACATGAACCGCTACGGCGATGCCCGCTTCCATCCCGAGAGCGTTCTCCCCGGCTGCCGTACCATCGTCAGCCTCGCCCTCGACTATACCCCCACCCATCGTATCCCAGCCAACCAACCCCAGTTCGCCTTCTACGCCTACGGCCCCGACTACCACGAAACCATGAAGGCCAAGATACGAGAGTTGGCAGAAGCAATCAGCGGCTCCTCTCCCTGCCTCCCCCAAGGGGGAGGTGACTCCAATAATCCAGATAGTTCTCTCCCTCGGGAGAGATGTCCGCAGGACAAAGAGGGGCTTCCCTATCGCGTCGCCGTCGACACCGCCCCCCTCCTCGAACGCTACTGGGCCCAGCAGGCAGGCATCGGCTGGATAGGACGCCACCACAACCTCATCATCCCCGGCACAGGCAGCTTCGTCAACCTCGGCGAACTCCTCCTCACCGCCGAAGTCGACCACTACGACCAACCCATCCCCAACCACTGCGGCACCTGCCACCGCTGCATCGACGCATGCCCGACGGGTGCTTTAAGCGAAGAAAGTATCGATGCCCGCCGTTGCCTCTCCTATCTCACCATCGAGCACCGAGGCCCCTTCACGCCCGAGCAAGCCGCCCTCGTGCGCAACCAACCCGAACCCAAATACATCTATGGCTGCGACCGCTGCCAACTCGCCTGTCCGCATAATCACAGGAACCCCTCTCTAACTCCCCCCCAAAGGGGAAGGACTCAAAGCAATGGGAATCCCCCTCCTTGGGAGGGGTTAGGGGAGGTTTCACTCTCCTTAACCCGCGACCAATACAACGAGCTCTTCCGAGGCTCCGCCGTGAAACGAGCCAAGTACGAAGGTCTCATGCGGAACATCGAGACAGTACTGAAAGAATAAAAGGATGCGAAGCCAATACGCTTTGCATCCTTTTTACTTGAAATCTCTTCCTCACCCTCGGGGGGGAAGGTACCATTTTCCGTGCCTCACCACACTCCTTATTATATATATAAGCCCTAATAGATGACGAGGCCGGCGAGACCGGCGAGGATGATCATGAGGATGGGGTGGATGCGGTAGAGGCGGGTGCCGATGAAGGCGAAGAGGAAGATGATGATGCTGACGATGAACTGGAAGGTGCTCTGTGAGGGGCTTCCGAAGTTGTCGGCTGACATGAGGAGGATGGCGGCGGCGGCGATGAGTCCGACGATGGCAGGACGAAGCAGGGAGAAGATGTTGCCGACGACCTGGGTCTTGCTGTACTTCAGGAGTATCTTGCTGATGGTGAGCATCAGGAGGAAGGGTACCCACAGGACGGAGAGGGAGGCGAGGACGGCGCCGAGGACGGCCATCCACTCGGGATAGCCTTCGTTGATGACGGCGGTGTAGCCGGTATAGGTGGCGCAGTTGATGCCGATGGGGCCGGGGGTGCTCTGCGAGATGGCGACGATGTCGGTGAACTCGGATGAGGTGAGCCACTGGTTCTTCTCCACTACTTCGTTGTGGATGAGGGACAGCATGGCGTAACCGCCTCCGAAATTGAAGGCGCCTATCTTGGTGAATACGATGAAGAGCTGCAAGAAGATCATTGTCTTATTTACTATTTGACAATTTACTATTTACTATTGTTTTTTTTCATTCCTTATTTGCTCATTCCTTCTCTTCGCGCTTTATCTTACCCCACACGAAGCCGGCAAGGCCTGCGACGAGGATGATCCAGATGGGGGATATGCCGAAGAGGGTGATGAGGAGGCAGGCTACGATGGGTATCCAGAGGTTGCTGAGGGTGATGTGGGCGGATCGTGCCATGGAGAAGCAGGGGGCTGCTATCAGGGCTACGACGGCGGGGCGCACGCCCATGAAGATGCGTTCGACGTAGATGTTGTCCTGGAAGGCGCGGAAGAACATGGCGATGAGCAGGATGGCGAGGATGGACGGGAGGGCTACTCCCAGGGAACCGATGATGCCTCCGACGACGCCTCGGGCTTTGTTGCCGATGTGGCTGGCCATGTTGATGGCGAACAGGCCGGGGGTGCTCTGCGCTACGATGAGGATGTCCATGAACTCTTCGCGGGTGAGCCACTGGCGGCGATCGACAATCTCACGCTCCATGATGGGCACCATGGCGTAGCCGCCACCGAGGGTGAAGGCTCCGATCTTCGCAAAGACGAGGAACATCTTTAGTAATTCATAATGCATAATGCATAATCTATAGTTGAAAGTGTAAAGTTGATAGTTGATAGTCAGTTGAAAAAGTTCATAGTAGAAAGTAATTTTACTTGTTAAACTTTAAACTCACTAAACTGCCTTTAAACTTTAAACATTAAACATTAAACTAATTTACGCTTGCCGTTCTTTCCATTCTTCTTTGGTTCGCGTCCATCGCTTGTGTGTCCAGAGCCATAGCTCGGGATGCTGGCGGATGTCGGCTTCGAGGAGTTGCATGTAGCGGTCGGTGATCTGGTAGTCGGGCAGTTCGTTGGGATGCAGGGTGATGGGGATGACCTTGCACTCGTAGTAGCCGCGACGGACGCGACGGACGCTGCCGTAGAACACGGTGGCCTCGATTTTCTTTGCCACTTCCTCTGTGCCGATGAACACGGCGGTATCGTGACCGAGGAAGGGGGTGAAATGGTGGATGGCATCCCATCGGGGCTGCTGGTCGGCTATCATGCCGCATATCGTTGGCTGATGGGCTGCATTCAGTTGAATCAGACGTCGGACGGTCTGCCTCATCTTGATGCACTCGCCGCCGAAGCGGTTGCGCATGTTGAGGAACAAGGTGTCGAGGACGTCGTCGGTCAAGGGGTGGTAAACCTGACAGCAATGGATGTCGCCTGCCCAATAGGGCAAGGACACGATCCACTCCCAGTTGCCGAAATGGCCTAACATCATGAATGCTATCGGATGCTCGCTATGGGCTGCATCGAATATCAGGTCGCCATCGACGAACTTCATGCGCCGCATCATCTCTTCGTGCCCTATCGAGAGTTCCTTCACCATCTCGACTATCTGGTCGCAGAACTGATGGTAGAAGCGACGCTCGATTTCCTTTATCTCCTCCAACGACTTCTCGGGGAAGCACTCGGTGAGCTGCTGGCGCACCAGTTTCCTGCGATAGAAGCTCGAAACCACCAGATAGGCCACGTCGGACAGCGCATAAAGCACTCGCAGCGGCAAGAGTGACACCACATAGAGAAGTGCCCACACAATACGATATAATATTCTCTCTGCTCCTTTAACTTCCATACTGTAAAACCTTGTCGATAATCACTTGAGGCGAGATGCCGCGCAGGCAGGGATAGTCGCCCTTGCTGCATGGCTTACTGCCATAGATGGAACAGGGTCGGCATGCCATATCGGCCACCTGCACGATTGAGTCGAGGGGTTGGTTCCATGCCACGAAGCCTGCCTTGGGATGTGTGGCACCCCAAATGGACAGGGTGCGGGTACCCATCATCGCTGCCATGTGCATGTTGCTGGAGTCCATCGATATCATCAGACGGAGCCGACTCATGAGGATGAGTTCGTTGCGCAATCCGCCCAACTTGCCGACAACCGACACGACCCGCTCACGTTCCCACGACTGGAGAATGTCGCGCTCGGCCTCTCCGGCTCCGAAGAGGAACACCTGCATGCCTCGATCTGCAAGCGCATCGACCACCTGGCGCATCATCTCTAACGGATAAATCTTGCCTGAATGGGCCGCAAAGGGAGCTATGCCGACAGCTGGTGAGGTGACCGTGAAGGGAAACGACAGCTCGGTATCGGGAATACGAGGCGGAGTATAGGAATCGGTGAACGACAGCCCCAAGGAACGGAACACGTCGGCATACTTCTCGGTGACGGGCTTCAAGGCTGGATGGTCGATACCATGTCCCAGCAATGCCTTGCGCTCGGAACGTGTCTTGTCGATGACGGCCACCTTCGTTCCCTGCATACGGAACCGCATGCGCAGGTACTTGGTACGCAGCACGTCGTGGATATCGGCCACGGCATCGAAGTGATATGGCTTCAGAAGGTCGAACAGACGTCCTAAGCCTCCAATGCCATGATAGTCTGCGTGCAAATCAACACCCAACACCTTGACATTGGCGGGCATCCACGAGAACAGAGGAGTCGCGCGGCACTGGGTCAGCACCGTAATCTGCAACTCGGGATTGCTGAGCGCCAAGGAGGTGATGACGGGCACCGATATGGCCACATCACCCATGGCAGAAAAGCGTATGATTAGCAGTCGCGTCATCGAAGTGGTAAGAATAACGAACTATCTCGGGCAGAAGCGGCTACTTCTTTCCGTAAAGAATAGGATTGGTGCTGGGGTCGTTGTACATCTTCATCTGCTTGTACACCTTCATGTACTTACGTCCGGCAGCAATGTCGCTGATGAGCTGGTCGATGGCCGACGAGAGGTCGCGCTGCTGTTCGAGCAACACGTCCAGCTTACGCTGGCAGAGTGCCTTGTGGTCGTCGCTTGCATCATTGCGCTGAACCTGCTCCTGCATGTGGTAGATCTTCAAAGCCAGGATGCTCAGACGGTCGACCGCCCAGGCAGGACTCTCGGTGTTGATGGTGGCATCGGGCTGGGTCTTCACTCCGCCATAGAGCGAGAGGAAATAGGAGTCGATGCGCTCCACCAAGTCGGTACGGTCCTGATTGCTCTTATCGATTCGGCGCTTCAAGGCCAGTGCCTCGACCGGATTGATGTGCGGGTCGCGAATGATGTCCTCCAGATGCCATTGAACGGTGTCAATCCAGTTCTTCACATAGAGGTCGTATTCGATGGTTCCCAACTCGTAGGGGTTCTTGATGTCCTGATCGACATCGTCAATCAGGTGATAATCTTTGATGACTTGCTCAAATATAGGGTTACAAATCTGTGTAAATGTCATAAATCAATACTATTTACTTCAATTTTTCGATTTTTACATTTTATAATTCTTTCATTTTTACATTTTTTTACTACCTTTGCAGTCGCAAAACGCCTCCATAGTTCAATGGATAGAATAAATCTCTCCTAAAGATTAGATCCGAGTTCGATTCTCGGTGGAGGTACGCAGACTGACAACGGCCTTAAATCAAACGTACAACAGCCTTATTCGTAATGCGCCAGCCATCGCCCTCGCGAACAGCAGTACCGAGTTTCTCGGCGAGAATCTCTACGGGGTCGGCTACGGTGTTCAGCACCTTACAAGCAGGTTTCACCATATCGTTCATCGAAACCAAAGCTGCAGAGATGGCTTCAGGGGTATTGAGAATCTGGAACGTAGCATTCTTGTTGTCGCTCGTCTTCATCATATACAATGACTTTCCAGGGTCGATATCGGTCGTACCATTCATGAACACACCGTCCTCAGGAACCGGATAGAACATGACTACGGAGAACTTAGGACGGGATGACGGCTCTACGACCGGCACAACGGGTTCTACAACCACCTTTGGTGTTACCTCGCTGTCAGAGAAGAGAGAAGGCGACGGAGTTGCCACTTCGGGCTTTTCCTCTTGTTTTGGAGTCTCTACCGGCTGAACAGATATGGGTTGCGGAGTCACTTCGGGCTGCTTCACCTTGGGTTCTGCAGGAACTTCAGGTACAGCTGCCACCTTTGCTGCGACATTGTTCTGTTTCTGAGCCTTCAGGTTCTCCATCTCGATTTCTACCGACTTGATGCGTTCCATCAAACGAACACGCTCGGCACGATACTGCTCCATCGATACCATCTCGCCTGATGATGACCCGTTCTTCTTGGAACGGATGAAGAGCCATACACAAAGCGAGAGAATCAAATAAACGCCAAGCGAAATCAGCACAGCTGTCGACCAAGAGATACCCTCGGTATTGGCCAATGCAACATTCGTCTGAGCCTCGTCGTCGGCAGCCTCAGCATCCTGTTCGTTCTGAGCCTCCTCAACGGTCTGGATAGCCGGGGCAGGTGCTTCAGCGGGTTCCTCTGTAGCCTCTGTCGTCTCTTCTTCCTCAACCACTTCGTCGTCTTCGACTACTGGAGCCACTGACTTTGCCTTGTTGAGGTCGTTTTGATACTCCTGCTTTGCACCTGATGGCACATAGGACGCTAAGTTCTTGTCGTCGGTAGCGCTAAGGATGTTCTTAACACGGCTGAGGTCGGATGTATTGGTGATTCTCTTGATGGCATCGCTGACCAATTTGTTCTGCTGGAACTCGGCAAACGACTTGAATTCAGTCACATTGAGGCGAGCAATCTGCTGGCCCTCTGGCTTGTTATAAAACGTCTGCTGGAGTGTCCACTTCAAAGCACAAATCTTCTTCTGATCCAATGTTTGAGCGCTGAGTGTCATCACAGCAAACAAACAACAACTGATGATAAATACAAATCTCTTCATAATGGTATGTTTTTTTAATATTTTGCAAATGATTTCGACATTGAACAATGAAATTGTTCCTAAATTATTTGCAAAGATACGAAAATAATTCATAATTCATAATTCATAATAATTTCAAATTTTCATAACTCTTAACTTATAATTCTTATTTTTTTACTATCTTTGCACAATAAAAGAGATAACAGATGTTTTCCACCCGCACATACCGCGCCCGAGTGCAAGTCGGCAATTGGGTCTTGATAGCCATCTTGTCGGCACTGACCATCTACCTGATTTGGGATGGGAATGGCTTATTGATTGCGGGGTCGCTGCTCCTGTTGCTGCTCATTATCGAACGAACCATCCATACCGAGTACCAACTGAGCGAAGAGAGTCTGACGGTCAACAACGGCAAACTGTCGAAAAGGCTGGTCGTTCCGATGGATAGCATCAAACGTATCGAACGCATCCGACGGATTCGAATCGGGAAAAATGCACTCATCACCTATCTGCTCATCGTGTACGGCGAAGACAGAACGGTGGCCGTGATGCCGAAAGAGGAGGAGGCGTTCATCAAACAAATCATGGACATCAAAAAGTATGGAACTGAACAATAAATATATGAAGAAGATGCTGTCGGGCATGCTCTGCCTGGTGGTTGCGATGAATGTTCCAGGCGTAAAAGCGCAGGAATACACCGACACGATTGTGGTGGACACGGTCGTAATGGACACGGTCGTGACAAGTTGGTCGGACAGGGTGATTGAGAAGCTGACGATGTTGGTACAGGAGGCCGACAGAAGCTACTACAATACGGGCATCAGTGTGTACGACCTGACGGGCGACTCGTTGGTGTTCGCTTACAACCAGCAGAAGATGATGCGTCCGGCATCGACTCAGAAGCTGCTGACCGCTATCAGCGCACTCGATGTGTTGGGTGCGGCTCATAACTACCGCACTGCCGTCTATGCCGACGGGACGATTTCGCCCAACGAGAAGGGAGTACAGACGCTGAATGGTGACCTGTACGTGATTGGTGATTTCGACCCAAAACTGACAGTCTCTCACTTAAAGGAAATTGCCAAAGCTGTGAAGGCAGCAGGAATCGGACAAATCAACGGCAAAATATACGCCGACCTATCGATGAAAGACACGCTGGCATTGGGAAACGGCTGGTGCTGGGACGATGAGCAGCCATATCTCACGCCACTTAGCCTAAGCGGAAAGGACTACGAGTGTACGCCTGAGAAAATCCACCGTCATAACCCCTCAAGGAATTTCTTACAGGCACTGAGCCGTCAGCTGGAAGCGGAGAAAATCTCAGTGAACGGCATCGGAACAGCCACCTATCGGCCTACAGGAAAGTCGACCTTGATCTGCACGATTGTCCACTCCGTAGAAGATGTGCTGATGCAGATGATGAAGGACAGCGACAACCTGTATGCAGAATCAATGTTCTTCCAACTGGGTGCAGAGGGGAAGAAAGGAGCGAGCTGGAAAGACTGTGCGCAAGTTGTGGAGAGCGTTATCGAGAAAACGGGCTTCCCTACGGCATACGTGAAGGTGGCAGATGGTAGCGGCCTCTCCTTGTATGATTATGTGACGGCTTCTCTCCACGTTGCCTTATTGCGTTATGCATACCAGCATGAGGAAATCTTCACGCCGCTGTGGGAGACCCTGCCTATAGCCGGTATCGACGGCACTTTGGAGAAACGCATGACGAGCGGGGCGGCGCGAAACAACGTCAGAGCCAAAACAGGAACGGTGACGGGAGTGAGCGCATTGACAGGCTACGTAAGGGCTTCGAACGGAAATCTGCTTGCATTCTCCATCATCAACAACGGAAATCGTACGGCATCGGAAGCACGAGCCTATCAGGACAGAGTGTGCGAGGTACTGGCTGAATAGTCGGCGAAACACTGAATAAAGAAAAACGCTGGCGGAGGGACTATCCTTCCGTCAGCGCTTTTTGGTAGCAGACGCGGCAGAGCGGTTCGTATTCGTTTACCTCACCAAGGAGTACCCGCTTCTCTTCTTGAACCTTGCGGTGGGATACGTAAGCCAAGGCTCCACAACGCACACAAATGGCATGTACCTTCGTGACATCGTCAGCAACAGCGCAAAGTGCAGGCATAGGGCCGAATGGAATTCCTCGGAAGTCCATATCGAGACCTGCGATGATGACTCTGATTCCTTTCGAGGCCAGCTCGTTGCACACATCGACAAGGTTTTCGTCGAAGAACTGGGCTTCGTCGATACCAATGACATCACATTCGTCGCCAAGGAGCAGGATGCTGGATGAATTATCGACGGGCGTGGAGTGGATAGCAACACCCTCGTGGGTCACCACATCGTCGTCGGAATAGCGTGTGTCGATTGCAGGCTTGAATATCTCCACTTTCTGATGTGCAAATTGTGCACGCTTCATACGACGGATCAGTTCTTCGGTCTTACCCGAGAACATTGAGCCGCAAATGACCTCTATACGGCCGCGGCGGATGATTTCACCATTATTATAATCTATCATACAATATATTTAAACCCCTCTCTCATCTCCCCCAAGGGGAGAGACCAGACACCCCTCCTTGGGAGGGGACGGGGGAGGTCTTTACTTTCTACTCATCTTGTACAAGGCATTCACCGTGACGTGTAACTCCTTCGGCCGATACATCGAGGGTGGTGCAAACGGAACTGTTGTAGAACTCAATCGATGCCTGTCCGTAATTGTCAGTCGTGACCTTCGGATTCCAGTAAAGTGTGCGTCGATAGTCCTTTATCTCGGGCAACTTTGCCTTGCTGTAGTCAGGATTATAGTACTCAGCGGGGCGGTTGAAGCCTTGAAGGATGTATTGGCGACCTTTGATATCTGGACGGTCCTCTTTTTTGTAAATCATATAGTTGATGAAGGCATCGATACCAACCGTTGGTTCCCCTGGCTGGCGGTCGAGGTGGTAATGCTCGAACGGTGTGGGTCTTCTGGGCGAATCGGACACTACGCCAATGGTTTTTAGGAAGGGCAGGAACGAGAAGTTGTCGGCATGCTCGTTAAAATCACCCGCGCTCCAGTCGATGGCGGCTATATGTGTCTCGTGGGTGTTAAATTGGGTCGTGTACTGGTGTCGGACGAACCCGTCGACAAGTATTTGGTGCTCTGTGAGCTGGTATTCCATACCGTCAAGGAGGTTGAATTCGTCGTAGTAGCCTTGGTCCCACTTATCGTTGACGAAATCGAGGAAAGGAATCTGGTAGACATACTTATCGCGCTGACGTTTGGCGTGCGGACGGCGTTTCGACTTGATATTTACCTGCGGAATCCACTCGCTAGCGTAGATGTCTTCCTGAAATTCCTCCCATGTGAGCTTTCTGTCCTTGAAGTTGTCAGGGCTATGGGTCTCATACCACGAATATGCCCGTATGCCCTGCGGATAGAAGTACTGTTTGCGGACGAATATCTTTGGGTCGTGCTCTACTTTGTCGTAGTTCTTCTTCTCGAGCTTCTTGACGAACTTAGCACGAAGCGAGAGGCGAGCTGTACCATAGAAAGGTTCGTATGGTATCTGGAAATAGCCGGCGGTATCGGCCTTGACATTTCCCTCGAAGAGGTATGTGTCGCCTTCCTTGAGATCGGTGGATGTATTGAAGAGTCGAGCAGTAATCTGGAGGAGTCCTTGGTCCTTCGTGAAGAGGCTGCGGCGCAGAGGCTTGGCATTGCCGTAGACAATCATCTTCTGCTCGGGCAGGTACTGAAGTCGGAACTGCTCAGGTGAGACCACATAGTGCCAGTCATAGCGTCGCCAGCCCTGAATCATGAGCAGGAGATCGAGCGCCTGCTGGTGTTTCTCGTCGTTTGCCTCGAAATAGTAGTCGGGCGTCTCTACAAATCCCTTGATTTCAGACTCAAGGAGCAGGTTGGTGAGGATGTTTCCCGAAGCGAATGAGGGATCGAGCTGGTCGGCATCCCGGACGGCCACAGAGAAGGTCTGATTCTTCAGTGGCGACCCTTTGGAGTCGGTAGCAATGAGGTTAAGCTGGATATGCTCCAGCGGACGATACGGGCGGTTGGGTATTCCGCCAATCAGCACATGTGCACGCGCCTCGTCGATGCGGTTGATGAAGAAAAGGCGGTCGGCAAACACGTTACCTTCACTATCAACAAGCACGGCTTGGCATACGCCTTCGGGCAGGTCTTCCTGATACATCGCATCCTCCCATACGGCCTCAGCACTTTGGATGTCGAAGGTCTTGATGTGCTGTCCGCGACTCAGCACCATCAGCAAAAGCCGACGATTTTCCTTGAAATTCTTTGCTACGTTGAAGTAGACGCCTTGTTCATCCTGTTCGACCACGAGCCGTGCGCCATATCGCTCAGCATCGGGAAGATTGAAATTGAATTTATGTTCTCCGAAGACGAAGCGAGCCTTGTAGCTTTTGCCGTGTTGGGGCGTGAAGATGAACATGCCTCGTCCAGCGTGGATGGGGCGGAGAGAATCAATCTCCTCACCATCCTCGAGAAGCACACCACGAACGTTAAGGCGCTCCAGTTCCTGGTTCATCGCTTCCCAAGCCACCTTGCAGGGGAATCCTTCGACCAATGTACCTCCTTCGGGGTAGAATTTCACGTCGAACTCAGAGGTGAGCCAGTTTACTTGGTAGTCGCCCATCGTAATCTTAGTGGGGATGATCTTGCGCATGTAGTGCTCGGCTGAATCGGGGCGTGAGTAGACAGGAATGACGCGCGAGAAGAGGTTGCTGTACTGTCGGTAGTTGCGTTCCATGCCATCGCGGTCGATGCTGAATCCGCTATCCCACTCATTATCCTTTCGGATAACCGCACTGATTTTCTTCTGCTCCTTCTCACGTTGGTCTATCTCCTTTCCTTCCTGGTCAACATACACATCCACGCTTCCTTTGAAGACGTACGTGGGGTCGGCATCCTGTTTCTGCTGTTGAATGAGGGCTTCGAGTTCGTCATCGTCAACGGGAAACCATCCATTCTCCATGTCGGGGCGGTACCATGACTTAGAATACCACGAATAGAGATGTTCGTATCCAAAGTTGAGCATCCATTTGGTATAGGCACGGACTTCGTAGTATCCGGCGAATGTTGTGTCGCAGATGGCGAATTGTCCGTTGGCCTGACCCTGCTCGTCTACGACCAATTGCTGGCGTTCAAGGATGTAGCCCTGCTCATTGAGCAACTCGACGTAGAGTATCTTGGACAGGGGCTGCGGCGAATTATCATCGGCGAGAACCACGTAGGCCTTATACCAGATGGTATCGCCCAAGAAATAGCAGTTGTTGTCGAAGTGCAGGTAGACTTTCTCCTGCACGGGCAGTACTGCCTGTGGTTTCTTGTCTGGTTGGTCGGCGAAAGCCGGAAGAAAGGACAAGAACACGATGAAATGGAGGAAAATCTTAATCATTGGCCTATGAACTTTGACAATTAACCATTAATCGGCACGAGAGAACGAGAGGGTCGTTCCGTCTTCGAGAGAGAAGAGGACAAGTGAGTCCTCAGTGAGGAGGTCGATGGCATATTTATCGGTATGGTCGCCACATTCGAAGTAAATATCTTCTCCGATGATGCTCCACGAGGTATAGTTCTCTTTAAATCCTTCACTTTCGAACATTCCGACCTCTTCAAATGTGAAACTGAAAACACCTGAATCGTCATGGCTCTCCCAACGATGGAGCAAGGCTGAAAGATTGACAATCCACTGGGCTGTAAGTTCGCCGTCTGCCTGCTTATATATCACGTTGACCGTATCGCCTACGGCCAAACCACCCTTGGCGTTGTTCTCGTAGACGTAATAGAGTGTATCGCCACCAAATGTGATGAGTTCGAGGGAGTGCATGGACGTTCCGTCGCCCACGGTGCCGTTAACGACTCGGTCGATTCCCAGATCCTCGACCATTTGTTTCACGGTCTTAGGTTTGGGCGTGTCGATGCATGAGGTTAATGCAAGGAGCAGAGTGCTCAGGATAAGGATTTTCTTCATAATTGGTATGGTTTGATTAGGAGTGTCCAGGAATACCTAGTTCCTATGTTAATATGATTCGATTCACAACTCGGGCGGTAGAGAGGAGATTTCCCTCCTGGTCTTTCATGTCTACGTTCCATACGTGGATGGTGTGGCCTGCAGTGACGAGCGTGGCGTAGCCGATCACCTTTCCTTGAAGGGGCGACATCTGGATGTGATTGCCTGAAACTTGAATGCCGCAAACCTTGGCGTCCATACCTGCCACATGGAGCGAACCTGCTCCTGCGGCGGTCTCTGCTAAGGCAAGATAGGCTCCTCCGTGGACGATGCCCATATGCTGACGGGTGGTCGTCGAGATTGGCATCTCCACCACTGCGCTGTCGTCGTCGGTCGGCACAAAGGTCATGCCCAGAGCCTCCATCAAAGTGTCCTTACGAAACGAGTTCATCACCTCGCATTCTTCTTTCGTCAACATAATGATTAAGTATTTGGTGCAAATTTACACATTAATATTTATATACCAAAAAAATCGGGCAGGAAATCACGTTTCCTACCCGAAATAAATGGTTGTGGGTCTTATTTCACGCTCCATTCGTACAATCCGCACGATTTGTCGGCAGGCTGGACGAGTTCGAGTTTCACAGCGGAGGTCTTTACGGCATCGAACGATACGGTGCAGGCCACACCCTTCGTCGTTGGATATCCGCTCGGATTCTTTACCTCTACCCAATTACCGGCATTGTCCTTGTAATAGAGTTTCCATGAGTCGGGCACCTTACATCCCTGCCAAGGCTGGTCGTCGTACCAGTAAACGGTCGAAGTGCTGATAGTGGTTGGCTCCTTGAACTCGTAAGCAAGCCACTCAGTGCTGTTGGTCTTTGGCCACCAGTGAGTATATGGAATGCTACGATCATTACCATCGGACGGGATAAGGCGGTCGTTAATCGAACGAAGTGAGGGCAGATTGCGCTGTGAAGCGGTAATCTTCGACTCGGATGCGATGGTTGGCGGAACGGCAGGGGTGGAGGCGCTGAGGTCTATCGGCAACCAAACTGCCATGTTACCGTTACCACGGTGTGCCCAAGCATAGTAAGGAATGAGAGTGAGGCGCTCGTCGTCGGCTGTGAGACGTCCACGCTCATCGAATTTCAGCGTCTGGGCATCGGTAATGATGGTCTTCACATTGGTTTCAGCAATGGTAATATTACCGAACTGATACTTAGGTTCCTGATTGAGCAGTACGGAAAGAACATCGCACTTGTTGTCAGGCCATTCTGCGCAATAAACCAGCGGACCACACTCAATGGCAGCACGTCCCTTATCGGCTGCAACCTGACCATTGGCACGTACGAGACGTGGTTCCATGTCGAAGTGTACGTTGATAACATCGCCGGCCTTCCACTTCGTCTCAAGAACGAAATAACCGTCTTGCATATCACCAACGACCTTCTGACCATTCACGTTGACAGTATAACTGAGGTTCTTCCCATCAGCGTAGTGGTACAAGTCACTAGGCACTACCTGTCCGCGAACCCATCCTGGGATACGGATCTTCAGCGCAAACTGTCCTGGCGATTTCTTGACGGTCAACTTGATGTCACCATCCCAAGGATAGTTGGTCGTCTGTTCAATAGTCACTGCCTTGCCGCCTACTTTCATCGTTGCCTCATTGCTGGCAAAGAGGTTCACGTATAGAGCGTTGTCCTTCACAGCGTAGATGTACTGTGGGAACGAAGGGATAAAACGAGCCGCATTAGACGGACAACATGCGCAACCAAACCAAGCCTGACGCTGGTGCTGCCCCATTGACTGGAGGGGATTTGGATAGAAGAACTTACCACCGTCGATGCTAATGCCCGAAAGTACGCCGTTGTAGAGAGTACGCTCGAGGGCGTCGTAGTATTTCGACTCTCCATGGAGGAGGAACAATCGGTAGTTGAGGTAAACCTGCGCAATAGCCGCACAGGTCTCACAATAAGCGCTCATGTTGGGCAATTCATAGTTGCCGCCAAATGCCTCACCTGAAGATGTGGCACCAACACCACCTGTTAGATAGTATTTCTTGCCCACGATGTTCTCCCAAATACGGTCGATAGCATCAATGTAGCCCTTATCGCCTGTCAGCGCAGCCACATCGGCCATACCTGCGTACATATATCCGGCACGGACAGCATGACCTACAGCCTCATCCTGCTGAAGCACGGGCTTGTGGCTCTGAGCATACTCGTCAATCTTGTGAATGTAACCGTCAGCATCACGCAGACCTCCACGACCACGAGTCCACGATGCATCAACTTGTCCACGTTGGTCAAGGAAGTACTTCGCCTGCTCCAGATACTTCTTATCGCCCGTAGCGGTGTAGAGTTTTGCCAATCCCATCTCGGCAATCTGGTGGCCAGGAACAACCTTTGCCTGACCAGGTTTGTTTCCGACTTCTCTACAAACGCAATCTGCATATTTCATTGCGATGGTGAGCAAAGTTTTCTTACCCGTAGCATTGTAATGAGCCACAGCAGCCTCGCAGAGGTGTCCGAGGTTATAGAACTCGTGCGAAAGATCCTCGACCTTCTCCCAACGCTTCGTTCCTGCCCATCCGTGCGGATGCTCAGGGTTCTGCGTACGGGCTGTATAGAGATAGCCGTCGGGTTCCTGTGCCGAAGCGATGATAGCAATAACCTTATCGCAATATTTGTCGATAGGTTCCCCGTTAATCTTAGCATTCGGGTGCGTCTGCATCAAATAAGCAGCACCTTCAAGGGTCTTGTAGGGGTCGGTATCATCGAACGAATAGCCCATCACACCGTCCACCTGAAACACTTTCGACGGATCTTTGATATGCTGAGCCGCCTGCGTGAAGTTATCGTAGCGATGTTCGCTCTCACACTTACTGAACGCCAGCGGAATGGTGACATCGCGGCTCGCTTGGAGGCGCTGACCCCAAAATGTGTTGGGTGTTACCTTTACCGCAGTAAACGGTACGGGTGTAATTGGGTAGCCCGACTTGTCGCTCTGGGCAAAAATGCTTCCTGTTGACCATATTGCCAACAGGGTACTGATAATGATTTTCTTCATAAGGTTTAAATTATTGATGATTAGTATTGTGATAGCATATTATTAATCTTTTCCACACTAAAACTTTCCTCTCTCAATTCCGGCTGCAAAGTTACGATGTTTTACCCATGTAACCTTGCGGCTTTTGCATCATTATTTATCGGTAATCTGTTCAACTGTCCCCGTCAATGTGCTTCAAGCCAGTTCTTACCCCATCCGGAATCTGCCACAAGGGGCACATTGAGCGAGTAGGCCCTTTCCATTTCCTCGATAACCATCTGCTCCAATCGTTCCTTCTCCTCAGGCACCACATTGAAGTTCAATTCGTCGTGAACCTGAAGAATCATCTGTGAACGGAAACCTTCATTCCACAGTCGCTGCTGTATACGTGCCATCGCTACCTTAATAATGTCGGCAGCAGTTCCCTGAATCGGGGCATTGATAGCATTTCGTTCAGCATAGCCTCTCACCACCGCATTGTGGCTATTGATATCGGGCAGGTGACAGCGTCGACCGAACAACGTCTCGGTGTAACCCTTCTGACGAGCAATCTCGACAGACCGCTCCATGTATTCTTTCACCTTTGGATAGGTAGCGAAATACTCGTCAATCAGTTCTTTTGCCTCCCCACGACTCACCTGCATACGCTCAGCCAATCCGAAGGTCGTAATACCGTATATAATACCGAAATTGGCGGTCTTGGCCTTCCGTCGCTCGTCTGATGCAACCTCCTCGATGGGCTTCTTGAATATCTTTGCTGCCGTAGCGGCATGAATATCGTAACCTGTATTGAATGCTTCTATCATGTGGGGGTCGCCACTTAGGTGAGCCATGATTCTTAGCTCTATCTGACTGTAGTCGGCAGAGAAGAACAGGCATCCTTTATCTGGAATGAAAGCCTTGCGTACCTCTTTCCCGTTATCGTCACGTACAGGGATGTTCTGAAGGTTAGGATTGCTCGAACTGAGGCGTCCTGTTGCGGTCACCGCCTGATTGTACGAAGTGTGGATGTGCCCTGTCTGCGGATTGATAAGCTGCGGCAGCGTATCGATGTAGGTAGACAGCAGTTTCTTGTAGCCGCGATAGTCGAGTATCTTCTCCACAATCACATGTTTGCCTTTCAGCGACTGCAACACCTCCTCCGATGTCACATACTGACCGGTTTTGGTCTTCTTCGCCTTCTCAACAATCTTAAGGCGGTCGAAAAGCACCTCTCCCACCTGTTTCGGCGACGAAATATTGAACTCCGTGCCTGCAAGCTGGTACACTTCACGCTCTATTTCGCCCATTTTCGTCGTAAACTCCTTCGAAGTCTCTGCCAATGAATCCACATCAATGCTGACTCCGTTCAGTTCCATCTGAGCCAACACAGGCACGAGCGGCATCTCTACCGTCTCAAATAGCCCAAACAGCCCCTCACTCCTCAGTTCTGCTTCAATTTTAGCTTTCAACTTCAAGGTAACATCTGCATCCTCTGCTGCATAATCGCAAACCGCTTCAGGTGCGACTTCCCGCATTGTCTTCTGCCCTTTTCCCTTCGGACCGATGAGTTCATCGATGTGGATGGTCTGATAGTTGAGGTAAACCTCCGCCAAGAGATCCATATTGTGATGCATCTCAGGTTTCAGAATGTAGTGCGCTATCATCGTGTCGAACATTTTGCCCTGAACACGAACACCATAGTTTGCCAACACAATGATATCGTACTTCATGTTCTGACCCACCTTCAGCGTCGATGGATTTTCATACACAGACTTCAGTCTGCCCACCAACTGCTTCGCCTCCTCCTTGTCAGCCGGCACAGGCACATAATACGCCTCCCCTTCCTTGACAGCAAAACTCAGTCCCACCAGTTCGGCCAGCATCGGTTCTGTGCTGGTTGTCTCTGTGTCGAAGCAGACAATGTCAGCTTCCGTCAGAGTCTTCACCAACTGCTCCATCGACTCATCAGTGTTGACCAGATGATAGCTGTGCGGGGTATCGGCAAGTGTAGCCAATGAGGACGCAGCAAAAAGAGACCCAAAATCGCCATTAGCCTGCTCATTAGCCTCATTAGGTTCATTCGTCCCTGTAGGCTTATTGGCCTCATAAGGCTCATAAGTTGCAAAGAGGTCCAACTGCCCACTCGATGGAATGGGTTGTTTTTGAGGTTTCGTTGGTGTAGGGGTTGATACTGCCCCACCTGTCACGCGCTGTAACAGGCTGCGGAACTCCAGTTCCTCGAACAGGGGACGCAAGCGTTCCATATCGACAGGTTTGCGGCTCAGGAGGTCGAGGTCGAGCGTAATGGGTACGTCCGTCTTGATGGTGACGAGCAATTTGGAGAACCTAATGCCTTCCACATTGTCCTCCACTTTCTGGCGTAGTGCACCCTTCAGTTCCGATGACCGTTCGATGAGTTGTTCGATACCTCCGAAGTCTCCGATGAGTTTCACAGCGGTCTTCTCGCCCACACCAGGACATCCTGGCACGTTATCGCTGGCATCGCCCATCAGTCCCAAGAGGTCGATTACCTGCAAAGGTGACTGGATGCCATACTTCTCGCAAACCTCTTGCGGACCTAAGACGTCAAAGTCGTTACTGCCATGACGAGGCCGCATCATCTTCACGTTGTCCTTCACCAACTGCCCATAATCCTTATCGGGAGTCATCATGTAGGTCATGATGTCGCCCTGCTGCGATGCCTGCGTAGCCAAAGTACCAATCACATCGTCGGCTTCATAGCCGGGAATCTCCAATACAGGGATGCGATATGCCTCCAAAATCTTCTTGATATACGGAACAGCCACACGGATATCCTCTGGTGTCTCTTCACGTTGTGCCTTGTACGCTGGGTATATCTCATGACGGAACGTACCACCCTTGGGGTCGAACGCCACACCGATGAAATCGGGGTTTTCACGCTTCAACACCTCTTCCAACGTATTGACGAACCCAAAGATAGCAGAGGTATTCATCCGTTTGCTGTTGATGCGCGGACTGCGTATCAAAGCGTAATATGCCCGATAGATCAGGGCGTATGCATCAAGCAGTATCAGCTTCCTCATGGCAAAATTATGCATTATGGAACTATAGTTCGACGTAATTAATTATGCATTATGAATTATGCATTATGAATTATTTAAACTTTATTTAGGTTGCTTCCCTATATAGGCCAGAATTCCGCCGTCAACATAGAGAATATGCCCGTTCACCGCATCACTTGCGTGTGAAGCGAGGAACACAGCCGGTCCACCCAGTTCTTCTGGGTCGAGCCAACGCCCAGCTGGGGTCTTGGCACAGATAAATGAGTCGAACGGATGACGACTGCCATCGGGCTGCTTTTCACGCAACGGTGCAGTCTGAGGAGTAGCAATATAACCAGGACCGATTCCGTTACATTGGATGTTGTACTCACCATACTCCGAGCAGATGTTGCGCGTCAGCATCTTCAGTCCGCCCTTCGCTGCTGCGTATGCACTCACGGTTTCACGTCCCAACTCGCTCATCATCGAGCAGATATTGATAATCTTACCCTCACGACGCTCCATCATCTCAGGGATGACAGCCGAACTGACAATATAAGGAGCCACGAGGTCCACATCGATAACCTGCTGGAACTCCTCGCGCCTCATCTCATGCATCGGGATGCGCTTGATGATGCCTGCGTTGTTCACCAAGATATCAATCTGGCCTACCTCCTTGTGGATGGTTTCCACGAGTGCCTTCACAGCTTTCTCGTCAGTCACGTCGCACACATAGCCCTTCACGTTCGTGATACCAGCTTCCTTGTAATTATTCAGTCCGCGTTCCAACGCAGCCTCATTGATATCGTTAAACACGATGTTCTTAATGCCTGCAGCCACAAAAGCCTTAGCTATGTTAAATCCGATGCCGTAGCTGGCACCCGTAATCCAGGCATTCTTGCCTTCAAGTGAAAATAGATTGTTCATATTTTTTTTAATTATGGAGTGAAGAAAAAATATAAGGAGTGACAGAAGTGACTCCTATTTAAGATCTGTAATTTTATAGAAATCCTGATCGCCGTAGTCTTGGTTCTCACCACCCATACCCCAGATAAAGGTGTAGTTATGGGTCGCTGCTGCCGAATGAATTGACCACTCAGGCGAGAGCACTGCCTGATCGCCCTTCATCCAGATGTGGCGGGTTTCTTCGATTTCGCCCATGAAATGACACACAGCCTGGTCCTCAGGTACCTCGAAGTAGAAATACGCCTCCATACGGCGGCTATGGATATGAGCTGGCATCGTGTTCCACACACTGCCCGGTTTCAGTTCCGTCATACCCATCTGCAACTGACACGAGTCGAGGGTCTTCTGCACAATCATGCGGTTAATAACACGGTCGTTGCTGTCCTCCAGACTTCCAAGTGCCAGTATATCTGCATCTGCCTTTGTCACCTTCTTGCAGGGATATTCCTTGTGAGCTGTGGTAGAGTTGATGTAAAACTTCGCGGGCTTCTGGGCATCCTTGCTCTCGAACACTACATCACGGTCACCTCGACCGATATAGAGCGCTTCCTTGTAGTCCAGTTCAAAGGTCTCATCGCCCACACGAACTGTTCCTGCACCACCTACGTTGAAGATACCAATCTCACGACGAGTCGTGAAATACGGAGCCTTCAGTGGGTCGATAGCCTCTAACTTCAATGCCTCCTTCACAGGCATCGCACCACCGACTATCATACGGTCGTACATTGAGTAGACCAAGTTCACCTCATCCTCACCAAATACCTTCTCAATCAAGAAATCACGGCGCAAACGCTGTGTGTCATAATGCTTCGCATCCTCAGGATGAGCCGCATAACGAATCTCATAATTTGTCTTCATATTCTTTCTTTTTAACGATTTACGATTTTGCTTGCAAAGATACAAAAAACTTTTTACACCGCCAAACAATAAATCGGATTTTTTGGAAATAAAAGCAATTTGCATATTGCAAAAAGGCGGAAAATCTCACAAAAAACGGCTGATTTTCAAATTATATTTCAGTTTGCATTTTATATTACAAAAAATATTGTATCTTTGTAGCTGAATTTGAATAGGTCTCATAGACTATCGATAGAATGAATCCAAGGTCTATCACCCTCGCTCTTTGAACTGTTTGTTCGCTTTTACAGAGATTGGCTAACGGCAGAATAAAGAAAAGAGAAAAGTGAAGAAAAAGGGTAAAACAAGAGAGAAACGAGAGAAGAACAACAGAAGAAAAGTAAGGGGAAACTTAAAGGAAAGCGCAGAGAAGGCAGGGGGAACCCGTGGGTAAGTCCCAGTTACCGAGCCTTTACCTCTACTATAATAATAGGGGCATAGTATCGGCAGATGGCGGGGAGAATTTCAGTTGTTTTGAGGTAAAAATAAGTAGGAAAATGGTTGTTTGAAAAGTATTGTATAATTTATACATTCATAGACATTAATCATTAACAAATTAATAAAAGTAATATATATATGGCAACTATAGACAAAAAAGGATTCAAACACGGGAGAGTAGGAGCGGAAACATACTATGTGAGGAATGGGAAACAAGTCGTGCGCGCGGCAAAGAACGAAATGTCGTATGGGGAGAAGAAGAATGCACCGTTCACGAAAAAACAGTTTGTTGAGCAACAGCGTCACGGGCATAACAGCCGGTTGTGGAAAGTTCTGAAAACGGCATGGTCAGATGTTAACGGGCAAGCGTACTTCGAGGGCGGCTACACGGCTTTCAACCAGTTTATCGCATTGAACCGCCATTTGCCGAATGTATTTCTGACAAAGTATATGGACAAAGCCACCTTGCTGCTACCAGGAATAGCGGTAAGTGACGGGCCTCTGCCCTCTTTCAATTATGAATCTGGAGAAGTGAACGGTGTGCCTGCCTTGCTGACCGATTTGGCTGAAGCTGAAAGAGCAAAGGGAAAGTTGTTGCTCTATGTGCTTCGGCAGGAGGTCGACAAATTCGGCATCCCCGAGGTAAGTGCAAAGGTGATGGAGCTGAACAACGAGACAAAGGAAGCGAACATAGACACGAAGAGTGTAAACATCGAGACGATCGATGGTTGCATCGCCCTTACTGGCGATTTATTTGCCGATGAAATGGCCGGTTTTGGCCTCGTTCATATTGTCGACGGCCACGTATCCCCCCAGCGCATCGTCACCCGCTGCACCTACTATGAGCGGTTCACAGGCGATGAAGTTATGAAAGAGGCAGCCAAGAGTTATGGAACCGTGAAAGATCTTGTTGGTGGTAATTGGAAGTGTACGCCGAGGAAGTAAAGCTTTCAAGACACTTCAATGATACTGTGTTTCCTTAAAATAACCAAAGAAAATGGGAAAAAAGTTAGAGAATGCGTTGTGGTGTCGAAAAAATGTTGTACCTTTGCAACTTCAAAGTACTATTGTACTTTATTGGAAGAGATAAATGATTCGGTCACTACATATTGAACACTATGCGCTGATTGATCAGTTGGACATCAGTTGGCATTCAGGTTTCTCGGTCATTACGGGCGAGACGGGTGCCGGTAAGTCCATCATTTTGGGTGCTATAGGGTTGCTATTGGGCGAGAGAATGAAAGGCCAGCCTCTCCCCCCTCCCTCTCCTCAAGGCGAGGGAGCTCAAGGAGGAGAGAAATCATCCTCAAGGTCGAAATGTGTGATTGAGGCGGAGTTTGAGTTGTCTGACGAACTAGCCGACGAGGATTTCTTCTTGCAGAAAGATTTGGATTTCGACGGGCGGCACTGCATCATCCGACGTGAACTAACGGCGGAGGGTAAGAGCAGGGCGTTCATCAATGATACGCCTGTCAACCTGTCGCTGCTAAAGGAGATTGGCGGACAGCTCATCGACATCCATTCGCAACATCAGAACCTGCTGCTGGGCAAGGAGGACTTCCAACTGAACACATTGGATATCTTGGCACACGATGCCGAAGAACTGAAAGACTACTGCGGACGCTATTCGCACTATCTGACGACGCGTCAGCAACTGCAGGAGACGAAGGAACGGGCACAAAGCAGTCACGAACAGGAGGACTACCTGCGGTTCCAAGCTAATCAGCTGGCCGAAGCGGCACTGAGGGAGGAAGAACAGGAGGAGTTGGAAGCCGAACAGGAGATGCTGAGTCATGCTGAGGAAATCAAGGAAGGACTATATGAAGCACAGAGCTGTCTGAATGCCGACGAAGAGGGCAATACGCTGCAACGCATCAAGCAAGCAGTAGCATCGCTACAGAACGTGAACCGTGTGTTCAGCCAAATGGAGGAACTGACGCAAAGACTCGATAGCTGCTACATCGAACTGAAAGACATAGCCGATGAAATCGGACAGAAAGCCGACGAGGTGGAGTATGACCCACAACGATTGGAACAAGTGAACGAACGGCTGGATACCCTCTACTCGCTGCAGAAGAAGCATCATGTGGACAGTGTGGCTGAACTGATTGCTCTGCAGAAGGAGTTGGAACAGCAACTGGCATTGATTGACAATAGCGAAGAACATATCGCAGCGCTGGAGCGCGAACTGAACGCTGCCAAAGAGGCGGTGTTGGTTCAAGCAAGGAAACTGACGGAGATGCGCCAGGGAGCCAAGAAGGTGCTGGAGCAGGACATCGTGAGCCGACTCGTCGCACTTGGAATGCCAAACGTGCGGTTCGAAGTGAACCTGACCCAAACGGCCGAACCAGGTTGGAAGGGTATGGACAAAGTGGAGTTCCTATTCTCGGCAAACAAGAACGTACCGACCCAACCGCTGTCGCAGATTGCATCGGGCGGTGAAATCGCTCGTGTGATGCTTTCGCTGAAGGCACTCATCGCAAATGCCGTGAAGTTGCCGACCATCATCTTCGACGAAATCGACACTGGTGTATCGGGCAAGATAGCCGAACAGATGGCACTGATGATGCAGGAGATGGGGGAGCAAGGTTGTCAGGTGGTGAGCATCACTCACCTACCCCAAATCGCAGCGAAGGGACAGCATCACTATAAAGTGTATAAGGAAGAGGGAGCAAATGCGACCTTGACGCATATCACCGAACTCACGGAGGCGCAACGCATTGAGGAGATTGCCCACATGCTGAGCGGTGCAACGTTGACGGAGGCTGCACTGAATAATGCGAAGGAATTATTGAAACAATAAAACCTCCCCTAACCCCTCCCAAGGAGGGGGATTATCTTTTAGAAGATATGAGAGGAGTTAAAATTAGTATAATGAAGATAAAGATAATTTTAATTCTGTCACTTGTCGCTTTGACAGCGAACGCACAGGAGGCGGCAGCGCCGAAATGGGGCAGCAAGGTGATGAAAGGCATCGTATCGGTGCTGACATACGATAAGGAAGGCAGCCTGATGAAGTCAGGTACGGGATTCTATATCTCGAACGACGGAATGGCGCTGGCAGACTACAGCCTGTTCAAGGATGCGTATAGTGCTGTGGTGGTGGATGTCGATGGGGAGAAGAGTGACGTGAAATGGATTATGGGAGCTGACGACACCTACTCGGTGGTGAAATTCAAGACGGCATCCAAGAAAACAACGGCTCTGACGCTGGCTGAAGCACCCGCATCGGAGGGCGCGATGGTTTTCACGCTGAAATATACAAAAGACAAACTGAAATCGTGTCCGACAGCACAAGTCAGTAGCGTGAAGACGGTAGCTGACAGTTGTTCGTTCTACACCCTGTCGTATGCTACAGATGATTCGTACCATGGGGCACCAGTATTCAATGCGAAAGGTGACGTGATTGGTATGACGCAACCCTCGATGGGAAATAACGGTTACGCGCTCGGTATCGAATTCGCCAATACGGTTAGCATCCAGGCGCTCGCATCGAAGGTAAATACATTGGCACTCGAAGCCATTCATATCCCGAAGGGACTGCCCGACTCAGACGGAGCGAGCTTGGTGTACCTCTACATGCAATCGAAGACTATGCCGAACGAGGAATACCTCAATTTGGTCAACCTCTTTATAGAAACATGGCCAGACAATGCTGAGGGATATATTCGCCGAGCATCGCCGCTGATCGATATGCACAGGTTCGACGAAGCCGACCAGGACTTCCAAACCTATCTCAAAATGTGTAGCGACAAACCTTTGGCGCACACAAGGATTGCAGATATCATCAACACCAAACTGGTTTATCAGCCTGAACCGAAGTACGAGAAGTGGACGTTCGACTTAGCATTGGAGCATGTAGACAAAGCGCTTGCCGAACGGCCCGATGTCTTGGATTACAAGTTGCTGAAGGGACAGATATTGATGGCGAAGAAGGATTTCGCAGGGGCTATTGCTCACTACGACGAGATGCTCAACAGCGAAGCCCGTTCGCCTGAGATATACTATGTATCGAGCTTTGCCCACGAAGGAGCGGGCGACAGTGTGAGTGTGATGATAGCAATGATGGACAGTGCGCTGGCAATGTTCCCCACTCCGATGCCAGGCGAAGCAGCCCAGTATGTGCTGCGCAGAGGACAGCTCCACTCCGCTGCAGGTCACTATCGCGATGCGGTGAACGACTACAACCAGTATTGTTTCTTGTGCAATAACCAAGTGAATGTGTCGTTCTACTACGACCGAGCCAAACTCGAAGATAAGGCTCGCATGTATCAGCAGGCGCTCGACGACCTGACCACTGCTATCGGTATGCAGCCAAATGTACCGACGCTGTATATAGAGAAATGTGCCTTGCTGCTCAAGGTGAATGAGCTGGACGAATGTATCAACACAGCTAAACAGCTCCTTGCATTCGATGCGCAAAACGTCGATGCGCTACGCATCATGGGCTACGCTCAGACACAAAACGGGAAAAAAGCGGAGGGAAAGGCGAATCTGCAGAAGGCTGTCGATTTGGGCGACGAATCGGCGAAAGAAATACTGAAAACAATAGAATAATATGAATTATACATATCCCATCAACACAGCAAAGGAGATTGCGACCCTTTCAAGGTCGATATTGTTTCCAGACTTCTATGGTGACGACATACGGAGTGTGGAGACGAAGAAGATGTTGCTCAAAGACTTGTTGGCGACTCGGATTCTGACCGACGAACAGGCCACAACGTTTATCAGCCGACTGGACGACATCAGCCGAAGTCTGCAAACAGATGTGGAGGCCGCCTATAATGGCGACCCTGCCGCAAAGAGCAGGGACGAAATCATTTGCTGCTACCCGGTCATCAAGGCTTTGGTGAACTATCGCGTGGCGCACGAATTGCTTACAATGGGTGTGGAACTGATTCCGCGCATCCTGACAGAGATGGCTCACTCGGAAACGGGTATCGATATCCACCCGGGGGCTCAGATCGGTGACTATTTTACGATCGACCACGGAACGGGCGTGGTGATTGGTGAAACTTGTATCATCGGTCGCAACGTGAAGCTATATCAGGGTGTCACTTTGGGTGCGAAAAGCTTCCCGCTCGACGAGCATGGCAACCCGATTAAGGGTATTCCGCGCCATCCGATCCTGGAAGACGATGTGATTGTGTATTCTAACTCCACAATACTGGGCCGAATCACGGTGGGCAAGGGGGCCATTATCGGCGGTAACGTATGGATTACGCAGGACGTGGCGCCCGGAGCGAGGATTGTGCAATACAGGAATTGACAAGTTATGAAGATAATTGCAAAAACATTTGCTGGTCTCGAGGAGTTGCTGGCAAAAGAATTAGAGAAAATAGGTGCTCAGGACATTGAGCAAGGCATTCGTATGGTGTCGTTTACCGGCGATAAGGAGATGCTGTATCGTGCCAACTTCTGTCTGCGTACTGCTGTGAAGATTCTGATGCCGATTTGCGAATTCAAGGCCAACGATGCCGACGATGTGTACAATGAGGTGAGGAAGATTGACTGGGAACGCTATATGGACAACGACAGTACGTTCGTGGTCGATGCCGTGGTGTTCTCGGAAGAGTTCCGTCATTCACGTTTTGCCGCCTATAGGGTGAAGGACGCCATCGCAGACTATTTCCGCGAGAAGACGGGCAAACGCCCGAACGTAGGTATTTCGAACCCCGACTTGCGCATCAATTTGCATATCGCCGAGAACAATGTGACGATTTCATTAGACAGTTCGGGCGAGAGTCTGCACCACAGGGGCTATCGCGTAGGGACTGTGGCAGCTCCGCTGAACGAAGTTCTGGCGGCAGGCATGATTCTGCTGACGGGTTGGGACGGTGAGACCGATTTTATCGACCCGATGTGCGGCTCAGGCACTATTCTCATCGAGGCCGCTCTCATCGCCCGCAACATCTATCCTGGGGTGTTCCGTAAGGAGTTTGCGTTCGAACGTTGGAAGGATTTCGACCCCGATTTGTTCGACGACATCTATAATGACGACTCACAGGAGCGCGAATTCACGCATCGCATCTATGGTTACGACATCAACCGTCAGGCTGTGGCCATTGCGCAGGAAAATGTGAAGGCGGCGGGTGTCAATGGCATCGTGGAGGTGTCCCAGCAGGATATACGCGACATGGAGCAGCCAGCAGCGCCTGCCATCATGGTGACAAACCCTCCTTACGGCGAGCGCATCACCAGCGAGGATATTCTGGGGCTGTACGGCGACATCGGCCGCACCCTCAAGCATTCGTTCGTGGGGAACGACGCATGGATTCTGAGCTATCACGAGGAGTGCTTCTCGAGAATCGGATTCCGTCCGTCAACACGTATTGTGCTCTACAATGGTGCGCTGGAGTGCGAATTCCGCAAGTATCAGGTGTTCGAGGGCAAGTTGCGTGAGCGTCGCGAGGAAGGGATGGATATCAAGACCTCGGAGGACCGCGAGCGAAACCTGAAGTTCAAGAAGAAAAGAGCGACCTCCCCCGACCCCTCCCAAGGAGGGGAGAACGGAGAGGGAGACCAATCCTCTCCCCTTGGGGGAGATAAGAGAGGGGTCTCGGAACCGCGGCTGAATCGTCACAACTTCAAATGGGGTGACCGCAGCGCGGATTATCGTCCAGATAGTGACGAGCACTACTTCAAATCACGGCCATTCGACCGGAAACCTACGGAGCGGAAGCCCAAGGAGGGCAACAGGAAGCCATATTCGGGAGCGAAGAAGGAGTTTGCGGGGTCGAAGAAGGAATATGCGGGGTCGAAGAAGGAATATGCAGGGTCGAAGAAGGAATATGCAGGGAAAACGAAGAATAATACAGGGAAGCCGAAGCTGAGATTCGACAGCGAGGGCCGACCGATTAAATAATAAACTATGAGCGAATTTAAAGTAGGAGAAAATGTCTGTGGGCTGTGCCTGAAAGGATGCAGCAAGCAGACCGACAAACTCAACACATACGATTGGCTGGCCGACCTGCCCGACAACGACAAGGCCTCGGAGCTGGTCGAAATCCAGTTCAAGCCACCACGCAAGGGCTACTTCCTCAACTCCAACGGCCTCCAGTTGGAGAAGGGGGACATTGTCGCCGTCGAAGCCAGTCCGGGCCACGACATCGGGACCGTCACCATGACCGGCCGACTCGTCGCCTTGCAGGTGAAGAAGGCCAACCTGCGCCCAGGAACCGAGTTCAAGCGCATTTATCGCAAGGCGCGGCCCGTGGATATGGACAAATTTGCGGAAGCGAAGGCCCGCGAGCACGAGACGATGATCGAATCGCGACAGATTGCGAAGAATCTCGGCTTGGAGATGAAGATTGGCGATGTGGAGTATCAGGGCGACGGCAACAAGGCCATCTTCTATTACATTGCCGACGACCGCGTGGACTTCCGCGTGCTCATCAAGGTGCTGGCCGAGCGGTTCCGTGTGAGGATAGAGATGAAACAAATCGGTGCGCGTCAGGAGGCAGGACGCATCGGCGGAATCGGCCCTTGCGGACGCGAATTGTGCTGCGCCACGTGGATGACGAAGTTTATCAGCGTGTCGACCAGCGCGGCGCGTTTCCAAGACCTCTCGCTCAATCCGCAGAAGCTGGCCGGACAGTGCGCCAAGCTGAAATGCTGCATGAACTACGAAGTAGACCAGTACGTGGAATCGCTGAAGGGTCTCCCCTCGCGCGAAATCACGCTACAGACCGTTGACGATGAGTATTTCTACTTCAAGGCCGACATCATGCAGAAGATGATCACCTATTCGACCGACCGACATGCCCTGGTGCGCGAAGTGACCATCCCTGCGTGGCGGGCGCTCGAAGTCATCAGCTTGAACCGCGAGGGGAAGAAGCCGAAGTCGCTCCGCGAAGACGAGACCGTAGAGGATACAACAAGCTACGACCTCCTCGATCAGGACAACATCAACCGCTTCGACTCGGCTAAGAAAAAGAAGAAGAAAAAACCGGTAAAGAGTGAAGAATAAACTGTTAGGCTTAGGCGTCGCGTTAGGGGTAATATGCCTCACAGCATGCACAGGAGGCACCTTCCTGCATGAATATCAAGACGTAGACCTGTGGGGATGGAGCGACGACGACACCATCACATTCCGACTGCCCATCATCACCTCCTCGGGCACCGTGGCAGCCGAAATTGGGGCAAGATATACCAACACATACGACTTCACGGAGCTCATCGTGCTTGGAATCGTGGAATGCGACGAGCAGGTGGTACAGACCGACACCATCCGCATCCCTATCCTCCGGGAAAACGGTGCGAACGAAGGTGAGGGATTCCCCTACACCACGACAATGCATCCGGCCGACACGTTCCAAGTCGATTCGGGCCATACGTACAGCTACAAGGTGAAACACCTGCTCCCGACACCCATCCGAGGAATCACAGGCATCGGGCTGAGGCTGCGCGGGGAATGAAGAAGCACTCCACCTCCCCGAATCAGCCACAAGGAAAAGAAATGTGGAACGTGAATCGCAGAGAACGAACAACAATCAACTAAATACTTACAAGATGAAAAGGACCTTATTACTATTCCCAATGCTTTTGGCGACATTGCAGATGCTTGCCCAAGACACCGACTGGATGCACATCAAGTTGGTGAGCGGAGACACCGTTTCCTACAAAGTGAGCGACATTGCTGAAGTGTTTTTCACTATCACAAGCGGCGAAGCGCCCATCGATACAACGGTGAACGATGTACCACTCACCGTGACGAAGAACATCCGCTACCGCGTCGGCGATTCTGAGACTTGGAAGCTCAACATCGCCGTTCCAAACACAACAACTACAGCCAAGAAGCCCGCCATCATCATCATACATGGCGACAAATTCTATGACGGCTCGAAGGACGACAAGGTGTACGAGGCACTGATGCTAGACTACGCCTCGCAGGGCTATGTGGCCCTCTCAGTCGACTACCGGCTGTTCCGCGAAGCACGCATACCGGCCTGCATCGAGGATGTGAAATGTGCCGTGCGCTGGCTGAAGGCAAACGCTGAGA
Organism: Bacteroidaceae bacterium; assembly: GCA_017529865.1. Lineage (GTDB taxonomy): Bacteria > Bacteroidota > Bacteroidia > Bacteroidales > Bacteroidaceae > Colivivens. The sequence continues at coordinate 43,868 of JAFXNA010000024.1, forward strand.
AATACAACGTCAACACGAACCGAATCGGAGCATACGGACATTCGGCCGGCGGAGCCATGGCGCTGATGCTCGCCCTCTCATCCGACAACAAGGAGCTGGAAGGTGACGGCCCATACCCCGAAATGAGCAGCAGCATTACCTGCGCAGCAGCCAGTGCGCCGCGAGTAGAATGGGGCACATCGGTAGCCACCTACGCCAACACCGATTGGTGGCCCGTAGGCTACATCAAGGCAAATACTCCTCCCCTTTTGCTGTTGCAGGGCTCGACGGATGATGTTTCTAAGCCCACTTGGACCGACAATTTCGTGAATAAGATGCGCGATGCCGGCAACAAGAAGGTGGAATACTACAAGCTATCGACGGCCCATAACATCGCAATCAAGACAGAGATCGAGCTGTCGCGCACAGCCATGGATGAGTTCTTCAATCGCAACCTGGGACTCAACAATCCGAAAATGCACATCGACAGAATGAAAGTCATCGAAAACGGCGGTAGTGGAAAATACCGCGCCATCGCAGTGACCGACCGCACGTTCAGCAAATACACCATATACCGTCCGGCCGACCTCGACAAAGCGGTGGAGAAAGAAGGACCCCTGCCCGTGCTGATTTTCGGCAATGGAGCATGCTCCGACTCCTCCTTGGGCTACGAAAAGATGCTGAACTACTTCGCATCGAGCGGATATATCGTCATCGCCATCGGGGAGATGAAGATGGCCGAAAGCGACCGCGACGACGGCGGTTCAGAAGCATCGCAGATGGCCGAGGCCATCAACTGGATAGTAAAGCAAAACAGCATGAAGACCAGCGCCTACTACCAGAAGATTGCGACCAACAAGATGGCGACATCGGGACACTCATGCGGCGGAGCACAAGCCATCTACAACGCAGCAAACACCCACCTGAAGACATATATCATCTTCAATGCCGGAATGGGAGGCATGTCGATGGCAGGAGCCGACAAAACCTACCTGAACAAGCTTCGCGGCCCAATCCTTTATCTCACTGGCGGCAATGACGACGTCGCATACGGCAATGCCTGCGGCGATTACGACTATATCACGAAGACACCCGTCGTACACATGTACGACCCGTCCGTGGGACATGGCGGCACCTACTGGGAGACCAACGGAGGCGGATATGGGAAGCTCGCACTCCTTTGGCTCGACTGGCAGCTCAAGGACAAGACGACCAACTCCAAATATTTCCTCACAGAGAAGTCGTCGGCCTATCCAAACTGCGTAGTAAAGTACAAGAACTTCCCAGCAGAATAACAGAAAGCAAAACCCTACAGACCCACCCCCTGTACCCCTCCCTGCGAGGGAGGGGAGTATAATGAAGGCAGTTGGAAACGATAAGCAGCACCTCGCAATTGAGATGCTGCTTTCTTTACTGTCGGGAAATGCTTATTTTTGCTTGAAATTCCTTTCGGCGTCCATGCGGAGGAAGATGAACAGGAGGATGGTGAATCCCCAGAGCGAGGAGCCGCCGTAACTGAAGAAGGGCAAGGGGATGCCGATTACGGGCGTAAGGCCAAGCACCATGCCGATGTTGACGAAGAGATGGAACAGGAAGATGCAGACTACGCTATAGCCGTAGACGCGTCCCCAGGTGTCGGGTTGACGTTCGGCCAGGCTGATGAGGCGCCAAATGAAGAACAAATAGACAAGGAGCACGCCGGCCGAGCCGAGGAATCCCTCTTCCTCGCCGATGGTGCAGAAGATGAAGTCGGTCTCTTGTTCCGGCACGTATTTGAGCTTCGTCTGCGTGCCCTTAAGGAATCCTTTTCCGGAAAATCCGCCCGAGCCGATGGCGATCTTCGCCTGATTGACGTTGTAGCCGGCGCTGCGCACGTCGTCGTTCTTCCCAAGGAGCACTTCGATGCGCGTCTGCTGATGGGGTGGCAGGATGTTGTGTGAGAACACATAGTCGCAAGCATAGAACACGATGGTGGAGGCTATCATGAAGAGCATAATAAGCAGGTAGCGGTAGGAACGGGTGATGGCATATTCCACACCGAGATAGATGAGCACGCCGACGTTGATAATGAGCTGTACGATGCAGAAGTTGAACGGAATGACGTAGGCGGAGAAGAGGTAGGCGGCGAGCGTGAACCCAAGGGAGAAGAGGGTCGCCTGGCCCAGCGAACGGCTATCCTTGCAGTATCGCCACGTCAGTAATAGCGTGCTGACCAGTGAGAGCAGCAACACCCACGCCTCGCCTGCCGAAGCGGGCATATAAGAGACGGTTTCGTCGCCGAATTTCACGCCGACCACGACATAGACCACAAACATGAACGCCGCGAAGAGGACGGAGCCGGTCATGCCTTCGCGATAGAGCACCAGGAAGAATGCGAGATAGACCAACGCGGTTCCCGTCTCCTTCTGGCCGATGATGAGTATCATAGGCAGGAGGAACAGGCAGACGACGCGCAGGAAGTCCTTATAGTTCGAGAGATTGAAGCCGTAGCGCTCCATGAGTTTGCCCACGGCCAGTGCGACGGCAAACTTGGCGAATTCGGCTGGCTGAAGCTTCACGGGGCCTATCGGAATCCACGAGCGGGAGCCCTTTGTGTCGGGGGCGATGAAGATGGTGAGGAGCAACACGAGCATCATCATCACATAGACGACCATGGACGCCTTGTAGTAGAACCTCTTCTCGATGAGCAGCAAGGCGCCGGCGAGCAGCAGCGATGTGAGTATCCATACAAACTGCTTACCGGAATTGAGGTTGAACGAGAACAAGTCGGGATGGTTATAGTCATAACAGGCGCCACACACGGAGAACCAGCCCCAGAACAGCAGCACGACGTAAAGCCCGATGGTCCACCAGTCGAGCGACATAAAGATTCCCTTATTATTTGATTCTCTTTGTAACATCTCAATTCACACTGCGGCTTGCAATACCTGCTGCACGAGCCTGGCTGGCAGGTGAGAGCTCGCCACGAATATACTGTTCCATAATGAGCGACCCAATGGGCACACCGAACGTGGCACCGAAGCCGCCATTTTCGACATAGACCGCCACAGCAATCTGTGGGTTGTTGCGCGGAGCGAATCCCATGAACACCGAGTGGTCGTGACCGCGGTTCTGCGCCGTACCGGTCTTGCCACACACCTCATACCAAGGATTCTGCGCCCCCCGACACGTACCGATGCCGCTTGTGACGGCTCCTCGCATGCCGCTTACCACCTCCTCGTAGTAGCGCGGACTGGCTTTCGTGAAGTGACGGCGAGTAAGGCTGTCGGCCAGCTGTCCGCCGACAATGCGACGCACGATATGCGGGGTGATGTAATAGCCTCGGTTGGCGATAGTCGCCCCCTGGTTGGCGATCTGCAGCGGCGTGAGCGTCACCTCGCCTTGACCGATGGCAATGCTGATGACGGTCAGCGCATTCCATTTTTTAAGGTGCTTGTCGTAGTACTCCGCATTCGGAATCATACCACGGCTCTCGGCAGGCAAGTCCACGCCGAGCTTATAGCCGAACCCCATGGAAACCATGTAGTCCTTCCACGTCGTCATCGCATCCTGCACGGAAGCATATTTCCCGCGATTACCGAACATATAATAGAGTCCCCAGCAGAAGAATCCGTTGCACGAGGTAGAGAGAGCCGGCTTCACACTCAGCGGCGAGGCGTGCGAGTGACAGCCCACCTTCAGGTTGCGATAGCGGAAACCGCCCGTGCAGGGATAAGAAGTAACGTCGGACTGGATGATGCCCTCCTGCATGAACGTCAACGCCTGTGAGGGCTTGAACGTAGAACCAGGAGGATAAGTTCCCGAGATGGCACGGTTGTACATCGGCCGGCTCTGGTCCTTCAACAGCTTCATGATATTCTCCCCTCGCTGCTTCCCCACCATATCAAATGCGCTGTAGGTCGGTGCCGAAACCATGCAGAGAATCTCGCCGGTGGAAGGCTCGATGGCAACGATGGCCCCCCGCTTACCTCGCATGAGACGTTCGCCCAGTGCCTGCAGCTCGATGTCAAGACTCAGCACGATGTCCTTTCCCGGAATGGGATGCTGGTCGTCGAGACCGTCGTTGTAGCGCCCCTGAATCTTACCCCTCGCATCGCGAAGTAGCACCTCGATACCCTTCTGCCCACGCAACACCTCCTCGTAGCTGCGCTCCACACCCTGCTTGCCGATATAATCGCCGGCATTATAGTAGTCATTCTCCGCAATATCATTGCCCGACACCTCCGCCACATATCCCAGTACGTGAGCAGCATTAGGATAACGATACTGACGCGCGTTGCGCTCGCGGACATAGAACCCCTTGAACCGGAACATCTTCTCCTGGAACACGAGAAAGTCCGCCGATGAAATCTGAGGGCGGAACAGCTGCTGCGAATACGACGAATAGCCCGGGTTCTTGCTCACATCCTTAATCCAAGCCATCCTATCGTCAAACTCTTCACGGCTCATGTGCAGCGTGCGGCAAAAGTCAAGCGTGTCGAGCCCCGACACCTCACGCGTGATAACCATCACGTCGTAGGCAGGCTCATTATACACCAAGAGCTTACCATTGCGGTCATAAATCGATCCGCGCGAGGGAAAAATAATTCTATTGTAAATCGCATTGTTCCGCGAAATCTCCTCATAGTCATTAGGAGCCAGCTGAAGAACAGCCAGGCGAATGATATAGATGACCACCACCAACAGGGCAATCCCACCTATCACGAACTGACGACGTTCAAACTCATACGCTTTCATTTGCCCACTTCCCTTTCCTCAATGCGGTTGCGGACAATGTATTCCACACAGACAGATATCAAAGTAGCCAACACCGTTCCCCCTATCATGGCGCCAATCGTCAAAAGCAAATCTGACAACGAGAAAGCCTCAAGGAAATAGAACGTAAAATGAAGGAGACCCATACACGAAAGCGAGTACCAGATATAACGCGTTAAACCCATGTTCTGAATCGTAGGCTTAAACGACTCAACCATATCACGCGGCATAAACAGCTTCAGAATCGAAGGCTTCACCATCGCAAGCAACGTACAGCTCGCAGCAGCCATGCCCATCGTATTAGAAAAGACATCGTACAACAAGCCGATGCCAAAACCCCACCAGAGCAATGACATACGCGACACCGACGTCTCAAAACAGATAATCATGTAGCCGATAATCAGCGGAGTGGCATAACCAAACAAATGCAGATGGTTGAGCACCAATAACTGCACTGCCAATAGCAACACCATTCTTCCTAGTCGTATGTACGTATCTCGTTTCATGTTGGTTTTTCTTCGTTAGTCGAGGCTCATCAACGAATCAGCTTGGAACTCCAGCGTACGCTTTTCAGCATGATGATAGTTCGTGATGACACTCACATTGCGCACAGCTGTATAATCCACAGCCAGTTTCACCGTTAGCTTCTGCGACAGACCATCGTCCGACTGCCCCAGACGCTCCACCGTACCCAACGGAATGCCCGAAGGGAAGATGTCCGAATGCCCGTTCGTCTCCACAACCTCACCCACAGAAGCCTTGATATGCAGCGGCACACCCGTCATGTATCCGAACTCACAACTGCCGAACTCCCACTCCATCGTGCCGAACGAAAGATGCTCCTTCAGCTGGCAGCTCACCTTCGACTTCACATTGATAAGCGGCATCACAGTGCTATAATGATCCGACGTGAGGAACACGATACCCACCACGCCGCTCGAGCAAATCACACCCATCTCAGGCCTTATCCCGTCCTTCTCACCCTTATTGAGCGTCAACAAATTCAGGCTGTGATTCGTCGTTGCATTCACAATCTGAGCACCCACAAAATGATACCTCGCACGGTTGAAGCCATCAAACCGAAGCGTGTCGATGCGATGCGCCGCCAATTCCCGCTTCATCTCATGAACTTCTGCCCGCAGCATTTCGTTTTCAGCCTCCAACTTCTCATTCACAGCATTCAGCCCCACATACGAAGTCACTCCGTCAACAGCCGAATAGATTCCGCCGACAAAGGAGTTGGCAGTAGTAAAGAAAACACTGCCCTGATAGTTGTTGAAACGAAACAATAAAGCAAGGCAGAATCCCTCCATCAGGAAGAATACAAACCAATGCTTATATTTGACAATGAAGTCAATAAGATTCTGCATGGTCTGGGTGTTATCTCATCAACACTGTGTTGTAAAGATGAATGTTCTTTAAAGCAATACCCGTACCCTTTGCGACACTGTGCAAAGGATCCTCGGCGATGTGGAATGGAATATGGATCTTGTCCGTAAGGCGTTTGTCCAGTCCGCGCAACAAAGCACCGCCTCCCGTAAGATAAATACCGTTCTTCACGATGTCGGCATAAATCTCAGGTGGAGTTTTCTCGAGCGCGCTCAAAATAGCCGTCTCAATCTTCGCTACCGATTTGTCAATACAGTGGGCAATCTCCTGATAGCAGACAGAAATCTCCATCGGCAGCGCTGTGATACGGTTCGGGCCATGAACCACATACTCCTCCGGCGCATTGTCCACAAGATCTGTCAGAGCCGATCCTACGTTTATCTTGATACGTTCCGCCATACGTTCGGAAACCTTCACGTTGTGCTGGCGGCTCATATATTCCTGGATGTCGTATGTCAACTCATCACCAGCAATACGAATCGAACTGTTAGACACGATACCGCAAAGAGAGATGACAGCAATTTCGGTTGAACCACCACCTATGTCAACGACCATGTGTCCTTCAGGGGCGGTCACATCAAGTCCTATACCGATTGCAGCCGCCATTGGTTCGAACAGCAGATACACATCACGGCCTCCCGAATGCTCGGCACTATCGCGCACAGCACGGAGTTCCACTTCCGTAGAACCAGAAGGCACACCAATCACCATGCGGAGCGAAGGAGGAGCCATGAAACTACGACCCGTATTGATCTTCTTGATCAGTCCACGCATCATCTGCTCGCATGCGTTGAAGTCAGCAATCACACCATCTTTCAGCGGACGGCATGTACGAATATCAGGATGGGTCTTTTCATGCATCATCTTAGCCTTCTTACCCACCTCTATCATCTTGTTTGTCTTGCGGTCTAATGCCACAACAGAGGGTTCGTCCACCACAATCTTACCATTGCTGATAATGATGGTGTTGGCAGTACCAAGGTCCATTGCAATGTCCTGCGTCAGTGAAAAAAGACTTGAAAAAAATCCCATAATAAATTTACTATTTATTCATTTACAATTTCTTTAGCTCTCGGGAGAGGGGCTTTTAACCCTTAAAATAAGCATCGATAGCCGTATCATAGTGTGAGCTAGTAGCAAAAGCACGCTCGGCGAACCACTTACGCTGTTCTTTCGTCGTCTCTGCTCCCTGAGCCTTGATAATGTCGGTAAGTGGACCGTATTCAGCCTTGCTGGGCACGATTACCACGTCGTTGAAGTTCTTTGCAGCAGCACGAATCAGAGAAATACCACCTATATCAATCTTCTCGATAATCTCAGCCTCATCAGTAGTATTAGCTACAGTCTCCTCAAACGGATAGAGGTCTACCACAACCAGATCAATCTCCGGAATAGCATATTTAGCCATCTCCCGCTGGTCACTTTCCAGTTCCCTACGGCCTAAGATTCCACCAAACACCTTTGGATGCAACGTTTTCACGCGGCCACCCAATATTGATGGATAGGTTGTCAGATCTTCCACTTTCTCACATGCATAACCCAAACTTTCGATAAAAGCCTGTGTTCCTCCGGTCGACAGGAACTTCACACCGTTCTTGTTCAGTTCTGCCAACAATTCCTCCAGTCCGTCTTTATGAAATACTGATATCAGCGCTGTTTTTATTCTCTTTGTGCTCATTTTTTCCTTAATTGTAATTTGATTACCTTGTTTGAACTGCAAAGATACAAAAATAAACTGATAGTAAGTGAATTATCAGCCATTTATTTTTCTAAAAGACAAATATTCTTTATTTTTGCAGTCAAAACCATCGAAAAATGAAACAATTGACAGCATTTCTTTTCACAATCCGCCGATTCGTTCCGATGTTCATCTGGGCAATGGGTCTTTTCTACTGTTTGCCAACCAAAGCCCAAATCTTCGATTTTGGCTACCCGCGGACGGAACGTCGTCAAACTCCTCAAGAACCTGTCGAACCAGCCAAGTATAAAGGGGGAAATGCGGGTCTCAATCGCTTCCTCGAGAAGGAGTTCAAACGCAATCCTGAGAAGACCGATATTCAAGGCCAGATCATCGTCGCTTGCATCATCAACGAGAAGGGGAAAATCTCTGAAACACAAATCACTCGCAGCCTTGACAAGGACCTCGACAACGAAGCTTTGCGTGTCGTCAAGAAACTTAAATTCAAGCCTGCCAAACAAGGGAAAAAGGCGATTCCAAGCCGCATCAACATCGTGTTTCCAATCCGCAGGGGAAAGGTATCCTTCTCCACCCTTAAAACCATCGATGTCTAACATAACAAAAAGCGCTGAGAATCTTTCGATTTCAGCGTTTTTTGATGTGGTACCTCCAGGATTCGAACCGGGGACACACGGATTTTCAGTCCGATGCTCTACCTACTGAGCTAAGGCACCATTTTCGTTTGAGGGTGCACCAAGTAACAAAAAAAATGTACCTTTGCACCACCTGTTTTTGTTTTGCGGGTGCAAAGGTACGAAATAATTCACAATGCACAATGCTTTATTCGAGATTTTTTTCCAAAAAGAAGGAAAAAATGCAATTCTTTGCGCGTTTTCGTCAAAAAGGAGCAGGGTTAGACGCAAAAAAAGTGGTGTAAGGCATTCACCACTCCACCCTCGTCAACATCATCTGTCACATAATCAGCAGCCGCCTTGACTTCGTCGCGAGCATTCCCCATTGCCACTCCACAACCCACATGGCGTAGCATCGTCATATCGTTGCCTCCATCCCCGAATGCCATTGTTTCGTCAATCGAGATACCATAATGGCTGATGATGGCATCGATACCGATTGCTTTATTGTTGCCTTGACAAATGATATCAGCAAAGAAAGGGTGCCAGCGTTGCTCCGAACAGCCCCTGAGTACTTCGTTCATGATGCGAGGGTCGTCACAATCTTTGAAGAAGGCAATAATCTGCATCACATCCATATCCAGACATTGTTCAACAGGGGCAATTGGCGGACATTTCAGGTTGAGAATCTTCAGCACCTCAACCGCTTCGGGCGATGTCATCGTGATAAAGATATCGTCATTGGCAGCAAAAGCCAAGGGGAAAGGACGCTCATGATAATACCCGACCAGACGCTCTAAGTCATCGCGATGGATGGGCTGATGCCGAATCACGGTTCCTTCGGCAGTCTGGCAACTGGCTCCATTGACCGTCATAATGCCATCATACTCCAACGTTCCCAAATTGTCCACAAAAGGCATAGGACGCCCCGTGGCAATAAACACCTTCACACCTTGCTGACGCACAGCATGAATGGCTTTCAGGGTACTATCGGGTATCTGATGACTTCGAAACGAAACCAGCGTGCCGTCTATGTCGAAGAAGATTGCTTTGATCATGTCAGGGTTGCTGCATCAGGTAAGCCTTGAAGTCGTCGAACTCCTTAGTCATCGGCACACTCTGTTTAGTTCCCTTCATGAAAGCCTGTAACTTAGCGGGGATTTCAATATCTGTTCTGAGGATGTCGTCGACCGTCGTCTTGAACTTCGCAGGATGGGCTGTCTCAAGAAAAACACCCATTTCATCGGCACGAAGTCCTTCTGCAAGAGCACGATAACCACATGCGCCATGAGGGTCGCACACATATCCTGTCTTTTGATACACCTCACGCATCGTGTCAGCAATCTGAGCGTCCGAATAGGTAGCTCCGCTGATATCCTGGCAGATTGCCTCATAGTCCTTATTATATAAGTCGTACACGCGCGCGAAGTTGCTGGGCGCACCTACATCCATCGCATTGGCAATCGTCTGAATGGACGGACGAGGATTGTATTTGCCTGTCTGCAGATATTCATAGAATACACTATTGGCATTGTTGGCAGCAATGAATCGCTCGATGGGCAATCCCATTCGCTTGGCAAACAATCCTGCACAGATATTACCGAAGTTGCCTGAAGGCACACAAACGACAAGTGGGCGATCCAAGCCCTGACGCTTCATCTGAGCGTATGCGTTGAAATAATAGAATGCCTGAGGAAGGAAACGAGCTACGTTGATACTATTGGCAGAGGTCAGTTTCATGTGCTGATTGAGTTCCTCGTCCATGAACGCACTCTTCACCAGCGCCTGACAATCATCGAATACACCATCCACCTCGATGGCGGTGATGTTCTTACCAAGGGTGGTGAACTGACACTCCTGAATCGGACTGACCTTGCCCTTCGGATAAAGCACATAGACATGGATACCGTCCACCCCAAGGAACCCGTTCGCCACAGCCGAGCCTGTATCGCCTGAGGTAGCCACAAGCACATTAATCGGATGGCTCTTTGTCTTCCGAGTATTCTGAGTGAAATACCTCAGCAACCTTGCCATGAACCTCGCACCGACATCCTTGAAGGCCAATGTAGGTCCGTGGAAGAGTTCGAGCGAATAGATATTGTCTGTCACCTTCACAACAGGACAATCGAACGAAAGCGTATCGTAGACGATATCCTGCAAGGCATCAAGATCTACATCTTCGCCGAAGAAAGCACTGGCCACGTTATAGGCAATGTCTTGAAACGAAAGGTTGTGAATCTCATCGAAAAACGCCTTTGGTAACGTCTTGATGGTCTGAGGCATATAAAGACCCTTATCTTCAGCAAGGCCCTTCACAACGGCTTTCTTCAAATCTGCAACGGGTGCTTGCCCGTTAGTACTATAGTATTCCATATCTAATATTTCATAAGTTCTTTAATAAATTGGTTCAATCGCAACATGCCATAGCTACCACTGACACAGCTCACTTCGTCATATTCCTGCACCTCGTCAGGTTCGATGCCCCGATGCCAAATCAGGAACGGTACAGGCTGACCCACATGGATGCGCTGCTCCACTGGTGTGAGGTGGTCGGGCAATACGGCTATACATACCAGTTCGTCCCAAGTCGACACCTCGTTATAGATTGGGGCTATGAGTCGCTGATCCAGATACTCAATGGTCTTCAGCTTCAGTTCGAGGTCGCCATCATGACCTGCCTCGTCGCTGGCCTCCACATGAACGAACACGAAATCGTCGTGCTTCAGGGCCTCAATGGCAGCTTGTGCCTTACCCTCGTAGTTGGTATTGGCAAGACCTGTGGCACCAGGAACCTCCACAATCTTCAGTCCGGCATAGTGGCCGATACCTCGAATGAGGTCAACAGCAGAGATGACCGTACCCGACTTCACCTGCGGATATTGCTGCATCAGCGTTTCCATTGAGGGACGATAGCCACCGCTCCAAGGCCAGATGCTATTTGCCTGACGCTCGCCTTTTGCTGCTTTCGCAAGGTTGTAAGGGTGCTTGGCCAAGAGTTCCTGTGAACGGAGGATGAGGTCGTTGATAAGGTCGGCAGTTTCTTGAGCTGTCATTCTATCCGGATTATCCGGAATATCCACTTTTTCGGGTTTCACCAGCAGAGGGCGCCATTCCTCATTGGGATGATCATGCGGAGGAGCACACACAATATGCTTGTTACCTCCCTTAATAACCAACAGATGGCGATACTGGATACCTGTGATGAACTTCACACGGTCGGAGCCAAGGTGCTCGTCAAGATACTTTATCAGCACATCGCCGTCCTTTGTCTCAAGATTTCCACCATTGTGGGTGATAATCTTCCCGTCTTCGAGCGTGATGATGTTGCAACGGATTGCGAAGTCGTCATCAGCCATCTCGTAGCCTATCGATGCAGCCTCCAACGGACCTCGACCTTCATACACTTTATTCAAGTCATAGCCGAGGATGGCGGTATTGGCCACTTCCGAGCCTGGAGGGAATCCTTCCGGCACCGTCACCAGTCGTCCACAACGGCCTTCCTTAGCCAACTGGTCCATCATTGGCTTCTTAGCGTATTGTAGCAAGGTCTTCCCGCCGAGCCGCTCGACGGGAAGATCTGCCATTCCATCACCAAGTATTATTATTCGTTTCACGACAAAGAAAAATTTTTACATTGTCAATCGCTAAATATTAGCGATTGACATGATGTTAGCGAAGACACCTGCGGCCGTTACAGCTGCTCCGGCACCATAGCCTTGAATCAGCATTGGGTACTCCTTATAGCGCTCGGTGGTGAGCAACACGATATTGTTCGAGCCTTCCAGCCCATAGAATGGATGGCCGTAAGGCACTTCCTTCAGGGCAACATTCGTTTTGCCGTTCTCCATCGTTGCCACGAAACGCCAGCGCTTGTTCTCAGCCTCCAACTTCTGGCGACGAGCCTCGAAGTCGGCATCGAGTTCAGGCAGACGCTTCCAGAAGTCGTCGAGCGAACCTTCGAAATAGTCGTTTGGCACGAAGAGATGCTTCTCCACATCTTCCTGCTCAACCTTATAACCAGCCTCACGGGTCAGGATGACCAGTTTGCGAATCACGTCCGTACCGCTGAGGTCGATACGTGGGTCAGGCTCGCTGTAGCGCTGTTCCTTGGCACGGCGAACAGTCTCTGAGAAAGGCACATCGGCTGCAATTTCGTTGAAGATGAAGTTCAGCGTACCACTCAGGATAGCCTCGATCTTCAGAATCTTATCGCCTGAGTTACACAGGTCGTTGATGGTACCGATAATTGGCAGACCTGCACCTACGTTGGTTTCGTAGCGGAACCACACGCCCTTATCTCTGGCCGTCTGACGAAGTTTCAGATAGCTGTCGTAGTCGCTCGAAGCGGCAATCTTGTTGGCAGCCACAACGGATATATTATGCTCAAGGAAGGTCTGATACAGCATCGCAATCTGGCGGCTGGCTGTACAGTCGACGAAGACCGAGTTGAAGATGTTCATCTTAACAATCTCGTCGCGCATGTGCTCCGTGTTAGCAGGGAATCCGGCACGCAGAATCTTTTCGTAGTTGTCGAGGTCGATGCCGTCGCGATCCAACACAAAGTTGTCGACATCCGAGATGCCAACCACGTTCAGTTTCAGACGACGTGACTGCATGAGGAACTGCTGCTGAGTGCGAATCTGTTCCAACAACATACCACCCACCGTACCAATACCACAGATAAAGAGGTTCAGCACCTTATATTCTGAGAGGAAGAACGAATCGTGCAGCACGTTCAACGCCTTGCGCAGGAACTTACCATCGACCACGAACGAGATATTCGTCTCCGATGCACCTTGAGCACAGGCGATGACAGAGATACCGCTTCGGCCTAACGTTCCGAACAGCTTACCTGCAATACCCGGCGTCTGCTTCATGTTCTCACCCACGATAGCGATGGTAGCAAGGCCACTCTCCACCTGCATAGGGAACATAGCGCCCGTCTCAATTTCCTTGGCAAATTCGTCGTTCAGCACCTCGGCGGCAGCTGCGGCATCCTCGTCGCGCACACCGATTGAGGTTGAGTTTTCCGACGAAGCCTGCGATACCATAAACACGCTGATGCCCTTGTTGGCCAATGTGGTGAAGATACGGCGGTTCACGCCTATCACACCCACCATCGAGAGACCCGTCACTGTAATCAATGAAGTGCCCTTGATGCTCGAAATACCCTTGATAGGTTTGTTGTCATCGTCAATCGTCTCCTTGATGAGCGTACCCGGATGTTCAGGGTTGAACGTATTCTTAACTTTAATAGGTATATTCTTGATGCAGACAGGATAGATGGTCGGTGGATAGATTACCTTCGCACCAAAGTTACACAACTCCATCGCCTCCACATACGACAGTTCGTTGATGGTGTAGGCACTCTGAATCACCTTCGGGTCGGCCGTCATGAAGCCATCCACATCCGTCCAGATTTCCAGCACCTCAGCATTCAGCACAGCAGCGATGATCGAGGCCGTGTAGTCCGAACCACCACGTCCCAAGTTCGTAGTCTCGTGCGTATCGCTATCTCTGGCGATAAACCCAGGCACCACGTACACTGCATTAGCGCTTACATTTTTACCTTTTTGAATTTTTACATTTTCCTCGAAGGCTTCCTTCACCAGTCGTGTCGTCTCATCCGTGTCGAGCACATGCTTACCGTTCTTATTCTGCGTACGGATAAAGTCACGGCTGTTCATGCGAATACCGTTCTTGACAACTCCAGCTACAATGTGCGAACTCAGTCGCTCACCATAGCTCACAATCGTGTCCTCGGTCTTCTTCGACAAGTCATGAACCAAATACACACCGTAGAGGATGCTCTTCAACTGATCGAAGAGACTGTCTACATTATTAATTAAGTCTACACGCTTATTGATGTCATGGATGATAGTGTCTATCATCAGGTGGTGGCGTCTTACCATCGCGTCGAATTCCTCGCGATAGCACTCGTCACCCTGCCGGGCCATCTTCGACATAGCAATCAACTTGTCTGTGATGCCGTCGAGTGCGCTAACTACTACTATGACAGGTTGTGTCCGAGCCTCTGCCTCCACAATTTCTTTCAAGCTCAAAATGCTTTTTACGGAACCTACGGACGTTCCGCCGAATTTCATTACTTTCATATTCCTATGCAATTTATCTTTCCAATGGTACCCCTCAACAAACGGGGCTTCCTCCATTGGCGGTGCAAAGGTACGAAATATTTACCATTTGACCATTTACTATTTACTATTTTTAGCAAATGTGCATAAAAAAAGGATGCTATTGCATCCCTTTTTCATTTGTAAACCGTAAGCTCTATAACCTTTACCTCCCCCTTTAAGGGGGATAAGAGAGGGTCCATTACCCTCTACACGTAAACACCTGCTGGCGGTTGGCCTTCTCGTTCTTATAGCTGACGTGAATCCACTTCGAGTTAGTTGGCCTGCCCTGAGCTTGTCGAAGGGGCCGCACCTCCCAGATGAGTTGGTCGAACGAGAGGTTGTCCACCATCCAGAGGTACAGGTCGTATAGCTTGACTCCCTTGGTGTTATCCACCTTTATCTTGAAGTCAGCTGCCTCGCCCTTCATGTGTTGGGAGCTAGTGGCACCCTTCACAGCATCGTTGAGGTCAGGACATCGGTAGCCCGAGGTGATGATGATGGGCACTCCGAAGTGGTCGCGCACAGGCTGCAACACCTTCTCGCATAGTGCCTGCATGTTCTGCAACTGCACCTCTGTGATGTCTTCATTATCTATGCCTCTCTTCAGAGCCGTTTCGCTCCGAAGGAACTCCCACAGCGTGAAATGCTGTGAGAGTCGTTTCGTTCTTGGATAAATCATTCGAATTGTCAATTATGAATTATGAATTGTGAATTATGAATTATCCAAGGCAGGATTGCAGCGCCGATGTGCCGAGGAGGGCACCAAGTACTGTGATGATGAAGCGGATGACTTCCGCTACGATCTTCTTCTTGTTTTCTTCCATCTTTCATTTACCATTTAATCATTTACCATTTAATCATTTACCATTTACCATTTAAAGTTCCCCGTCACCCTCCCCCTACGTTCGGCCTGAGCTCACGTCGAAGGCGGGAGAGGGCTTGGGGAGAGGGGCTTAATTTTGATCTACGCCTCCACCTCCGGTGCTGCCGCTGTTGATGACGAGGGTTGCGTTGCCATCAGGCATCTGGAAGGTACCTGTGTAGGTGCCGTCGCTTTCAGTCAGGGAGACTGAGCTGCCGTTGAGTGTGGCGTTTGGGGTCTGACCTGCTGCTGGGGTGACGCTGAGGGCTACCTCGGTGCCGGCTGCGATCTGGCTGCCGCTGTTGACTGCGTTACCGCCTACGGTAACTGCTGAGCTGCCGCTACCTGTCTTGCTGATGGTCAGGGTCGGAACGGAGCTGCCGCTGTTGCCACTACCTCCGCTATTGCCGCCTTGGTTTTCGTTTTGGTTTTCGTTTTCGTTCTCATTGTCTTCCACGTCGTTGGTGTCGGCGCTGGTGACGCGCTTCACGATGTTGCCGTCCTTGTCGTAGCAGGTGATGGCGATCTTGGTGTCCTGCAGTTCGTCCTTGACCTCCTTGGACGGAGTGAAGATGACGCGACGTGCCGTGATGAGCGAGGTCTTGACGTCCTCTACGTTCTGTACACTCTTGGAGCGAACGCTGAATCGCATGGAGCCGAGTCCTGGCAGGGGCACGTTGTGGCCTTCGGTGGCCCAGGTGCGGATCACCTCGCCTGCTGCGTCCCATGCGGCCTTGATGACGCCTACGCTGATGCCGCTGCGCTTGGCTGCCTCTTCGATGACCTTATCGGCTGCGAGGGTGTTGTAGAGGTGTGCTGAGAGCACGAATGCGAGCTTCTCCACGTTCTTTTCGAACGATACGTTCTGTTGTTTTGCTTTGATCTGAATCATAATTTTCCTTGTCTTTAAATTGTTAATAGATTAGTTAATTTTGCCTCGTTTTTGCTACCTCCGGAGGGTGCACGTGCGCTGCCCGGGATTGTGCAAATGCATGCTCTAGGAGGGTGAAAATGCAGGTGCGCGCGCCTGCTTTTCTTTGGCGATACAAAGTTACGACATTGGCGGAGCACGTTGGTGGTCTTTGGTGGACATCGTCAAAAAGTTTTGAAAATTTATTGAAATTTTTCCGGTAGATCAATACAATAGTCCTCGACGATGAACTTGACGGCCTTGGGAGGCAACGTTTGGGCACGGGGCGAAACACCCATCCGGGCAAGGACATCCCTGCGCGTGTTCAGGTACCTGCGGAACGTATTTGCGCTTACGCCGGCCAACCGTGCCAGTTCGGATTTATACATTGTTTTCATATCTATAATTATGAATTATGCATTATGCATTATAAAACTTTAGTTCGACGTAGTCAATTATGAATTAGGTAGTACTCGCTGTAGTCCTTGCAGCCCTGCGGCAACTGATGATGCACCAGCGAGGGCAGGACCTCCTTTAGCTGGCGGAAGAGGCGTTCGCCTGGGGTGTCGTTGTCGGGGTACATGTGGAAGGAATAGCCCACCCCCGACCCCTCCGAGGAGGGGAGGGTTGACAAGAGTTCCACATCTTTCCGCGAGAGCAGGGTGGCTGAGGGGATGGCGATGGCCTTGTGACCGGATGAGAGCATGGCCCAGCAGTCGGAGCAACCCTCGGTGATGTAGAGTTCGTCGCCAGGCTTCAGACGGTTCAGCACAGGCAGGTTGTAGATGCTGCATTGGGAGCCGCTGGGAAAGCGGAAGCGAGGAAGGCCAAGCCCCTCTAAATCCCCCGAGGGGGACTTTAATCTCCTGTTTTGGATGCCAATCAGTTTTCCTTCTTGATTATAATAAGGTATCTGCAGCCAACTGATGCCTTGCTTGTCGCGCCACGAAGTGAGTCTGCACCAGCGCACAACCCTTGGGTCAAGCCGTCGTTCCTCAAAGAGAAACTTCCGTGCCTTCTCGTTCAAGAAAGGCCGATTGAAGAAATGCTCATAGCGGCTGGCATCGAACAGACCCACCCCCGACCCCTCCCTGTGAAGGAGGGGAGTGGTTACCTCTTGCGGTTTCCACTCGAGGATGATGTTATATTCGTTTGCCAGCCAATGACAGGCATCAAGGAATTTTTTGCCGAGTACTTTTTCTACTAGACTGATGTTATTTCCCGAGGCTCCACACACGAAACATCGGAACATATTCTTACTCACCTTGAACGACATCGAGGCATGATGATCGTCATGGAACGGACAGAGACATTTGTGGCGCACCACCCGTAGTCCAAGTCGCTCTGCGACCCCCTCAATCGGAAGGTCGCGGAGCTTCTGAAGTTCGAATCTATCCATTGCCTTTCAAGTATTCGTTGGTTTTCGTGTACAGACCTGTCTCTGCCGAATAGGTGATGAACTTGCGGAACACCCATTTACGCAATTGCCCGTTGGTACCCTCAGAACTCTTGCCAAGGTTGGTGCGGAGTGCCTCCAACTGAGCCTCGTTGAAGGTGTCAGGCAGGCTATCGAGCATATTCTTCGGGCCACGACGCTGTGCCTCACTCACTTGGCCGCCATCGAGGCTAAGCATGTCGGCAAATATCTGCATCTTGCTCCAGATGTCATGATATACCAACCATTCTACTACCTCGCCCATCGACTTCGTCCAAGTTTGGTTATTGAGCACCCACATCACACATCCAGCCTTCCACGCAGACACCAAAGCACGTTTTGAAACATCCCAGAGAATATCATCATCAGCCAAATCGGCCAACGAAGCCATGTCTTGTGCCAGCTTGTCCGTGAGCATGTTCAACGGACGGATGATGTAGCGGCCTTTGCAGGTACTGAGACGTGTCAGATACTCGTCCAGCTTCTGATAGAATTCTTCCTTGTACCTGCCCTGTCGCGGTATACGGCCGTCGCGGTTGGTGCGAGCCTTGTAGGAGAAGACCATGCGGCCAAACGTGCCGTTGAAGAGTTCGTTCTTATAGAACTTGCGTGTAGCGTAGGGCGTAGACGAGATGGTCAGGTTGGTACGCAGAATCGGATTGCCCGTCACACCATCAGCTGTGGCACGCAATGCACCTGCCCGCTGGCGGTCGTAGATATTGCGGAGCATCTGTGTCACTTGTTTATGCCCACCACACAGTTTGTCGGCCATCTCCACCTCGGGCATATTGAGGTACTGAGTTCGGCCACCAAGAGTTTCGCAAGCCATAGAGTTCTGAATGTAAGCCGCGTTAGTGATGTCGCTTGGTGGAAACCAGATGGCAACTTCCGGTCGGACGGGCTTCTCTTTATTAGCCCCTCTGCTCTTCACCTGCTTCGACCATTCCACAAGTTTCTTCAGTTCTGCATCATCGTGCTGACGAAAATCACGGCAAATAGCCTCCACAAGATTGGACAATTGACCCTTATTACAGCCCGAATCGGCCACAAGATTTGCCATCATGCCACATAATTCCTTCCAACTGAGGTCGGGGTACTGAAATTCAGAACCACTGATATGTGCGCCAAGTATAGGGAAAAGCATAGGAACCAGAGGCTCATGCATGTCTTTTGACGCCTGAGAAAGCAGGATTTTAATACATTCTGTCCCTTTGCCAAGGTATGGCATCTTAGGCGCAATTGATTTTGAAATATCGTATCTCATTGTATTACAGCTTTTTAGATGAAATTTGAATGACCTTGCGTTCCAATTCCAGTTGTTCCAATAATTTTTTAGGTATTCCATTCACTCCCTTTTTTATATATAACTACTTATATATCAATTAGTTATATAACTCTTAAAAGGGATGTTTGTATCCAATTTTTTAATTGGAACATTTGGAACTGGAACATTTGGAACGTTTGGTCAAGGTTAACACTTATCTCTCTATAAGGCCTTTAAGAGCCATTAAAAGTTCACGATACACTCCGAAGGCATAACGCTCGATGCAGAAACCGGCACCTTGCTTCATAGGCTTGAAGTTCGGGCGGAGGCTACCGTCATCCTGACGGGTGACAGAGATGAACTTGCCGTTGAACACCCTCGGATTGCGCTTCATGTTCCAGGGCAGCGTCTCGATGAACGTGTAATGCGGATCTCGATAGTTAAACTCCTCTACGATGCCCTCCGAGTCGAGCCTCAAAACGCCCTGATACTCCTTACCTACTTTCATCTTGCGATCGCTGCGCAGGATGGTTTTTACTTCACAGCCCAACTCTGTGTTGGGGTTCCAACCTTGCTCCATATCTAATTTTACAGGAGGGGTTGGGATGGTTGATTTTTTCATTATTTTATTTCTTTCCGGGAATGCCTCGGTCTCACGCGAGGGTCCCTCCGCACAACTAGGAAAGTGAGACAGCCTACGGTCCAACGCTTGACATTTTTCCCGTTGTTTGGTGCTGCAAAGTTAGGCATTATGGCTCGAACCACAATGAAAATAATTGACTTGCTAATTATGCCCTAATTGACTGATTTACAGCAAGTTTTGACGTGTTTAAGGATAAAAGAATGAACCACTATCTAGCAACCGTGGATATAGTTGAAGAAACTTTTGACTGATGACGAATAGAAACAGTCAAATATCAGTAAACTTTTGACCAAACAGCTAAAAACTTCGGTCAAAAGAAACAGGGTCATTCCTCGTAAGGACCAACCCTGAAATGTGTATCGGAATAAGAAAAAGTCAAAAGTTATCGTCTCATTTCATGATTTTTGACTTATTCTGAAGATTATTTCATGTATTTATTAACAATATCGTCCATCCTTTCATTAAATTCTTCCACCTCTTTCTCCTCTATTTCCCCCATCAATAACTGGGTCTTTGCTTTTTTCACAGCACCAAGTTTGACAGGAGTCAATTTGCCACCATTTGCCAAGTAAAAGTCGGTAAAATAGGTATGCCAGTATTCCAATCCACGAGATGGCTGTACCTTAGACCATTTATGTAGTAATGCCAGATACTTGCCCCCGATGTGCCCCTCCTGTCCTTCAGGTTTCAGTTCGTCGATATGAGCATAAGCCGTCCGGCATCGCATCACCTGTTGTTTGTTATCCCCCCAAAGAGCACGTTCCTGATTGGTAATACCCTGCCTGCGAGCCGCCATCACCTCTTCGCTGATAATCCAGTCGTTGTATTCGTTTTCATCCAATGTATGATAGAGCATAGCGCTAATCTCTTCCATGCTCTTCTTCTCCCGCCTCCATGCTTCCACCTGCTCCATGAGGTCGTTCTCCATGTCAGCATTCATGTCGATAAAGCGCTTGATGACCGAACGATTGTTCAACAATACCTTTTTACGGCTATTCTCGTGCTTTTCTTGTGCCTTTTCAGGATGGCTCCGGATGTATGCAACTTCCTCAATGATATAAAGGCACAACTCTATGCAATCCGTCAGGTGGTTTTTATACGAAACAATCTCGTTATATAATGTGTGGACAGACTCTTTGTGATGTTCTAAGCCCCATAGTGAAGAATTGTATGGGCTCATTCCCATTTTCGAACTATTGATCACCCTGCGCTTCGATTTGGATTTCCCGTTCGAACGCTTCTTTTCACAGAGTTTCTCAAGCATTTCAACGCCACGACTGATACTACTGCGCATCTTGTTCATCAGCAACTGGCAAGTGTTGTAGCGCTTATTGTAATTGGTAGCAAACTTCTCAATAAAGCCTTCGTCTTTCAGTTGTTTCAGTCGGGCATATTCCAATTGAGTAAGTCCGTCGCTGGTGCGTATAAAATTGGTGAAACCGATGACTTTTGCTTCACTATTGATTCTTCCCGATTCCAATCCATCGATAAAACGGTCAACATCATCCCGAGCGAAAACATCTCTCAGATTTCGCAATTCTTCTTCTGTTTTGTCTATGTGTCTGTCGTATATCATGGCTCTTTTTTTCAGAAAATTTCATAATCCCTCAATAGGTATTATAAGACTGCAAATATACACATAATTTATTAAAACACATCACATTTTATGGTTTTATTTTATAAAATTCGATGTCATTCTAAATTTTTTTGCATTTTTCACTTGACATTTCCTACTTTTTGCGTTATATAAGTGTAGTAATTGTTTTTTTGCTGTTGCCATCCTGCACGGCGGTGTGGGAGGCACAGCTTTAAAAATGATAACGAAATGTGCATTTTTTCTGCATTTTCTTTGGAAATATAATAAATAATGTATAAATTTGCAAACGAAATTATCTAAATTAGACCGTTATGAAGCATCTATTAGTATCTTTATTGACTTTGTGCTGCTTCTCTATAGGGGTGGCCTTTGCTGGCGAGCCGCTGGAAGGGAATGTCTATGTAAGTAAGGAGTACCGTTTCGGGATGGAGAAGGGTAAGAAGGACTGCTCGCTGCAGATTGTAAGACAGGGGGCTGAGTACCAGATGGTGGTCTATACCCCGAAAGGAAAGGCGATGCAGATTATCAGGACGAACGATTCGAATGGTAATTTGAATTACATGACTTGTGTGGACCGTAAATCAGTTGAGAAGGACGGCGTGGCATGCGACTTGCTGGTGTTCCAACTGCCTGTTGCCTACGATGAGGAAGAATACCGCTGGACGGATATGCAGGTCGATGGATACCAAGTACCTGTCTCAGTTGCCCGAAAGATGAGATTGCAAATGCAGAAGGGTTTCCACATGGTCAACATGAAGTATAACTATGACCGTTCGAAACTTCCTTCGAAGATACGGTATGAGCAAGGGTGGATGACTGGTTTCGGGTCTACTGGTGCTGCACCCGGAATGATAGGTTGGGGATATTAATTGATAGAAAGAGACTATTTTCTTTATTCTTCTTTCTGCCAAAATGTGGGTAAAGTAATTTTTCCCTCTCCCAAAAAACAAACAAGCGGCGCCGATGGCGTCGCTTGGTGTGTTATAAAACGGATTGTTCGAATGTCTGAACATCTACGATGCGGCAATTCTCTAAACGATAACGCGCTGTTTATACTTTCTTGGCATAACGTTCCTTTCTTACAGACTTCACTTCTGCCATGATTTCTTCCTCGGAGATGGCATCAGTCCGAAAGGTTTCGAGGAAATGATTCAGCTCGGCACGGATGTTTTGGCGTGTCAATGCCTTTCCCAGTCGGAGTTGAGAACGGATAGGCATCTGCTGCAATAAAAGCAACATTTGATTGTAGCTGATGTTAATGGTTGCATTCATATCATTTCAGTTTTCTCGCTGCAAAGATAGTAATTATTTACCATTTCACCATTTACCATTTACTATTTTTTTGTAATTCCTGTGTTTTTCGCCTTCAATCCTTGTTTTTTTGCTTTTTCCATATTATATCCCTCCCCAAAACAAAGGTATGGCATTTCCATGAAATAACCAAAAGAAATGTTATATTTTCTTATCAAAGTGGTGAGATATTCTTTTAATTTCATATCTTTGCAAAAAATACAGTAGAAGGACATGAGATATAAGATTCAATATTTGATTTGTATTGGCATCATCATTTGCTGTGTTTCGTCATGCGTGTTTGCTGGAAAGGATATCTTATACGGACAGCCAAAAGGTTTCGTGAACGATTATAGTGAGAAACTGAATAATATCGATCAGATGATTAAAGTTGATGGATATTATCAGTCTGACAGATTATCGCATAATGATTTATTGTCTATTATGTTATATAGAGATGGTACTATCTTTAGTATACGTACATCACTAGGTTGCAACTTGGATTCATTTATAACGCTACCAATAAATCAAAGCAGATGGTCGAGGAGTTGGGGGAGTTATCAAATATGCGACAGCAACATTCACGTTCAGACGATAGAAGGGGTAGAATGGTATTATGTCACACATAATTATATTCTCGAAATCATAAATGACACAACACTCTTGTACAAACCAATGATCCGTAAAAACGCTAAGAATGAAATAATAAAAGTGTTTAATTACATTGAAGAAACAACAAAAATGCATTTTCATCCCCTTCCGAATCGTTTAGATTCAACATGCTGGGTAAAAAACAAGAAATGGTTCTGGAAAGATCGAGAAGCATACAAAAAATATAAAAAAGAATTAAAGGAAAGAAAAAAGCAGAAATAAATATGAACGACAGAAACAAATATATAAAGGTGGGGCTGCTGGCTGTGCTGGCTCTTGTTGCCATACTGGGCGCCATCGTGCTGACGAACAGGAAGAAGGTGGCGGAATGCCCTTCGACGGCTACGATTCTGTCGACAATTCAGCAGGAGGCGGACCTGGTCACCACGGAACTGACCATACGGAAGATTGCCTACTACGACAGCAGCCTGCATGAGCAGATATTGATTAGCGACCCATCGACATGGAAGGTTGGGGAGCGGAAGTGTATCGTGCCGGTGGAGGTGAAGATAAAATACGGCTACGACCTGCGCGACATGACGCTGGACAACGTGAAGGTGAACGACACCCTGCGCGTCATCGAGGTGACCCTGCCCCAACCCAAAATCATCGATTCGGGGTTCAACTCCACGGTCGACTACGACCGAGTGGTGTGCATCGCTACGGGACTGCGCGACAAGGTGGGACACGAAACCATTGAGAAGATACGCCAGCAGGCATACGAGGCAGTGATGAAGGACGACTATCAGGAACTGGTCGGAACGGAAATACGCCACAACGCCCAAACGCTCCTCAATTCGTTGGCCATCAGCATGGGATTCGAAGGATGCGAGGTTAAGTAAAGGTTATTGGTTATGGGTTATTGGTTATTGAAGATATGAACAAAGATATACTTTCTCGCCTGTTGAAAGGGACATCGCTCCTGATACTCGTCGGCATTCTGGCCGTCGTGATTATGGTGATTGTGCTCCTAAGTAAATGTATGCAATCATCGGACGATGCCATCACCATTGAGCCGACTCCCAATGAGATTCAGCGGATTATGCCGCAGAACGAACTCTATGTAGCTACCGCATTGATTGAGGATTATGCCACGTTGCAACAGACGGAATACCACCTCGGCGTATTCCCCGAGGAGCATTCGTGCGTTCAGATCTTGCGACAGAAGGTGAGCTACCGGCTCGACCTCAGCAAGGTGGAATACACCCCAAAGGAGAACCGGATCATGGAAGTAAGAATGCCTGAGTTGACATATACAGCATCAACCCAGGCATCCCAGTTTATTTCAGATGACGAAACGTATTGGAGCGAAGCACTTCCCTCGACCAACGAACTACGACGGAAGGTGGAACAGCAGATTCGCACCCAGTTCGACACACCAGAGAACCGCCAGAAAGCAAGACTTTATGCGCAAGAGGCCATCATCCACATCCTCTCCCAATTAGGCTATCAGGCAGAGTTCGAAGGAACTATGATTAATAATTCGATGAGTGGAAAGTAGGCCAACGGTCGTGCTCTTTCTTCAATGCATTCGACTTGAAGGTCATCGCTTCAGCCTCGCTGATTTCCTCACCACCACGGGTGTACGCATCCACTTCGCCTGCACACTCGGTGTATTCAAGGCTGGTGAGTTTCTTGCTGTCCTTCATCGTGATAATCTGAGTGTATATACAAGGGCCACCACACGGACCACTCAAAAGGATGGCGCCCTGATAGAGCTGAGCATCTATCTTTGAGTCGGTGGTACAGAGCACGGTCGGAGTTCCCTTGATGGAGAGGATTGCACCAACTTCGGGGTCGTAGCTCTTCAGCCAAATCTCGTCGGTACCGTCCTTATCAATATCGATATATGCCCAACTGTCGAGGTCGTAGTTCTTATACTCCGGGTCGTATTCTTCAATGGCCTTCACATACTTCTCCTTATCTTTCTTCCACAGCGGCTTGGCATAGCCTTCGTCGATATTGACGTAGTAACCTGCCTGATCAGCCATGACGAGTTTACCATCGCGGATGTAGATATGTCCTGTGGTGCAGCTCTCAGGGGCATGATGGATAAAGCATAACTCAGGACCTTTCGGACCTTCGAACGCCATCGTGATTTCGGATGGCAGATAGATGCCTTCATCATCGACGTTCCATGTAGGTCCGTAGCCAGGTTCGTAGCCACCTTCAACAGGATAAGAATAGATGTTGTCGCCATCGGTAATGACCTCAAGGGCAATCGCCTTGTTGTTCTTCACCTTGAACTGAACGGTTCCATAGTTGTAGCGGTCGCCCAGTATAGCAGCGATATGCGAGCGCTGTGCCTTCATGCTGTATTCCTCCTCCAACTGCTTCACGACAGCAGCAGGGAACGGTTTGTCGCTACGTGTGCTGCTCCAGCTGTTCTCTTTGAACGGCAGGATTTTACGCGTCTCGAGATATTCATCAGCAACGAGCAAATAGAGTTCACCCCATTCCGAAGCCTTCATTTTCTCGTTCGGGTCAGCAAACGTGTAGCGCAGACCTGCTGACGGCATCGTGGCACAATGCAACTGACCAATTCCGTATGGTTCTCCGTCGGGATTGATATACTGTTCCTCGAGGAACTTCACATTGACAAACTTATCCTTCGTGATGTACATGCGGTTGTATTTCTCAGCATTGCGAAGCAACATATCCTGTTCCTTCCACACACGCAAAGCTTCGTCGTACCAGTCCTTATACTCATCGTCCTCATCGGGCTTCTCAGGTGCCTCGTGCTGTGTCCAATACACCACCTGCATGTTGTTTTTGTTGAAGTAGTAGATAAAGGTTGGCATCAACACCTCTTCCTCGACCTCCTCTGTTACAGCTTCTGCTGCCGTTGAGTCTACTTCTGTTGAGTCGGAATCATTATCGTTTTGTGCGGTTTGTCCACCCTTACATCCTGCAAACAAAACAGCAAAACTTACTACTAATAATAAAAAAGATTTTCTCATACGTTTTTTATTTGCTCCTCTCCCCATAAAGGGGGAGTCGGAGGGGGTCTTTATTGATTCCTTTGGATATAATCCTTAATGTGCTCCGTGTAGTCGTACTCATATTCGTATGCTTCATCCCCTTCGATGAAGTTCTGAATCAACCACTTGTCGCCTACCTTCTTCATCTCCCAAAGAATTGGAATAGGGTCGCTCTCTGCAGGCTTTAAATAGAAATAGACATCGGCTGTCTGGTTGTCAGAGAACTCCACTCTCACCACATCGGTAGTGAAAGGCAGGTCAACAGAACCCATTGTCCAAACGTTTCCGTCTTCAGAGAAGAACTTCCCATCAGTATCGCCAACAGCCTCTTTCTCAGCCTCGATGCCACGCAAATCGAGATACAGGTTCTGCCAATCCTCGGTGGTGTAGTTATCCTCCATCGAACCTTCGAACCCTGTTCCTTCGCTCGATTTGTCCCAACGAACATTTACTTCCTTGTACACATCATCCACCAATTGACGGATGACCTGCTCCTCCTTAGACCCCTCTTTTATCTCCCCCAAGGGGAGAGAATCCAACTCCCCTCCTTGGGAGGGGTCAGGGGAGGTTTGTTGGCGGGAATTACATCCCACCAACAACAAACCAAAGAGCAAACACAAGAACCCCTCTCTTATCTCCCCCAAGGGGAGAAGATTTGCCCCCCCTCCTTGGGAGGGGCTGGGGGAGGTTTTTCCTTTTCTCATAATCTTCTAAGCTTGTGCTGGTTCGTCTTTCTTCTTGTTGGCCAGCTGCTTAATCTTGTTCTTACCACCAAAGGCAAAGATCCAGACAAGCAGACCCGCGATGACCAGCAACGTGATTCCCAAGACAGGACGATAGAACAGCCATGCGATAGCGATAACGATCAATGACCATACGATACCTACGATGGTGCAAACCAAACCAACGCCCCATCCTACGATGTTAGCCAGGAATGGAACAACCTTCAGGATAGCCTCGATGAAGCCGAAGACACCCTTCAGACCACCAATCACAAGCAACGTACCAAGCAGACGGAGCAGCCAAGTGAGGATGGTGTTAACAGATTTTTCTCCATCGAAAATCTCGTCGATACTCTTCTTACCCATCACCAGTTTCTGGAAATGCTCACCATTGCTGGCCTTGAATGGCTTGAAAGTATCGCCATCAACAACAGAGACTACTGTCACCTTAGCAGGCATCACCTTCTCGAAGGTAATACGTACATCACCCACCTGTGGAGCAGCTGCGTTCAAACCAAGGTAAAGCTGGTTATCGGTCACATGGATGTAGTTGTAACCGCTATCGCTTGGAAGAACGGCCGTCTTGCCATTGAAACGCTCGTAAGCTTCCTGTGTGTTCTTATTCAACTGACTGAGCAATTCGTCGCTGAGGTTCAGTTCGAGCGGTTCAGCCGCAGTCATGCTGCGAATCAGACTTTCGTTCAGCATATAAGCACCAAATGTGACGTTTTCTGCCCATTGCTGGTCTGGTTCTACTGTAGTCAGCGTGAAGTTCGTATGACCGGATTCCTTGAAATCCGATGAGCTGATTGGACTGTCTACCCATTTCTTATCATAGGTATAAGTGATGGTTTTCTCTTCCTTTCCACCCAACTTATCTTCAGTTTCCTCATGCCTACTCTCTACCCACTGGAAATACTCCACATCACGCTTCAGCGAGATGGCAGTAGCACCAATGCCAAAATCTTTATCGACCAATGAGTCCTCCGTAGTAGCCATTGCGGTACCACATACCAACTCACCATCCAACGCAGCATTCTTCTTGCTTGGGTTTTCCATTACTTCACATGCCTTCTGAGCCTCTTCCAGCATGTCGGCAGTACGAACTGCTCTACCTTCATTCCACCACAATAATACGGTACCACCAATAAAGAGGATGATACCTGTGAGAATTCCTTTGAACGAACGTCCTACGCGCGTTCCATAACCTGTTGTTTCTTTTTCTGTATAAGCCATAACTTTTTATAATGTAAAAATTTAAAAATGCAATAAACCTCTCACCACCGGTCCTCTGGGTATAGTTCGTTGTTATAGACCGATCGTGGACACAGTTCC
This sequence comes from Bacteroidaceae bacterium, assembly GCA_017529865.1. Classification (GTDB taxonomy): domain Bacteria; phylum Bacteroidota; class Bacteroidia; order Bacteroidales; family Bacteroidaceae; genus Colivivens. The sequence continues at coordinate 72,125 of JAFXNA010000024.1, forward strand.
ATATAGTCGAATGCAAATGAGCCATTACTCGTCTCCAGTTTCTGTTGTACCCTGACCCAATGATCCGTTTTTCCATCCGAATGGAAGGTGGTATAGATGCGTCGCATGTCGTCACGTATGGTACGTTGAAGGGTTCTGCCTCCCGTTCCATCGGCAGCAGTAGCTCCATACGATGCCGGTCCCTTCATCCATCCGCGGTTGTGGAGGGCTTTATCGTAGGCCATGATAGCTTCTTCGTCACCCAAGTCCGTATCCGACCTCCATCCGATTGATGGGTCGTCGCCATGTTTTCTGAGGTCGACAGGTATGCCGCAAGGTGCCCCGTCGAAATATACTTGTATGATACCTCTGGTCTCGAATCCGATACACACCTGTACACGGAACTCATACTCACCTTCCGGAACAGGTGGAATCTTGAACTGGATATCGTACATACCTGTTATCTGTACTTCGTCACCCTGATATGACCAGAAGTCCAGATAGCGGTTGCGTACATGTATGTGAGTCTTGGTGTCCTCGAACTTGAAGTTCTTGAGCGAGCCAGCCTTAAATGCCAGACAGGTATTTGGATTCTGAGCAGGGTCGTAGGAAGTGCTGCGTGCACCATACTGACCCGGATATTCAGGACAGCCTCCTGTGCCTCTCACTCCATGTCCACGTGCTCCGCTGGTAATGAAATCAGGCGAAAGGGTGGTTGCATCGATACGGAGACGCTCGTTCAGCACTTCTTCCTGAGTCCGACGTCCATAGTCGATGATATCGTCCAGATAATGGTACACGCCATTGGTTGCCACAAGGTCGATAGCCGATTCGGATGGAGAGAGTATCTTTGAACCACGAATGAGCACCCCTCGTCCGTCTTTATGATTCTGCACGCCCCTACGATTGACATATCGACCAGCAGCCGATCCTGAAGGGAATGAGACTTTCATGATGGAATGAGGCATCATCGTCTCATACCAGTCAGCCACATCCCAATGACGACGGTCGAAATTGGAATTAAGCAGACGGTTGTCGCATGTGAGCATGTTGTAGATGATACGTTCGGGCAACAGGTGGTACGACACAAAACGGTTGAGTGAGTTTCGCCTGTCGGTCTCATCTGTCACATTCGCATCCTCCGGGTACATCTCGTCATACACCTGCTTGGCGTATGCACGAAGGTCGTCAATCGTATTGATTCCATATTTGGCAAACACCTCATTCTTTTCCACAAAAGCGGTGTAGGCGATATAGCGTTTTTCCATATATGACACATTATCCACCGTAGAACCCGTGAGGTGACACACTCCGTCAGCAAAAGAGTCGACTGAACAATGATAGTTCTCATCGATATAGTCGCGAAGGGAATCGTCCATGTGAGTAAGGAACAGCGCCTGAGTGAAAAGCGAGATGGTAGAATCTTGCAGCATGAAGTCAGGCAACATTTCCGTCGTTGCATTGATCACGTGGTCAATTGTGTGAACCACACCGTTCTCCACCGAGTCGTCACGATGTATGATAAGTGCAGAGCGGTTGATGTAGTAATTGATTGGCACCGTTTCTGTCTCTGAGGTGTCCATCTCGCAGGTGATAGTAAGGTAGCGGTCGAGCAAGTTCATTGTGGGCAACGTGGCGTCCGAGAAATTGTAAGTGAAGAACGACTGCTCAATGATATGAGTGGCAGCTATCGTATCACAATCCTCCACACTCAATTCATCGACCGATGTCAATCCGCGACCAGCCAAGAAAAGGTCTACAGCCTCATCCGTGGGAGCGAACACCGTATACGAACCGTATGTTCCCAAAAGATCGAGACTGACCATACTTGACTTGTTGATGATATCAACAAACTTACTGAACGACTCAGGCCGTTTCAGCAAATACATATTTGCCATATCACCTTTGGCCGTGTAGTAATTCTCTTCGTCAGGAGTGTCGTCACAACCTGCCAGAACTGCTACAACCGACAAAGCCAACACCAGTTTAATGATACTTCTCATCTATAGTTTACAGTTTACGGTTTACAGTCTAAAGTCCTTCTTCCCCCCTTGGGGGGATAAGAGAGGGGCTCCCTTCTTATTTCACAAAGACACCCTTCAGGATGGTCATTGCATCCGCATCATCCACATTCGTCACATTGGTTCCACCCACCCAGATGAGCACATCATAGTCCTCATTCATCGTATAGTAGTGCACCTTGTAGTCACCTTTATCCGTTGTGTAGGCTTGCCAGGTCACACCGTTCACTTCGATATCCTTCACCTTCGTCTTACCTTCAGCCCACTTCTCTATGCTGCCATTGTACTCGTCGCGCACCCTGAACGCTTTGCCATTCCCCTTCTTGGAAATCAATGCCTCCGAATAGGCATTATCCACTTCCCAACCTGTCGGCTCCACAATGGTGTAAGCCCCACGGTCAAACATATCAGGCTCAATCACAATCTCGGCATCAATCACCTCTATACTATCCTCTCCCCTTGAAGGGGAGTCGGAGGGAGCTGGGGTTCCCCCACATGCCATCAGACATATTGAAATCGCAGCGATTGCTAATAGTTCCGTCTTCCTCATCGTTTGTTGCTTTTTTTCTTGATAATTATGTCAATGATTAAGTAAGTTACTGGTCATCCCGACTGGTTCATCTAAAAACGTTGCAAATATACACTTTTTTTATAAAACCACAATGTAAAAGAGTAGAAAAATTGAAAAATTAACTCGTAATTGACTTTGTCAAGTGCCTCGTTTGCCTAACGGCCGAGTTCATAACAGATTCATAACAAGCACATAAGAAGTTAATAAGACGTCAGGTTTCTATCGATTTTCTCTTATTTGTTTGGTGAATTCAAAGAAAGTGCGTATCTTTGCCGTTGAATTAATCAATTAACGAACCAAACAATATGAAAATAGGAGACAAAGCACCCGAAGTATTGGGTAAGGACGAACAGGGACGGGATATCCGCCTGAGTGACTATAAAGGACGTAAGCTGGTGTTGTATTTCTATCCGAAGGACAACACAAGTGGTTGTACGGCAGAGGCTTGCAGTCTGAGAGATCGCTACAGCGAGTTGCAAGGGGCGGGCTACGAAGTGGTGGGTGTAAGCAAGGACTCGGCTGCTTCGCACGTGAAGTTCAAGGAGAAGCATCAACTGCCTTTCCCACTCATCGCCGACGTTGACCACACGCTGTTGAAAGCTATGGGAGCCTGGGGCGAGAAGTCGATGTATGGGAAGAAGACGATGGGAACCATCCGCACCACTTTCATCATCAATGAGGAAGGTATCATCGAAGACATCTTTGCCGGAAAGCAGGTGAAGACGAAAGAACATGCGGAACAAATTCTATCGAAAAACTGATTTTTGGAGATTGAACACCAAACATTTATGCAAAAAATAGGGGTAGATACTTAATAAATCCTAAATTTTGAAGATTTCTCACCTTATTATATACGTCATAAGAATCTTTTTACTTAACTTTGCCGCCGATTTTTAAAATCGTCGGCCAAAATGCTAATGCTTGGCAAAGTTCAAGCAAGCTTGGACTCCGTTCGGCCTGAGCTAAGCTCACGACGAAAGCTGCGCTCACTTAACCGCAGTTTTATCTGCCGATTTAGACGTTAGATAATTGAAGAATTGAAGATAGAATAATGAAAAATCTTGTGATTGTTGAGTCCCCTGCTAAGGCAAAGACATTGGAGAAATTCCTTGGCAAGGACTATAAAGTGATGTCGAGTTATGGTCACATACGCGACTTGAAGAAAAAAGACTTTGGAGTAGATTTAGACAACCTTAACCCAGAATATGAGATTCCAGATGATAAGCTGGCGCTGGTGAAATCGTTGAAGAAGAATGCGAACGATGCTGATACGGTGTGGTTGGCATCCGATGAAGACCGCGAGGGAGAAGCCATCTCTTGGCACTTGGCTCAGGTGTTGGGGTTGGACTTAGAACATACGAAACGAATTGTATTCCACGAAATCACGAAGAACGCCATCTTAGAGGCTATCAAGGCTCCACGCACCATCGATGTGAACCTGGTGAATGCCCAGCAGGCACGTCGTGTGTTGGACCGCATCGTGGGTTTCAAACTCTCACCTGTGTTGTGGAAGAAACTGAAACCATCGTTGTCGGCTGGTCGCGTGCAGTCGGTCAGTGTACGACTGATTGTGGAGCGCGAGCGCGAGATTGAGCAGTTCAAAGCAGAGTCGAGCTATAAAGTAGAAGCAGAGTTTGAAACGACTGACGAGAAGGGTCAGAAGATTGACTTCCGTGCCGACCTGAACACACGCTTCAAGACGGAAGAGGAAGCACGAAAGTTCTTAGAGTCGATCGACGGCAAGACCTTCACGGTGGCCGACATCAGCAAGAAGCCAACGAAAAAAACTCCAGCTCCACCATTCACAACTTCTACCCTGCAGCAGGAAGCTGCTCGTAAGTTGGGCTTCACGGTATCGCAGACCATGATGGTGGCTCAGCGTCTGTACGAATCGGGATTCATCACCTACATGCGTACCGACTCCGTAAACCTGTCGACCCTGTGTCTGGGTACGAGCAAGGAAGAAATCATCGCCCAGTGGGGTAAGGAATACAGCAAAACCCGCAACTACCACACCAGTTCGAAGGGTGCTCAGGAAGCTCACGAAGCCATCCGTCCGACCTATATCTCGAACCACGAAATAACAGGTAACGCCCAAGAGCGCAAGTTGTATGAACTGATTTGGAAGCGTACGTTAGCATCGCAGATGGCTGATGCAGAAATAGAGAAAACAACCATCAAGATAGCCCTCGATGGTACAGACTACGACTTCACGGCAAACGGAGAAGTAGTGACGTTCGACGGTTTCCTGCGCCTGTATCACGAATCGTTCGAAGAGGAGGAACAGCCAGACGACGAGACTCGTCAGTTGCCAAACCTGACGGTAGGCACCCAACTACAACCAGTTGCTTTGCAGGCAATGGAGCGCCTGTCGCAAGCCCCTGTAAGATACACGGAAGCCAGTCTGGTTCGTAAATTGGAAGAGTTGGGCATTGGACGTCCTTCAACCTACGCGCCAATCATCTCGACCATCCAGCAGCGTGAATATGTGACAAAAGGCAACAAGCCAGGCGAGAAGTATCAGTTCCACATTCTGAAACTATCGAAAGGCAAAATCAAGGAAAGTACCAAGGCGGAGGTAGTGGGACAGGAGAAAGCCAAACTGATACCTACAGATATCGGTGTGGTGGTGAACGACTTCCTCATGCAGTTCTTCCCAGAGATTATGGATTACCACTTCACAGCTAATGTGGAGAAGGACTTCGATAAAGTGGCAGAAGGCAAGACCGACTGGAAGAAAGTGATCAAGCATTTCTATCGTGACTTCGAACCAATGGTGGAGAAGACGATGAGCGACAAGATGGATCACAAGATGGGTGAACGCGTACTGGGTATCGACCCAAAGAGCGGCAAACCTGTATCAGTAAAAATCGGACGATTCGGCCCTGTGGTACAGATCGGTTCGGCTACTGATAGCGAGAAGCCACGATTTGCCCAACTGAAGAAAGACCAAAGTATTCAGACCATTACGTTCGAGGAGGCAATGGATCTCTTCAAGCTGCCTCGTACCATCGGTGAGTACGAAGGAGCAGAAGTGACGATCGGAACAGGACGATTCGGTCCCTACGTGCTTCACAACAAGACTTACGTGGGTATACCTGCACAATACGACCCAATGGCTGTCACACTCGAAGACGCCATCGAACTGCTGAAGCAGAAGCAGCAAAACGAGGAGCAGAAGCACTTGAAGCAATTTGACAGCGAGCCAGAACTCGAGGTACTCAACGGCCGGTTCGGACCATACCTGCGCTATAAGGGAGCAAACTACAAACTGCCAAAGAGCATCGATAACATCGAAGGGCTTACCGTCGAGAAGTGTCTGGAAATCATTCAAGCTCAGGAAAACAGAGCAGGAAGTGCCCGTAGTCATCGAGCCAAAACAGCGAAGAGCTGATGAAAATCGTACTGATAGGATACATGGGAGCCGGCAAAACTACTTTGGGGAAAGCCTTAGCTCAACACATGGGACTTCAGTTCTATGACCTGGATTGGTGGATTGAGGAGAAAGCAGGCTGCACCATCGCCCAGATATTCGCACAACAAGGAGAGGACGCATTCAGAGAAATGGAGCGCCAAGCCCTCCACGAAGTGATAGAAAAGGACGACATCGTACTATCGGTAGGTGGTGGAACCCCTTGCTTCTTCGACAACATCGACTATATGAACCGTCAAGCTAATACGGTGTACCTGAATGCTTCGGTAGAAACCCTCAAGGCCCACATCAGGATGGGAGGTTCGAAACGCCCATTGGTAGATGGGAAAAGCGACGAGGAGCTGACTGAATATATCACCGCTTCGCTTCAGAAACGTGAGCCTTACTATCGTCAAGCCACCTATCAGGTACAGATAGCAACGATTACACGCGAAGAGCAAATCGATGGTTACGTAGAAGAAATACAGCGGAGAGTGAAGAGTGGAGAGTGAAGAGTTTAGACTTTAATCATAGAAGATGGAAAAGCTGACAATCATAAAGGTAGGAGGAAAAATCGTGGAGGAACCAGACTCGCTGGCCCAACTCCTCGATGACTTCGCTCGTATTCCTGGTCATAAGATGCTGGTACATGGGGGAGGCCGTAGCGCTACCCGCATTGCTGCGCAGTTGGGCATCGAAACCAAGATGGTGGACGGCCGACGCATTACTGACGCAGAGATGCTGAACGTAGTGACGATGGTGTATGGCGGACTGGTGAACAAAAACATCGTAGCCAACCTGCAAGCCAGAAACATCAACGCATTAGGACTGACGGGTGCCGACATGAACGTCATCGAGTCACATAAGCGACTACCCAACCCGATTGACTTCGGATATGTGGGCGATGTAGACAAGGTGGACGGAAGCCGATTGGCTCAACTCATCGATTCAGGCATCGTGCCCGTGATGGCTCCCCTCACCCACAACCGTCAAGGCAACCTACTCAACACGAATGCTGATACCATCGCAGGTGAGGTCGCCAAAGCGATGACACCTTATTATAATTTAACGCTCATGTTCTGCTTCGAGAAAGCAGGGGTGTTGCAAGACGAAAACGACGAATCAACCGTCATTCCACATATCAACGCAGCCGACTTCCGACGGTTGGTGGACGATGGCGTCATTCAGGGTGGTATGATTCCCAAGATTCAGAATGCACTCGAGGCTGTCGATGCTGGTGTGAAAGAAGTAATCATTACCAAAGCAACAGCCATAGACGGTAGCAGAGGCACGAAAATAACAAATAATTAAAAAAAATGCGGATGAGCTGTAACTTTTATACGGCTCATCCGTCTTATTAATAGAGAGATGAAAGAAATCAGTTTCAAGAACGATGTGTTGCCACTGAAAGACAAGCTCTTCAGATTGGCCCTTCGCATTACTCTCAACAGAGAAGAAGCCGAGGATATCGTTCAAGACACACTGATGAAACTCTGGAATCAACGCGATGAATGGAGCGCCATTCAGAATATGGAAACCTACTCGATGACCATCTGTCGAAATCTCTCGCTCGATGCCATCGAAAAGAAAGAAAGGCAGAACATTTCGCTTGACGAAACGGCACACGACCGTCCTGACACCTCTCGAACGCAGGATGAGGAGCTAATGAAGCAGCAACAGTTGAACACTGTGATGCACATCATCGGACAACTGCCCGAAAAACAGCGAACCATCATGCAACTTCGCGACATCGAAGGCAAAAGCTACCAGGAGATTGCCGACATCATGAGCATCAATGTCTCAGACGTCAAAGTAAACCTCTTCAGAGCACGCCAGAAGGTAGTAGGAAGTATCAATAAAGAATCATAGAATCGCTCAACGTTATCAAATAAAAGCCAATGAATTATCAGTACATAGAACAGCTATTGGATCGCTTCTGGAACTGCGAGACCACACTGGAGGAAGAACAGATTCTCCGTTCGTTCTTCAGTCAAGCCGATGTTCCCAGCCATCTGAAACAATACACAGCGTTCTTTGCTTACGAGGCAACTCTAAAGGATGAAAAGCTCGGCGAAGACTTTGACAAACGCATCCTGGCGATGACAGAAGAAGAGCAAGCAGTGGAAGCCAAAACCGTGAAACTTGCTACCCGCATCGCTCCATTCTTCAAAGCAGCAGCCGTAGTAGCAGTGGTGCTGACGATTGGCAACATCGCAGAAAGAGCACTACGAGACAATTCGGTTAGCGACACAACGGTAGGCGTCACAGATACCTACATTAAGAAAGAAGACATCACAGCTAAAATCAAAATCATAGATCACACCCGCTCAGAAGCAATGGCTAAGACCGACTCACTGAAGAGCCAGACACCAACCATCAGTCAAGAGAATCTGATTATTGAATAGCTGGACGAAAGAGATAAAATAACAATCATTTTCTTTTATATGCTTTAACTAAAACCTAAGAAACGAAACTGCGAAGTTTCAATTCTCTCAAAAACCAATTAAGTTTGAACTAAACTTTGAAATAGAGCTGACGAAAGTCGGCTCTTTTCATTTTATATTGGAGTACCTGTTTTAGAGGCACATAGAAGCAAAATACAAAGCGAAAGGGCAATTCATACCTTATTTATTTGGTCAAAACTTGAACTTTGTGTAACTTTGCAGTCAATTATAAATACCAATAGAAGAAAATCATGTCAGACGAATTGGAAATCAAAGAATTGGAAGAAGTCGTTGTCCGATTCTCAGGTGACTCTGGCGATGGTATGCAACTCGCCGGAAACATCTTCTCAACAGTATCAGCAACAGTAGGAAACAGCATCAGTACGTTCCCAGATTACCCTGCCGACATACGTGCCCCGCAAGGGTCGCTGACGGGTGTATCGGGCTTTCAGGTTCACATCGGAGCCGGTCAAGTCTATACTCCTGGCGACAAATGTGATGTGCTGGTAGCCATGAATGCAGCAGCACTGAAGACTCAGTATCGCTATGCCAAACCAGGCGCAGCTATCATCATCGACACCGACTCATTCGGTCCAAAGGACCTTGAGAAGGCAGCCTTCAAGACTGCCGATTATCTCGGTGAAATGGGCATTGACCCTGATCGCGTGATTGCCTGCCCTATCAGTCAGATGGTAAAAGACTGTCTAGCCGATTCAGGTATGGACGTGAAGGCAATGATGAAATGCCGTAACATGTTTGCGTTAGGACTGGTCTGCTGGCTGTTCGACCGTGACCTGGAAGTAGCATTCAACTACCTCAAGGAAAAGTTCGCAAAGAAAGCCGGAGTGGCAGAGGCAAACATCAAGGTCATTAAGGCCGGCTATGACTACGGACACAACACCCACAGTTCGGTTGCCAACGTCTATAGAATCGAAACCAAGCATAAGGTGCCAGGACGCTATATGGACATCACTGGTAACAAAGCAACCGCATACGGATTCATCGCTGCTGCTGAGAAGGCAGAACTGAAACTCTATCTCGGTTCCTATCCTATCACCCCAGCTACTGACGTGCTGCACGAACTGTCAAAGCACAAGTCATTAGGCGTAACTACCGTACAGTGTGAGGACGAAATTGCCGGATGTGCTTCTGCACTCGGAGCTTCATTCGCAGGTGCATTGGGCGTCACTTCTACGTCAGGCCCCGGTATCTGTCTGAAGAGTGAAGCGATGAACCTTGCTGTCATCATGGAACTCCCATTGGTAGTGCTCGACGTACAGCGTGGTGGTCCTGCTACAGGTCTTCCAACCAAGAGCGAACAGACCGACTTGCTGCAATGTTTGTTTGGCCGTAACGGTGAGAGTCCAATGCCAGTGATTGCCGCCACCAGTCCTACCGACTGCTTCGATGCTGCTTATCAGGCATCCAAGATGGCGCTCGAACACATGACACCAGTCATCCTGATGACAGATGCCTATATCGCCAATGGTTCAAGTGCATTCAAACTGCCAAATCTCGCTGACTATCCAGCGATTAACCCTCCATACGTTCCAGAAGAGTTGAAGGGTCAGTGGGCACCCTATCTGCGTGACGAAAAGACTAAGGTTCGCTATTGGGCAGTTCCTGGTCGTGAGGGCTTCGAGCATATTCTTGGTGGATTGGAGAAGGACAACCAGACAGGTGCCATCTCAACCAACCCAGAGAACCACGATCTGATGACTCGTCTCCGTAAGGAGAAAGTAGACAAGATTCCTGTGCCCGACCTCGAAGTGCTGGGCGACAAGGACGATGCCGACCTGCTGATTGTTGGCTTCGGCGGCACATTCGGTCATCTGCATGCAGCAATGGACGAGATGCGTGCTGCTGGCAAGAAAGTAGCAATGGCTCACTTCAAATTCATCAACCCACTCCCAAAGAATACAGCCTATGTACTCATGAAGTACAAGAAGGTGGTGGTAGCAGAACAGAATATGGGTCAGTTAGCCTCATGGCTCCGCATGAAAGTCGACGGTTTCGTACCTTACCAGTTCAATCAGGTGAAGGGACAGCCGTTCGTAGTAGAAGAGTTAGTTAATGCATTCGAGGACATTTTAAAGAAGTAAACGATTATGAGTTATACAGCACAAGACTATAAGAAAGGACAGCCTCGTTGGTGTCCAGGATGCGGCGACCACTTCTTCTTGGCATCGCTCCACAAAGCAATGGCAGAAATCGGTGTTGACCCATGGAACAATGCCGTGATTTCGGGTATTGGATGCTCAAGCCGCCTGCCCCACTACATGGCAACATACGGCATGAACACCATTCATGGACGTGCTGCAGCAATTGCTACAGGTGCAAAGGTTGCCAACCCCAACCTGACCGTATGGCAGGTCAGTGGTGATGGCGACGGACTGGCTATCGGTGGTAACCACTTCATTCATGCCAACCGACGCAACATCAACCTCAATATGATTCTGCTGAATAACCGAATCTACGGACTGACAAAGGGTCAGTACAGTCCTACCAGTCCACGTGGATTCGTGTCGAAATCAAGCCCTTATGGCACCGTAGAAGATCCATTCCGTCCAGCAGAACTTTGCTTTGGCGCTCGCGGTCACTTTTTCGCACGTGCCGTAGCTACCGACACCCCGGCAACCGTTGAGATACTGAAGGCTGCATACCAACACAAAGGCGCCAGCGTATGCGAGATTCTACAGAACTGTGTCATCTTCAATAACGGTACCCACGACAGCGTTTACACCAAAGAAGGTCGCGCAAAGAACGCCATCTATGTAGAACATGGCAAGCCGCTCATCTTCGGTGAGAATCGTGAATACGGCCTTGTTCAAGAAGGATTCGGACTGAAAGTCGTTGAGATTGGTAAAGACGGCATCACCGAGAAGGATATCCTCGTTCACGATGCTCACTGCGAGGATAACACCCTGCAGCTGAAGCTTGCTTTGATGGGCAATGGCGACGGATTCCCTATCGCTTTGGGTGTTATCCGCGATGTGGAGGCTCCGACCTATGATGATAGCGTCACCGCTCAGATTGAAGAGGTGAAAGCAGCCAAAAAGTACCATAACTTTGCCGAACTGCTCGAAACCAACGATATTTGGGAAGTAAAGTGACAGAAGCAGACTATCGATATATGAAGCGATGCATTCAGCTGGCCAAGAACGGCCAGCTGAATGCTGTTCCAAACCCAATGGTGGGAGCCGTTATCGTGGCTTGTGAACGTATCATTGGCGAGGGGTATCATGTACGCTGTGGCGAAGGACATGCAGAGGTGAATGCCTTTGCATCAGTCCGACCTGAAGACGAACCACTGCTGAAAGAAGCCACTATTTACGTCAGTTTGGAACCTTGCAGCCACTATGGGAAAACCCCACCATGTGCCGACCTGATAATCAGGAAAGGTGTACGGCGAGTCGTTGTGGGAACAGAAGACCCTTTCGTAGAAGTCAGAGGCCGAGGCATTGAGAAACTGAGAAAGGCAGGCATCGAAGTGACGGTAGGCGTATTGAAAGAAGAATGTGAAGAACTGAACAAAGTATTCTTCACCTTCCATCAGCTCAAACACCCATTCATTACATTAAAATGGGCAGAAAGCAAAGACGGATTCATTGCCAGCATCAACTCAGAAGGGAAGCAACAACCTACACAGATTTCGACACCACTGACCCAACTCCACACCCATAAACTCCGAGCAGAGCATCAAGCCATCCTCATTGGCCGCAACACCCTTGAAACAGATCATCCATCGCTCACCACCCGCTATTGGACAGGACGAAATCCAATCCCAATCGTCCTCACTCATCATCCATCTTTACCTTCTACTCTTCACTCTCCCCTTTTCATGTCCGGCTCGCTTATTGATATCGTGCGCGACCTCCACGCCCGAGGAATTCAATCAGTATTGGTCGAAGGAGGGAGAGATGTTCTCCAACAATTTATTGACCAAAACCTATGGGACGAAGCATACATCGAGAAGGGAGATATCGTGATAGGCAAAGGAGTCAAAGCACCACAATTGGGGCAAAAAAACTACCCCTCTTTAGGCGTTTGGGGCATAAAAGAACAAAAAAAACATATAAAAAACATTAAAAGTCTGCCAGATACTTCTCTATAGCAAAAAATGTTCGTACTTTTGCATGTTAAAATGCATACATGAGTATAATGAGAATATATATTTCAGTCATATCGTTTGCTATCACTTGCCTCGCACTGGTGCTCGTCAGTTCGTGTATAAAAGACGAAGAAGAGGCGCATACTCCAACCTGTGCGATTACATCGATGTCGGTAAACGATATTACTTCTTACCTGACAACAAAAGCATCGGACGGAACCGATAGCATCTATACCCGCACCATCAGCGGAAAAACTATCAAATTTAACATCGATCAAGTGAACGGTCGAATCTATTCGATCGACTCACTGCCAAGTTGGACAAACCTCAAAAGAGTGGTAGCTTCGTTTAGCTACTCAGGAGAGCTCTATGCCAAGTGGGCTGGCGATGGCAATTACTATCCAATTAGTAATGGGAAAGACTCGTTAGATTTTTCTACTCCATTGGATTTGCTCGTTGTAGCCTCAGACGGTATTTCAACCAAGCACTACACTGCAGTAATCTATCGCTACACGGCCAATGCAGACTCAATGCTGTGGTCCGAACCTATCACCCTTAATATCCAACCGACATCTACCCCAAAACTCATCGCAGAAGGCTCCGACCTCTACATCTTCGCAGAACGCAATGGTATACCATTCGTGAGTCGCGACACAAAAGATAGTGACGCCTGGGCTATTGTCCCTGAGATGACGACCACTGCTACCCATCTCGATTGTCAGTCTGTACAATACTTCCAAGGAAGTTTCTATACACTCGACACCGACGGCACCATCTATGCATCGGCTAATGGTACGACATGGAATGCGGCATCAACCCAGAAGGTTCAGCGATTGCTGGCAGCCGACCGATATTATCTCTATGCCTTCGACGGCACACAGATTCTTGCAACTACCGACCTGAACACTTGGGCAACGAACGGCATGCGCTACATGAACTTGCTACCCGATCAGTATATCTCATCAGCATCATACAACACCCGCACCAACGACAATCTGCAAGTCGATATCTTGGCAGGTGTAAGCAGCCAACAAACCAACCACGCAGTTGTGTGGTATAAGATTGCGGCCAAAGAGCAAGCAAGTAATCAGCAGTGGGATTGCATCACCGTATCTGCCAATAATCCATATCCACTGCCTGTCCTCCAAAACCTCACTATCTTCCATTATAACGATGCGCTCTATGCATTGGGCGGCGACAACAAACGGTTCTATAAGTCCGAGGACAATGGCATCACTTGGAAAGAAATGACCGAATACCAGTTCCCTCCCGTAGCGCTCATACCCAACAAGCCTGTCAGTGTCGCTGTCAGCGGTGAACATGTTATTATGATTCAAACGAACAATGAGGGGAGTGTAACGATGTGGAAAGGCAAAATCAATAAGCTGAAATGAGGTTACGCAAGTTCATATTGACGCTGGTATGGGTGTTTACCACCATCGGGCTGCATGCACAGGAACTCGAATACAAATACGAGCTTGGCGGCATGCTCGGCACAGGCTTCTATATGGGCGATGCCAACTACTCATCACTTTATAAGAAGAGTCAGCTGGCTGGTGGATTGCTATTCCGCTACAACATTAACCCCCGCATGGCGCTAAAGTTCGATCTCATATACAGCGGTATCGCAGGCAATGCGCTGGAGTTAAAGAACAAATATCCTAACGTGACAGGACAGGAATGGGACTTCAAGAAATCAGTCTTCGACCTTGGCTGTCAATACGAACTCCACTTCTGTGGCTACGGCATAGGTAGTGGTTATAAAGGACATAAACGACTCGCTCCCTACATCCAGATGGGATTAGGATTCACTTACGGCAACAAGACCGTCACAATGAACATCCCAATAGGATTTGGAGTGAAATACAAACTGAAAGAAAGAGTCAACATTGGTATGGATTGGTGCATGCACTTCAGCATGAGCGACAAATTGGATGGGATCAGCGACCCCTACTCCATCAAGAGCGGTTTCCTGAAGAACAAAGACTCCTATTGCCTCACCAAAGTATACCTGTCATTTGACTTGGGTCCGAGATACAGAGAATGTAATAATTAATAGAACGAAACATATATGTCAGTCCAGTTAGATCGCAACAGAATACCGCGCCACATCGCCATCATTATGGACGGTAACGGCAGATGGGCAAAAGCCCGCGGGCAAGAGCGCACCGTTGGTCATCAGCAAGGTGCACAGCAAGTCCATGAAATCATGGAAGAGGCTGTACGTCTGGGTGTTGACTACCTTACACTCTACACGTTTTCCACAGAAAACTGGAACCGCCCAAAAGAAGAGATTACTGCCCTTATGGCATTGCTGTTGCAACATCTTGACGAAGACACGTTCATGAAGAACAATGCCCGATTCAAAGTGATTGGTGATGTTCACCGTCTCTCACAAATCGTACAAGATGCAGTAGCACATCTGGAGGAGATAACAAAGAACAACACCAACACCTGCATGGTCGTGGCCTTGAGTTACTCATCGAAATGGGAGTTAACCAAAGCCATGAAGGATATTGCAGCCGAGGTAGAACAAGGAAAACTGAAAAGTACTGACATTACAGAAGAAACCATCAATCAACATCTGGAAACCAAGGGTATGCCAGAACCCGAATTAATGATACGTACTGGAGGTGAACTACGTCTCAGCAATTACCTGCTGTGGCAGTGTGCCTATTCAGAGTTCTATTTCACAGATGTGTATTGGCCAGATTTTACCATCGAGGAATTCCATAAAGCGATTGCTGATTATCAGGGACGTCAAAGACGCTATGGAAAGACTGGTGACCAAATAGTTGAAGAAACGAACAAGTAAGAGGATGAAATCATTGATATACATAAGAAGTCTCATCGTGGCGTGCCTCTTTATTGGCCTTGGTAATAGCATGATGGCGCAAGACAAGCCAACCATCATCTATGGACAAGCCCATAACTATGCCATTGGCGGCATTTCGGTAGAAGTCACCAACGAAGGAGCACAAAAATACGAAGACTATATTCTGATTGCTATTTCCGGATTGACCGTCGGAGAACGTATCACCGTGCCTGGTGATGATATCACCGATGCTGTTAAGCGCTATTGGAAACATGGTCTGTTCTCAGATGTACGAATTGAAGCTACTGAGGTTCGCGACGATAGTATATTCCTCAATATCCGACTCAGCATCCGACCCAAGGTATCTGAAGTGAATATTAACGGTGTGAAAAAGAACGAGCGCGACGACTTGGCAGACAAAATTGGTATCGTAAAAGGTAACCAAATCAGTCCGAATATGATTGACCGTGCTAAGATTGTTATCCAACGATACTTCGAAGAAAAAGGATTCAAGAATGCAGAAGTTGAAATCGTGCAGAAAGACGACATCGCACATAATGACCAGCTGATTGTTGACGTAAATATCAACAAGAACGAGAAAGTCAAGATTAACAAAATCTATATCACAGGTAACGAACATATCGCTCGCAAGAAATTCACAGGAAACTTCTTCTCTGGAGGTCTGCTGAAAAAGACCAACGAGAAAGGATTCAAGAGTTTCCTAAAAGCAAAGAAATTCATTGCAGAAAAGTATGAAGAAGATAAAGAGCGTGTGATTGAGAAATACAACGAATTGGGTTACCGTGATGCTATCATCGAATCAGACAGTGTTGTCGATTTAGGTAACAATACCGTTGACATCTACCTCAACATTTACGAAGGACAAAAGTATTACCTACGTAATGTAAGTTGGGTAGGAAACACTATCTACAATTCAGCAGCCATGTCTGAAGCATTAGGTATGAAGCGTGGAGATGTCTACAACCAAAAGAAACTGACTGAACGCCTCAACAGCGATGATACCTCCATCGGTAATCAGTACTATAATCATGGTTACGTCTTCAGCCGCGTCTTGCCAAAAGAAGAGGAGATTGACGGTGACTCAATCGATTTGGTTATCTATGTAACTGAAGGTAAACAAGCAACCATTAATAAGATTCAAATCTATGGAAACGAGAAGGTGTACGAAGAAGTCGTACGTCGTGAATTGAAACTGAAACCTGGTGATTTGTTTACAATGGATGCCTTCAAGACTACTGCACAAGAGATTGCGCAGATGGGGCATTTCGATCCCGAAGCGCTCGATCCCAACAAATGGATTAAGGCAGACGAACAGAACGGAACCCTTGACCTCAGTATCGGACTGACACCAAAGCCAAGCGATCAGGTTGAGTTCTCATTGGGTTGGGGTCAGACAGGTGTCATTGGTCGTGCCGGACTGAAATTCTCAAACTTCTCTATGCAGAACCTTTTTGGCAAGAACAAGAACCGTCGTGGTATCCTGCCTCAGGGTCATGGACAGCAGTTTGAGCTCAGTGCATCAACCAATGGTAGTTATTATCAGTCTTATAGCGTTTCGTTTTCTGATCCTTGGTTCGGAGGCAAACGTCCTACCCGTTTGTCGGTATCTGCATTCTATTCGAAGCAGACCGACGTGAATAGCAGCTATTATAACAGCAGCTACTACAACTCATATTATTCGATGTTGTACGGATACGGCAACTATAACAACTCATATTACAACAACTACTCATCATACTACGACCCAGACAAGTATATCCAGTTGTTCGGATTGTCATTAGGATGGGGAAAACGTTTGAACTGGCCTGACAATAATTTCTATCTGAACGCATCATTGTCGTACACACGTTATATGCTGAAAGATTGGGAATACTTCCTGATTTCGAATGGTAATTGTAACAATATCAACCTGACGCTGCAGTTGATTCGCTCGTCAATCGGAGCAACATTCTTCCCACGTCATGGTTCTGAAATATCCTTGTCAGTCAGTGCTACGCCACCATACTCACTTTGGGACGGAACCGACTACAGCCAGTTAGCATCTTCAGCCAGCGATGCAAGTTACCAGCGTGACCTCCAGAAGAAATACCGCTGGATTGAATACCATAAATGGAAGTTCAATTCCAAAGTCTATATTCCCCTTTCAAGTGCCAAGAAGAGTTTTGTGCTGATGGCACGTATGGATGCAGGATTCCTTGGACATTACAATAAGGACAAGCGCTCACCATTCGAAACCTTCTACGTAGGAGGTGACGGCATGTCGGGCTACTCAACAAGTTATTACTCTGAAACCATTGCTCTGCGTGGTTATGAAAATGGAGCATTTACTCCGAGCGTAGGAACCGAAGGTTATGCATATACTCGTATGACGATGGAACTCCGCTATCCATTGCTGCTCGAAGGTTCCACCAACATCTATGCATTGGCATTCCTCGAAGGTGGTAATGCATGGAATGACATCCGCAAGTTCAATCCGTTCGATATGAAACGCTCAGCAGGAGTCGGAGTCCGTCTCTTCCTCCCGATGGTTGGTCTGATGGGTATTGACTATGCATACGGATTCGACAAGGCATTTGGTTCATCAACCTACGGTGGTGGACATTTCCACTTCGTACTGGGACAAGAATTCTAATTTTGTATCACAACATAAAGATTCAGGTATATGAAGAAACTACTCATCATCGCACTCATAGCACTACCAATGAGTGTATTTGCGCAAAAGTTTGCGCTGGTCGACATGGAATACATTCTCAAGAATGTGCCTGCATACGAACGTGCTAACGAGCAGCTGAACCAGATTTCAAAAAAATGGGAAGGCGAAGTAGAGGCTATACTGACAGAAGTTGAGACAATGTACAAGAAATATCAGTCGGAATCAGTATTCCTTTCTGATGCTCAGAAGCAGAAAACTGAAGAAGCCATCATGTCAAAAGAGAAAGAGGCAAGCGACTTGAAGAAGAAGTACTTTGGCAGCGAAGGCGAATTGTTCAAGAAACGTCAAAGCCTGATGGCACCAATCCAAGACGAAATCTATAACGCAGTACGCGACATCAGCGACCAGAAAGGCTATCAGCTGATTCTCGACCGTGCTTCGGGCGGCAGCATCATTTATGCATCTCCTAAGATCGACATCAGCGACGAAGTGCTGCAGAAACTCGGTTATTCAAACTAAAAAGTGAAAAATGCGATTAAGCCGAACATAATGTCAAGCTTGCTTGAACATTATTGAGGCGTAGCATTTTGCGCGAAGCGAAATATTCATCAATTAAATTAATAACGAAAAATGAAAAAACTAATTATTCTCGCACTCATCGCACTGCCTATGAGTGTATTTGCACAGAAATTTGCTCACGTAAACTCAGCAGTTATCATAAATGCGATGCCTGAATACACGAAGGCACAGACTGAGCTTCAGACCCTTGCAAAACAGTATGACGACGAATTCAAGCGTATGCAAGACGAATTCAGGACAAAATATGAAGACTACCAGAAGAACGGCGAGTCACTGCCTGAAACCATGAAGCAGCGTCGTGTACAGGAGTTGCAGGATTTGGATAAACGTCTCACCGAGTACCAGCAGACTGCTGAACAAGATCTTGCACAGCAGGAGCGTACCAAACTGAACGAAATCTCCGAGAAAGTCGGCAATGCTATCAAGGAAGTCGGCACCGCAGGCGGATACATCTACGTGATGGATGTGACAAGCGGCATTCCTTTCATCAACGAAACGCTCAGCACAGATGTGACAGACCAAGTCAAAGCAAAACTCGGTATCAAGTAAAAGAACCGATATTTACAGTATCTCTACGCAGCCGGCTCATTTTGCACGAAGTGAATCGGTTGCGTTTTCCTTTTTTGGGGTATCTTTTGCCTTCCCACCAACAACCTTTTTGTATTTAGGCTGAATACACCTTGTATTTAACGTAAAAACTCACTGTATTCTACGCTCAAACGTTCCGCATTTAGCCTAAATAAGCAAAGGCGGTGCAGGGGGCGAAAATTGTTTCCCTTAAGGGTAACAAAATTTCCCCTTAATGGGGGAACAATTGTTCCTCTTAAGGCTTTTTATTCATACTTTTCCCATCAATTCTTTGGTGAATTCAAAAAAACAATGTATATTTGCAAGTGAATCTTTGTTCATTGAAATCAAAACTAATTGATCATCCTTTAGAGTATGAAGAAAAGTATCACAATTCTGCAATTGCTTTTTATTGTTATGACATTATTCACGGCTTGTAATAAAAGTGGCTATAGGAATGACGGTAAGCTAGTGACATGGCAAAGTGAGTATGACAGTATTGCCGTAAAGGATGCTGATCCCAAAACTTTTAAGGTCATTGGCTGGGTATATGGAAAAGATGCTAACCATGTTTTTTTTGCAGGGCGTATTGTGCAAGATGCAGATGTTGCCACATTCGAATATATAGAGCGTCGCTATGCTAAAGATGCCTTTCATGTATTTCACTGTGATTCTATCATGCATGGAGCCGATCCTAAAACCTTTAAGGTACATGCTGATTTACTGACAGAAGATGCTAACGATTTTTATTGGAATGGTGAACCTATACATGTGGCAGATAAGGCTACGTTTGTTGTATTATCTGATAGCCCAGAATTCATTGACTTTGCGAACTGGGGCAAAGACAAATATAACGGTTATTGTTTCCATTATTCTGGGGCAACTACAATACCCAATATTGATTACGAGAGTTTTCATCGCATAATACCTTCTAACTCATTAAATGAAGAACACTACGCAGCCGACAAGTTTAGGGTTTATTTTCATGCAGATGTTGTTGAGGGAGCGGATCCAGAAACGTTTCAGTTAGTTACAGATGATATTGGAAAAGATAAACATCATGTGTACTACAAAGGTAAGACCACCAATGTTCAAGATTATAATAAATTGACGAAGATTGGAAACCACTTCTACACGGATAGTGAGCACCTCTTTACCTGGGAATTAAAAGACGTTAACGATGCAGACCCAAGAACGTTTAGGGCATTAGATACTATTAGTATGTACCCTGAGTGGTATGCTGACAAGTACCATGTATTTTGGTTGGAACATATAGTGAAAGAAGCTGACGTTTCCACATTTCAACCGCTATATAGCTACTCATACAAAGACGAGCAGAAAGTACAGAATCAATATCCAGATGACAATTACGGCAAGGATGCCCACCATGTATTCTATAGAGACTCACTTATCAAGGGTGCAGATCCTGCCACTTTCGAAAAGGTTATAATTGACGATACAACATGGACTGTATCCGATAAGTATCGTAGCTATGAAGATCCAAGTATGTTGGAGCTACGAGAAGCCCTAAGAGGAATCTCAGTCTCGCAATGATTCATTAAAAGTTTCTGTTAGAAAGATGAATTCTGCTTTTTTTGCTATTCGTGTTCAAGAAAAAAGAGAGTATGTCAGTATCATTGACACACTCTCTTTATGAATAACAGAATGCAGAATTACAGTTTCTTAAACTCTGCATAGATGGCATCGGCCGCTGCTTGCATCTCTTCTGCAGGGAAACTCTTCTTAGGATTGCTGAACAGCATATCCTTCTCAGACTGCATCGGAATGAGGTGGATATGAGCATGAGGTACCTCAAGACCGAGAACAGCTTCACCTACCTTCACACATGGGAAGGCGGTCTTGATAGCCTGCGCTACCTTCTTGGCGAACACTTGGAAACGAGCAATCTCATTGTCTTCCATATCGAAGATATAGTCTACCTCGCGACGAGGAATGCAAAGGGTATGTCCCTTTACCAGCGGATTGATATCGAGGAAAGCATAAAACTCCTCATTCTCAGCACATTTGTAGCTGGGAATCTCACCGTTTGCAATCTTTGTAAAAATCGTAGCCATAGTGGATCGGTCGAATGGGTTAGACAGAAATGTTGAGAATCTCCAATTCAATCACGCCCTGAGGGATTGTGATTGTAGCGACATCGCCCACTTTCTTGCCAAGCAGACCCTGAGCAATCGGAGTTGCAACAGAGATCTTGCCTTCGCTGAGGTTGGCCTCACTTTCGCTGACCAGTGTGTAAGTCATCACCATACCGGTTCTGACGTTCTTCATTTCTACTTTAGAGAGAATCTGAACCACATCGGTCTGCACCTTTGATGTATCAATAATCTTTGCATCAGCCAAAAGCGCCTTCAGTTCGGCAATCTTTGTTTCAAGTTTGCCCTGAGCCTCTTTTGCTGCATCGTATTCTGCATTTTCAGAGAGGTCGCCCTTCTCACGTGCCTCTTGAATCTGACGTATCACTTCTGGACGTTCTACTTCTTCCAGCTGTTTGATTTCGGCTCTGATTTTATCATAGCCTTCCTGTGACATATAAGCCATATTCCTTAATTGTTTTAATCGTTCTTTAGTTCTTAGTTATTGTTTGCGCAGAAAAATAATAAGAATTCCAACACTGAAGCATTGGAACCCTCTCATTTTCTTTTTGCGCTGCAAAGGTACGAATAATTTACCATTTAACCATTTACTATTTACTATTTTTTTCAAATTGGCTGTTTTTTCGTACCATTTACTTCTGTTTCAGACGTTTTTGCTATCAATAATAATGGTTATAGGTTATGGGTTATTGAATTACAATTATCAAAGACATCCTGCAATACTTCGAGTGATTTTGGCTCCCGAAAACCTGTAAGATGCAACATATAGTATTCAATGATCACCTCCAGGCATCGATGGCGCTGACGGCGATTCATCCGATAAAGATGCATATTCTCATAGTCCATATATAATAAATAAGGTATAGTGCGGGCTTCGTCGGGCTTGAGGTAATGTTGATGCTGAGGCTGAATGTCCGAGTACTCACTGTTCATCAAATCATAATATAATAAGGTATGTGTTTGATGGGGGCTCAACAAATGGCTTTTATCAACATTCGGAAAGACACCCACAAAGCGTGTAAGCCTCATCATAAAAACAAGATGGAAGTTGGCATAACCCGTTTCAGCGTAATCAAACCACTTCAAGGAATCTTCGATATACTGATAAAGCAAAGGATTAGCCGCCTCTTCTTTTAATAAGTTGCTCAAACATTCCGAGAGAAACATGACAATCGATGCCTTCACAGGATTGAAGTGCAAGGTACTAAAAGTATGATAGGGTTGAATCCCTTTTGCAGAAGGCAGTCGCATCTGGCCGTGAATGCTGCTTTCGAACGCTATCAGGCTTAATGGCATCAAAACGGAAGGATTGACTCTGGAAGATCTAGCAGCGACCTGGTGTGAAGCCGTACGTTTGACATCAAACGACATTCTTCCGCGGCTATCCGTGAACAAGTCTACGATATAACCGTTTTCTCCATATTTCACCGTTCTAAGGACAATCCCTTTTAGCTTTTCCATACCATTTTTCTCTGTCTGCCTCGTTTCGAAGATGCAAATGTAGAAAAAAAATATGGAAAAAGCATAGAATATGGAAAAAAAATGCAAAAAAATTTTGTCAGTCAAAATAATGTGCGTACCTTTGCATCCGCAAATCGCGAAAGTGGTTCTGCTTAGACGTAAGTCAGAGGCTGGTCCCTTCGTCTATCGGTTAGGACGAGAGATTTTCATTCTCTAAAGAGCAGTTCGATTCTGCTAGGGACTACTTCAAGTAATTAAGAATTGAAAGAAGAGCAAAATACAGCTCACAAAACAGTACAAAAAGAAACATAAATAATGGCAAATCACAAATCAACAATCAAGCGCATACGTCAGTCTGAAACTCGCAGACTGCACAATCGCTATTACGCAAAGACGATGCGTAATGCTCTCCGCAAACTTCGCGCTACAAAGGAGAAAGAGGCTGCTTTGGAACTTTATCCACAAGTACAAAAGATGTTAGACAAACTCGCAAAGAAGAATATTATTCACTGGAAGAAGGCTGCAAACCTCAAATCTGGTGCAATGCTCTACATCTCTAAACTCTAATTTAGTAACTCTTGGTTTTAATGCCATTAGATAATTTATATAAGGTGTCAATCGACACCTTATTTTTTTTATTAATACCATGATTTTTCATCTATCAAAGCTATTTTGACTATTAATACACCAAAGGTGTATTTCTTTTTAACTTTTTAGCCAGAATGTTTGCACAATTCAATACTTTTTCGTAAATTTGTACCGTAAAATGTGATTTAAACGAAATGGATGAATTGATTCAAGCAGGAACAGACTATTCCGCAAGTAATATCCAAGTCTTGGAAGGCTTGGAAGCAGTACGGAAACGTCCTGCGATGTACATTGGTGATATTAGCGAAAAAGGACTTCATCACTTAGTGTATGAAGTGGTTGATAACTCAATTGATGAAGCACTGGCAGGTTTCTGCACCCACATTGAAGTAACTATCAACGAAGACAATTCTATCACGGTTCAGGATAATGGACGTGGTATTCCTGTTGACATGCATGAAAAAGAGCACCGTTCGGCTCTTGAGGTCGTTATGACCGTGCTCCATGCAGGAGGAAAGTTTGACAAAGGCTCCTATAAAGTATCCGGTGGTCTCCACGGTGTTGGTGTCAGTTGTGTGAACGCCCTGTCAACCAGGATGGTATCGCAAGTATTCCGCGATGGCAAAATTTACCAGCAGGAATACTCTTGCGGAAAACCCTTATATGATGTCAAGCAAATAGGTACAACTGATTTGCGAGGCACACGCCAGCAATTCTGGCCTGACGGCAGTATCTTCATCACACGAACTTATCGTTATGAGATACTTGCCAATCGTATGCGTGAATTGGCATATCTGAATGCTGGCATCACCATTACCCTGCAAGACATGCGTTTGGACATGAACGCACAAGCAGGCTACGAAGGTATCCGCAAAGATGTGTTCTATTCAGAAGGTGGTTTGCGTGACTTCGTAAGATACATCGACTCTACACGCACACACCTTTTCAACGATATCATCTATCTCAACACAGAGAAAAGCGATACTCCGATAGAGGCAGCCATCATGTACAACACCTCATACTCGGAGAATATCCACTCATATGTTAACAATATCAATACCATAGAAGGTGGTACCCATCTGCAAGGATTCCGCACCGCCCTCACCCGCGTATTGAAGAAATATACATCAGACGATCAGAAACTGATGGATCGCCTGAACAAGCAGAAGATTGAGATTAGTCCGGAAGACTTCCGTGAAGGACTGACCGCAGTGATCTCCGTAAAAGTTGCCGAACCACAGTTCGAAGGACAGACCAAGACAAAATTGGGTAACAACGAAGTCATGGGTGCGGTAAACTCTGCAGTAGGCGAAGCACTGACGAACTATCTTGAAGAACATCCAAAGGAGGCAAAACTCATCATCGACAAAGTGGTACTTGCTGCCGAAGCTCGTATTGCTGCACGAACAGCACGCGAGAAGGTTCAACGCAAGAATCCGATGTCAGGAGGTGGACTTCCAGGTAAACTTGCAGACTGCTCAGATAAAGACCCAGCTAATTGCGAGATGTTTATCGTCGAGGGAGACTCTGCAGGTGGTTCTGCGAAACAAGGCCGTGACCGTCATTTCCAAGCCATCCTGCCAATACGTGGTAAGATTTTCAACGTAGAACGTGTGAAATGGCACCAAGCATTCGATCATGAAGAAGTAAACAACATCATCAATGCACTTGGTGTACGCTTCGGAATTGACGAGAATGATAGCAAAGAAGCCAACTATGAGAAGTTGCGCTACTACAAGACGATTATCATGACCGATGCCGATGTCGATGGTTCACATATCGACACCCTGTTGCTCACACTCTTCTTCCGCTATATGCCACAACTGATCAAGGACGGACGCCTCTTCATCGCTACGCCTCCACTCTACAAGTGCACAAAGGGTAAGATTAGCGAATACTGCTATGATGAGCAGGCGCGACTCCGCTTCATTGACCAGTATGGTGATGGCAATCAGGATAGCATTAAGACCCAACGATACAAAGGTCTTGGTGAAATGAACCCAGAACAATTGTGGGAAACAACCATGAACCCAGAGACCCGTCTGCTGAAACAAGTCACTATTGATGATGCTGCAGAAGCAGATTACATCTTCTCGATGTTGATGGGTGATGATGTTCCACCACGCCGTGAGTTCATTGAGCGTAATGCAACATACGCAAACATCGATGCGTAAAATTGGCACAACGTCAGGGAATTCCTGACGACTAAGGATAGAAACATTTCATTCAATTCTTACATATATTCTCGTGCCGACCAAAAAGAAGGGATTCTGACCGAGTCGGCACATCTTTAAAGTAACAGAAAAAGGTCAGTCGTGAGACTGGCCTTTTCGTTTGTAATCGTTTGTATCAGGGTTTTAGTCCTTCTGATTCCTTTTCTCCTTTTCCTTCAAGTAGGTTGGAGTATGACGAATATATTCATAACCCAAACGGCAGCGAAGACAATCCTTCGCATCGCAGTATCGTGTCGTCAGTTGCAATATTGCCTGAGATTCGGCTGCAGAACGACATTCCACACCTGCTTCACACCAAGTATCGATGATACTATTTCGTTCTGGTTTCAACTGTTCAAGCAACTCGATGGCCTTTTGACACATTCCCTCGTCGGCCTTATAACGTCCATAAGCAAACAGTAATGGCACAACGCTGTTAATGATAATCAAATCTTTGGTCGCTTTCGAAAGGGAACGGTTTCCTGCTTGAACCTCAACATTTGAGAAAGAATAATGAGATTGCCAATAATCACTGACCTGAACATCCAATAATTCCCTTATATCTTCTACAGTCTGGGCACTTATCAAACGCGAAAGATTCAACTGGCTGGTATGATACAGCTTAGCAAGTTGTGCTATACGCATATATGGAAAGCCTTGTGGACGCATCCGTAGGAACTTCCACTGAGAAGGATTGATGCTTTGTAAATCGAATTTCTTTCGAAGATAAGCGTATTCGGCTTTCAACTTATAATAGTAATCAGACAGCGGTGCTCGTCTCTGTTGGAACTCGTCATCCAAGAAACCTGCCTGCCCAAAGAAGATAGCTTCAATCTGGAACAAATCATCACGATGCTTATTCATGGCACTCATGGAAACGGTCTTTGCCCATTGTTCGAAAGCATCGCCATTCTTTCCAAATCCAAAATTCCTGGCAATAGTGACAAAAGCTGTATGCTCCCAATCTAAGTTGCACAGCTTTCGCCGCTCCATCAATTGCTCAGTTCGCTGTTCCAGTCGTTCTACATATAAAGCAGATAGCCACGCGGTGATGGTGAGTCGAGGCATCAAGTTCAAGTAGTTACGACAGCGAGGGTGGCGGTCGGACGAAAGGAGTTCTTCGCAGTTATTAGTTACGTAATCAGGAATTTCCAATTGCATTTGTGGAATAACATGCCCCTGCGAGGTTCTCACTTCGCAATCTATGGCAGAAACCACATGAAGTATCACATTGTCGTATGCCACATCAGTATCATGATGATGATGGTACCAATCGCTCGATTTGAGATGTATTTCTACATTTCCGACCCATAACATTCCATCTATTTTCAGCTGGGCACCAATGAAATCAGGACCAGCATCCGAGTTGTGCCGTCCCACACTGATAATATCTATATGTTTCCCATCTGCTGTATGTAGTTGTCCGAGTGGGAATATGCGATGTTGCCATGCATAGTGAAGCATATATTCCATAAATGCTGCAGTTTGTTGCAAAGTTACTTAAAAATCTTTAAACTATCATCTATAAACTACAAACTTTTACTATCTTTGCAGAAAAATTTACGATATATATGAAGATTGCATTAATTGGATATGGCAAGATGGGTAAAATGATTGAGCAGATTGCCATCAGTCGAGGACATGAAATCGTAAGCATCATCGACATTGATAATCAGGATGATTTCAACTCCCCAGCATTTCGTTCAGCCGATGTTGCCATTGAATTTACTGCTCCTCAAGTAGCATACAACAATTATTTGAAAGCATGGGAGCAGAATGTGAAAGTTGTTTCCGGTAGCACAGGATGGTTGAAAGAACATGGTGATGAAGTACGCAAGGCTTGCACAGAAGGAGGTAAGACCCTGTTCTGGGCATCAAATTTCAGTCTGGGCGTGGCCATCTTCTCTGCAGTCAATAAGTACCTGGCTCGCATCATGAACGAGTTCCCTGACTACGAAGTAAGTATGCGCGAAGTTCACCATATTCACAAGCTCGATGCGCCAAGCGGAACAGCCATCACACTTGCAGAACAAATCAAAGAGAATATGCCTCGCATTGACGATGTTAAGATAGAATCAGTACGCGAAGGTGAAGTGCCAGGCATTCATAGCATCACCTATAACAGCGAAGCCGATCAGATTACCATCACTCACGATGCTCACAATCGTAAAGGTTTTGCCTTAGGAGCAGTACTGGCAGCAGAATATACAGCAAAACATCAGGGTCTGTTGACAACCAGCGATCTTTTTCAGTTTTAAAGATTATTAACTGCACGTCCTGTAGTTTTCATCTACCAAGCGACGTCAAACCAATAAAAAAGAATCAACAGTTATGGTAAAATTTAAGGGTTCTAAACAGATAAAGGCAGAAAGAGCTAACGCAGATAAAATCGAAAAAGCGGAGAAGAAAAAGAACTGGGTGATGTTTATCATCGTCCTTGTTCTGTATCTTGCTTTCCTCTATTGGGTAGGCAGTTGGTGGGGACTACTTGTCGTGCCATTCATCTATGATGTCTACATCTCAAAGATAATCAAGTGGACTTGGTGGAAAAACCTGGAAAGTCCAGTGGGTCGAACCCTGATGAGTTGGGTCGATGCGTTGGTGTTTGCTTTGGTAGCCGTCTACTTCGTCAATCAATTCTTCTTCCAGAACTACCAAATACCAAGTAGTTCTTTGGAGAAATCGCTCTTGACGGGTGATTATCTGTTAGTGAGCAAGTTGAGCTACGGCCCTCGTATTCCTCAGACTCCGCTTACGATGCCACTTACCCAACACACATTGCCTGTCATCAATGCCAAGTCGTATATCGAATGGCCTCATTGGGAATACCGTCGTGTGAAAGGTCTGGGAAAGGTGGAATATGGTGACATCGTCGTATTCAACTACCCTGCTGGCGATACGGTAGCCGTGAACTATCCTAACGATTTCTATGAGCTTTGTTATATGTATGGCGCTGAGGCCTACAAGAACCAAGGATACGAACTTCCGGCAATGAGCTCGCTGAACACAGAACAACAGATGAAGATGTTCGACGAATTGTACCAAGTGGGTAAGCAATTAGTCGCTCAAGATAAATTCCGTTTTGGTGACATCACCAGTCGTCCTGTTGACCGTCGCGAAAACTACGTGAAACGTTGTGTAGGCCTGCCTAACCAGAAGCTGGAAATCAAGAATAAGATTATCTACATTGATGGCAAGGCACAAAAGACTCCTACAGATGCACAGTTCAACTATTACGTCTATTCAAAGGGAGAACTGAATGACGAACTGCGTGATGAATTGCAAATCAGCGATGAAGCATACGCTCGCTGGAACGACCGTCCTGATCATCCGTTCGAGGAACACCGTATTGGAGTGCCACTCACAGAGAAGACAAAAGCTTCATTGCTGAGTCATACAGAACTCATCGACAGCATTGTGGAGATTATGGACACCAACTCCGGACATGTGTATCCACTCAATCACGACTATGGATGGACGCGCGACAACTACGGACCTATCTGGATTCCTGCCAAAGGAAAGAAACTCACACTCACGATGGAGAATATCGCAGTCTACGACCGTCCTATCCGTGTGTATGAAGGCAATGACCTGAAGGTTGAGAATGGCAAAATCTTCATCAATGGAAAGGAAACTAATGAGTACACCTTCAAGATGGACTACTACTGGATGATGGGCGACAACCGCCACAACTCTGCCGACAGCCGCTACTGGGGCTTTGTACCTGAGGATCATGTAGTTGGTAAGCCACTCTTCATATGGCTGTCTATCTGTCCTGATAACAACCCAGCCTCATCGAAGATTCGATGGAACAGATTGTTCAAGTGGGTAGATAACATTAAGTAAGATGTAAAGCATAAAACAAGCGGAGCCAGTCTTGTGATTGGCT
The DNA here is from genome assembly GCA_017529865.1 of Bacteroidaceae bacterium. Classification (GTDB taxonomy): domain Bacteria; phylum Bacteroidota; class Bacteroidia; order Bacteroidales; family Bacteroidaceae; genus Colivivens. Next base: position 101,563 of record JAFXNA010000024.1, read on the forward strand.
CCGCTTTGTTTTTATCTATGCTGCTCGCACCATTTTCGTCCATTCACGAAAGCTTCGATCCATGGAGTCACATCATCGTGCTTACGTTCCTCTGGATAGTGCCCCATCTGCCAAGGGAAGATGGCTCGCTCCAAGTGAGGCATCATGGCAAGATGGCGCCCGTCTGCGGTACAGATACCTGCAATATCATAGTCACTGCCATTCGGATTAGCAGGATAGCCATGATAGTTGTACTTAGCAACCACATTGTAAGCACTCTCAGGCTCTGTCAGTTCGAAGCGTCCTTCTCCATGAGCTACCCAAAGTCCCAACTTGTTTCCACTCAGCGAGCCAAAGAGAACTGACTCATTCTGTGGGATGTCAAGCGTAAGGAATGCACTCTCGAACTTATGGCTGATATTGTGCTTCATACTGCCTTTCGCGCCAAGCAGACCCAATTCCATCATCAACTGGCATCCATTACAGATACCCAGCGAGAGGGTGTCTTTGCGTGCATAGAACTTATCGAGTGCGGCTTTTGCCTCTGGATTATAGAGGAATGCTCCTGCCCAACCTTTAGCACTTCCTAGTACGTCTGAATTGGAGAATCCACCACAGAACACAATCATCTGGATTTCATCAAGCGTTTCACGTCCACTCACCAAGTCTGTCATCATCACATCCTTCACATCAAAGCCTGCCAAGTAGAGACAATAAGCCATTTCACGCTCACCATTCGTACCTTTCTCACGAATGATAGCTGCCTTTGGACGTGCTTCAGATGGTGCTGAATCACGATCAGGACTGATGCCATACTGGGCAAAAGTTCCAGTGAAATCAGCATTGAACTTGTGCTGGATAGGCTGATTCTTGTAATTAGCAAAGCGCTCGTCAGCCATTCCGTTCATGCTTTGGAGGCAATCCAATTCATGTGAAGTTGAATACCACACATCACGCAGGGCATCGATGTCCAGTTCGTATGATGTTGCTTTTGCACTCAACACCAGTTTACGCTCTGCGATTGGTTCTGCTATCTTAGCGAAACCTACTCCTGCATCAGCAAGGATGCTTTCCACCTTATTAATATGATCAGCTGCAACCTGAATCACAACACCTGGATTCTCAGCAAACAGAAGTTTGACGAGGTCTTTTTCTCCGAATTCATCAAGGTTCACTTTCAGTCCACCCTTCGTGTTGGCGAAACACATCTCAAGCAGACAAGTAACCAAACCACCTGCACTGATATCGTGTCCAGCCAATAGCAGTTCTTCGTTCACCAACTGCTGAACAGCCATAAATGCATCGCGGAAATACTCTGGGTTCTGCACGGTTGGCACTTCACTACCAACTTTCCCTTGTGTCTGCGCAAAGGCACTTCCACCCAACTTCAGTTCATCAAACGAAAAGTCAATATGATAGAGTACGGAATCTTTGTTCTGAACTACTGGCGATACTACTTTACGGATGTCACTTACCTCACCACCACTGCTCACAATCACAGTTCCAGGGCTGATGACCTTGGTTCCGTCAGGATACTTCTGAGTCATCGAGAGTGAATCCTTACCTGTTGGCACATTCACCTGGAGGGCACAGCAGAAGTCGCTCAATGCCTTCACACCTTCGAAGAGGCGGGCATCTTCACCTTTCTGACTACGACAAGGCCACATCCAGTTAGCAGACAAACTTACGCTGTCAAGACCCTCAGTCAATGGTGCCCACACGATGTTTGTGAGTGATTCTGCTACAGAGAGAACACTACCAGCAGCTGGGTCAGCCAAACCTGCCTGTGGAGCATGTCCGATGGCTGTTGCGATTCCTGCCTTTCCACGATAGTCAAGAGCAACCACTCCACAGTCGCTAAGAGGTAACTGCAATTCGCCCTGACATTGCTGACGAGCTATCTTACCTGTCACAGAGCGGTCCACCTTGTTTGTCAACCAATCTTTGCAGGCTACAGCTTCAAGTTTCAGCACCTGCTCCAAATAGTCGTTAAGGGTCTTGGAATCCTTAACGTCTTTATACTCAACGTCTGCATAGTGATGCTCAACGGTTTCATCGCGCATATAGGTTTTTGGCGAATGTCCAAACATCTGCGACACTTCGAGGTCGAACGGACGGATGCCATCGCCTTGCTGGAAGGAGAAGTGAGCATCGCCTGTGGTTTCACCTACTACATAGAGCGGGGCACGCTCGCGCTCTGCAATCTGGCGAACATGATCGATATGCTTCTCGTCAATGAGCAATCCCATACGCTCCTGCGACTCGTTGGCAATGATTTCCTTCGAACTCAGCGTCTTGTCGCCAATCGGCAACTTCGTCATATCAATCTGACCTCCACACTCCTCGACCAGCTCACTGAGGCAATTCACGTGTCCTGCGCTACCGTGATCGTGGATAGACACGATTGGGTTCACGTCTTCCTCACACAATGCTCTGACAAGGTTGTTGGCACGTTTCTGCATCTCAGGATTAGCACGCTGAACAGCATTCAGCTCAATACCACTCGAGTAGCGACCTGTGTCGACAGAGCTGACACTTCCTCCACCCAATCCGATGCGGTAGTTATCACCACCTACAACCACAATCTTATTGCCTTTCTCAGGGGTACCTTTCAGACAGTCGCGCTTGGTGCCATAACCTACACCACCAGCCAACATGATGACCTTATCGTAACCATACAGAGGCTCACCCTTCTTCTGCTCCTGATGTTCGAATGTCAGCACAGAACCACAAATCAGCGGCTGTCCAAACTTGTTACCAAAGTCGCTGGCACCATTCGAAGCCTTAATCAGTATCTGCTCAGGTGTCTGATAGAGCCAGTGACGAGGATGCTCCCCATTGCGATAACTAGTCATGTAGACAGCTGTTCCTGCAATTGGCCACGAACCTGTTCCACCACCCATACGGTCGCGAATCTCACCTCCCGTACCTGTTGCAGCACCATTGAATGGCTCCACTGTGGTTGGGAAGTTATGAGTTTCAGCCTTCAGCGAGATGACAGACTCGATGTCTTTCGTCTGGAAATAATCGCTGGTGCTATGGTCCTTTGGTGCAAACTGCTCTACAACAGGACCTTGAGCAAATGCCACATTATCTTTATAGGCAGAGATAATCTTGTTAGGATTCTCCTGCGTTGTCTTCTTAATCATCTGGAACAGACTACTCTCTTTCTCCTTGCCATCGATGATGAAAGTGCCACCGAATATCTTGTGGCGGCAATGCTCGGAGTTGATCTGTGCAAAGCCGAACACCTCAGAGTCAGTAAGCTTTCGACCCAACTGGCCTTCCACCTTGTGCAGGTATTCAATCTCCTCTGGACTCAATGCCAGACCCTCCTGCTCATTGTATTCCTCCAGATTGTCGATATGCTGGATGGCAGCAGGCTCTATGTTGACAGTGAAAATCTGCTGGTTCAGTTCCTCATACCTGCGTTGCAACATCGGGTCGATGTCGGCATCCTTGTCGATGGGGAAGAACTCCTCGATACGCTCAATACCCGTCAAGCCCATGTTCTGTGTAATCTCCACAGCATTGGTACTCCAAGGAGTGATCATCTCACGTCGAGGACCTGCAAACAGTCCACCAATCGTCTGCTCGTCGCGCTTCTTTGCGCCACTGAAAAGCCACTGAAGTGCATCCGTCTCCTTCGCAGAGATGTCATGATTCATACTTACTGCGATGATGCTGTTCTGTGGCGTAATGAAAAAGTAAATCATTGTTTCTTATTGATAAGTTTGAATTATGTGTCCGTGACAATTTTATGTAAAGCTTTTAACAACAGTACTATCTCTTCACACTTCACGCTTCACACTTCACTTTTTATTTCTGTTGCAAAGTTACAAAAACTTTTTTAATTAGAAATTAAAAACATCAAATTAAACAAGAAAATGCAAGCGATTTGCTTGCATTTCCTCGTTGTATGATATTTACATCACTCACTCTGCCCTCTTCTATTTTCATATTTCGTTTTTCATAAATCATTCTTTCCTCCCAATTTCTTCTGTTCCCTCTCAAATTGTTCCAAGAAATGAATCTCAACGGGTGTCAGTTCGTTCTTGGTTCTTGCCTTGAACTTATCGTATTCGGCATCAGCCTTGGCTTTGGCCAGTTGTGCAGAAATCTTGCCTGCATGTGTAAGGATATCCTTACGTGAAATGTGCAGGAAGTCGTCAAGAATCGCAATCCAATCCTTCATATACATAGGGCGATGTTCCTCTGCCTGTAACTCGGCAAAATCAAGATATAGACTGACGATACGGTTTAGCGTCGAAATCTCCTCCTGGGACAGATAATTTTTTGCGATTTCTGCATCAGTTTTCGTAGGCATGGCACCCGTCCATGTGGTCAACCCCATGAAATCCTTCTGTGCATCAGCCCGTTCATAGATAATCTCTGCTGCCGTATGCCCATGCACAGAATAGTGCATCTTGTTTTGCACCGTTTTGAAGAACTCCTGCGTCATTTCCACTCGTGGGTCATAGTCGATGCTGAGTGCATAGATTTCGAGTACCTTCCTATAGAAAACCTTTTCCGAGGAACGGATGTCTCGAATGCGGGCTAACAGTTCATCGAAATAGTTGCCGCCACCTGCCCGTTTCAGCAAGTCATCGTTCAAAGCAAAACCCTTCACGATGTACTCTTTCAACACACCCGTTGCCCACATGCGGAACTGAACGCCACGATAGGAATGTACGCGATATCCCACGCTGATGATCATATCGAGGTTATAAAAAACTATTTGGTCTTCCACCTCGCCCCTTATACCTCTATTTACGACGGTTGCAAATTTTGCAACTGTCGTTTCTTGTCGGAGTTCTCCCTCCTCAAACACATTCCTGATGTGTCGGGAAATAGTCGATTTGTTACGCTGGAACAACTCTGCCATCTGGTCAAGGCTGAGCCATACCGTCTCACCCTGTAGCCTTACCTCAATGCGCGACTCACCATCAGGAGTCTGATATAATAGTATTTGTCCTTTATCTTCTTCCATATTCATATTTCGTTTACAAAGTTACAAAAACTTTTTTAATTAGAAATTAAAAACATCAAATTAAACAAGAAAATGCAAGCGATTTGCTTGCATTTCCTTGTTCTATGACATAACAGCATTGTCTTACCAAAGCCCAATCCTCCAAGGGATGTGTGCATCTGTTTGATTCATCTTGTCCAGTTGGATATTCTTTTCCTTTATGGCTTGATTGTATAAATCGCTTGAATAGAACTCTTCCACTTTGTAGTCAGTGTACTTTATATCCACTTTGTTTTCTGGCAATTCAATGATAACATAATAAGGTTTATAGTCCCACCCTGTTGAACCATGAGCAACAATGTAATGGGTATCATAGAATATGAGATAGGGGAAAAAAGAGACTTCAGTAATACTTGGAAGAGACTTTCCCCCTGCATCATGAGCAAAAATCTTTGCTCCTGGTGCAGGTGTTGCATCAATATCAATTAATACAACCTTAGTATCGCCGATATGCTTGTATTGTAGGAAATCACCACCACTTATCAGGCACCCTAATGCAATCTTTGCAAACACAGCGAATGAAAGTAATGATAAGACAACAATTAACGTAGTCTTTAATATCTTTTTTGTCTTACTTTTTTCAGCCATCGTTTGAATAAATTGAAGTGTTCTTATATTACTAGCCTCTTTCTTCTTTTCGACTGCAAATATAGGGAGTTTTCATGAAACTACCAAATAATTTTTGTTTTTTCTAGAAGAAAGGGGGTGACAATAACCTAGCATTGTTCAGCAATAACCTTGGGTTATTCGGCGATAAGGTTTACTTCCTTTAGGCTAAATGCGGAACGTTTGAAGCCTAAATACGGGTCGTATTTACGCTGAATTCGAAGGGTTTGCACGCTAAATACGAATCGAATTTAAGCAGTGGGGGAAATAAGAGCAAATTGTCACACTTATGTACAACCCTTTTGATGTGTTACTTTTGATTTGCATTTTAACAGAACAATTGTTAAATGGTTCATGAATCGTCCAACCGTTTTCTGGGCTTTTATTTTGCGGAAAGCAAAGGAAAAATTTGCAGCCCTTAAAGGTAACAAAATTTCCCATTAAGGGGAACAAAGAGACCCTCTCCTGTCCCCCTTAAAGGGGGATGATAAGAAGTCCTCCTTTAAGGAGGATTTAGAAGGCAAAACTTAACAATTCATTAACTTAATTCGAAGGGTTTGCACGCAGAATCCGACTCGTATTTAAGTTAGGAAGTGGATACTTGCTACACGAGGAAGAACTTGTTGCTAGGTGAGGCTACACGTGCAGTCTCGTGAGGGTGCAAATAAGGGTTCGGCAGACAAAAGAATATCGTACGCGACTTATTGTTAAATAAACTTAAAGTTTTGGATAAATCGCTTGCGATATAAATTTTTCTTCTTACCTTTGCAGCGGAAAAATCGCAAACGATATAAATTGAATAAGATTATGGCAAAGATTTATGATTTCAAGGCTCTCACGAGCAAAGGTAAGGAACTGGATTTCTCGCAGTTCGAAGGTAAGGTATTGCTGATTGTCAACACAGCCAGCAAGTGTGGTTTCACCCCTCAGTTCGCAGGATTGGAGGAGTTGAACCAGAAGTATAAGGATAAGGGATTGGTCATCATCGGCTTCCCTTGCAATCAGTTCAAGGAGCAGGATCCTGGCACAGACGGTCAGATTGAGGAGTTCTGTCAGCTGAACTATGGTGTAACTTTCCAGATCATGAAGAAGGGTGATGTGAACGGTCCTGCTGCAGAACCTATCTTCGAGTACTTGAAGACGCAGGCTCCTATTGAAGAGTATAACGGATTGAAGGCCAAAGCAACCAAGGCACTCTTGAAGACGCTCAGTAAGAGTGTGAAGAAGGATAGCGACATCCTTTGGAACTTCACCAAGTTCCTCATCTCGAAGGATGGCGAGACCATCAAGCGATATGCTCCAACCACAGAGCCAAAGGATTTTGAGAAGGAAATTGAAGCCATGTTGGCTTAATTGATAATTGACAATTGTTATGCACGAAGAATTACGACTCGACAATCAGATTTGTTTCCGTCTCTATACAGCTGCACGACTGGTTACACAGGCCTACACACCGATATTGACAAAACTAGGAATCACCTATCCGCAGTATCTGGTGCTGATGGTGCTGTGGGAGAAGGACAACCAGCTTGTGAACGACATCGCTCATCGATTGCTGCTGGAGACGAATACCGTTACTCCCTTGCTTCAGCGTATGGAGAAGCTTGGTATCGTCAGCCGCAAACAGGGTGAGAAGGACAAACGCCAACAGATTGTCAGCCTGACTCCAAAAGGCAAGCGGTTGGAGGAAGAGGCTTTCGCTCAGGTACCTACGGGTATGAACGAACAGCTGTCGGCTTGTCCGCTGAAGTTCGAAGACTATCAGCGTCTGGCACAGGAACTTGATTCGATGATTGAAACATTAAAAAAATAAGATTATTATGGCACATCAATGTGATAATTGCAAATTGCGAGCTTATTACGACAAGAAACCAAACTCGCTGATGGGACGTTTTTGGCGTTGGCACATCAACTTCTGTCCTGGATGGAAGGGTTATTTCACCTCTCTCCCTGCTGATCAGCAACAAGCACTACGCGAGAAGTATCAGTTTACGAAATACCAATAAACAGCAAAGGATGTTGGGTGAAAAAAGGTAGCTCCTATTATAAATAAGGTGTAAATAATTGACCATTGATAATTGATAATTGACAATTGATAGTTAATTATTGACCATTGATAATTGACAATTGATATTTTTTTCGTAACTTTGCACCCCGATAGCCGCAAGCGGCAATGAAAAAATGAGAAAATGTAATAATTGAAAATAGAATATGGCAAAGAATTTTGTAAAAGAACTTGAGTGGCGTGGCATGATTCACCAGATGATGCCTGGCACTGAAGAACTGCTCGAGAAGGAGCAGGTGACGGCTTATTTGGGTATCGACCCAACAGCCGACTCATTGCACATCGGACACCTGTGTGGTGTGATGATGTTGCGTCATTTCCAGCGCTGCGGACACAAGCCGCTGGCTCTGATTGGTGGTGCTACAGGTATGATTGGCGACCCTTCGGGCAAGAGCCAGGAGCGTAACCTGCTGGACGAGGCTACCCTGCGCCACAATGTGGAATGCATCAAGGCTCAGTTGAGCAAATTCCTCGATTTCGATAGCGATGCACCCAACAAGGCTGAATTGGTCAACAACTATGACTGGATGAAGAACTTCACGTTCCTCGATTTCGCTCGCGATATCGGCAAGCACATCACAGTGAACTACATGATGGCGAAGGAAAGTGTGCAGAAGCGCCTCAACGGTGAGGCTCGCGACGGTCTCTCATTCACGGAGTTTACTTACCAGTTGCTCCAGGGCTACGACTTCCTCTATCTGAACGAGCACAAGAACTGCAAGCTGCAGTTGGGTGGAGCAGACCAATGGGGTAACATCACAACAGGTTCGGAGCTGATTCGTCGCATCAACGGCAACGAATGCTTTGCGCTGACTTGTCCGCTGGTAACCAAAGCCGACGGCACGAAGTTCGGAAAAACAGAGAAGGGTAACATCTGGCTGAACCGCAACTACACATCGCCATATATGTTCTACCAGTTCTGGATGAACACCAGCGACGAGGATGCCAAGCGCTACATCAAGATCTTCACTTCGCTGGAGAAGGACGAAATCGATGCTCTCATCGCAGAGCAGGATCAAGATCCAGGTATGCGTGTGCTGCAGAAGCGTCTGGCGAAGGAACTGACCATCATGGTTCACTCGGAGGAAGACTACAACATGGCTGTTGAAGCATCGAACATTCTCTTTGGCAAGTCAACCAAGGAAGCCCTCTTGAAACTGGACGAGCAGACACTCCTCGATGTATTCGACGGTGTGCCTCACTACACCCTCTCGAAGGATGAGTTGGCTGCAGGCATCAAGGCTGTAGACCTCTGTGCCGAGAAGACTGACATCTTCCCATCAAAGGGCGAGATGCGTAAGATGACCCAAGGTGGTGGTGTGAGCATCAACAAGGAGAAGCTGGCTCAGTTTGACCAAACGCTGACAACTGCCGACCTCATCGACGGCAAGTATCTGTTGGCACAGAAAGGAAAGAAAAACTATTATCTGCTGATTTTTGAATAAAAGACAATTATGGCAAAGAAAGCATTATTAATGATTCTCGACGGATGGGGAATCGGCGACAAGACAAAGGGAGACGTAATCTATTCCACTCCAACTCCATATATGGACTATCTGAATGCAACATATCCGCATTCACAGTTACAGGCTTCAGGCGAGAACGTAGGTCTGCCTGACGGCCAGATGGGTAACTCAGAGGTGGGACACCTCAACATTGGTGCAGGACGCATCGTGTATCAGGACCTCGTGAAGATCAATCGTGCCTGCAAGGACGGTTCGATCATGAAGAACCCCGAAATCATCAGCGCTTACGAATACGCACAGAAGACAGGCAAGAGCATTCACCTGATGGGTCTGACCTCAAACGGTGGCGTTCACAGCTCACTCGAACATGTGTTTACCCTCTGCGACATCAGCAAGGCATACGGCATCAAGAACACCTACATCCATTGTTTCATGGATGGACGTGATACCGACCCAAAGAGCGGTAAGGGCTTCATTGAGCAACTCACAGCGAAGGGTAAGGAGACTGGATGCGAAATCGCCAGCATCATCGGCCGCTTCTATGCAATGGATCGTGACAAGCGTTGGGAGCGTATCAAGATTGCTTACGACCTCCTCATCAAGGGCGAAGGTAAGCAGGCAACCGATATGGTTCAGGCTATGCAAGAGAGTTACGATGAAAACGTGACTGACGAGTTCATCCTGCCAATCAATAACGCCAACATCGATGGAACCATCAAGGAAGGCGATGTCATCATCTTCTACAACTATCGCAACGACCGTGCGAAGGAGTTGACCATCGTGCTCACCCAGCAGGATATGCCTGAGCAGGGAATGAACACCATCCCAGGTCTGCAGTACTATTGCATGACTCCTTACGATGCATCGTTCACAGGCGTACACATCCTTTTCCCAAAGGAGAACGTGGAGAATACCCTTGGCGAATACATCTCATCAAAGGGCCTGAAGCAGCTGCACACAGCTGAGACAGAGAAATATGCACACGTCACCTTCTTCTTCAATGGTGGTCGCGAAGCTCCATACGAAGGTGAAGAGCGTATCTTGGTGGCTTCACCAAAGGTGGCTACCTATGACCTCAAGCCTGAGATGAGTGCTTACGAAGTGAAGGACAAACTCGTAGCTGCCCTGAAGGAAGACAAGTACGACTTCGTGGTTGTGAACTTCGCAAATGGCGATATGGTAGGCCACACAGGCATCTACGAAGCTGTTGAGAAGGCCGTAGTAGCTGTTGACCAATGTGTGAAGGAAGTTGTTGAGACAGCAAAGACGGTTGGTTACGAAACCATCATCATTGCTGATCACGGTAATGCCGACAACGAAATCAACCCAGACGGCACACCCAACACAGCTCACTCGCTCAACCCTGTTCCATTCATCTATGTAACTGAGAACAAAAATGCAAAGGTTGCAAATGGTGTTCTCGCCGATGTAGCTCCTTCTATCCTGCACATCATGGGCTTGCCTCAGCCAGCTGAGATGACAGGAAATGATTTGATTACAGATTAAAAACTAAGACACACCAGGACCCACCCCCTACCCCTCCCAGCGAGGGAGGGGAGTGGTTACCAACAATAACATGAAACACTTCTCTCTCCTATTATTACTGCTTCTGTTGTTGCTCCCTGCATCAACACGTGCTCAGTTCTACGGAACCATCATCGATGCCGGTACGGGCGAGCCTGTGGCATACGCAACAGCGAAGTATGTCGGCACCTCCATCGGCCAGCAATCGGATTTAGATGGTAAGTTCCAAGTGAATATCTACAAGGATCACAACAAGCTCGAGGTGTCTTGTGTAGGCTACAAGCCTGTCATTGTGACCGTGAATGCCAAACAAACGGAGATTCACAGTACCATCAAGCTGTACTCGAACGAGATTCTGCTCAGCGAAGTGGTGGTGAAGAAGGAGAAAGTGAAATACAGTCGCAAGAACAATCCTGCGGTAGACCTGATGAGGAAGGTAATTGCCAACAAGCGCAGGAGCGACATCAAGGAGAAGGACTTCTACCACTTCGAGAAGTACGAAAAGCATACATTCTCGTACAACGATGTGGAGAAGAGCAGCCTGGCTGAAATATGCCCTGAGACTGGTAAGCTGATTATTCCTATCATGGTGGACGAGACCACCTCGATGGAGAACTATCGCAAAGACCCCAAGGCAACAAAAAAAACCATTACAGGCAAACGCAGCGATGGTTTCAACTCCATGTTGACCTCAGGAGATATGATTACCGAGTGGGTGAAGGACATCTTTACCGAGGTAGATATCTATAAGGACAATGTGCGCCTGCTCCAGCATCCGTTCATCAGCCCAATCTCCACTTCCGAGGCGATAGGCTTCTATCACTATTACATTCAGGATACAACAGAGGTGAATGGAGAACGATGCATCGACGTTGTGTTTGTGCCGAATAATAAGCAAGACTTCGGTTTCTCAGGCCACTTATTCGTTACTGACGATGCAGAGAACCAAGTGAAGCGATGCGTGCTGAATATCCCCTACAAGTCAGGTGTGAACTTTGTAGATAATCTGCTCGTCATTCAGGACTTCATGACTTTGCCTACAGGCGAACGTGTACTGGAGAACGACAACATGATTGTGGAAATGAGCGGCATCTATGGCTTGCTCAATATGGCTTGCCAACGCTATACCCACTACAGCAACTACTCGTTCGACCCTATCACAGACAAGAAGGCCTTCAAATTTACGCAGGTGGAGGATGTGCTGCCTGATGCTGAGTTCAAAGACACAACTTACTGGGCGGCCATTCGCCCCATCAAACTGTCGAACACAGAGAGCAATCTGGGTCAGTCAGTAGAGAAAATCAATCAAGACATCGGCAGTTTCTGGAAGTATCTCCTCACAGCAGTTGTGGAGAACTCCATCGAGCTGACACCCAGTCCAAACAAGATTGACTTCATGCCTTTGAACGCCATCGTTTCACACAACGACATCGACGGAATGCGCTTCCAGGCTAGCCTGCAGACTACAGCAAACCTCAATCGCCATCTCTTTGCACGAGGATATTATGCATATGGTTTGAAGGACAAGAGAGCGAAATACAAGGCAGAACTCGAGTACACCTTAGACAAGAAAAAATATATGGCTCATGAGTTCCCTCACCGCTCACTGACCGTTTCATATATGTACGACGATATGTCGCCAGTCGACAAGTTCTCGGGTACCGACAAGAACAATGTCTTCAGTTCGTTCAACACCAGCAAGATTGACCAAATGATGTATGTCAACGACTTCAAGGCAACCTTTAGATACGAGACAAAGAACTTCCTGACTTATACAGTCACGCTCGACAACTCTAAGTTTACCCCAGCAGGGAAACTGGTCTATCAGCGCAACTCTGATGGCACATACCTGTCTAATATGAAGACGACAGACGTCAGGCTCGGCATACGATATGCACCACGTGAGAAGTTCATCATCACAAAACAGCAGCGCCTGAAGATCAACCGAGACGGTATTGTAATGACACTCGACCACACCATCGGCCTCGATGGATTCATGGGCGGACAATACCACTATAACACCACAGAAGCAACTGTCTTCAAGAAATTCTGGATGCCAGGAGCATGCGGATATATCGAAACTTTCTTGAAGGGTGGAATCCAATGGAGCAAAGTACCATTCCCTATGCTCTTCACCCCAGCATCCAATCTGTCCTATTTCACACAGTTCGACCGTTGGTCGTTCAATATGCTGCGTAACATGGAGTTCCTGAACGACCGTTATGTATCACTCAGCCTCTACTGGAATCTCGATGGAAAGGTGTTCAACCGCATCCCTCTTCTCAAGAAACTCAAGTGGCGCGAGAATCTCGGATTTAAGATGATTTACGGACATCTGACCGATAAGAACAACCCATACATTAATACGACTGACAACGAACTGTTCCGCTTCCCAACCCGCGACGGACAGCCCACCAGTTTCATCATGGGCGACACCCCCTACATGGAGTTCTCTGTCGGCATCAGCAACATCTTCAAGTTCCTGAAGATACAATACGTCCGCCGACTCAACTATCTCGACCTTCCCGCAGTTCCTGGAGGTGATAAAATCAAGAAAAACGGCGTCCGCTTTGCCGTCGAATTCAAGTTCTAATTTATCCAAGCAACATAATAAAAGCCTCTCGGTTGAGAGGCTTTTTGTTAAGTATATAAGAATCGTTTGATATTCTTCTTTGGTGTCTTCTGGAATTCTTCCTCGCGGACTTCGAAGCCTGTAAGTTGGACAAACTTCGGAAGCAGTTCGTTGATAGAGGCACGGGAACTTTCGAAGACGTAGGCGAGTTGCTCACGCTGGAGCTTTACCTTCTCTAGGGTCGTTTCGTTGACATAGACGAGAGCCACAAACTTCTGATCGCGTTGGACGAGTACACATTCGTCGGCCAATGAGTTGCTGAGGATCACATCTTCCACTTCTTCAGGATAGACATTCTGTCCGTTAGCTCCAAGTAGCATGTTCTTCTTACGACCACGGATGAAGATATCGCCATCCTTGTCCACTGTAACCAAGTCGCCTGTATGCAGCCAACCGTCTTCTGTGATAGCCTCAGCTGTAGCTTCTGGGTTCTTGTAGTAGCCAGTCATCATATTGGTACCACGAGTAAGCAGTTCGCCTGGCTTATTCTCAGGGTCGTCGCTGTCTACCTTGATTTCCATACGGCTTACCACACGTCCACATGAACCAACCTTGCTCATTGTGTGACCCACATAGCTGATGAGTGGTGCACACTCGGTCATACCATAACCGGTAGTACAAGGGAAATTGATTTTATGGAGGAACTTATCGACTTCACGATTAACGGCTGCACCACCGAAGATGACTTCCACGAAACGTCCGCCGAATACGTTGATAAGTTGCTTGCGTATCTTGTTATAGACAATCTGTCGTATGCCAGGAATCGCCAGCAAGAACTTCATCTTAGGAGTCTTAAGTACAGGGAACACCTTGTTCTGGATGATCTTCTCCACGATGAGTGGCACGGTCACTACGAGGAACGGACGCACGTCGGCAAAGGCTTTGAGGAGCACCTGAGGACTTGGAATGCGTGTCAACAAGTAGATGGGACGTCCTGTAGTCATCGGGTAGAGGAACTCGATGGAGAAGCCATACATGTGTGCCATCGGGAGGATGGACATGAAGTTGTCCTTTGATGTTGGCTTTGGCAGGAAGTCGTGACAATATACCACGTTCGACCAGAAGGTACGATAAGGCAGCATCACACCCTTTGGATTGCCTGTAGAGCCTGAAGTGTAGCTGATAAGAGACAGGTCTTCCAAATCGACATCGGCAAACTGTACATCGTCGGCCTTCGCGCCTTCAGGGAATCGTTTTGCAAATTCCTCGTCGGCCTGCTTGAAGAGTTTGGTGAGTTCGGTGTCACGACCTTCCTTCTCAGCAAAGGGGCGGAAGGTAGTGATGTCGATAAGCAAGTCTTTGTTAATGACAGATGCAGCATCGTAAACCTTTTGGCTGGTAATCAACAACTTAGCCTCGGAGTGCTCCGTAAGGTGCTCTATTTGGTCAATATGGAAGTCGGCTAACAAGGGTACTGCTACGGTTCCGTATGTGAAGATGCTTAAAAACGACACAGCCCAGTTGGAGCTGTTCTTGTCACAGAGCGCAATCTTGTCACCCTTCTTAATACCATATAATTCGTATACAATGTGTAAGCGCTGAATATGTTCAAATACCTCTTTGTGAGAATAGGCGATATCTGTCCCATAGTCTGCGAAAGCCAATGAGTCCCACTCACGTTTAAACATCTCATTGATGTAGCCCATCATTGGCGTTTCCATCAGATTTGTCGTCATAAAATACTTTTGTTTTGTTTCTACAATTTTCGTAAATCGGCCGCAAAATTACTACTTTTTTCTCATACGGCTCTACTTCGAGCAGCAAAATTAGTCGTTTTAGTCCTCATTTTTTCTCAAAACTCTTCATTTTGAGCACCTCAAGTTGCACGAAGTCTCTTATCTAAACAGAAAAAGGAAGTGATTCCACACGGTCGGCATCAGTCCATAATAATGAGCCATAATGCGGAAACGTTCGATGAGCGAGGCGCGGTGGTTCTTCAGTGTCATGCCCCCATCGAGATAGTCGGTCAATACCGAATGCATATTCAGGTTCGTCAGCCCTTTCTCTTCGCCTGCCTTCATTACCCGAATACACCAGTCCACATCGGCCGAGAAACGATACTGCATGTCATACATCGGACAAATGGAGCGTCGGGCATAGAACGACTGATGGCACACCAGCATTCCTTTCTGAAACGAAGTCCAGGTCAATTGCTCAGGAGCACTCAAATGACGCTGACGAAGATAGTTGCCGTGATTATCCACAATGTTGGTATCACCATAAATCACACCTATCTGCTCAGGATGTTCCGTATTATCGAAAATGTCTTCGAGCGTCATTTGATCGTGCAATCGATCACCGGCATTGATGAAGCAAACAAACTCGCCCTTCGCTAATTGCAGCCCCTTATTCATCGCATCGTATAGCCCCTTATCCGGTTCGCTCACTATCGTCACAGCAATCTCTGGATGCTCCTGCTTATATGCCTTAGCCAACTCAAGCGTACGGTCTTTCGATGCTCCATCGACGATGATATGCTCCACAAAACCACGAAAAGTCTGCATCGCTACACTCTCAAGCGTACGACCCAGCACTAACTCTGCGTTATAAGTAACCGTAATAATAGATAAATAAGGTGTGTTCATTGTTCCAACAACATTTCATAGACATCTGTATAGCGACGGGCAATACGATCCTCGCTATAGGTGTTCAATGCTTTCTTATGGGCGTTTTCGCACAAGGTATCATAATTCGTCTCGTCCAGACACCATTGTATACCTTTTGCAAAGTCTTCCGCATTCTTATAGGCTGCCACATAACCATTCTGTTTGTGATCAATCATCTCAGGAATACCACCCACATTGAAGCCCACACAAGGGGTACCACAGGCCATAGCCTCGACAATGGTATTCGGCAGGTTGTCCTGCAACGACGGAGTGACAAACAGGTTGACGGCATTATACATTTCCATCACCTCACTCTCATTACTGAGGTAGTTGATCGGATACACATCGAATGGGATAAGGCTCTCCACTTTATTCGAATGACTACCCAGTACCACAATGCCCAATTTCTCAGCCAACTCAGGAGCCGTGTCCTTGATGATGTTACAAGCCTCAGCCAGATATTTGAATCCTTTACGCTCATCTGTGATACGCTGCGAACCAAACAGAATCAATAACTTGTCCTCCGGGAGGTTCCATTTCTTGCGCACCTCTGTCATGTCTGCAGGATGGAACACATGCGTATTAATGGTATTAGGAATGTTGATGACAAACTGACCTTGAGTCAGACTGCCTCTGCGAGCCAGGTCTGTTATCCATTGACTACAGCCCACGAACGACACCTTTACGTCGCTCAGCATCTGGCGTTTCTGTTCGAACACCTTTGCTGCCCAGTCCGTTCCCCATCCGCCTTTCGTCAGTTGGGGGCACTTGTAACAGCTAGTTTCATAGCGAGTACAGTCACAAGAATAATGGCAGATACCAGTGAAATACCACATATCATGCATCGTAATCACTACTGGCTTACCAGCATGCAAAATCCTGTTCAGGTCGGCCATCGACAGGAAACCCTGATTTACCCAATGCAAATGGATGATGTCAGCCTGTTCGAACTCAAACAAATGCACGATATCAGTACCCGTATTCGCTAAATCCATCTGGAATATGTTCTGCTTGCTGAAACGATTTGCCACGAAGATGCAACCACGCTCCCACACAAACTTCAACGGCAACAGCCATGATGAAGGGATGGCCGAAACCGTCATCTGGTCCGTTTGTTTATCACGTACCAGCATCTTCGCTTTCACACCATTCTTCTTTAGCGCTTCCATCAGGCGGTTCGCTGCAATAGCAGCGCCACCCACTCGTTCCGATGTGTTAATGATAAGTACTCGCATTTCGTTTCAAATTCGGGCGCAAAGTTACAAAAAAAAGTTTAGAGTTTAGCGTTTAATGTTTAGAGAATCGTAAAAAAATACAAAAAATGAAAGAATATTTGAATTATGCATTGTGAATTGCAAATTATTTACTACCTTTGCAGCCGCTAACGCAATCGGGGAGCCGATTCTGTCAGTTTAGCACATGCTTCAGTAGCTCAGTTGGTTAGAGCACATGACTGTTAATCATGGGGTCGTTGGTTCAAGCCCATCCTGAAGCGCGATGTTATCGTAACATCATAGCCACAAGCCCAGATGGCGGAATCGGTAGACGCGCTGGTCTCAAACACCAGTGGGGCAACCCGTGCCGGTTCGACCCCGGCTCTGGGTACACACGGCTTGATAAGCAAATGCGCTGTAAGATAACCTCTTGCAGCGTATTTGGTAAATGACTAAATTTAATTTATCAATATGGCACAGGAAGATGTTTTTAAGAAAGTAGTATCTCATTGTAAAGAGTACGGATTTGTGTTCCCATCAAGCGATATATACGATGGATTGGGAGCGGTGTACGATTATGGACAAAATGGTGTTGAGATGAAGAACAACATCAAGCAGTATTGGTGGCAGTCTATGGTACTGATGCACGAGAACATCGTGGGTATCGACTCCGCCATCTTCATGCACCCAACCATCTGGAAGGCATCAGGACACGTCGATGCGTTCAACGACCCATTGATCGACAACCGCGACTCCAAGAAGCGCTATCGTGCCGATGTGCTCATCGAAGAGCAGATTGCCAAATACGAAGAAAAGGTCGAGAAGGAAGTGGCCAAGGCTCGTAAGCGCTTTGGTGATGCATTCGATGAACAGAAATATCGTGAGACCAGTCCGAAGGTAGCTGAGGAACTGGCCAAGCGTGATGCACTCCACGAGCGCTACAGCAAGGCTATGAATGCAATGGATCTTGAGGAACTTCGCCAGATTATCCTCGACGAAGAGATTGTTTGTCCTATCAGCGGTACCCGCAACTGGACCGAGGTACGTCAGTTCAACCTCATGTTCAAGACCGAAATGGGAAGCACAGCCGACGGAGCATCAACCATCTACTTGCGTCCAGAGACCGCACAGGGTATCTTCGTCAACTACCTCAACGTACAGAAGACAGGCCGTATGAAGATTCCGTTCGGAATCGCACAGATCGGTAAGGCCTTCCGTAACGAGATCGTAGCACGTCAGTTCATCTTCCGCATGCGTGAGTTCGAACAGATGGAGATGCAGTTCTTCATCAAGCCAGGTACCGAACTCGACTGGTTCAAGACTTGGAAGCAGACTCGTATGGCTTGGCACCAGAACCTTGGATTCGGAGCCGAGAACTACCGCTTCCACGACCACGAGAAGCTGGCACACTATGCCAACGCAGCAACCGACATCGAGTTCAAGATGCCATTCGGATTCAAGGAAGTAGAGGGTATTCACTCACGTACCAACTTCGACCTATCACAGCACGAGAAGTACTCAGGCAAGTCCATCAAGTACTTCGACCCCGAGCTCAACGAGTCATATACTCCATACGTCATCGAAACCTCTATCGGTGTCGACCGTATGTTCCTCAGCGTCATGTGCCATAGCTATCAGGAAGAGCAACTCGAGAACGGCGAAACACGTGTCGTACTCCGTCTCCCTGCAGCTCTCGCACCTGTGAAGCTCGCTGTGATGCCACTCACCAAGAAGGACGGGCTGCCCGAGAAGGCACGCGAGATTATCGACGACCTCAAGTTCCACTTCAACTGTCAGTACGACGAGAAAGACTCTATCGGTAAGCGCTATCGCCGTCAGGATGCCATCGGTACTCCTTATTGCGTCACTGTTGACCACCAGTCGCTCGAGGACAACACCGTTACCATCCGCTTCCGCGATACGATGGAACAGGAGCGTGTCAACATCTCCGACCTGTTGGGTATCATCGAAGACAAGGTGACCATCACTAGCCTGTTGAAGAAACTAAAATAAAGACTTTAGGCTCTAGACATTAGTCATTTGGGGCTGAAAAAGAAAACAAATGGGAGATATAATGGATAAATCATCTGCAAAACATACTACTCCCCTCCTTTACAGGAGAGGGGTATGGGGGTGGGTCTTTTTCCTCTTTGCCCTTTGCCTTACCTCTTGCAGCGAGAAAGACGAAGTGAGCGAGTTCGACAACTGGCGCAATCGCAACCAGTCGTTCATCGACTCCATTGCCCGTGTAGCCCAGACCAATGCCGATGGCAGTTGGGAAGTCATCAAAGCCTTCAACCTGGGTGACAGTACGTACCTGTATCAGGGTATGAACAACTACTTTATCTATGTGAAGAAGCTGGAACAGGGCACCGGCACCATCTCTCCAATGTATGTTGACTCTGTCCGCATCCATTACATCGGCCGTCTCATCCCTACTGCTCAGCATCCACAGGGTAAAGCTTTCGGTAAGAGCTATAGCACCAATGAACTGAACGAAGCTACTGATGTACCCACTATCTTCTGTGTCAACCAGAACCTTGTAGTCGGCATTTCCACCGCCTTGATGCACATGCATGAAGGCGACCGTTGGCAGATCTACATCCCCTATTACTTAGGTTACGGAGACCACGACTACACCAAGGGAGCTATCCCAGCCTACTCTGCTCTAATGTACGACCTAAAACTTGCCCGTATCTATCGCTACAAAATCGACACCGACACAGCTTGGCATTAAAATCTCAACTATTAGGACCAAAATAATGAGAGGTGCAGGTTTTCGCAACCTGCACCTCTCTTCGTGGAAAAAAATTCTTAATAGGAGAGAGTCTTCTAATTTACATCTAACGATATATTCAATAAACCTTAACCTTTATTACATTCTTGCAAAAGACTGGCCGAAGCGTGGAGCACCCCAAGGAGTTGCGTGGATGCGATGACGCTGTGGAAATTCTGGAGCCTTTGCTGCCGGGCGGAGTTCCTTCTGTACCTCTGCGATGGCGCTTGCCAATGCCTTGCTGCTTACCTGAGTACCGTTGATCACTACCGTGTTGTCCTTGGCATTCACGATGATGTCCATCAGTTCGGGTACTGAGAGTGCGTAGTTGCACTGGTAGTAGTCTGCGTTGCGGTCCTTTGGCATGACGTTCACGTTGCCTTCGCTGAGTTCGCTGGTGAGGACGCTTTCACCGTTTGTATTGATGATGTCGAAATTGAAATCTACTGCCTCGCTGGCTTCCTCGATGATGCTGAGGATGCATTGGTTGGTTGCACGGTCGAATCCGAGACCTACCTCCATATTCGTTGTTACGGGTGCGTAGTACACTGTTGAGTTCTGAGCGTTTGCACTTACACTTGCGATGAGACTTGCGATTGCGATTACTAATGACTTCATAATTTGTTTCCTTTCTTAATTTTTAGTTTGTTATTTATTTTTTGTTTTTGAATTCTGTTTTTGTTGAGGCCTGTTTTTCAACCTCGTACATCTCTTTGATTCCGCAATCTCAAATTCGATTAAATTCCGATTTCCTAAACGTGATAGGGGTTTCCCTACGGCAAAGGGAGGAATACACCCATATCGCTTTGAAATTGCTTAATAATGCTTAAAGATATTGGCTATATGAAAAATGCGTTTAAGCCGAGCAAAAAAACAAATGTATTTGATTTTTTCGAGGCGTAGCATTTTGTGCTATGCGAATTTTTTCATAAATTTGCATTCTAAATAAAAAATTAGATTATGGAAGTGAAAATCATAAATAAATCCCATCATCAACTGCCTGCTTACGAAACGATTCAATCAGCAGGTATGGATTTGCGTGCTAATCTTGAGGCACCTATTACTTTGCAGCCTATGCAGCGTTGCTTAGTTCCTACAGGGCTGTTTATGGCTCTCCCTGCTGGCTATGAAGCCCAGGTACGTCCTCGAAGTGGATTGGCTATCAAGAAGGGGATTACTGTGCTAAACTCGCCTGGTACCATTGATGCGGACTACAGAGGTGAGATTTGTGTGATTCTCATCAATCTGTCGCAGGAGCCATTTGTCATCAACGATGGAGAGCGTATTGCTCAGATGGTGATTTCGAACTATGAACAGGTGGAGTGGAATCAGGTTGAGGTGCTAGATGACACTGAGCGAGGTGCTGGTGGTTTCGGACATACGGGAAGATAAAAAAGGAGCCCCCCTCTACCCCCCCCTTTATGGGGAGGAGTATAATGAATGCAAAAGAAAATGGCGAAGACAAAAAGCATAATAAAGAGTCTGCAAAAGTATCTGCTCCCCGCCCTTATAGGGAGGGGAAGGGGGGTGGCTCTCTTATTATTTTTGTCTTTTGGTGTGCTTTGTGCTTCGGCTCAGGACTCGAATAAGGCGAAGGCTGACCACTTCATTCTGGAGGGACATCGGCAGATGTTGCTTGGGAACAACTCTGATGCGTTTGAGATGTTCCGTCATGGACTGATGCTAAACCCGAAATCATCTGTGGCACTAAGCGAGTTGTCGCACTTCTGGCAGTATCTCAGACAAGACAGCCTGTCGCTCCAATACATGAAACTTGCCACTCAATATGCTCCCGACAACTACTGGAACAAGGAAGCTTTGGTAGATTTCTATGTTGATGCCGGTAAGACGGATGATGCCATTAACGTTCTGGAACAGCTGGCGAAACAATTCCCAGAGAAAGAAGATGTACTGTTGATGCTCGAAACCCTCTACAAGCAGAAACAAGACTATGCCAATGTCGTTCGGGTGCTCGATGCGCTTGAGGTGAAGGAAGGAAAAAGCGAACAACTCAGCATCGAGAAGTTCAGAACCTATGTTCAGATGAAAGATGAGAAGAAAGCATTTGAGGAGATGAGTGAACTGGCAGAAGAATACCCCAACGACCTACGCTACAGGGTGTTACTTGGTGACCTATATGTGGATCAAGGTCAGTATGACGAAGGGTTGAAAGTATATCAAGCTGTGGAAGAAGAAGATTCGACAAACATCTACTTGATGTCGTCGATGCTGAATTACTACACGAAGACAAACCAAGACTCACTTTACCAACAACAACTGAACAAGGTATGTACCAATCCCCAACTGGACGAAGAGACTCGCCTGCGGTTCCTGAATGGGTTGGTATTCCAAAACATGCAAGATAATAAAGATCCACAGCCGCTGTTAGAGATATTCAAAAAGGTGTTGGCGATGCCTCAAGAAAACACACAGATTCTGGAACTCTGCACACGATTCATGGTTACACTCAAGCGACCTGCTGATGAAGTAAAACCAGTACTCAACCAGATGCTCGATATCAATCCAGAGAACAACATGGCCCGTGGCCTGCTGTTGGAATATGCTGTCGAAGCAAACGACCTGCCAGAAGTTATTCGCATCAGCAAACCTGCTGTTGACTACTCGATTGATGACCCTGTATTCTATTATTATTTAGGTGTAGCATATTTCCAAACCGATAGTGCACAGTTGGCCGTCAAGACCTTTAGGAAGGGTTTGCAAAAGGTGGACAGCAAAACCAATCTGCAGCTACTCACCAATATGTATGCCTTGATGGGTGATGCATATCACCAGTTGGGAGATAACAAACATGCATACGAGTGCTACGATTCGTGTCTTCTCTATCGACCCGATGAAGCAATGGTACTC
Organism: Bacteroidaceae bacterium; assembly: GCA_017529865.1. Classification (GTDB taxonomy): domain Bacteria; phylum Bacteroidota; class Bacteroidia; order Bacteroidales; family Bacteroidaceae; genus Colivivens. The sequence continues at coordinate 124,328 of JAFXNA010000024.1, forward strand.
AACAACTATGCCTACTATCTGTCGCTTGAAGAGAAACAATTGGAAAAAGCCGAAGAAATGAGCCGACGTTCCTTAGAGAAAGAAAGCGACAACTATACCTACATCGACACGTATGCATGGATTCTGTTCAAGCAAAAAAAATATACAGAGGCCAAAGAATATATAGATAAGGCGTTGGCAATTATGGGTGACGACATCGAAGCCAATGATGCCACGATTATCGAACATGCGGGCGACATCTATGCCAAGAATGGGCAGAAAGAGCGAGCCGTAGAATTCTGGCAGCAAGCGGTCGACTTGGGCAATGCCTCTGTCGTCCTGAAAAAGAAACTGAATAAGAAGAAGTATATCAATGAATAAACTGAAACAATACATAACAATCACCATCACCTGCATCACTATCTGCTGGGGACTTAGTGCGTGTAAGTCAACCAAACCTGTGACACCACCTGACAATCCAGTAACCAGCACCACAACAGCGTTTGCAGCCGACAAGTATCTTTCGATGGTGACATCGAACAATACAAATCAGGCAAACCTCACAGCCAAAGTAAAAGTTGTGGTGGATGTTGATGGCAAGTCGACCTCAACCAGCGGTTCACTCAAGATGAAGAAAAACGATGTCATACAGATTTCGCTTGTCGATCCACTATTGGGTGTGATGGAACTGGGTCGAATGGAGTTCACCAAGACACGTGTGCTGATTATCGATCGTGTCAATAAGCAATATGTAGACTTACCCTATAGCGATGTCAGTTTCCTCAAACAAGCCAATATCGACTTCAACACCCTCCAATCACTCTTCTGGCATGAGGTGTTCGAACCTGGCAAATCATCTACGAAATCTGCCGACTTTCAGTTTAAAGATAATGGAGACAATATTGACATCCTATTTGTAGATCGTATGCTGACCTACAAGTTTGCCACCAAAAAGCAGCAAGGACAATTGCTAGAGACCGTTATTACTAACAACACAGACAAGAACTATCGATTTGCTTTCAACTACGATAACTTCACTAAGTTCTATAGCAAACCGTTCCCGCGTGAGATGACGATGGCCTTTACAGACTCATCGCAGACAACTTCGTTGTCACTCACGCTCAGTTCACTGAAGAATTCGTCTGACTGGGTAGCACGCAGTACTGCCCCAAGCAAATATACAAAAGCAGATCCGGAGAAACTCTTTAAATCGCTCGTCAAATGAGAAATAGAATCACACAAACTATATGTCTTATCTGTATGATGGCAACCTTAGCGATGGTGTCAACAAGCCCTTGTTATGCTCAGAAGAAGACAACTACAACAACAAAGAAAGCAACAACCACAACTACGAAAAAAGCTACTACAACCACAAAGAAGACAACTACAGCCAAGAAAACAACAACCACGACGAAGAAGACGACAACCACCAAAGCTGCCGCAAAGCCTGTGGACAAGAAAGCCCAGCTACAAAAAGAACAGGCAGCCACTCAGAAACAACGTCAGCAGTCACAGCAGCAGATTTCGGTCATCAACAAGAATATCAAGGCTAATCTCGATAGCGTACTCATTCTCAACAATCGCATTGGACGCCAACAGTACCAGATTGATAGTCTCAATCGGGCAGTCAAAGCAATGGAAATACGTATCGACACCCTCAACAATCAGATTACTCGCACGAAAAAAGAACTGCTCGACAAAAAGAAGAAGTTTGCTAATGCGATGGTTTACCTGCAACGACATAAGACCATTCAGGAGAAACTAATGTTTATTTTCTCGGCTGATAACTTCTCCCAGTTCATCCGTCGATTGCGCTACATCAAAGAATATTCTTCCTATCAGAAAGTGCAAGGCGAGATGCTGAAACAGCAACAGAAGGAACTGGAAGGTATGCAGCAAGAACTGGTGGATATCAAAGCAAAGATGGAAGCCAATCTGCAAGAGATGCGTCGCAAGGAACAAGCACTCGAAGCAAATAAGAAGAACTGCCAGAGCAAGGTTGAATACCTCAATAGGAACCTCACGACCGTGCAGAACCAAATCAAACAGCTGCAACAGAAAGAGGCAGAACTCAATGCTCAGATTGAACGACTGATTCAGCAAGAGATAGCCGAAGCCAAACGTAAGGCAGAGGAAGCACGTCGCAAAGCAGAAGAGGAAGCACGCCGGGCAGAAGAAGCACGCAAGGAGAAGGAACGTCAGTTGGCAGAAGCGAAGAAACGCCAGGAGGAAGCTGATCGCATTCGTAAAGAAGCAGAAGCTGCGGCCAAGGTTGCTGCCACTGAAGCAGAAAAGATTGCAGCCAAAGAGAAAGCAGCAAAGGCAAAAGCTGATGCCAATGCGGCTGCTAAAGATATCAAGACAGCAGAGAAAGAGGTGAAGATTGCTGTGAAGGCAGAAAAAGAAGACGCCAACAAACCGAAGCCACTCGTAGAAGCATACAAGCAATCGGCACAGGCTGAAGCCAATCTCTCTTCAAACTTTGCCAACAACAAAGGCAAACTACCAATGCCTATCACAGGTACCTATAGCGTTGTTGGCCATTATGGGACCTATACGGTAGAGGGCCTCAAGAGTGTCACACTCGATAACAAAGGTATCGATATACGAGGCACTGCAGGATGTATGGCTCGCTCAATCTTCGATGGTGAGGTGTCATCAGTATTCCAATATGGTGCTACCTATATCATTATGGTACGACATGGTAGCTACATCTCAGTCTATTCAGGACTATCATCTGTTGCAGTATCCAAGGGTGCTAAGGTGACAACCAAGCAATCATTGGGAAAGGTTGGAGTAGATGCTGACGGACATTATACCCTTCACTTCCAGCTACGCAAAGAAAGTTCTCGCCTCAACCCAGAGCAATGGGTGAGGTAATGAGTGAATGAAGAGTAGAGAGAGGATTAAATGATTGGGATGCTCTCTCCGTTTATTTTGCGGAAAAGGTCAAGGGCATATACGTCTGTCATACCTGTGATATAATCCAGGACTGCCATGATGCGCTCATAGACATTTTCACTATGAACACTATATTGTTTGGAAACACGCTCAAGCAACAGACGTGAGTAGGCTGCCTCGGGATTCATCGCAGCAGTAGTGAAGAGATCGATAAGGGTACTGATGATTTTATAACCCGCCAACTCGATGTCGACAACGTCTTTGCTGCGATAGATATGAGCATACGAAGCTTTCTCACATTTCTGATAAGCCTCACCAATACGTCCTTCAAGATGCTGAATAAGTGACCCCTCAAAGGTTCCATTGAGGATGGCCTCTTCATTTTCGACAAACACCTTAACGCAAGCAGCCTCTAAGGCTCCTATACAGCAAGAACGTAGATAGGCAATCTGTTCATTGAGATCTGTCACCCGTTCCAAGACTTTCTTCATCTGAGCCTGACGATCCTCATCAAAATAATCAAGCAATAACCTTTTGGTCTGGTCAGAAGACAATATCTTTAGCTTATGCGCATCTTCAATATCCATAATTTCGTAACAGATATCATCGGCTGCCTCGACAAGATAGACAAGCGGATGGCGTGCATATTGAGGTTGGGCATCATCTTGATTTTTTTGTATGATACCCAGTTCCTTTGCTATTTTCCGATAGGTTTCGATTTCGCTCTGGAAGAATCCGAATTTCTGTTTATTGCCCGCTTGATTGGATGGGAAGGGGTATTTCACAATGGAAGCGAGTGTAGAATATGTCATCACAAATCCTCCTTCACGACGACCTTCAAACTGGTGGGTGAGCAGACGGAAAGCATTGGCATTACCTTCGAAATGTGTGAGGTCATTCCACTCATTTTGTGTCATAAGCGACTGATATTTCTGTCCAGCTCCTTCTGAAAAGAAAGCAGCGATGGCTCGTTCACCTGAATGCCCAAATGGAGGATTGCCCATATCGTGAGCCAGGCAAGCAGCACTGACAATTGATCCACACTCCATGATATGTGAGTCCTTCAACTCCGTATGCTTCATCAGGAGACGATGAGCCACATCATCACCCAGAGAGCGCCCCACACTTGCTACCTCGAGACTATGAGTCAGACGATTGTGAACAAAGATGCTTCCTGGCAGAGGGAACACCTGTGTCTTGTTTTGAAGTCTGCGGAAAGGCGAAGAGAAAATCAGACGGTCGTAATCACGATGAAATTCTGTCCGATCGTCCTTCTTCTGATAGTGCTGGTCTTCTTGTCCCAGTCGCTTGTTGGATATGAGTTGATGCCAATTCATCATCTGATTTTCTATTTTATAAATACGATTTACTATTATAACAAAAAAAGAGGATAATTACACTCTCGTGCCATTGTCCTCTAAAAAATGATAAACACCTATTTACTACTTTATAGCTTTGACTCGCTAAGATTAAAAAGGTTTAAACGATTTGCAAAAAAAATGCATTTTTTGCGTTTTGATTGTTTATTCCTTCTTTCCGCTTAGCTGTTTTTATGTTTTCATTACCTTGTTGACACCAGAGGTGATATGAGAAAGAACCTTGAGAGACTGATTGACCAGCTCAGGATGTTCCTTCGCAAAATTATCGATATGACGAATACGTTTACTTTCGATAATCTCATCGATGGCAATTAGGATTCCTGTTTCTTCCACATCTCCAAAGCCGTCATTAATGGCTGTGCCAAACATCTTCATCGTAGGCGAGAGGCTCATGTAAGCATTTACCAATGGAGGAATGGTGAGTCCACAACTACGGATTTCACGATTCAGAATGATGTAGTCTTCCCTGAAATCATCATAGCAGAACATCTGCTCGAACTCCTTGGGGTCATGTTCGATTTCCAATGGCTTCATAGGAACTATCAGATTATCCTTATCAGGGAAATGCTTGTTGAGGAAGTAGAGAATCATGTCTCTACATCGACGATTATAGGATGGATACATCGTCATCTTCCCAAAGAAATACTTGCAATTGGGCATGATGACAGACAAAGCTCCAAGTCCGTCCCACAGGTTGTCGAGGGCAAATAATCCTTTGGTATCTTTGCGGGTAGCCTGATACTCCAACGTGACAAACGAACGTCCCAATTCTACTGTGTAGGGCAGGTAGTCGTGGATGAATGTATCAGAGAAATGGAACATGTGGGAAGTTGCCAAAATGGGTTGTCCTTTATCATCGAACTCTACCTCTGTGCCCAACAGATAGCGATAGCCTCCAATGATTTCTTCCTCGTCTGGATTCCACACAATGAGTTGTTTGTATGGGTTTTCACAAACATCCAACTCATCGAGGTCCATATCTTTGCCTGTTCCTCCCCCTGCCGCACGAAAGGCAATCTCACGTAGGCGTCCAATCTCCTTGACTACATTGGGTGCATTTTGCCATGTGACCACATAAATCTCGTTATGGCTGCGATTGGTGAATCGCATACGCTTGTCTTCCGTGAGTTCAGATTTCAACAGCTCTCGGCTGATGGGAGCAATGATTTCTTTCATTTATCTAATTCGTATACTTTATCCTTCACCCATTGTGCCCATTCGACATGCGACTTCGACTTATCGAACGTCTGCCAAGGAATCGGTTCACCAAAGGTGACAGTAAATGATTTTCCTACATTCTTATACATCTCATCTACAAGGAACAACATTGCCACGTTTACTTTCAAATGGAGTGCCTTGCAGATGTTGGCAATGCGATAGAACCGCTCTGAGTTCTGTCCTGAGAAATGTACAGGTATCACATCGCGCTGGTATTCGATGCTTTTGCTGATAAATGTTTTCTTCCAGTCAAGGTCACGAATAACACCATGCTGCTTTCTCGAACAAAGTCCGGCAGGAAACATCAGCACGTTGTTCTCAGACTGGAAAGCCATATCAACCATCTTGGGAAAGTTACGGCTTTGGCTACCCGTCTTATTGATAGGAATGCACAATGGAGCCAATCCCTCGAGATTCATCAGCACATCGTTGACAAGATACTTGATCTTGCTGTCGTATTTATGACACAAAATACTACCCAATGCCACACCGTCTTCTCCACCAAGCGGATGGTTTGACACGATGGTATAGTATCGGCCGCCTTCGTTCGATGGCAACTCATCAATTCCCTTCACATTGAGTGTCATCTCAAGATAAGCTACACATTCGTCCAGGAAATCCTGACCATACTTCCCTTTGGCACGGCCTGTCAGATATCGATTCACCTCTTCCTGATGCAATATCTTCTTGAGCCAGTTGACAAGAAAACGAGGGAAATACTTATACTTACTCCCCGCCTTGCTCTTGATGATAGCCTCAACATCTACCTTAAAATCCACATCGTTCTGCGCCATAATACTAATTTAGTTTGGCAAAGTTACAAAATATTTACCATTTATCATTTACCAATTATATTTTTTTTGCAAATAAGTGCCTATTACACCTTATTTTATATATAAGAAGACACTTTTCTAAAGTTGATATAGCAACGGATAAAACACAAGGTGCTCAGACATTGCTGTCCAAGCACCTAAATCTATATTCTTTGTTCCCTTCCCTTTAAAGCTTCCCCCTTGAGGGGGGACGGGAGAGGGGCTGGTAGACTATTACTTCACAAGAACCTTCTTGCCATCAACAATGTTGAGCCCCTTCTGGAGAGCATTGATTCTCTGACCAGCGAGGTTGTAGATAGCACTCTTCGCATTGTTAACAATGATTTCACGAACAGCTGTGTCAGGCTTCTTCTCAAGGTCACCACCCAAATAGAATAACTGGAAGTCATCGAAGATTACCCAGTCGCCTTCAACCTGTGTGTTCTTGCGGAATCCAATGCGGAGGTCTGCTCCTGCAGGAACCTCAATCTGAATCTTGTTGCAGTAAGCCTCTGGATTCTGCTTGAAGCGCTCAGCGGTACCAAGCATTGATGATGGATAGTAGAATACACCATCATCTGTTGTGATACACTCATCGAATGGATAAGTGTTCTCAACCTGCCAAGCATACTTCGTGATACCATTGTCATCCTGGAACACATATCTGTAATCACCATCCTTAACAACATTGTATCCGTCCTTTGAAGTGATTACTTCATCATTCTCGTCAAACAAGGCATCCTCCGAAACTGCATAAGTCCAAATGGTATCAATCGCTGTTGTCTCTGTATCAGGATCGTAGTCACCTTCAACCAGGTCATTGCTGTTGTTACGATAGTACTTCGTGAATGATGGAGCAGTGAACTTGCCATCACAAACCGACTTCACATATGCAGCTGATTCGATAGCATCATCACCTTCACCTACACTTGCATAGAGTTCAGCAAAGTGACGCTCCCAAGCGTCTACGTCACCCTCAGCAACTGTCCAGTAGCCAGTATAGCTCTGGTTGTTGTTGTCACGCACATTACGTGCATCACGATAGAGCGCACGAACACGGATTTCATACTTACCTTCTGGCAAGCCCTGAATAATCTGATACATATCGATTGGATTCGTGTTCCAGATTTCTGAGTTGCCACGAGCATATTCGTTAGAAGTACCTCTGTTACCGCTCCAACCGTTTGATGGGCTATATGTAAAGTCTGGGTTGACAATGAGAGAAGTGATGTCAACAGGGTTGGTTTCTGAAGCATTCTTACCACCAGCAGCAATGATTGCACCCTTCTTAATGTAGAAGTTAATCTCTGTTGCATACTGGTTAAGGGTCTCTACATTGCTGTAGTTAGCCTTCAAAGCAGTTGCTTGCTCTTCCAGAATGACCTTGAGGTCAGCATCGTCAAGAACAGAAGCCTGATCGTATGCATTCAAGTAAGACTGATATGCATTGAATACCTCTCTTGCTTTTGCAATGTCAGTATAGACATCATTTTCCTTTGTACCAAGCTCTGCAACATAAAGCATTGGTTTGATAAGGATGTCAGACTGAACAGGGCCGTCAATATAGCCTTCTGCATCTGGATTATTGTACTTGTCAAACAACTTATCATAGTCGGCGCTAAGACTGTAGTAGCTGTTATTCGTAGCATTGACAGCCTTCTGGATGTAATCCTCGGCTTCAGCAATAGCCTTGTTTGCTTCATCGTATCCATCGAAACCAACAATTGTTGCAGGAATAGCACTCAGCAATCCGTTCACATAAGCGATATCACCAAGGAAGGTAAGTTCTTCTGACTTTTCAGTCACGGCTGCCAGTTTCTTCTGGATCATAGCTGTGAAATCTGGCTCCTCGCCATAGTAGTAGAGCTGGAATGCTGTGATTGAATAGAAACCGTTTACAGAAGCTTCTATCCAAACGTCGCCATCAGTTACTTCCACCATGCCAGTAGAAAGTGTACACCATGAAGCTATCGTATTTCCATTCCACCATGCACGCGGTTCTGCACGCTCAGAACGTGAAGACTGTGTTGCCGTTCTAATAATGAAGTGAGTATCAATATCGTCAACACCTTCATTTGTCCAAGACTCAGCCATACCTGTGAGAGAATAGTATCCGTTTGGCAAACCCTTCAGATACTGACCAATCACAGAAATGCCACTCGTTGGCGTTGGAGCCCATGCCTTACAAGAAGTCATGTGATGGTCGAAGTAAACCTCCCAACCTGGACCACCATTACCTTTCTTATACCATTTGAATGGAACTGTATCATCAGAACCAGACAGCACAACGTCGCCAGAATATACTGTTCTCGCATCCTTATGTGCCTGATTGTCACCACTAAATTCCATGTCGCTCCAAGCCTCTGGCCAGTTCTCATACTTCCAGAAACCTGTCTCCTCGTCCCAAGTAGGATTATTCTCAGTGTTGCAGAAGAATGGCTGGTTGATTATGTCTGAAAAGTTGTAAACACCATCAACTGCAGGGCTAGTGAGGATATAAGCAATTTTTGCTTCACTCAAAGCGTTACATGCCTCAGTATAAGCCTCTGGGGAGCTGACCACAGAATAATCTTCTGCTGTTGCTATGACGGTTGCTGCATCGATTGCTGCAATGAATGCGTCCTTCCCGTCATAGTCAGTTGATGCAGCCAATGCTTCCATTGTAGAGATCTCACCAGTCAACTTCTGTGCATCCTGATAGAACTGAGTGTAATCAGTGAACAACTTATTGAAAGCAGCAGTTGCTGACTCAACACCTTCAACAGTTGTGTCATCATAAGTAAGATCCATTACTGCATCCTGAAGCAATGAACCAAGTGCAGGGTAATCAGCCATGATTTCCTCGGCTAAGTTTTCTGCCTTCTTTTGTGCAATTTCCATTGCTTTGTAAGCCAATGCTATCTTAGCGGCATCATCAGCAGTTCCTTTATAAATAAGGTGGAAGTTGGTTGCCATGAAAGAGTCGGCTTCTTTTATCTCAATTTTTTGGACACCAATCTTCACCCATGAAGGCTCAGTAACGAAGAATGTAACCTTATTGTAAACTGTTTCATCCTCATCGCTTTCGAATGGGAGATACTTGTTGGCAGCAAACCATACAAGAGAGCCAGGAATAGAGCATGGACCCCAACGGCCATCCAAATAATTACCGTCAGACATATCCCAACCTGGATATCCATCTTCGCCTTCTGCAGGGCCAACATACAACTGCTCCATGACGCCCTCGAACAGACGAGGCATCAAAGGATTAGAGAATGTTGTACCAGATGCTGTGAATTCTTCGCTGTCAATATCATAAGTTCCTGCTGTAGCATAGAGCTGGGACAGGTTCTTCCAAGTGTCATTATCAAAGGTGTTAGGGTCTTCTGCCCATGAGTTACCAAAACGATAGTAACCTTGGCAGTTTACCTCATACATACCAGCAGGAAGATAAAGGTATTGGAACACATCACCTGAACCATCATAAATTTCAAACAAGCCTCCTGTCGTATTAGGGTTACCCTTCGTACAGTCTACTTGCCAGTAGTCCATTGGATCGTTTTCGAAGCTCAAGTTTCCAAAGTTTACAGCCTCGGATACGTCATCACCGACTTTCCAAGTGGAAGCATCGGGTGCATCTTGAGCAAATGCAGCAAAACTCATCATTGCGAATGCTGCACAAAGTAGAAGTTTTTTCATACTTGAATTTGTTTTGAATAAAAAGATTAATAAATTGGGTGTTACTATTATTTGAGTTATTTGAATGAGTAGTTTTCGGTTTCGGGCACAAAGTTATAAATAAATATTTATAGCGCAATGCCAATGTATCAAATTTGAAAGAGTTGTTCACTTTTTAGCAAGGAAAAAGAACGAATTAGGTGAAAACAGGCGGTTTATGTTACAAAATTACAAATTTTAGCAAACTATTTGAGATTTATGAATTAAAAAATGAAACTTTAGTTCGCCGTTAGGCAATTATTTCGTAACTTTGCAGTGCATTACTAAAATAATTTGAGACTAATCAAAGAATTGTATGAAATATCTTTCAACAACCATACGACAACTGGCAATATCTTTCTTGATGTTACTTATTTGCAATGTTACATTTGCGCAAGTTTCACGTCTTTATACCACTCAATCTGGACTCACTTCAAGCGACATGTACTCCATTTCGATTGATTCGAAGGGATTGGTTTGGATTGCTGGAACATCGTCAATCGACGTGTTCGATGGCACCAAATTCTATAATATTGGTAAGTTGCTCAATAACTATGACGAAATCAATGCTGTCAGAAGGGTAATAGAATACAAGGAAGATAAGTACTGGCTGGCCACAAGTAATGGCATGTATTTATTAGACGGTCGCACTTGCCACTTGGAACATAAGAAATTGAGCGAAGACGAAGACTCCATCATGGGATATTCCGTTAATCATATTATCGATTATCCTCGTCCTAATATGAAGTTGGTTTCTACAGAAGGAAACGGTCTGTATGTGTTCAACACAGAAACCCAAAAAACAGATACGACTCTGACACGTAAACTGCGCAAAATCGCTCCTTATCCTTTCTGCTCACAAGTGTTCATTGATGATGATGGTTACCTTTGGTGTAGTGTGTTCAGGCAAGTGTTCCGTATCGATTTGACAACGATGGCGATGACCACGTTTGAGACAACTCCTGATGCAAATCGGATTCTGATAGCAAATAACATCAACCAAATTATCCAATCCAGAAAGACTAAGAACATCTATTTCGCTACAGGAAGCGGCATGTTGGTCTACGACTATAATCAGAGGGTGCTGAGAGCTGCAGCCAACGCTTTGGAAAACCCGATGCCCATCACCGCCTTGTTTGAAGACCAGAACAATCGCATCCTTGCTGGTACAGACAACCACGGATTGTGGATGATGATGCGCAACGAAACGTTGATTCCGTTCACCAACAACGATCCAAGCATGAACATTGAGTTTGCAAAAGTCAGGGCGTTTACCGCCGACAAAGAGGGCAACTTGATCATCGGCTTTGCTCAAAAAGGAATCTTTGTCCTTCCTCACAATAGGAACGAGATTGGCTATTATTCGTTCTCGCCCAGCAACAACAGATTGAATGCCACGAGCGTCACATCCATTGCTTACGATGGTCAGGACTTTTGGGTAGGCACAGATGGTTGTGGTGTATTTAAGATGGAAGGGCAGCGACTTCGCAGTCAACCCCAACCATTCGGTGAAGGGCTGAAATCATCACTTGTCCAGACCATCGCAATCGACAAACACAAGACGCTCTGGGTTGGTTCGTATGGAGGTGGACTGCAATGCCTGCAAGGCAATAAGTTTGTGACGCCAAGTTGGTTGAACATCCTTTCCTCATCTTTTGTGATGATGTTGCAGTATGATGAGCAGAGAGACCTGCTGTTTGTCGGCACCAATGGTCAAGGGGTGTTTGTGGTTGACATCGCCAAGCAAAACATCACCAATCTATTCTCCACCATGTCGTTTAATGGTTGGATTTATTCTCTTTGCTACGACAACAATGGCACATTGTGGATAGGAACAGCCCGAGGCATCTTTGCCTACAATATTGACGCAAAGAAAGGCGAGGAAATCAAGTTCCCCAAGTCTGAAATCCTGATGCCTCAGTGTTTGACAGTCATGAACGAGTCATTATTGATTGGTACCAACAAGGGTCTTATCTCTTATAATATAAAGAAAGGGGAGTCTTTTGATATCTTAAGCAATGAAAATGTGAAATCGATTGAAGTGACCGAGAAAGACATCTGGCTGACCACTTCCAAGTCTGTCATCCGTATCGATAAGCAATCGATGAAATCCTACGAGTATTCTTCGTTCGAGGGCTTCCATATTGGCGAATTCCATCGAAATGCACATTACCTGACCGATTCACACGACATCTTGTTTGGTGGCGATAATGGAATCGTACGCTTCAATGCGATGCTCATGCGCGTACCAAAAGCACTGACTCATGATATCAGTTTCACAGGCGTTAAAATCAATGGTGCTCCCATCCGCTTCGATGAGCATAACTTACGCACCATCATGAATGCCAACGTCATCGCCCTGACTGAGCTTAATTTGTCACACGACCAGAATTCTGTCGCTGTAGCCTTTGGTGTGGCTGAGTATTCTGCTCCTAATCAAGTACGTTTCCTGTATTACCTCGATGGATATGACCAGGATTGGCATAAAGCCACCAACGAGTTGGAGGCAAACTATCCAAATCTGCCACCAGGCAACTATACGCTTCGTGTCAAGGCCTATTTGGAGAATAATGAGCAGTCAGCTATCGAGAAGACGTTGAGCATAAAGATTCGTCAACCTTGGTATAACACGATGGCAGCATGGTTTCTCTATTTCATCGTCGCATTCATCCTTGCCTATTTCGGCTATCGTATCTATGCAGAGCGTAAACGCCAGGAACAATTGCTGAGGGATGCCCGTGAGGAAGAGAATTTAAAGGAAGCCAAACTCAGGATGTTTACCAGCATCGCCCACGAACTTCGTTCACCGCTGACGATGATTGTATCACCATTGTCGCAACTCATGGCATCCACTACCGACAATGGACTGATGGCGATGTACAACGTCATGAAGCTTAACTGCGACCGTTTGATTACAACAGTGAACCAGATTACCGATATCCGCAAAATCGATAATGGGCAGTTCCATCTCCATTTCTCGAAAGTAAACTTCAAGGACTATTCTAAGAATGTATTCGACTCGTTCTTATCATATGCAAAGGCAAAGAATATCAACTACCAGATTGAGCATCAGAACCCTAACGAAGTATTGTGGCTCGATAAAGTCCATTTCGAGAAAATTCTGGCGAACATTCTTTCCAATGCCTTCAAGTTCACACCTAAGAACGGCAGAATTCTTGTCAGAACCAAGGGCATCATGGCTGATGCGACCGAATGGCTGGAAGTCAGAATTTATAATAGCGGCTCCTATATCTCGAAAGAAGACCTTCCACATGTGTTCGAACGATTTTTCCAGGCGAATAGTGCAGAAAAGGAGACGGTGGGATCGGGCATTGGATTAAATCTGGTGAACGAACTCGTCCATCTGCATCATGGCTTGATATCTGTTCATAATATGGAACCAGACGGTGTAGAGTTTGTCATGCTGTTCCCAAAACACAAAACACATCTCACAACTGAAGAATTGTCACCTCGTCAGGACGAAGAAGCTGAAGAACTGCAACAAGAGTTGTATGCCGATGTCGGGATTGATACAGAAGAAGAGGCAGACGACGAAACCATCACCAAGACCAAGAAGACCGTTTTGGTTGTCGACGATGATGAAGGCCTCTGCAAATATGTCGCTGCACAGATTTCCGATAAGTATAATGTCATCATAGCGCATAGCGGCAACACCGCTTGGCAGAAGATTCTGACGGCACGTCCTGATGCAATCGTGACAGATATCCGCATGCCCGACGGCAATGGTATCGAGTTGTGTAAACGTATCAAGTCCAACCCTGAGACCGACAACCTGCCAATTGTGATGCTGACCAGCGAGAACAGCGATCTGGCAGAAATCACGAGTCTGAATCTGCAGGTCGACCACTTCATCAGCAAGCCTTTCAATATACTGAAACTGAAGGGAGCAATTGCCCAAGGTCTCAAGGTGAGAGAAAAGATGATGGGCAAATTGCGTCGCAATGAAGTCGACTTTGATTACTCTGAAAAGACCATCGACAGTGCCGACGATAAGTTGTTTGTACGCATCAATGAAACTCTGAAGAAGAATCTCGACGACTCATCGTTCGGCGTGAACGAGTTAGCTTCGCTTGTCGGGATCAGTCGTGTACACCTCAATCGCAAGATGAAAGACCGTTATGGCGTATCGCCTAACAACTTCATCCGCTCTTATCGTCTGAAGCAAGCAGCCTATCTGCTAATAAACAATAATGTGAACGTTTCCGAGGTAGCCTACCGAGTAGGTTTCTCATCACATTCACATTTCAGTAATACGTTCCGCGAGTACTTCGGAATGACTCCGAAAGAGTTTGTCACCTACTACACAGAGCATCCTGACGACGAAACCCTATTGAAACTGTTGGAATAAATGTGGGCAAGCTACTTCTTCTTGAAGCTTCTGTAGATTGTCACACTAAACCAGATAATCGCTAACACAAATACGGCAGCATACAGATAGAGCGAGGAATCGTTTAATACTGATGCTGCCCATATTGTTGCACCCAGACAGATAATGAGGAACACCAACGAGGTGAACATCAGTATCTTCTGGGTTCTTTGCATGAATTCCTGAAATTTACTCATTATCTGTTCAATTTCCAAGTGAAGCCGTCTTTCGTATCCTTTACTTCGAAGCCCAATGCAGCCAACTGGTCGCGAATCATATCGCTCGTAGCCCAGTCTTTGTTAGCCTTGGCTTTCATTCGCTGTTCCAACAGCATATCCACCACTTTTCCGAATGCTTCCTCACGCGCCTCACTGCCTCCATTTCCGCTTGCGGCCTTCAGTCCTAAGAGATCGAAGGCAAAGAGTTCGAAGGTCCGAGTCAGCGCTGCGAGCACTTCGGCTGTGATAGTTGCTTTCTTGTCGACAATCTGGTTGATGATGCGTGTTGCATCAAACAGATGACTGATGACGATAGGCGTATTGAAATCATCGTTGAGGGCATCGTAGCACTGCTGACGCAGGTTATCCACGAAATCCATACCGACAGTTCCATCTGCTGTAGGCTGTATCGATTTCAGTGCCTTGTGAGCATCAATAAGTCGCTCCAGACCCTTTTCGGCAGCGATGAGAGCATCGTTGCTGAAATCCACCGTACTGCGATAGTGCGCCTGAAGAATAAAGAATCGGATGGTCATCGGCGCATAGGCCTGTGTCAGCATCTCGTTGCCGTCCTTATCCTTATGACTACCATCGAAGAACTCCTGCAGGGTGATGAAGTTACCTAAGCTCTTACCCATCTTCTGACCGTTGATGGTAATCATGTTGTTGTGAATCCAGTAGTGAACCATCTCGTCGCCCTGACTGGCTACAGCCTGAGCAATCTCACATTCGTGGTGAGGGAAGATGAGGTCCATACCTCCTCCGTGAATGTCGAAGTGGCTACCCAAATACT
Organism: Bacteroidaceae bacterium; assembly: GCA_017529865.1. Classification (GTDB taxonomy): domain Bacteria; phylum Bacteroidota; class Bacteroidia; order Bacteroidales; family Bacteroidaceae; genus Colivivens. Next base: position 139,711 of record JAFXNA010000024.1, read on the forward strand.
TACGACCCATTGCCGTACATTCACAATGCCATCCAGGGAATCCATCGCTCCATTTTGAAGGCCAGCGCATGATATGTTCCGGCTGCGCTTTCTTCCACAGGGCAAAGTCCGCCTGGTTCTTCTTCTCCCCTACTCCAGCCAACTCGCGCGAGTTGTTGATGATATCATCAAGGTTACGGCCCGAAAGTACTCCATACTTGTGTTTCTTGTTGTAAGCCTCCACATCGAAGTAGACCGAACCATTCGATTCGTAAGCAAATCCATTGTCCAGAATCTCCTGTACCAGTTGTTCCTGCTCGATGATATGTCCTGTGGCATGAGGCTCGATCGATGGGGGCAACACATTAAGTGCCGCCATCGCATCGTGGAAACGATTGGTATAGTACTGAGCCACTTCCATCGGCTCCAACTGCTCCAGCCGTGCCTTCTTCGCAATCTTGTCCTCGCCCTCGTCAGCATCGTGCTCCAGATGCCCCACATCAGTGATGTTGCGCACATAGCGCACCTTGTAGCCCAAGTGTTGCAGGTAGCGGAAAACGATGTCGAACGTGATGGCTGGGCGAGCATGACCCAGATGGGCATCACCATATACTGTAGGCCCGCACACATACATACCTACATGAGGGGCACGCAGTGGACGGAACAACTCTTTCTGACGAGTCAGGGTATTGTAAACCAATAAGTTCTGTTCCATATTCTCATTTACCATTTAATCATTTACCATTTAGAGTGCAAAGGTACGAAAAGTTTAGCGGTTAGCGATTAGCGGTTAGCGTTTTTTTCATTTTTACATTTTATAATTATTTCATTTTTACATTTTTTACTCTTTTCTTCCGCAAATCTATCATTTCTCCCCATAGAGGGGGAGTTAGAGGGGGTCTGTAAAAAAAAAGAGACCGATGCAAATTTGCATCGGCCCCTTCGAGTGAATCTATAATACTTATTGAGCTATTCTCATTGATGGGAATTACTGCTGCTGCTGTGGACGCTGACCGCCACCGAAACCACCTTGGCCACCCATGCCCTGTGGACGCTGGCCCTGTGGACGCTGTCCCTGAGGACCGCCTTGACCGCCGCCCATGCCTTGGAACTGACGACGACGCTCTGCCTGTGCAGTCTCATACTTCTTGAACTGATCCTCTGTGAGCACGCCCTTCAAGAACTTGTTCTGAGCTTCCTGACGCTCCTGCATCTGCTTCTGCATAGCCTGCATGTCCATCTGACCGCCACCTTGGCCGCCCTGCATCATCTTCTGCATTTGCTCCATCTGAACCTTTGACTGCTCTACATAGTAGTCCTTAACCTTCTTATACTGCTCGTCGTTGAGTTCACAAGTAGTCTTCAACTGGTCTGCCTGGCGCTTAGCCATGTCTTCTGGATTGAACTGTCCCATTCCACCGCCGAAGCCACCCTGAGGGCCCTGAGCGTAGCTGCATGCAGCAATCATCATTGCTACGAATGCGAAAACTAATTTCTTCATAACGTAATGTAATTTTTTAATTTGTTTGTTAATAATGAATTTCCTCTTTAATTAAATAATTCCTCCACACATTTCATCCATCTCTTTTCATTGCTTTTGACCACCGAAAAAACAAAAGGTTTAAAACAAATGAAAAAAAACTTCATATTTAACTTTCTTCTTTCAAATTCCACGACTTCCGCCCTATTATATATATAAATAAGGTGTATCAGAAATTGTACTCGAATCTTTTTTATTATTCAATCCAAGGCATTTCATCATTCTTCTCATAGTACGTAAATCTGTACGCAAGGTGCGTACTCGGAGTACGACTAGTGCGTACGCGGAGTACGTCAAGTACGTACTGACAGTACGACAGGTACGTACTCAGAGTACGTAACTGTCGCACAACTTTACGTACACTTATTTTCAATAAAAATTTGGTGGTTTCGAGTATAAAGTGTAACTTTGCCAACGAAAACGTGAGACAAAGAAAGAAAAGGCGGTGGAAAAGACCGCCAAATGTGAAACATTTAATTCTTTTTTACAATGTACGCACAAATGAAAACAGGTATCAACATTCAGCTCTCGCCACAACAGCTTGAGACGCTCCGGCGTGGCGAGGAAATCAGCTTCAGCATCAGTCTGAAGCATGATGATGTCCAGCTACAGAAGATGGACATCTTCAGGAGCGGCAACCCTCCACCCGAGGCTGGTAAGGATCAGATAATGTTTCTGGAATTCTTCAGACAGCAGATTAAGCGACTCAAAACGAACGGCAACCTCCGAACAAGTGAGACTTACCAAGCTGCACACGACAAGGTTCGGTCTTTCCGACAAGGAAAGGACTTCGCGGCGACCGAGATTGACGGCGCGATGATGGAGGCACTACAGGCATCTTTCCGATTGCAAGGCCTCTCAATGAACACAATCTCATTCTATATGCGAATCATCCGAGCAGTGTACCACAGGGCTGTAGAACAGGGTTTATGCATCGACTGCCAACCCTTCACACATGTCTTTACGGGTTCACAGGCCACCGTCAAACGTGCCCTGAGCTTGGAGGAACTGAAACGCATCAAAAACCTCGTACTGACTGATCCTGACGAGCAGTTTGCCCGCAATCTGTTCCTATTCAGTTTCTACACTCGAGGAATGTCGTTCGTCGACCTGGCCTATCTGAAGAAAGAAAACGTTCATGACGGCATGATGGCGTACACTCGTCGCAAGACGGGACACATGCTGGCCATGAGATGGGAGGCAAAAATGCAGCAGTTCGTCGACCTCTATCCTTCGTCAACCCCCTATCTGCTGCCAATCATCCATACGGCAGGCGATCACGAGCGCAATCAGTATCGAGCGGTGCAAGACCGTGTGAACCGAACGCTGAAGACCATCGCCATGAAAGCCAACATCCGCCAGAACCTTACTATGTACTGTGCCCGCCACTCTTGGGCAACTATTGCACGCGAACACAAGATTCCCGTCAGCGTCATCAGCCACGCGATGGGACACACCAACGAACTAACGACCGAGGTCTATCTCAAAACCATTGACAGTTCTATTATCGATCAATGCAACTACGAAATGATCGGCCTGCTGGAAGACGGTTCGTAACCTTAAAGAAGACATTATCGTCATAAGCTAAAGTTTACAGGTAATACTAACCCGACACAACCTTAAGGAACCATAAAAAACTGACTATCACTCATAACTTCACGCCCCTGCCGCTGTAACTCCCGCGCAGGAGTCCGTCTGTCTGGGACACACCGCCGTGCCTCAACTATTTGCATGATACTTTCTATTTGAATTCCTTGAAAAGATGATAGAGATTGTATACAAATTTAAAATAACGAATAAATTATTAATTAACATTTTTATTAATCTAAATTTTAAGCTTATGAAGAAAAGTTTTCTTTTATTGCTTTTGATGACCCTCTTGCCATTGGCAGGTTGGGCACAAGACACGTACACGCAGACAGCAGCGTGGGCAACTGGAGAAACCACTAAGGAATTCTCCTATACAGCCATACCTGCTGAGTCTGATTTTCCTGGTCTCGTAAATGTACGAACCACGGTCTCTCACCCCTTCAGTCTTTATGGTGGGTATTATACTGGAACAGAGATTGAGGATTTTGTTTGTACATCACAGGGAGTTGGTACTGTTGTTCCAATGGCAAGTGCCGCACAGTACACTTATAACATCTATGGATCGGTGAGTAGCGATACCCCTATACCAGCTAGTGATTTGGCAGCTGGCGGTACCTATGTCCTGAGATTGTTTGTAAGGTATGTATCGGATGTTACTGCTACATACGTGCCGTATTCGTATCCGAATCCTGCTCATTGGGAATGGACAGTTAATCAATATGCTACTACGACAGTCAATCTGCCATTTACAATTACCAATAAGCCAGAGGTTACTGTAAAGGTGTTCGGTATCGAAAAGGTATGGGATGAACCATTTGTTGACCCAACCATCGCTGATTTCAACGCTGATCCTATGTTGCGTCAAGTAACCGGTGCAACTACTGACTGGAATGACGTTAAGGATTACCTGGAGTTCAAGCGTGTTGACAATGGTACTGATGTAGGTTCGTATGTTTATACACTTGCTATTACGGGTTCTCATCCTTCATACACCATCCACATTGATAATGCTGCAGCTAAGCTGAACATCACTCAGGCAACAAACGTTGCTGGTACTGTAAGCCTTGATGGCTGGACATACGGTGAAGATGCTAAAACTCCAGTCGCTACTGGTTTCAAGTATGGTAACAATTTGGCTGAGTTCACTTATTCTGTGGATGATGTTACTTATGGTGACTATGCTACTATCGTTAATGGTCAGGCTGGTACTTACTATGTAAAGGCAACTGTTCCTGAGACTATCAACTACACTGAGATTTCAGCTACAAGTACCTTCACAATTGAACAGCGCACACTTGTTGAAGGTACTGACTTCACAGCTCCTACAGCAAAGACTAATGGTATTTACAACGAAGCACCTCAGGCAATCGCAGTAGCTGGTGAATTCATCGGTACATACAAGGATGAAATTATTGCTGCTGGTGCTAAGTTCCTGTATCCTACTGCTGAGGCTCTCCCAACAGAAACTAATGTTGGTACATACAGCTTCAATTGGACTATTTCTGTTCCTGCAACAAGTAACTTCAAATATACTGCCGGTCCAACGACAGTTAACGGTGCAAAGATTAATAAGGCTGACATCACTGCTACAGACGTTACTGCTCCTGTAGGCAAAACTGGTCTGAAGTATATCCTTGATACTAAGCAGCAACTGATTGAAACTGGTGCTGTTGTTGCTGAGGATAATAATACTCATGCAGCTAAGGGTACTGTTTTCTACAGCGTAGATGGCGGTGCTTGGACAGACGACCTCACAAAGGTAGTTGGTGAGCACGTTAAGGCTGATAATGGTAAGTACGTTGTTTCTTGGTATATCAAGGGTGACGCTAACCACAACGACTATGGTTCTGAAACTACTCCTGCTGATGATAAAGTAGAAGTTGCAATTGCTCCTGTACAGTTCGTTCTGAAAGCTGATGCAGTAGGTGCAACAGGTCTTGTATTTAACAATGCTGATCAGAAACTGTTGACTAGCAGTGTACAGGGTGGTGCTGCTAACATGCCTCAGGGTACTACTACTTGGTCTCTCAATGGTACTGCACTCGCTGCTGGTAGCACTTATGAAGATGTTAAGGGCAAGAACGCCGGTACTTATCACATTTCTTATACTGTAGTTCCTAAGGAAGCTAAGTATGCAAACGACTATCTGCCTTACACGAAGGAAGATCTTCCTGTATTCATCGACCAGTACACTCTGTACATCGGTGCAAAGACGCTGACTGGTACTGTTGAACAGTTCTTCGATCTGACAACTGATCCTGTTACTCCAAAGTTCACCATTTTTGACTTCCTGAAGGACGGTGCGTTCCTCAGTGATGTTGCAGGTGATAAAGATGCACAGAAGGCAATCCTGAACCAGCTGATTGCTTCAACGCAGACGATGGACGAAATCTTTGCTGCTTCAAAGGCCGGCAGTGCTACTGTTATTAATCTTCAGCCAGTAACTGTTGATCCTGATGTGACTCCAATGAACTATAAGGTTGACGCAGCTACTCTGCTTTCAGAGAACGCATCTCTGAATATTACTGCTATCGACGCAGCTATCCAGGATGACCCAGTTAAGGCAACTCCTACTTACAACGGTGCTAACCAGGAATTGGTAGGTACCCCTGCTGTAGGTTACAAGGCTGAGGCTGGTACTGGTTCTGTTGCTATTGGTAAGGTTGTTTACAGCCTGACTGAGGCAGGTCCTTACACTGACGACCTGACTAAGATTGTTGGCAAGGATGCTAAGAAGTACACAGTATATTATAAGGTAGAACTTAGCGACGAGGCTACAAGCTTTGACAGATTCTATGAGTACACTGGTGGTGTTAAGTCTATCGAGGTAGAAATCCTTCCTAAGGATCTTGCTACTGCTACGATTGATCTTGGTCCAGTTGCTCCAGATAACCTTGTTTACAATGGCGCTGACCAGAAGGCAAGTGTTACAGTAACTGCAACAGACATGCAGGGTACTGAGAATATCATTACAGCAGAAGACTTCGAGGAAACTAAGGTTGAGTATAATAGTGCTGAAGTTGAGAAGCTGATCAATGCAGGTACTTACACTTACACATTCACTGGTAAGAAGAACTACTTTGGTACTACTACTGCAACTATCACAATTGCTCAGAAGCCATTTGCTGACGGTATGTTCACACTCTCTAAGAACGTAACATATACTGGCGCTCCACAGAAGCCAACAATCACTGCATTTGATGCTGTAGCAGGTGATGCAGAGAAGAATGCTCTTGCTGAGACTGACTACACATTCCAGATTAAGGACAGCAATGGTAACGTTGTTGGTATCGATGCAATGAAGGATGCTGACACTTACACCTTCACATTCACAGCTACTGCTGATGGTAACTATAAGAACGCTGAAAAGCCTACAACGGTAGACTGGACAATCGGTCAGAAGCCTCTTGCTAAAGAGATGTTCACTCTCTCTTCATACGAGGAAGAATTCGACGGCACTAACCAGATGCCTACATACACATTCGCAGACGATGATCCTATTTCTGGCGCACTTGTTGCTGCTGACTTCACAGTTGCTAAGACTGTCAAAGTTAATGATGTTGCAGTGGCTGTCACTGAAATGATTGACGCTGACACTTACACCTTCACATTCAAAGCTACAGCTGATGGTAACTACAGTGGTGAAGTAACTCGTACATTCGAAATCACTCAGGCTACTGCTACTATCGTTGAGCCAGAATTCATCTATCTGACTTACAACGGTGAGGATCAGCCACTCGTAACTGAGGGTACTACAGATGCTGTTGCAGGTACAACAGAACATCCTGCAGGCAAGGTTGAATATCAGGTTACAGACGCTGACGACAAGGAACTTGTTGCATGGACAACTGACTATGATGAAATTGTTCAGAAGAACGCAGGTGACTATAAGGTTAACTACAAGATCACTGCAAGTGCAAAGAACTACACGAATCCTTTGGTTACCGGTACAGCTAACGTTACTATCAAGCTGGCTGAAATCAGCTACGAATTGGGCAATATTCAAAAGACATGGGACGGTGCTCCATTCGATCAGGATCAGATCAACAGTCTGTTCGCTATCAACCACGGAGAATTGTTCGGTGTTGACAAGTATGAGGTTCCATTCTACTTCACTCTTGATAAGGAATATAAGGATGCTGGTCAATATGAATTCACTACTGAATATAAGGTAGTATTCAAGACTAAGGAAGGTGGTTTCGACAAGGATTATCCTGTAAACTACGATGTTAAGGTTGGCGGCACAGGTGTGATTACCATCAACAAGAAAGACATCGTGGCTGGAGACTACAAAGCTCCTGAGGCAGCTACTGATTTGGTTTACATCAACAACACTCCTCAGAATCTGATTGCTGAAGGTTATGAAGTAACTACTAAATACACTTGGGACGGTGACACTGAGGGTACTCCAATCGGTACTATCGTATTCGCAACTGCTGAAGACGGTGAATACTCTGAAACTGTTCCTCAGGGAACTGACGCTGATGACTACGAGGTATGGTACAAGGTTGCTGGTGACAAGAACCACAACGATACTGAGCCTGCTAAGATTACAAACACTATCGCAGCTAATGCATCTGGATTCCAGTTGGCATTCGAGGACGCTACTTGGACTTACGACGGTGTTGAGTTCTATCCAGAAGATGCTAATGCATACGACGGCAAGACTGCAACAGAACCAGGTATCGCTACTGATCCAGAGACTGACTATGACTTCACGCTCACTAAGGACGGTGAGGCATTCGAAGGCAAGCTCGTTGACGCAGGTACTTACGTATTCACTTACACTGGTAAGGGTAACTACGATGGTTCAAGTGCTGAGGCAACTATCGTTATCACTCGTAAGGATATCGCTGACGCTGATGTTACTGTTGCTCTGGATGAAGCTTCTGCAGAGTACGATGCTCAGGATCACAAGCCAGGTTACAAGCTGACTTATAAGCCAGAAGGCAAGCCAGCTCTGGAACTTGTTGAGGCTGAGGGCGAAAATGCTAACGACTTCTCTGTAGTTGCTGCCGACGAGATGAAAACAGGTGGTGTGTATACATTCGAATTCACTGGTAACGGTAACTACACAGGTAAAGCTACTGCTAAGTTCGAGATCACTAAGCGTACTGTTATCGCACAGGCAGAGGATGTTGAGAAGGTTTACGACGGCTACTATGGTTTGGCAATCGCAGACGGTAAGTTTGTTGAAGTACCTATTACATGGGGTAACCTTGTACCAGGTGAAGACGAAGCTAACATTCCTGTAGCAGGTGAAGGCACATTCAAAACTGCTGATCCTCAGATGAAGGATGTTGGTACATACGCAATCGTTGTTGATCCTGATAAGTTCGAGTCTGAGAACTACAAGGTAATCAAGGGTAGCCGCGAGGCACACCTCACAATTAAGGCGGCTGACCTGAAGGTTAAGTTCAACGCTTCTGCTCCTGTTACCAAGATCTACGGTGAGGCAGATCCTGACCTCAAGGAGCGTCTCGTTGTCGAAGGTGCTGTAGCCAATGAAATCGAGACTATCAAGAACAATACAGTTATTACTCGTGCTGAGGGCGAAACCGTAGGTAGCTACAATGTTGACCTTGCTGCTAATGACAATGATGTATTCAAGAACTACAACGTTACATTAGAGGGTGCAAAGAATATCTTCGTCATCAATAAGGCTAAACTGATTGCATCTCTCGCTCCTCAGACAGTTACCTACACAGGTGTGAAGGCTAAACTCTACGACGAGGGTAAGACGCTCCCATCTGACCAGCTCGTAGTAAACGGTCTGCTCAGCGTTGCATCTCTCGGTATCAATGACTATAAGGATGTTGTAAGCAACATTGTTGTAAACATTCCGGACGACGCAATCAACGTTGGTGACTATGAGATTACAATTGCAAGTGCTGAAGCAGAGAACTACGAGTTCGAGTTCCTGCCAGCTACCCTCACTATCGAGCCATTGGATATCTCTAAGGCTACTGTTACTATTCCTGAACAGCAGGTTCGCGTAGGTGATGTTGCTGCTGACGCAATCAAAGCAGATGGCTTTACTATCGAATTCGACGGATTCTATGCTGACGACGCTAAGGCATTCAAGGTAGCTGCTGCTGGCCGCTTCGTTGAAGATGGCAAGATCAAGGATGCTGCTGATCACGAGTCAGGTCTTGTACTTGTTGCAGCTAACCCAACTATCGCTTATAACTACACTGGTTGGGAGACTGGTAAGTTCGTCGGTAACCTCATCGTTGTAGGTGGTCAGACAATCCTCCTCGACGACCAGCAGGATATCGCTACTACAGCTAAGGACGATGTTAACGTAACATTCACAAGCCGCAACGTACTCCAGGATAACTGGAACGTAGTATGCTTGCCATTCGCAACAACCGTATCTGACATCTCTGACGCATTCGGCTATGCAGCTGTTGACATCCTCAATGAGGAAGCAACTGACGGTGACATGCACTTCAAGGTTGTATCTTCAGGTACTATCGATGCAGGTGTACCATTCATCGTTAAGCCTACAAGCGATAAGGCTGCAAACGCAAAGAGCAACTTCAACCAGATCACATTCTTCGGTGTTGACGTTAAGGCATTCTCTGCTAACCCAACTCCAGTAGCTGACAATGCTGGTAACAAGTTCTGCGGAACCTTCATGAAGGAGACTCTGATTGCAGGTAATGGTGCAGATAAGTTCTGGTACATGTCTAAGGGTATGTGGAAGTCTGCTAAGAACTTCACTGACGCTAAGCCTGTGACGCTCGCAGCTTACCGTGCATACATCGAATTGGCATCAGCTGAGGCTCGTATCTTCGTTGAAGAGCCAGACGGCTCAATTACCGCTATCGATGCAATCGACTTCGCTAAGGCTGAGACAGGTGAAGGCTGGTACACCATTAACGGTATGAAGCTTGACGCTGCTCCAACTCAGAAGGGTACTTACATCAAGGACGGTAAGAAGGTTCTCGTTAAGTAATTCCCTTAATTAAATATGAAGAGTCCGCTCACCTGAGTCTTGATCGTAACAAATGAACTCAAGTGACATATCGAGATAAGTGAGCGGCTCTTCACTTTAAAAACCAGTTTTAGTATTAACGCATTAAACACAAATTAAGGAAATGAAAAAGATTGAATACATTGTACCGGAGATGGAGGTACTTGAAATGAACTATAACCATTCTCTACTGGTAATAAGCAGTGATACTGAACCAAAGTGGGACGACGAGCCTGCTGATCCAGACGATGAAGACGATCTGCCAGACTAATTCCGCAGAGAATACATTCCGTTAAAAAGCTTACCGGAGATGCGCACTCCACAGGAGGGTAGCACCTCCGGTTCGCTGTTTAAAATTGGGTTAAGGCGGCCAGGATGCCGTGATAACGTCATAACGTAATAACGACATAACGAAGGGCCGCTAAATCGGAATAACGAAAAAAATCAATTCACAATGAAAAAAACATTACTTACACTCTCGATGCTGTTGACCTGTATGCTCGGCACACAGGCACAGACACTGACGCTCAGCGACAATTATGACCAGGTTGAGAAGATTAATAAGGAAGCGGAAAAGGGCGGCACTAGGTTGGTACGCTTCTCCTCCTCGCGTCTCATTAACCAAGACAACTGGAACGTGCTGGTACTGCCGTTCGACGTGTCTCCTATCGTGATATCGAAAGCATTCGGCTATGCAGCCGTAGATGTGCTGGATGAAAGCAACAATGTTCCGAATACCATGCATTTCATAACGATTTCCAGTGGAACCATCGATGCCGGTACTCCGTTCCTCGTTCATCCGACTTCCGATGAAGGCGCTCCAACGGACTTCCAGAATCAAGTCGTCTTTTCTGATGTGGTGATAAAGAAGGTAGAATCGCAGATGGTAACGACCGATAACAACGGCAACCGTTTCATCGGCGTGTTCAGCCCCACTACTTTCTACGGAAAGGATTTCTGGTACATGTCGAAGGGCATGTGGAAGCGTGCCAGCAAATTCACAGAAGAGAATCCTGTATCCCTGAAGCCATTCCGTGCATACATCGATATGAGCAACGCCAAGTCAAAGGCTGCAGAAGCACCTATGATCATCATCGACGAGCCGGACGGCACAACGACCGTGATCGATGCAGCGACCTTCAACAAGGGTGAGTTCAATAGCAATGCCGATAACGGATGGTACAACGTCACCGGCATGCGTCTTGTAGACGAACCGACAGAGAAGGGCGTGTATATCCACAACGCAAGGAAGGTCATTATCAAGTGATGAGTGGCCTATGTCGTTATGACGTTATAACGTTA
>JAFXNA010000025.1 GCA_017529865.1 Bacteroidaceae bacterium
CCTCATAAACATGCAGACTGCACTCATGCAAGCCAAGGATGTCCAGAAGCAGGATATACTTAAACTGGGGAAGGCACTCTACAATAAAGCCATGCAGAATGTAAGAGCCATCATTGAGCAGAACAAGCAGCTGCAAAAGGAGAACGGTCGATTGACTGAAGAAAACGACATCCTTAGAAAGCGAATTGCTTCGATGGACGAGAATGCCATCACCCGACTTCGGGAGAAGAAGGATGCAGAAATCAAGGAACTACAGGAGCGACTTGGCAAAGCCGAGTCTGAGGCCGTCCGTTCAGGTAACAAGGCATATAGTGAGCATCAGAGAGCCGAAAACGCCGAGAAAAAACTCCGAGAAATGCTGGACATCCCTGAAATCAAGGAAATCTGGGAGAGCATACAGCGGAACAAGGAAGACTTCTCGAAGCAGATTGACAAATGGATTGAGGATGGTGTTGCTGCCATCAGGGATTATGCAGATGGCAAAGACAATGACTTCCAGCCAGAAGCCGGCAACGCTGTTGCATGGGGCATCATTGCTGAAGCATTAGAGTATGGTCTCGATCCAACCGACGAGAAGCAACGCAAGATAGCTGCCGCCTATCTGTTAGAGAAGGTATCATGGACTGGCATCTCATCAGATTTCAAAATTGAACTCACCGCTGCCCGTACTCGACAACTCTGCGATGCGATGACGGTCACCAAAGATTTGATGGCGAATCTACTTCTGGCCGCTGGCGGTAGGGGCAGTATTAGCACAGGTGGTGGTGGTTCCAATGGTGAGCTTACCAACTGGGATGGAACGAAGAAAAAGACTGGCTGGGGAATGTAAGGTGAAAGGTGAACATTTTCCGAGTCACATTGGTGAATCGCCAATGTGATTCGGTTTTCCTTCAAATGGCATTGTGTCTTTGCAGTTCACCCCAATGTCTAACTTCATTTGCTTGCATTCTTTGTCAGTTCGTTATAGAGTGCGGAACCCTTGACGGTTAGCAAATACTTTTGCCTTGGATGTCGAGGCTTATCTGGATAGAGCAGGCAGACAAAGCCTTCGGTCATTGCCGGGGTAAGAGAATACTCCATAAAATTCATTCGGTCTTTCAGACCAACGGCAGCAAGCATCTCCTTTACGGAGAGTTGGCGATGGCCAATAGCTTTGACCAACCGCAAAATATTCTCATTGTCGGTCGCGAATGGAACATCAGCACTTGATGGGGTACTTGCGGGGGTACTTGATGGGGTGCTTGCAGGGGCTGCAAGTTCTTCAGGTGGATTAACGAGCATATAACGGTTGCGCAACTCGTTCTTTTCGCCCATCAGCAGGTTTCGGAAGAATTGTTCCAGGAATCGGGTGTCGCGCTGAATCCCCTTGGCTATATTTTGGTAATTGGCCCGTACCAGCGCATTTCGGAAATACCACGAATGCATGGAAAAGAGGTGATTGGTAACGTCGAACCCGATGGAACGCAGATACTTAATGGTGAAAACAGCCGTCGTTCGCGTGTTTCCTTCTCGGAAAGGATGTATCTGCCAGATGCCAGACACAAACTTTGCGAGATGCTCCACCACCTGGCCCATATTTAATCCGCTATAATCGAACTGTCGTTCTTGCTCCATGTCATACTCCAGAGCCATTCGCAGGTCTTGACTCCGTCCATAGAGTACCGTATCGCCACGCAGCACCCATTCCTTTTTCGTAATGTCGTAATTGCGCAGCTGTCCGGCGTGCTTGAACACTCCCTCGAAAATATGACGATGGATGGAAATGAGTGTCGGTACACTAAAGGAGAACGACTGCTCGGCTAAGATCTTCGCAATGTTGCCTGAAACCTTATCGGCTTCCTGCTTCTCTTCGTCGTCAGGCTCACGGCTTGTTTTTGTCTGATAATAGGTCTTGATAAGTTCACGAGCTTCATCAATGGAGATTTCACCCTCAATATTCCTTACGGCTGTCTCTTTGAGATATTGCGACACAGTAAGTCCATCTACCGCCTGAAGACCGATAGCTGTGCTCCATGCGTAAGCCCTTTCCGCTTTCTGAGGTTCCCCTACTTGTGAGTATTCCTCAAAATTTATATAACTTTCTTTCTGTGACATATCTTATAACGTATTATCAAGTTGCTTTATTACCATATTCTGTTGAAACGTCCTCTGCCGCCATCATGGGCTCTTCCTCTGGTATATTCATTGCACTAATCTTTAACAAACAATGAAGAATGGTTATTGCATTATTCATTGAATAATCTGATAATGAAGTGAAGCCATGAGCTATATTATTCCTTAAGTTCTTTCCTTGTTTGGTAAGAATACCTCTAAGCATTTTTAAGGATGCGGGAGAAATGACGACTCTTTTTTTACGCATTTGATACTCTTCAATTTTATCAAATAGTTGCTCTAATAGAATCTCATCATGACTTTTTTCTTTGACTGTATTAATTAACAAATGTCGGCAAGCATCTCTTAGGCATCCTTCAATCTTTGTGACTAAGGAGTCAATCGAACAAATATAGTTCCCCTTATAATCACCTTCACTCATTATTTCAGAAGTGATGTCTAAACAGATTGAGTGTATAGCAGGACGTATAACATCTATCCATGACTCTTGTGATTCTCTGAGGCTTCTGTTTATAGTTAATCGACCTCTTCCTAACCAAGTTGAAGAGAGATATTCGCATAATTTAGTTCCAGAAAATGAGCCATTCTCAATAAGTTTCTTTAAAGATATAAGAATAGGGCATAAAGTTATCAATTCATATTGATTATGATACTGAAGGCTCATGATTTTGGGACTATAAAAGCCGTTTCCAGAATGGGGGTTGCCATTGGTATCAATAAATGTAGTCCTTATGCCTAGTTTCTTGAAATCCGACAATAAAGCTTGTCCATCAAAACTCTCCGGAGGGAGTATTGAATCATCCATAGCTAATGTCATAAATGGGAACTTACTATTTTGAAGAGCTAAAATAGCAGGTTGAAAAACATAATTAGGGACAGAGCAAGACTGAGTATAACATTCCATCCCTTTTCCTTCAATTTTGGCAATTAGGAATTGCTTATAACACGCTTCTGCCTCTTTCTGATAACCTCCATTTTCTAAATAGATACTTTTGTTGAGTAAGTTTTCCAACAATGTACTATCTAATGGATGCTGCCGAATAATAATGTCTTCGTTTTCAGCGAGTCTATGATATATCTCCCCAATTAAATCATTCTTTCTTTTAGGAATGCACCTTAATAGAAGATTATAATAATTGCTGTTATCTTCGTAAGATTCAGAAATATCACTCAATAATTGATGCTTATTCGACAGTGTCTCAACTTGTGTTGCTTTTATGAATGCAAACGAATATGCATTGACTATGAGTCTGAACTTTAGCATCAACACATAATCAGAAGAAAGTACATTATCAATAGCATCAAATACATCCTTTTCACGATGTTTGTATGTTTTACTATTATAGATAAGTGATTTCAGAACCCATGATAAATCTGTTTCTTTGTACTCTTTCAGATTAGATACGACTTTAAGATAATTATCAATGATTTTATCTGCATATTTCGATGTCTTTTTCCCCTGAGCATTGGATACCACATCGTAATAATAACCTGCAACTATAGGTTCGTCAAGAATATTAAATCGTGATTCTTCAAGAAATATTATATCCTCTTTTGATAGCTGGACAAAATCATGGAAAGGTGTATATTCACGTGTCATTGGGCCATAATTCTGACCGCACAACAATACTTTATAGTCTGCCAAACACAATGATTCAGCATCCTTGTTTGAAAGGATTTCTCCCTTTGATACACGTAATAAGTCGAATCTGTCAGTAAAACACTTCAGACCATTTAAACTATCTATGAATCGATTACCTTTCATACTATTTCATGTGCAAGCTATGTCAATCCATTATCCCATCCATGGAGAACACATTGTCATCATCAAATAAGCGCTACGCCATACTCTCGAATTGTATCTTCACTGTCCAATCCTGCAACAGTCTTACCTGTTGCTTTTTCGATACATTTGAGAATCTGTTTAGTCCTATCAATAAAATAGTCGTCGAAGTTATCAGCAGAGAGATAACCATAATTGATCTTATGTGATTCAATGGCTTTTACAATCTTTTCGTCATCTAACCCTTTTCCCGCCATCGTCCTGATATAGATACTTGGGGCATGACCACCTATTGATCTGTTGGAACTGGCATAAATAGGAGTCTTGTTGATAACAGAGTTCCATTTTTTTGCGGGATAATTTTGGCTTCTACAATACGCTTGGGGGAAGATATGGTGAATGTCAGCCTCTTCATCAATATACGATGCAATATCCATGCGATTACCCGTCATAAAGTCCAATGGCGAATCCTGTAAGATCAATGCCATGATTCCCTTGTAGGCAGCACTATTACGTGTCTGCATCGTCAGAAGTCGTGTGGGTTGCAGACTTGCTCTATACACAGTATCAGGCATATCGCCACCATTCATCCATCTCAGCACACCCTGAATATCTAATGCAAAGCGAGCTTCATTGGCTCCGCCATACTGCTCACCAAATACACCACACCAGTACCACTTTGCCAGTTTTTCTTGATTGGGGCCAAGTGCAAGCAGATGCCCATTGTCTCTGTCGTAAGAGAAAATGGCAGCAAGAGGGGTCAATTGCGATGAATAAGGGAGGTCTCGTGAACGGAAGATTCCCTGATGTACGAGGAAATCTGCTGCTTCGCAAAAGCCCAGTACCAGCGAATCGCGATGTTTCTTATAATCTTCCAAATCAAGTTTTAGAATATCCTTCTTTTTACAAGTGACTGCTATGCGTTCATCATCGCCAGAGTTAATTCTTCGATAATAAGAGACAAGCAATGTCATTGCAGCTAAAAAATTAGCACCTGTTATCTCTGTCAGCAGTTCGCCATTAACTTTACTCTTAAACGTTGACTGTGCATTCTCCCAATCATCACGCAACTTGAAACCGTCGGCAGCGAAGGTTGCTGTAACCAGTTCGAACACAGTCAAAGGTACACCACCAGTATTGACATTCTCGAAAATCTGACATACAGCCTCTTTGGGCGTTTCTTTGTCAAGCTGAATAACTGGCATGTTATAGGCAATGATAGGGCGTAGAATCTTCTGCGAGAATTCTCGGAACAGCAGGCTGTATTCCCTGTTGTTGCCATAATACTCCTCCATTTCATACCGCCAATCATCAGTATCATTGGGCGAAAACGTGATATTCAAAGGGAACATCAGGTTCTCAAACTCTTTCTCTTTTGTAGATAAATCCAAGAGAATCGTTCTGCCAATGTCTGTAGTCAGCTGTTTCTTCTCGGAAACAGAGATGATGGCATCGAGACGATCAGTATTAGTGTCAAGACATTTCTTGATGTCAAGATAGTAATAGCGTTTGATGGTCTTATCACGTTCCGTTTCCAAACGAGTAATCGTAGCGCCTTTACTTTTCAATACCTGATATAGTGTAGTAAGTCGTTGCTGCCCGTCAAGTACCAGCCATTCTGGTGTAACCTCTTCTGTAGAAGTTACACCTTCAAACTTCCTATAACTAAATCTAACCTGCTCACCGCCATTTGCCAGGAACATTGCCGCCCCCATAGGGAAGCCAGATGTAATACTCTCTATGAGCTTACATATCTTGGTGTCATCCCATACCCAGCTACGCTGAAAGTCCGGTAACTGCGCCTTGCCGTCTTCGACCATTTTCAAGAGGTCATCCAGCTTCTTGTCGTGTGATTCTACTGCCATAATATTGATAATTAAATCTTAACAATTATCTAAGGATACTCTCCATCATCATTCTAATGTAATCATCGCCATCTTTTTGGAACAACACGTGATTATCAATAAATGTTTGCTTTTCTGGCTTCGCATTCCAGCGTATCTGACTGTATCGTGTAACGCTGAGAATATAACTATCCAGGATTAAATTTTTGTCCCTCAACTGCGGCATGATAACATCTCTCAGACGAGCATAAAGCTGGATTTTGGGATTCTTCATACCGTCATCGAGATTGCGGATTCCTTTCGGGTCAATAAATACGACCTTCTGTTTCCGGCCTTCCTTCACCCAAAGGATAAAGTCCGGATAGAAACCATTGCCATCAAAGAAGCCAACACCTTTCTTGCTCTGATTCCTCAGTAAAAATAGCTTCCGGTTCTTTAGTATATCATCGTCAACATGATTTTGGCAGAAGGTGCGCAAATCTTTGACGAAATCTCGCTCTCCATCATTTAGAGGAACTGGTGAAATCTTCAACCACGGCTGACCGCTAAGTCGGTCAACGTATGGACGGATGCCTGTCATATCTTTTTCCATCAGATAAAGAAGTGGTATGTATAAATGCTTATCGAAATAGAGACCTTCAAACCAAGATTCCTCTATCTTAACGTCAGAGTTCATAGTTCGCGACTCTATAATATCGACAAGCTGCTGAATGTGGTTGATCTCCTCCGTTTTATCCTTGCGAATTTGAATGGTGTGCTTCTTAATTATATTCTCGCTGTCCACCGACAATGGTACACTAACAACATTGTCATCGTTATAAATCCGACGTTGACGACTATACACTTTCTCTAAGTATGCCCGCAAAAGTATTATGACTATTTGCTGCCATTTTGCCACATCCGTTCCAAAACTGCGAGGCAACAGTTCTTTCTCAGGTATATACAGAGTATACCATCTTGTGTCCTCCATGACACTCTTTAATTCTGCCTTAGAGAACATCATGTTATGCCATCCTCTGTAGGCAATCATGTCTGTGAGCTGATAATATATCTCGTTCCAGTTGAGCAAATTAATGTGCATAGCCGATAGTTTCCCATCATATCGGGTGGCAACACTGCTGCTTTCGTCCTCTCCACTATACTTTGATACAGCAGTGGCATACATATCAAGCGTTACATCCACTTTGTCCTTATACTGTGTGATGTCCAACACTTCCTGTTTCTTGAAGTCTGCCTTTTCCTTGACTTGTATGGTTTTCAAATCACTTGGGAAAGGCTCTGTAGTCCACTTAGTTTCTATAGTGATTGTTTCAGTATCACTACAGCCTTCAGGCATATCGTTAGCCTTTGTTGCTTCATCAAAAACTTTCATATATTCAGCTTTCACACCAAACACATAGAGTGTTTCAATCGTTCGAAGCTGCTCCGGCAATTCGCTGGGTTTAATATCTTCCGGCAATTCGGAACTGCGCTTCAGCGAATGTTGATAACCACGTAAACGTACGCCACGACCGAACATCTGAATAATGTCCGATCCCTCGGTTTGTCCAATCTTCATCAAGCCCATCACTGATACACGGTAGCTGTTCCAGCCTGTATTGAATTTTTTGGCTCCGATAAGCATCGTGATAGTTGAGCCTTCGTCGTTAATGGTGCGGAAAAGCGATGCCTCGGTGAAGTCTTTTGGATGGCACTCATACGGATGCTCCAGTTCTTTGCAAGTCTTGATGAACTGAGTATTATTGCCAATATTGATAACCGCAAAATACTTTCCTTCTCCAACGCGTACACCTATTTCTTCGTTTGCTCCTCTCAACAAATCGAGCACGATGGTAGATGTTTGCGATTCAGCGTGAAAAAGAACTCGACGAATGCCATCATAGATCTCCTCAGCCCTCTGCTGTTCTTGTCCGCTAACCAATCCCTTTTTTATGAAAGTAAATGACTTGGCAAACAGAGAGTGTCCATCAGCATCCTTAATGCCTTCAACAGGATTCAGCAATTGTGCAATATAACCAATGAACTCTGAACGGTTTTCAAGATAAGCTCGCAGGAAACCTATCACTTCCAGCACATCAGTTGTGACCACATTTGGATTGCCGCTTTGCTGCGCGTTTACGCTTGTTCCCACAAACACACCTAATGGGCGGTCAATTAGGAACTGTGTGTTGACACGAGCATCGCTATTGTAGATCATCGTCTGTTCATACAGACAGAGCAGATAAGCAGTCAGATAGAGTCGCAACTGAGTTCCTTCATACCACATCTTCAGGTTCATCACATTGTAATCCTTTCCGAAGCCATCGTTGTAGAAATAGCGATAGGAATAATTGAAAAGCGTACACCTGCCATATTCCAGACGACGACGTACACGGTCATTAGCTGTGCTTTGTGAAGCTACTGCCTGGCCGAATGTGGCTGAATACTCAAAGGAGAATCCTTGTTTCGTCAGTGCCTCTCGGTTCTTCCACCAGATGTCACCGCTACTGCCTTTGTGTGCCTCATCTACAAAAACAAGGTTGTTGCCTTCAAAACATTTTACTGACACGGTTTTCTCGCCACTCTCATCGGCCAGTTTCGTTATCTCTATTACTTCAACATCTGTAAACATCTTTTTCCCAGAGCGTGGGGAGAAAACCTCTGCTTGAATATCTGATTGATTAAACTCATCAATATGCTGTGACGAAAGGCCCTCATTGGGCGTGATCAGTATTGTACGGTCGGGCTGTGAATGATGATATTTGGCCGTGTAGTGCATGAATTGTTTCAAGTGGATGTGCATCAGCAATGTCTTACCTGAACCTGTGGCACACCAGAAAGCAAGTTTATTCAGTTCCTCAGGTTTAATCGGATCGAAAAACGCATTCCATGCGCCACCTTCCTCATACTTGATTTTCTGAAAACGATTCAATTCTTCGCAAAAAGATTCACGATCAGCAAAATATCGATCCAAATATATCTCAGTGAATATCAATGCCAGATATTGAAAATACTTCCACGTAATACGATTCTCGCGTTCTCGGTTGATCGCATCAGTATGGCTAATAATATTATGGTCGTACTCTAACAACTGGGCAGAGGTCAATGATGCATCGGTAATATGCTCAATCAGTTCCTTGCACAGCAAAGATACGCCATCAATAGTACCTTCCAAATCTGAAGATTTCATGTCCTGATATAGTTCTTCCACCGTCTTATAACCGAAGAGGTTCAGGAAATAAGCATTTAGCAGGAGCGACTGGTCCAGCTTGTAATTCTGTATTCTTGTTGGTGCTGGCATAGTCTTATTCCTCAAACATTTTGTGGATGAATTCTTTCTCTGTACGCTTCACAATCCAACGGTCGTTGCCTCCAGCAAGATTCTGCAAGGTGTTTTCGCCATTGACATAGATTGCGTATGCTTTGCTGCCTATCACTGGAAGCACTTGCTCGTTGAAGAGGGCTTTTAAGGCTTCATTGTCCGTTACGTCCATATCTCGCCAAATGACCACGGTTGGTTTATCACTACCATGCTGATGCCCGAAAACTATACAAACATTATCAGTTGGCCATGTTATGCGTTCTACATGCAATCCTATTAAATAGTTGAACGTCTCAACCATATCAACGTCAGTGTCTTTTTGTTCATTCAGCCGGGTAATTTTCATCTTCATGCTAAATGGATGCATGAAATACTCGTCCTTTACCAAATGGCTGTTGGTTTCTGTTTGCAACATATAGTGCAGCATATAATCCTCAGCAAACTCTTCACTTGACGCTGTGAGCAAATCTTGTACAGGCTTCTTTGGCTCCGCCAAGTTGTTCAGTGTATCCTCGTATTGCTCCAGACGAATATATTTCACACAGCCGCCACCTTTCCACTGATACAAATTGGTAACACCAGACTTGTCGCCATACAATGTGTTTTTAATGCGTAGCAATGGAATTTCATCAAAATAATCATTTGCTTCCACATTAATGAACTTGCGGCCAGATTTAAGTGCCACAGCACCAGAAGTTGCAGAACCGGCAAAGTAGTCAAGGATCAATTCTCCCTTTTCTGTAGTACTTTCAAAAATGCGATTGATAAGTTTTTCGGGCTTTTTACCCTTCTTCAAGGCTACGCCGCCTTCATTATGGAGGTCGTTCGGGAGTACATCATCCCAAATGTCTGATACCTTCTCCACTGGTACGATGCCGTCACCCATCCAGCGCAGACGGTCTTTGTAGAAAAGAATTGCATTTCCATCTTTCACATAATAATCGTTTGCATCTTCTCGTGCCAAATAAAAGATCTTATTAGGCTCCTTCTTTGACTGTTTTTTCAGTTCTAAAGCATCTGCACTGATGCTATCTTCATCTAATGAGGCCAAACGAATAATGCGATCCTTATTCTCAATAGCAAAGTTGAGAAGTTCCTCATCGTAGTTATCTCCCAGCAACTTTTTGAGTTTAGTCTTTGCCACACCTTTCGTCTTGGCAAATTCATCAAGCACTGTTCCGAATTGCCACTGCTCATAGTTTGCTTCAGGATTAAGGATAATCGAGCCATATCGGTCGTCATAGCCTTTAGCTCTTTCACGATATGCGTTCTCTGGTTTCCACTTGTTGTTGCCGTTGGCATAGATAAGGACGTTCTCGCTAATGTTTACAGGCCCCGGGTTGATAACCTTTGCGCCTGTGATAGAAGCACGGCGAACTGTAATATTAGCCTTACGGTTATGCTTGCCCAATGACATATCAAGCAGTGCAGCGAGGTGATCGACTTCATTGATATCGATACTTGCAGCAAAAGAGCCACTTTCTTTATAGAAAGGATGCGTTAACTCCAACCGATTATAAATACAACTCAACCAGCTGCTTTCCTGATAGTTGTCTTTGTAGGCAAAACCATCATCTCCGGTATTATAGGGAGGGTCTATATAAACGCACTTGGCTTCTTTGGCATATCTTTGTGCGAGCAATCTCAGGGCCTGGAAATTATCACTATTGACAAGAAGTCCCTGAACCATATCATCAATAGATTTGTCGGTATCTGGAAGTAAAGCTAACAACTTATGCTTAAAGGATGGTTTGAAATACGCCGTATCA
Source organism: Bacteroidaceae bacterium (assembly GCA_017529865.1). Classification (GTDB taxonomy): domain Bacteria; phylum Bacteroidota; class Bacteroidia; order Bacteroidales; family Bacteroidaceae; genus Colivivens. The sequence continues at coordinate 10,810 of JAFXNA010000025.1, forward strand.
AGGACAAGTTGTTGGTTCTGGCGCAGGAATTCTACAGTCAAAGGCTCACTATATCCAGCGAGAAACGACCCGTCGTTTGTGATTTTGTCTATTCCGAACAGACGTACCCACTCCTCACGTTGGGCATCACAAACGGCAATTTCTTCATATAGTTCTTCTGGCACTCGGTCAAGTGTGATGCAATAATCTGCTTGCACAACAAATTTTTTCTTCAGCCACAATGACTTTTGAAAATCCTCTACTTGTGTCAGCATTGCGATAATTTTCAAACCAATTTCCTTAACGGTTTTGGATACAGCGATTTGAGACTTAATGTGGTTATAGTCCAAATTGTCTATCTTCAGAATCTCGCTCTTGATAAAGAAGTCAAGCTCTCGTTTCAAGAAGGCTCCAAGATTTTTGTGAATGAAATAGTCAAATGCATTCCTGTCAGTATAATGCTTCAGACGATTATATAGTATGGTGTTTCCACTCTGACTCTTTGGGTCAATATCCAGAACAGCCTTATAGGCTTCAAATTCTGACCTGATGATTTTATCCAACGCCGATAAGCTATTGTCGTTAAGGGTCTTTTGCTGAGTTTTAGACGGCAATAGTTTGTAATCAAAATAAATATTCAACTCATTCTCCTGCTCTTCTACAGGATTTTCTTCCCTCAAAACAAAACGTCGGGCTTTCTTACCCTCGCTTTTGTCGTTGTTCATCTGCATGTCAGCATCGCTGAGCACAAAATTCACAACTTTACCAGCGCCGATATTGAATGAGTAGTGCTTAAAGTGTTCCGATGATTTAACGTAGTATTGGTCTTCATTTGCCCAATAGAGTTTCACTTCTTCTCCATTATATGGAATGGCGTATGTGTCATTTGACTTATATCGACGTTGTGAGATGAAGTCACCACCATTATAATAACGAGAGAAGAAAGTCACCAATGCAGAAAAAACATCTCCCTTCAAATCCGCAATACTACGGAACTGTTTCAGCTCTTCCCGAAGCTGAATAACATCGGGAAGTGTATCTATTGTCGGAAGGGGAATATTCATCCTTGTCAAAGATTCTATCCGTTGTTGCAGTTCACTTTCTTTCTGCATTTGGTCGCTTCCCACATTTGCTGCAAGAATATCATCCACTTGTACCAACAACTTGTTTTTGAGGAAATCGTTAATCTCATCACGTTTGTAATTCATGATGCGATAGATACCGAAATCCAGCTCCTCATGATCCATCATGAAGATACTCTGTAGCGTTTCGATGAACGCGTTATATTGTTCTCTAAAGTCTGCCATTATTTTGCTTGCGTTTTTATTTGTTCCTGCGAAAGAAGAAACTGTTTGTACTCTCTTACAAACAACTCTCTTATATCTACCTCCAACAAATCTGCTATTTTGAGTATTGTGGCGAGGTCGGGCTGAGAAGAATTGGTACACCACTTACTGACGGTAGAAGGGGTGACACCCATTTCGCCTGCCAGCCATCGAGCTGTTTTCTTCTTCTCGAATAAAACCATCTTTATTCGGTTAATATCTTCCATATATTATATATAATGTAATGTTTACCCTGCAAAGGTAGTGAAAAATTTTCAATTTCTACTGCTCTCTTTTAAATAATCGTGGTTATGTGCCCCTATTTTATGCTTTTTTATGTGTTTTTTGCTGTTCAAACACCTACCAAATGTGATTTTCTTGATGATTAGCTGGGGGCAACTCCAAACCACATACCTAAATCTGGTATCTGGTTTACTTCTCCTGCTTGCCGCTTTGAGATAATGCTCCTTGTTTTCGCTGTAATCTTTGCAAAAACATTTCTTGAACTCACAAAAAATCTCTCTACGTTTCAGAAGTTCACGCGAGGTCACTTTTGCTTCAAAAAGGTCACTTGAAGGTCACCAGCAAAAGAAAAAGCACTTGCGAGAAACTCGTAAGTGCTTGATTATCAGTGTGGACCAGCCAGGGCTTGAACCTGGGACCTCCAGATTATGAGTCTGTTGCTCTAACCAACTGAGCTACAAGTCCGATGTACTGGGTACAAAAAAACAGGTTGTTCTACCAAGATTCGAACTTGGACTGAGGGAACCAAAAACCCTAGTGCTGCCATTACACCATAGAACAATACCTTGAAGCATTTCGTGAAATGCGGATGCAAAGGTAGTAATAATTTGCGATTTGACAATTTACTATTTACTATTTTTTTGAAAAAACGATTGTTTTCGTGTGTTTTTTCGTGTATTTCTTCAATTTTTCAATCTTTTAATTCTTCAATTCTTCATTTTTCCCTATCTTTGCGGTATGAAAGAGAAACCTATCATACACAATAAACGCAGAAACAAAATCAGGCTGCATGATGAGGGCAAGAACACATTGCTGATGACAGGATTGGTGTTGGTGATTATTCTTTGGGTGTGTTTCTACCTGATTGACCACGGCATCGGTCCCGAATGGACTCGATGGCTGTATTATGCACTGATGGCTGGCTCGATTGCCATCTATGGCATCCTGCTGAACTTCTTCCGCTGTCCGGTCAGGATGTTCCAAGGGCCGACAACGAAGTCGGTGGTGGCGCCTGCTGACGGACATATCGTGGTGATTGAGGAGGTGGAGGAGACGGAGTATTTCCACGACCGCCGCAAGATGGTGTCGATATTCATGAGTCTGACGAACGTGCATGCGAACTGGATTCCGTGCGAGGGTACGGTGATTAAGGTGACACATCAGGATGGCAATTTCCACAAGGCTTATCTGCCGAAGGCGAGCGAGGAGAACGAGCGTTCGATGGTGGTGATTCGCACGCCCCATGGTGTGGATATTATGGCTCGCCAGATTGCGGGTGCACTGGCTCGGCGTATCGTGACGTACTCGGAAGAGGGTCAGGAGTGTTTCATCGACGACCACATGGGCTTCATCAAGTTCGGTTCGCGCGTGGACCTCTACCTGCCACTCGATGCTGAGATTCTGGTGAAGATGGGTCAGGCAACGGTGGGCGACGAGACACTGATAGCAAGACTGAAATGATTTTTTAATAGGAAGTTAACGAACCTCGCCCGAGGAAGTTAAGCTCTTCGAGGAGGAAGTAAAAGGAGGAAGTTAAGCCAGCAAGCAGGCTGGAAGTAAAAAAGGGAGTTAAAGATGCGTAAACATATTCCGAATATTATTACTTGCTGCAACTTGATCTGTGGATGCATTGCCACGGGTGCAGCGTTTCATCATCATTTTGCAACCGCTTTCCTGTTTATCTTGCTGGGAGCGGTGTTCGATTTCTTTGACGGCATGACTGCCCGTGCATTGGGTGTGTCGGGACGGATGGGTGTGGAACTGGACTCATTGGCCGACGTGGTGACATTCGGTGTGGCTCCTTCGGCCATGTTGTTCATCTTGTTTGGTGTGGTGCGCTATCCGGAGTTGCTATACAACCGTTTCTGGTTCAATGTGATGCCGTGTATGGGCTTCCTTGTGGCTGCCTTCTCGGCCTTGCGACTGGCGAAGTTCAACATCGACGAGCGTCAGCACACGACGTTCATCGGTATGCCTACACCGGCGAACGCTATTTTCTGGGGCGCACTGATCTCGAGCAGCGAGGGTTATCTCACCTCCCCGATGTTCAACGCACCGTTCTTGTTGGCGTTCGAGGTGCTGTTCTGCTGGCTGATGGTGTGCGAGATTCCGATGTTCTCGCTGAAGTTCCAGAACCGTTCGTGGGCTGACAATAAGTTGCGGTATATTTTCTTAATCCTCTGTGTCATCATCCTCGGCGGCTGCGCTGTGGCAGGCATTGCTGACAATTCGGTATGGCGGATGCTGTCGCGCGGCATCGCAGGATGTATTGGCACGTATCTTGCTATGAGCATCGTTACAGGAGTTAAGAAAAGACAAGAGTATGCTTAGGTTATTCCGTTTTCTATTAAAGGCGATTGTCTTGTTGATACGTGTGTTCCGGTGGTTGCAACGCTGGAAACGCAAGATGGTCTCGTGGTTCTCGGGCAAGCCGTCGGGCACGGGGCAGCAGAGCAAGACAACCATTATCCATCCTTCGGAGCCATCGACGCCGAAGCGCAAGGTGTTCGGGAGCGACGAGGGGGAGTACGTGGAGTTTAAGGAAGTGAAGAACTAGAACCTCCCCCACCCCCTCCCAAGGAGGGGAGTATGGAGTACGACAGAATCATCTCCTCTTGGGGGAGATAAGAGAGGGGTTTATAATTTAAAGTGATATGACTGACGACGAGCGATATATGCGTGAGGCGCTGAACGAGGCGCGGGCGGCACTGAGGGACGATGAGATTCCGATCGGTGCGGTGGTGGTGTCGGGCGGACGAATCATCGGCCGGGGCCACAACCTGACGGAGACGCTGCACGACGTGACGGCGCACGCTGAGATGCAGGCCATCACGGCAGCGGAGGAGTATCTGGGCGGGAAGTACCTGACCCAGTGTACACTGTATGTCACGGTGGAGCCTTGCGTGATGTGTGCCGGTGCTATCGGTTGGTCGCAGCTGGGCCGACTGGTCTACGGGGCGGCGGACGAGAAGCGGGGCTACAGCCAATATGCGCCCAACGCTCTGCATCCGAAGACGGAGGTGGTGAAGGGCGTGATGGAAGACGAGGCGGCGGAGATGATGAAGGCATTCTTTAAAAGCAAAAGATAGGGAAGCCCCTCTCCCAACCTCCCCCGAGGGGGAGGTGACTGGAGGGTCTGTGAATATATGGACATTAAGAGAATTAAGAGGAACGAGGTGACGTCGACCAACACGTATGTGAAGGAGTTGCTGGCGGCGGGCGTGGACCTGCCGGAGCTGACGCTGGTTGAGGCGGACTTCCAGACAGGCGGACGTGGTCAGACGGGCAACAGTTGGGAGAGCGAACGTGGGATGAACCTCACGTTTTCTTTGGTATGCCACCCCACGTGGCTCCGGGCCGTCGACCAGTTCGTCCTGTCGCAGGCCATCGCGGTGGCGGTCTATAGAGTACTAGAGGAAAACCTCTCCCTAACCTCCCACCGGCGAAGCCCCCAATTGCTACTATTCCGCAATTGCCCCCAAGGGGAGGGAACTGGGAACCAACCCGACGAGACTCCCCTCCTTGGGAGGGGGCGGGGGAGGTTCTTTTCCATCAAATGGCCGAACGACATCTACTGGCGTGACCGGAAGATCTGCGGGACGCTCATCGAGTGCAACCTGGCGGGGGCGACTATCAAGGACTGCATCATCGGAACGGGCATCAACGTGAACCAGACCGAGTTCCGGAGCGATGCGCCCAATCCCGTCTCGCTGGCACAGATTGTCGGCCTGACGTTCAGTCGCGAGCAGATCCTCGACCGCGTCGTCGCCGAGTTCATAAGCATCTACAAAGGACTGAGGGACGGTGGCACCGAGGCACTGAGGCAGGAGTACATGCAGCATCTCTATCGCCGTGAGGGGTTCCACACGTATCAGGAGCCGGGCGGCGAGCCGTTCGAGGCGGAGATACTCGACGTGGAGCCTGCGGGTCACCTCGTGCTCAGGCTCAGGGACGGCTCCGTCAGACGTTACGAATTCAAGGAAATCAGATACATACTATGACATCAACGAAAGACATACGCATTGCCGACTACAGCTACGAACTGCCCGACCATCGCATCGCCAAGTTCCCGCTGGCCGAGCGCGACGCAAGCAAGCTGCTTATATATAATAAAGGTGTGGTGACAGAGGACACGTTCCGCAACCTGCCGCAGTACCTCCCCAAGGGGGCACTGATGGTGTTCAACAACACGAAGGTGATCCAGGCCCGCCTGCACTTCCAGAAGGAGACGGGCGCCACCATCGAGGTGTTCTGCATGGAACCCTTCGCACCGGCCGAGTACCAGCAGAACTTCGCGCAGACGGGTTCGGTGGAATGGCTATGCATGATTGGGAACCTGAAGCGATGGAAGGAAGGAAGGCTCTCGAAGACCATCGAAGTCAGCCCCTCCTCCAACTCCCCCCGAGGGGGGAGGGAGCAGATACTCCTGACGGCAGAAAGACTGCCCTATGAATCGAAGAGCGGCATGGTGAGAGTGAGGTTCAGTTGGGTAAGAAGCCCCTCTCCCAACCTCCCCCGAGGGGGAGGTGACTCCAGAAGCTCCCATCTCTCCCCCTCGGGGGAGATGTCCGCAGGACAGAGAGGGGCTTCTTTAGCCTTCTCCGAAATCCTCGAGGCCGTGGGCGAACTCCCTATCCCACCCTACCTGAACCGTGAGACGCAGGAGAGCGACAAGCGCACCTACCAAACCGTCTACTCGAAGATCAAAGGCTCGGTGGCAGCCCCGACGGCTGGACTGCACTTCACCGAGCGCGTGCTTGCCGACATCGACGCGGCGGGCATCGACCGCGAGGAACTGACCCTCCACGTGGGTGCCGGCACGTTCAAGCCCGTGAAGAGCGAGGATATCGGCCACCACGAGATGCACAGCGAATACATCGTGGTACGTCGGCAGACCATCGAGAAGCTCATCGAGCATGGCGGCCACGCCATCGCCGTCGGCACCACGTCGGTCCGCACTCTCGAGAGCCTCTACTATATCGGGCTGAAGATTCTGCGCAACCCCGACATCACCGAGGAAGAGTTGCACGTGGGGCAATGGGAGCCGTATACAGACCCTCCCCCTGCACCCCTCACTGTAAGGGCGGGGAGTGGTTACTCCGCTGATGGTTCCTCCAATAACAACAGCAATCATTCTACTCCCCTCCCTCGCAGGGAGGGGAATGAGGGTGGGTCCGTTCTCCAAGCCATCCTCTCCTGGCTCGACCGCAACAACCTCAGTGCCTTGCACACCACCACGCAAATTATCATCGCCCCCGGGTATGAGTACAAGATCGTGCGGTGCATGGTGACCAACTTCCACCAGCCGCAGAGCACCCTGCTCCTGCTCGTCTCCGCCTTCGTCCATGGCGACTGGCGCCGCATATACGACTACGCCCTCGCCCACGACTTCCGCTTCCTCAGCTACGGCGACAGCAGCCTGCTGATACCATAGGCTCTCCGAAGATATAAATGATGCTATCAGGACAACACCAAAATAATCTCATCAAACAATAAGATTATTTCCGACTCGTCTGGAATATTCTTGCACAAAGAACAGATGATTTCCGGCTCAACCGGAATATTCTTGCACAAAAGAAAGATGATTTCCGACTCGTCCGGAATATTCTTGCACGAAGAACAGATGATTTCCGACTCAACCGGAATATTCTTATACAAAGAACAGATGATTTCCGACAGAAAAGGAAATCATCTTACAATACGATAAGAATATTCTGCTCTAAGGTGAAATAATCTCACTAAGCGAAAAGACGATTTCTGACATGAAGAAAATCGTCTAATTGTTTGGTGAGATGATTTCTTTTTCGTATCTTTGCAGCGAAAATCATCATAACAGCATCATAAACCACTAAAACCGAAGGAAAATGGGAGGATACAAGTATGGCGAAGCATGGAAGCATCGCAACAACAGATACTGGATAAGTAAATATAATACTCGGGAACAATATCTTCCGCGCAAGGCGAAGTTCGAACCGCAATTCACCGTTGAGCAATTCTGGCGAAGTCCACTCAAAGCGAAACGCCGCTATGCCACGGACGGCGAACGAACATGGGTAGAATGGGACCCGCTACCTGTGAAGGAGCCGTTGAAGACGGGCATAAAGATATTCGACGAGTGGGTAGACTATGTGGCAGAGGGGCACCCCAACTCTAAAAAGTTTTGCGAACGCTACGGACTGGAAACGTCCGACATCAACTCAATGGTCTTCATCCTGACGGGACATTCCACCACATCGTTTGCCATGGCATACAAACTGCTGACGCTCGATGTCCTGCTGCGCTACACAGACCTTTCGTGCAAGGAACTGGCCCGACAAACGGGTATCGGCTCAACGAACAACCTGTTCATCATGTCGAAGACCGCATGGGGTGTCGCCCCGATTACGCGCCGCAAAGCGATTCAGAAGCCTGGCGACGTTGGGCGCTATAAGTTCCAATAAAAACACGGCGAGAGCCGAAGCCCTCGCCGTGAAATGAGATAAATAAGAAAAGCTTCCAATAATTATAATAAAGTGTGATAGATTAGCCCCACCACGTCATCACGACGTAGCGGGGTCGATTGCCTATAGGTCTTTTGAACAAAAAATTACTTTTGTCTATTAACTAATGTTATTACTTAATACCAATAACTAATAATCCTATTTCTTCTCCAATTTCTTAGCTCCGAGCATCAGTAGGTCGTGTATGTACTGATATTGGTCGTTATCGAAATGCTTACCCACGTCCATCAATCTAGTAGCACTGATGTGGCGCTCATCGTCATCGAGTTGGTCGGCGTTCTTGCAGAGGTCGAGGATGATGCCGGCGGCTACGACCATATCTTCCATCGATTTCTTGTTCACCTTGTCCATCATCTGCTGGGTGAGCAGTCCGAAGAAGCGATGCCAGTCGCTGTTGCTGAGGTGCTTCACGTTGTTCATAGCCTTATTCATCCACGAAGCCATGTCGCCATCGACGGGGATGTCCTTGGGTGTGGTGTTGAAGGTGAAGTTTGGATTAAAGGTTATCTGATCAACATCCACCGCAAGACAGGTATCGACACCTAACTCAGCTAACTGTCTCCGTATGATGTCACCGCTTGGGTAGGATGTCGTGCGGACATTATTGCCGAACAGCATTGACTCGGGCTTGCGACCGTAGACATAAACAAGTTGAGCCTTATAGAGATTGGGTTCTTCGTCGGTCTTATACCACTCGGCGGCACAGCAAGTGCGATAGCCGGGATGTTCCTTGTCCTCAAAGTTAAGCAGGCGGTAGCAGCTGTTGTAGTGCAAGGCACCGATGAGGATTGACTCGGCTCCTTCTCGCCAAATATTTATAGGATGCCCACGCAGGCCAAGGTCGTGGACTGTAGCCGAGTCCATTTCGACGCCTTCAAAACCTTCCTCAATAATAACCGACGAGGCTTTCTTACTTTCATCGGCAAAGGCTTTCTTCAGTTTGTCGAATACTGTACGGTAAGGACTCTGCCCTTTCACATAGATGGTGACGATGCTGCTTTCGATGGTGATGCCATTTGAATCGATGCTGTTTGACGTACTCTGCTGTCCAACTACGGACACGCCGGGGATGCCAAAAACATCGTCAAAAGCCTCCTTGATTTTCTTCTGTGCCGAGGCGGTTGGCACGATGGCCATCATGGCGATGGCGGCGATGATGAAGTTTCTTGCTTTCATTGTGATTATGAATTAATAAATATATATTATAACTTAAAGCTCGATGATTCGGTTCGTATCGATTACTTCGTAGTCGCCCATCTCGTTGGTCACAAGAACGGTGGTGGCTGGCTGGGGCGTGGCGCGGAAGGTAGCTTCAATGACCATGTTGCGCATCTCCTGTTCCTCGCGCTGGAGGGTGGACTCGCAGTCGGCAAGGATGCGGATGGCACGTTTAATGTTCTCAGGATTTTGCCAGATTTCGTTACCGAGCGTGTCGGGGATTTCCCTTGGTGATGAGCGTTTACGAGATTGGTGATGACTGTTAACGTGACTGGTGCTGACCGATTGAACGGTTGGTACTGGTTGATTATCAATTTGATGGTCATCGATTTCAATTTGGGGGTTAACGATTGGTAAATCGGTGGTCATCGATTTATCAGCAGTTGCGGTCTGCTTGGGTGACTGTTCGTGTGAGATGTTCAATATCAGCAACAATAATATGCAGGCGGCGACTGCTCCGACAACCGAATATAGCCAGAGATGTCGATGCTTAGGCCGCTCAATGTGCTGCATCAGTCGGTCGTTGAAGTCGTCCGAGAGTTTCATCCTTTCGGCGTCTTTGTACTTGCGCTTCAAAGCGATGCGCAGACCGCGGTCGTTGTATTTCTCACTTGTTTTCATTGCTTTCAAGGCTTTTAATGGTGATGGCTAAACGTTTGCGTATCCATTGCAACCGCGAACGAAGATAACCCTCGGGATGGTCCGTGATGGAGGCGATGTCGCGTATCGAGCGGTCGTCAAAGTAATAGAGACTGAGCAGCATCTGGTCGTCGGGCTTCAACATCTCGATGGCTCGTTCCATAAAGGAGAGGCGGTCGGTGTCGTCCAGCAGGGCATCGGTCTCGTCGTCGGGGATGCTGTCAAGCCACTGCTGCTCCATGTCGACGGTTCTAACATGCCTGTGATGCTGTCGGTAATGCTTCAGTGCCGTGTGGTAGGCGATGCGCATAAGCCATGTTTGGAACGTGGCCTGACGGCTATCGAATCTGCTGAGACACTTATAAGCTTCAATCAGCACATCCTGCGTCACCTCCTCGGCTTCTTCGGGCGAAGGAATCAGACGAGCTACCATCTGCAGCACCTGCTCGGCATAACGGCCTGCAAGCTGACGGAACAGTGCCGTCTGTCCGTCGAGAATGCGGCGTATGAGCACCGTCTCGTCGTGCATAGCAGTCGATGTATTGCCTGTCTGTCGTTCCATTCGCTTCATGTTCTCTACCTATATATTACCAATTTCCGTGGAAATGTATAATCTAAAGAACGATAATTTTCGAAAAACATTGCATGTTAGCCAAAGAAATCGGTCGGCACATTTATCAAAACCTAAATGTGCCGATCTGTTTCAGTAAGAGACATTCCCCTGCTATCCCGATAATTACCAAAAACAAGGCGAGAGCCGAAGCCCTCGCCGAGATTGTATCGCTATTTATAAGCTATTCCACTCTTTCTCCTGCATAATCTAACCAGTCATTGCCCTCACTGTATAAGACTTTCCATCCCTTTGCCTTGGCTGCTTCCACATTCGAGACGGACATCAAGTTCCTCTCGTTCGGTCTGTAAATGGCATAGAGACATCCGTGAGCCACATGCTCAGGTTTATTCAGACGCTTGATTGTCAAGCCCATATCCGAACCCCTGATTTGGTTTGAATAGAAATATAGCTCTGACAGCTCCTTGTTCTGCGACAAATCGAGCGAAGTCAGCCGATTTGTATGGCAGCTTAAAATCTCCAACTGTAGATTCTGAGACACATTGAGTACTTCTAATTTGTTGTTGCCGCACCACAGTTGTTTCAACTTGGTATTCGCTGACACATCGAGCGAAGGAAGTTGACTATTCCAGCACCGAAGGATGGTGAGATTCGGGTTATCAGGAAACTTAAGCCCAATCAGCTGGTTCCCGTTGCAGTTCAGTTCCACTAACGCCTTGAAGGCCTCGATACCTTGCAGGCTTTTGATGCCCATATTGCTGACATCGATGCTTGTCACATTTGCGATTTCTTCCTCCGTCAGCACACTGTCCTTTCCGAACGGCTGACTCATCAGCCACTCTCGGAACTTCGCATCAGGAAAGTTACGCTCGTTAATCGCACCCGGCTTGTTTATGACCAAATCATCATCGTCATCGCCACATGCAGTGAAGCCCATCGTGAGCACAGCAGCCATCATTAGGAATATCAGTTTCTGTTTCATATGCGTATAGGTTATGTATGTATTTGACGGCAAAGATACAACATATCCCTGAAACCGCCAAACATTTCCCCATCTTTTTCGCCCTCCTACCCAAAAAAGGCGAGAGCCGAAGCCCTCGCCTATCTCCTTACTCCTTATTATATATACAGATTATAGCGACGGAGCCTTCCATGTCGCGGCCTTGAGTGTGGGCGACGTGGCGCGGACGGTGACGGGGCCGGTCTGCTGTGTGGAGCGGAGGATGAGGAGCAGCTGACCCTTGTAGAGGTGGTTGGGGTTGACGGTCATCAGCTGGTCGGTGTAGTGGTCGCCGTTGTCGATGGCCTGGATGGTGGCCTCGCCCTGCACATCTATCTTCACTTCGTCGGCAGCCGTGGGGACCTTCTGTCCCTTGGAATCGACGGCGTAGATATGGAGAAAACGGAGAACAGAAGACCGGCCGGCCCCTCTCTGTCCTACGGACATCTCCCCCGAGGGGGAGAGGCCATTCGGATGGTTACGGCCAGAGTCACCTCCCCCTCGGGGGAGGTTGGGAGAGGGGCTGCTATTGGGGAGGGTCTCTTCTGCCTCAATCACCAACTTCACGGCCTTGCCCGTCGTCTTCAGCTCATGCCGTGCCACTTCCTTACCGGCTGTGCGGGCAATGGCGAGGATGGTGCCGCCCTGTCCGTAGTCCACGTCGTTCCATAGGATGCGGTTCTTGCCCTTGCCTGTTCCGTCGTTGCGCTTCGTGCCGAGTGAGCGGCCGTTGACGAAGAGTTCGGCCTCGTCGGCATTGGTGTAGACGTAGACGTTCTGGAGGGAACCGGCCTTGCGGTTCCAGTGCGACGAGATGAAGGTGGTGCCGACGAGATTGTCGTTCCACATCATCTCCTCGCCCTTGCCGTCCTGCACACCGATACGGCAGATGGGTTCGTCGGTCATCGCGCTGCGGATGAGCCACGCCTGCGGATAGGGGTCGAGGTTATGGCTGAAGAACGAGTAGTTCCAGCCCTTCTTGGGCCATCCGTTCGACTCGCCCCAGTACTCCACGGCGCCCCAGTAGGCAAGGCCCACCATTTTCTGTCGGTCCATGCCCTCCCAAGGTCCGAGCAGGTCGTTCACCGTGGCCTCGCTCTGGTAGATGATGAGGTCGGGATTGTGCTCGAGATAGCCTTGGTAGGCCGGGTACTGGTAATTGTAGGCGGCGATGTCGGTGACGCACGACAGCTCGGGCGGGGTGAAGTTGCCCTCCCACTCGGGGTCGTTGCGGATAGCATTGGCCCGGGCGGGGAACATAGCCACCATGGTCAGTCGCGTGGGGTCGTAGCGCTCGGCCAGCACCTTCATCAGCCGGTAGGTAGTGATGCCCCAGTCGCCTGTAGGCAGTCCTGCCCAGCCCTCATTGATCTGGAGTTCGTTGCCGAAGCTCCAAAGGATGACGCTCGGGTGGTTGCGGTCGCGGCGAATCCATTCGGTCTCGACCTTGTACCATATCTGGTCGAACGGTTTCGCCGCCACCCAATTGTCGCCACCCTGCTGCCACTTGTCGAACAGCTCGTCGGTGATGAGGATGCCGTAACGGTCGGCCAACCGCAGGAACGACTCGGAGTAAGGGTTGTGCGAGGTGCGGATGTGGTTGTAGCCGAACTCCTTCAGCCGACGCATCAGGCGCTCCTCGGCATCGGGGAAGGCGGCAGCACCCAACGCCCCGAGGTCGTGATGGTTGGCAATGCCACGGAGGAACACCTTCTTTCCATTGAGCTTGAAGCCCTCGTCCTTGGTGAACTCGATGGTGCGGATGCCGAACAAGTCCTCTACCCTATCGATGACCTCGCCGTCCTTCCGCAGGATGACCTCGGCACGATAGAGATTCGGCGTCTCGCACGACCAGAGCTGCGGATTGCGGACCGTCAGCAGCGGCATCTTCACCTCGTTGACCGCCAGCTTGATGTACTTCGGCACATCACAATGCCCCTCGGCCACGAGGCTGCCGTCGGGCGCATAGATACGGCTATCCAATGTCATGTCGAACCGCTGGGCACGCGCCCCTTCGATCTCGACCTGCAACTGCACGTCGGCAGCCGAGGCCGTAATGTTGGGCGTGGTGATATAGAGACCGTGGCGAGTGACACAGACAGGGTTCATGGTGTAGATGTGCACGTCGCGGAACAGACCGCCGCCCGTGTACCAGCGCGACTTGCCGCCGTCGGCCAGGATGGACAGGACGGTGACGATGTTCTCCTCGCCGTACTTCAGGTAGCGGCTGATGTCGAACTCCGCACCGAGGTAGCCGTAGTCAATCTCTCCGAGCCGGTGCCCGTTGATCCAGATGACGGCACTGGTCATTACGCCTTCGAAGTCGAGCACCACCTTGCGCCCCTTCCAAGCCTCATCGGCCCGGAAGTGCTTCTGGTAGCAGGCATCGGTGAAGCCCTTGAAGCCGCGAGCCGGACTTCCCATTCGCTCCCAAGGGAGTTCCATCTGGTAGTCGTGCGGAATGTCGAGCGTGCGCCAACCTGTGTCGTCCATCACCCCCTCCACCTTTATCGAGGGGTCGTCCAGCAGGCGGAACTTCCACCCGTAGTCCAGTAACAATCTCGTGCGCTCCTGGGCGGCAAGCGTGGAGCGTGAAGCATGAAGCGCGAAGAGGCAGAACGATAGGACGGCTGCCAGGAATAAAGTTGCTTTGTGTTTCATGTGCAATAAAAAACCCCTCCCCGACAGGGAGGGGCTTATTAACTAACTAGGTTTTACTTCATCAATATCTTCTTGCCATCTTGGATATAGAGACCCTTGGTTGGCTGCTTCACTTCGCGACCGGCGATGTCGTAGATACGTCCGTCCTTCTTGCCAGCTTCGATACCCTTCACTGCAGAGTCCTCGTTGCCGACGGTGATGTTGAACGCATAGTACTTGTTGTTGTACTTCACATAGATCACGGTCGTGTAGACGTTGTTCACGTTAGCATCGTCAATCACCCATGAGCGGATAGTACCATCAACGAAACCTACGCTGAAGGTTGCTTCTTCCATCGTGGCAACGGCCTCGCCCTTCTCATTGAAGTAGAATCCGTACATGTCGTCGAAGTTGTCGGAAGTGAGTTCGCCTGACGCATCGAATACCATCCAAGTACCCTCGCTCAGCAGGTCGTCCTCGCTACATACGAGTTCCTCGCAGCAGCGATTGAGATTGAGTGACACTTCGTCGAAGTCATCGCCCTCAGGATTACGTGCATTGAGCACGAGGTCCTCCTCAGCCACAGGCTTGATCTCTACGATCTCCTCGACGAACTTCAGCGTCACGTTCAGCTTCAATGCCTTACCCTCCCAAAGGTTCACGAGGTAGAAGGTACCAGTGCTGTACTCGCCTGGCTGACGGAAGCCAGGAACAGTGAACCAGTGGATGTAGCTCTCGTAGTACCACATAGCGAAGGCACCGTCGCCAGCGTAGCTTGCAGCGTAAGCATAGTGGTTCTCGTCCTCAGGTGACATCCAGAAACCACCGCCTCCGTAAGTTGTTGCCTCTGATACGGTATAATAATCAGTGATGCTTCCATCGGCCGTCACACCATAGAGCGTACCGGCAGTACCGCCCAGCATCATCTCTGCATCCTGCATGAAGGTCGTTCCGATTTCCCAAGCTGATGCTGACGGCACGAGCTTCACGGTCATGTCGTAGTCAATCACCTCACATGTCTCGAAGGTGTACTGAGGACTCATCACCTTCATGTCGACAACCACCTCATAGTAGTGCGAGCCGTCGACCACGAAGTAGAGAGAACCCGAGCAAACCTCGCCGCCCTTGAAGGCATTAGGCTTGTTGCCCAGACCCATCACAGAGTCAGCGTCAAAGTAGTCCACATAGAACACAGCGTTGTCATACGACTGCACGATACCATCTTGTGTCATCCAGAAACCATGAACGTGGTTCTCGTCGCTGTTGTCAGCCGTATACGAGGTAGTGATGCCACCGGCAGCATTGTTACCCGTCAGCACGAAGTCGGCAGCCGTCACCTCCTTGCCCATCGCCTCAGTGAAGAGAGCAGCGATAGAGTCAAGGTTGAGGTCTAAGTATTCCAGGTCGAGCCAAGTCTTCCTTGGATCACGATCGTTGACAGTCCAAGTCTGGCTGCCCACCTTCGTCAGGTCAGTAATCGGAGTCATGTTAGGGATGGTGAGCGACAGATGCAGGATGTATGCATTATCACCATAGACAAAGTAGACGTCGCCGTAGCGGGTCTGACCCGGCTTCATGGCATTCAGTGTCTGACCGATACCGCAATACAGCCACTGGCCGTTCTCGTCGTCCACATACTGCATGCCCATGATCCAGAAGATGTTATTATCGCGATACAGACCGTTGCGGCACTCCATGCTCTCCTCTTCCTCGCCCTCGAACTGCACACCTCCACAGAAATAGAATCCAGGAGCAGGTACGGCACCACCATTGTTGGTCAGCTCGCCCCAGTTGTTCGTCTCCTCATTGAAGGTCTTCACGTGAAGCATATCCTTGAACACTTCCCCCATGTACTCGCTGGTCATACCCAGTGCATCAGCCACGCCGTTGAGAGGAATCCAATAGTAATTCGATCCCCACTCGTCGCTTGCAGGCTTCAATTCCTGAGTGATAGGGAAATCTGTCTCACCCACGATATTCAACTTAGAAAGGTCGGTCTGAGGCTCCTTGTCAATCCCATCCGGATAATCCACCGTGAAGGTAAACTCAAAGGTAGCCTTGCCTCCGTTCAGGTTGATTGACACGATGCCGTGAGCAGTCACTCCTTTCGGGAATGCATTCGAAGGAACCTGACAAACAGTGAACGAAAGGCGGTCCTCAGTGATATCCCATTCGTGGATATATACACCCCAGATAGAAAGAGGATTCTGAAAATAAGTATAGTTACCATCCTTGTCCATTTCCCATCCGCCCCACTGTTCTGTATGGGGTTCCCCAATCGGAGGCTGTGGATTTGAAGAGTCGACACCAAAGAAACCATCATAATGATAGTCATTCGAGTTCGTTGCTTTCGCGGCACGTTCATCCAAATAATCAACTAACTGACCTGGTGTACACTCCAATTGGGCAGCCACCTCCTTAATCGAGAAATCGACGTCAATACCCTCTGTCCAGTTAAAACGCTGAACATCGTGAACATCTGCCTTAAACTGTGCCTTCATGCCAAGCGACGCCAGCATCATGACACTCAATAAAAACGTAAACATTCTTTTCATAAGCATCTCATTATTAGTGTTAGTTATAAAGATTGATTTTTCGGTGTCAAAGGTACGATTTATTATTGAAACAACCAAATCTTTTTGCCATTATTTCTAATAAGCAGACAAAATGTAACAGAATCGTAACACGTTTTCTTTCCTCAGGTCGGAGATTATGCGTAACTTTGCAGCGCATAAAGAAAAAGTATATGATAGGATTATTTGACTGGATGGACGAAACGACACGACAGACGTTCTTCATCGCATTTACATTGTTAGGCTCGTTAGCCCTGTTGGTTTTTGGTATGAAAATGATGAGCGAGACGCTCCAGAAGATGGCAGGACCAGGATTGCGACATGTTTTGGGACGCATGACCACCAACCGCTTTACAGGTATGCTAACGGGTGTTGTAGTAACCAGCGCAGTGCAAAGTTCAACTGCGACAACCGTGATGACGGTATCGTTTGTCAACGCAGGACTGCTGACCCTTGCTCAGGCCATCAGCATCATCATGGGAGCCAATATCGGCACCACGCTCACCGCCTGGATCATGTCGGCAGGATTCTTGTCATTCAATGTGACCGACTTCGTGTGGCCCGCATTCGTGCTGGCGCTCATCCTGATATACAGGAAACGTCAGGCCAATATCGGATACTTCCTCTTCGGCATCGCATTCATGTTCCTCGGCTTGGGGACACTTCGTCAGACAGGCACCGATATGCGATTGGGCGAACAGCAGGCCGTGCTCGATTTCTTCGCCTCGTTCGATCCCCAAAGCTACCTCACCACCTTATTATTTTTATTGATAGGTGGAGTACTGACCATGTGTGTCCAGTCGTCTGCAGCCGTTATGGCCATTACGATGATTCTATGCTCGAGCGGAGCACTCCCCATCTATCAGGGTATCGCATTGGTGATGGGTGAGAATATCGGCACAACCGTCACCTCGAACCTTGCCGCCCTGACCGCCTCGACCCAAGCACGCCGCGCAGCCTTTGCTCACATGTTCTTCAACCTCTTTGGCGTATGTTGGATGATGATTGTGTTCCATCCGTTCGTCGATATGGTCTGCAACCTTGTGGGCTACGACACTGAATTGACTCGCGAGGCAGGCGAGACATTGTTCCTGGCCAATGCAGCCAAACTGAGCATCGTGCTAGCAGCATTCCACACCTGCTTCAATGTTGCCAATACACTGATTCTCATCGGCTTCATCCCTCAGATTGAAAAGATCGTTTGTGCAGTCATCAAACCCAAGAACACAGATAAAGGCAAGAGCGAAGACGACGACCCAACCCGTCTGGTATATATCGAAGGCGGTCTGATGCAAGCACCTGAAATCGCAGTACTGCAGGCACAGAAAGAGGTGGGCCACTATTCCGAGCGCACCACCCGCATGTTTGGCATGATTTCATCGATGCTCGAGCCAATGAACGATGAGCAATTCGAGCAGATGTTTGAGCGAGTGGAGAAATATGAAGGCATTTCCGACCGCATGGAAATCGAGATTGCCAACTATCTGGGGAAAGTAAGCGGTGAGCGACTGAGCGACGACACGAAAGGGAAGATACGCTCTATGATGCGCCAGATAGGCGAGATAGAAAGTATTGGCGACTCGTTCTACAACCTGGCACGTACCCTCAATCGTCAGCGCAAGCAGAAAGAGATGTTTACAGAAGGTCAGCTGCAGAACGTCCATCAGATGATGAATCTCGTCGAGGCTGCCATCATACAGATGAACCTTGTGCTGCAAGGCAGGAAAGAAGACTACACTGTGGACGAGACCTATCGCATCGAAAACGAAATCAACCTGATGCGCGACCGACTCAAGGCCGACAACATCAATGCCATCAATGCTCGCGAGTACAGTTATGCTCTCGCAACCCACTATTCTGACTTTATCAGCGAATGTGAACACCTTGGAGACTATATTGTTAACGTTGTAGAGGCGCGATTTGGAAAATAATTCGTACCTTTGCACCCATGAAGCAACGCATCCTGGTAGTCGACGATGAGCACGACTTGTGCGAAATTCTGCGTTTCAACCTCGAAACGGCAGGATACGAAGTTGTTGTGGCATATTCGGCAGAAGAAGTCCAAGCCCATGATGTGACTCGCTTCCAATTGATACTGCTCGACGTCATGATGCCAGGCATATCGGGCTTCGAGCTGGCGAGGCAGCTCAAGTCATCAGAGCGTACAGCCGGCATCCCCATCATCTTCCTCACAGCCAAAGACACAGAAGAAGACACATTGCACGGCTTCGAACTCGGAGCAGACGACTACGTTGCCAAACCATTTTCCCTGCGCGAAGTTCTGGCTCGTGTCAAGGTGGTGCTGGGACGCAGCACCTCTCATGCCAACGAAATCCGTTTCCACAACCTCTACATGGATGTGCAGTCACGCAGAGTAACTCTCAACGGACAGGACGTAGACCTCACCAAGACAGAATTCAGCATCCTCCACCTCCTGCTGACCCATCAAGGCCATATTTTCACCCGCAGCGAACTGATTGAGCAGGTGTGGCCGGCCGATGTAGTGGTGAGCGAACGAACAGTCGATGTGAATCTCACCCGTCTTCGTAAGAAAATCGGAGAATATGCATCATGCATTTGCAACAAAACCGGCTTTGGCTACTACTTTGAAGGAGTATGAAAAAACGTAAACTGACAGAAGGACGCAAAATGTTTCTGAGCGTGATGGTCATCTTTGCCCTCTACGCCATCTTCTTCATTCTCTTCGAAGACTACGACCGCAGCCATCTGCAGCCTTTCAACGAAGCAAGCGACTGGCACTTGCTGATATTCTCCTTCGTGGTAATGGGAGGGCTTGCCTGGCTCTTGCATCGCTATTCCCACCGTATGGACGAACGTATCAGTCGTGAGCAGACAGAGAAAGAAAACAAAATGCGCCGCGAGCTCACCCACAACATTGCCCACGAACTGAAAACCCCAGTAGCCAGCATTCTGGGCTATACAGAGACCCTGCTTGAGAACCCCGACATTTCACCAGAGATGCAGAAACAGTTTCTGGAGCGTACCCACATTCAAGCCGAACGCCTCACAGCCCTGTTGAAAGACGTTTCGATGCTCAACCGCATGGACTACGCAGCCGAGCAGCTGAAATTCATGCGTGTCGATATAGCAGAACTGGTAAAGGAAATCACCCAAGAGGTATCGCTGACCCTAGCAGAAAAACACATGATACTGAAAAACTACATGCCAGAAGATATTACCATCAACGGCAACCCGATGTTGCTATACAGCATTTTCCGCAACCTGTTCGAAAACTCCATGAACTACGCAGGTGAAGGTACCCAAATCGAAATCTATGCCGAGCAGAGAGAAGACCATTGGGCATTCACCTTCAGCGACAACGGAAAAGGAATCGCTCCGCAGCACTTACCTCGCATCTTCGAACGCTTCTACCGCATCGACAAAGGGCGAAGTCGCACACTCGGAGGAACAGGACTCGGACTGGCTATCGTGAAAAATGCTGTAAAGATGCACGAAGGCACTATCGAGGCACGCGAAAGAGAAGGAGGCGGCCTCACGTTCCTCTTCACACTGCATAAATAAGGAGTTAAAGGAGTTAGAGAAGTTAGAGAAGTTAAAGGAGTTAGAGAAGGAAATAGCAAAAGACATCTCCTATCGAATAAAAATGCCTCAATTGACTCATTTTGCATCCAAAATATTTGTTTTTTCAACCAAAAAATCGTATCTTTGCAAAGTAAATGAAGATCCCCTAAAAACGTTTTAACCATGTAGGTTTATTTCGAATCTAACAGACAGCAAGAAAGTCTAGGTCAACACTAAGACAACTCTATGTCAACTCTATACCAACTCTATGGTAGCGCATAGGTACCGAAGGGGTATCGAAGGGGTATCAAAGGGGTATCAAAGAGGTATCAAAGAGGTTCCTCATACGTCTCTCTAATCCACCTCTCAGGTTTCGCTATACGCTCTCATATACAATAGGTTAGAGATAAGCATGAGAAGGGTGAGAGGTGATAGTAAGGACGATTGGAGTTAAGTAATAATAACAAACAATACGAATATGGCAAAGAATAAAGGAGAACAGATCAGCGGTGCTATAGGTGATGTCATCTATAGTTCGTGGAAAGGGCGTGCGTATGTGAAGCGTCGTCCAAGTAGCAATTGACTGCTTCGAAGACAAATTGCGCCTTAGAATTAAAAATAAATGACTATTTATTTTGCAGTTCGCTCAACTATTGTTATTTTTGCAAAACAAAACCCCATGATGTCATGAAACTATTACTTCTCACCTCAGCCTTTGCCTTGATGGCATCCGTAGGCACCTATGCCCAGAAAACAGTTGTTTGGGAGAAACCAGTCGTTGGATATTCTCAGTACAACTATTTTGAGATTCAGAAAGTTGAATTGGCGAAGGACAGGACTTCGCTCTACATGTCCGTCACTTACCCGTCAGATGCATGGTTCCGTTTCTCGCCTCAAAGCTATATTGAGGCAGACGGGAAACGCTATGGCATCACAGGGAGTGACAGCATCGAATTGGGCAAAGAGGAATACACATCACCTCAAACCATGAGGAAAGAGTTTGTGCTTCACTTTAAGCCGATACCTCAAAAGACGAAGATTTTCGACATGCTGGAAAGCACACAGAAGGGCGATTTCACTTTCTTCTACATTCATCCTGATGACTATCAGCTGCCTGAGACGCCTGTGCCTGAAGATTTCCGTGCCGACGATTCTGAAGACGATGTGTTGCCGAAAAAAGTGTTCAGCGAGGAACCTGCAGTTGTCCATTTCAAGGCGCTGAACTATAAGAAAGGTATGGATGCCCAGATTCGAACAGTATTTTTTGACATCACCAATCCAAATTCCTATAATGATTACTATTTCAATTTGGATGATGAAGGCTGTGCCGATTTCAGTTGGAAGGTGTATTACCCCACACGTATGCAGTTTGAAATTCCATCTGCAGAGGGGTCATCTTTTGCCATTCTTATAGTTGCTCCAGGCAAAGAGGTCACCGTCTTGCTGGACATGTTGCGTGACGACAGGTACCCCAACAGCAAGGTGATTGGATATAAAGGTTATATGGCCAAGTGGATGAATGGCGAGTTTCAAAAAAAGGTCATGAATGGTATGGAAATAAGCAGAATTTCACCCTCTTTTCCCGACTCATACGAGCAGTATAAAACTGTCGACGACCTTGTAACACTCCACGATTCCCTGATGCTTGCCTTCGATCAAAGTTTTGCTGAGTTACAACAATTTCCCGATGTGGTGAAATGGATGTACGTGGACTGGGAACTGCGTTTTTTCTGCATTTTAGCAGAAGAATGTCCTGCACTCTTCAATACCCAAGAGTTCCGTGACTACATCTTCCGTACACGTCCCAAATGTTTATTCAGCGACAACGGGCAAGTTGGCTTCGACCTCAAAGACATGACGAAACTCTTTGCTGGCTCTAAGGTAAAAGGTGCAGGCCCCGACCTGCTCCGATTCATCAATGCGATGTCAGAACTGAACAGCGGAATTTTCAATCCCAAACCGCTGCTAGATGATCCCAACCTCTCACGGCTTTACGACCAGAAACGGCAAGAATTGACTGTCAAAGTCAGCCAACAAAAAGAAGGACTGGCAGAGAATATCCACTATTTGGAACTGACAGAAGTGGCACCAGAGAACACGCTTCAGTTCCTGCTCGACCGCTACAAAGGCAAGACCGTCTTTATCGACCTATGGGCAACCTGGTGTGTACCATGCATCCAAGGACAGAAAGCAATGGAACCCGTGAAGCAGGAACTGAAGGATAAGGACATCGTGTATCTCAATATCACATATTCCACCTCTCCGTTCGACGATTGGAAAGAGATGGTGAAGACCATCCCTGGCGAGCACTACTATCTCTCACCACAGCAATTCAAGGCATTAGGAGACCTCTATCAGTCGGGAGGTTCTATTCCCACCTACGCCATCTATAACCCCAAAGGCGAACTTGTATACAAATGTGTCGGGTTCGGAGGGGTCGAACCGCTGAAGGAAGGGCTGATGAAAGCTACTTTAAGGTAATCATGAGGTAAAGTAGAGATAAAGGCATCACTTTTTTCACTTTTATCTCGAAAAGTTTTGTTGTTTCGAAGAATCGTTGTATATTTGCAGTCATAGAAAGTTCGATTCATGGCTAAAACAGATGAGTTAAAGAACAGACAAGAAACAACTAACACAAAGACCAGCAAATCCAATATAATGGGTGAGATTGGTATTATTGCTCCTGCATTTGGTGTGGTATTTTATGCTTTGGTTGGTTTCGATAGCAAACCTCCTATTTCATATATTATGCTATACCTCGGCTTTATTGTTGGGTTTGTATGTTCGATTATCGGGCTTTTTAGGCATCCTCGCATCCTGGGAATTATTGGTATTTTATTATCAACTTTAGGAGGATTATTGTTGTTATTCATCTTCCTATCTATGACCTGCTCATAAAATCAAATCCATTCCTCACTTTTACGTGCTTGGTATCATCATCAGATAGCAGAAAACAGAGATAAATAGGTGTGTGGTTTTTCTCTTTTGAGAAAAAAACAGGCTTTTATTTGGTAGATAGAAATAAAAGGCGTACCTTTGTAGCCTCAAACATACGCGCACGTTTGTGCGCGATATGAACTATGGAATAAATTTAAGACAATAATATGGAAAGAACTTGGAGATGGTTTGGCAAGAAGGATAAGATTACGCTTGCCATGTTGAGACAAATAGGCGTTGAGGGTATCGTCACAGCTTTGCACGATGTACCCCTTGGCGAAGTATGGACACGTGAGAAGATTCGCGACCTGCGCGAATATATCGAGAGTTATGGTATGCGCTGGAGCGTAGTGGAGAGCCTTCCTGTGGTAGAGACCATCAAGTATGGCGGTCCTGATCGTGACCACCAGATTGAGGTCTATAAGCAGTCGCTGCGCAACCTCTCGGCAGAGGGCATCCATTGCATCTGCTACAACTTCATGCCCGTATTGGACTGGGCACGCACAGATTTGCTGCATACGAACCCAAACGGCTCGACAAACCTCTATTTCAACTACGCTGAGTTTGCCTATTTCGACATCTATATCCTGAAGCGTCCAGGTGCTCGCGAGGAATGGAGCAAGTTCCAGTTCCCTGCTGGCTGGGGCGAGGGACGAAGTGTCCTTGCAGAGGCAGAAGAACTTGCTAAGACGATGACTCCAGAGAAAGAGCATCAGCTGGTAGAGACCATCATCATCAAGACACAGGGCTTCGTGAGCGGCAACTTCAGTGAGAACGACGAGGCTCCTATTCAGAAGTTCCGTGATTTCCTCGACCTGTACAAGGGTATCGACAAGGCTCAGTTGCGCCAGAACATGAAGTACTTCCTCGAGGCCATCATGCCTGTGTGCGAGGAGTGCAACATGAACATGTGTGTACACCCCGACGACCCACCAATCGAGGTGCTGGGTCTGCCACGTATCGTACGCACAGAGGAGGACATCCAGTGGTTCCTCGATGCTGTGCCTAACAAGCATAACGGACTGACATTCTGTGCAGGTTCACTGAGTGCAGGTGCCTATAACGACGTAGTTGAGATGGCGAAGAAGTTTGCATCGCGCACCCACTTCGTTCATTTGCGTTCGTGCCACATCTTCCCTAACGGGGACTTCACAGAGGCTTCGCACTTGGGTGGACGTGCTGATATCGTAGAATTGTGTCGCATTTTCGAAAAGGAGAATCCACAGCTACCTATGCGTGTGGATCATGGAATGACTTTTACAGACGAACCAGGCGGTATCATGGACGAAAGCAGTCACGGCCATAATGCAGGCTATACACTTTTGGGACGCATGTTCGCAATGGGACAGGTGCAAGGCATCCTGGCTACAGTGGACAGAGAATTGGGCATCGAATACAAACAGCCTGGATTCTTTGATTAAAAAAAACAGATTACTCAGAATACTCAGATTATTCAGATCATTATGAAGTTAAACGACATATTTAGCGGTCAGTTAAATGCCGCAGAGTGGGAACAGAAGGGTTATGAGCTTCCAAAGTTTGATATTGCAAAAGTACGCGAGAAGACAGCGAAGGAGCCAACATGGGTACACTTCGGAGGTGGAAACATCTTCCGAGCCTTCCCAGCAGCCATCCTCAATGACGCGTTGAATACAGGCAAATACGATCGTGGTGTGATTGTGGCTGAAACCTTCGACTTCGAGGTCATTGATAAGGCATACGCTCCATATAACAACCTATCGCTCTGCGTGAACCTTTGCTCTGACGATTCTATCGAGAAGAAGGTTATCGCCAGTGTGACAGAAGCCTTGAAAGCAGACCCACAGTTTGAGGACTGGAATCGCCTGATGGAAATTTTCAAGAACCCATCACTCCAAATGATTTCATTCACTATCACAGAGAAAGGTTATACGTTCAACGAGACAGACTTAGCCCGTGGGCTGAAGCCCGTATTTGCTATGGGTAAGGTCACAGCCCTGCTTTATGAACGTTTCAAGGCAGGCGAACTGCCTCTCACGGTGCAAAGTATGGACAACTGCTCACACAATGGCGATAAGGTGAAAGCAGGTGTGATGGCCTACGCAGAGCGCTGGGCGAAGGACGGACTGGTACCTGAGGCATTCTTGGTATACCTGAAAGATGAGAAGAA
>JAFXNA010000026.1 GCA_017529865.1 Bacteroidaceae bacterium
AATCATCATTCACTGCCGTATTCTCCGACATGAAGATAACCGAATGTGCCTGGAAAGCCCACGACGGTCAGCAACCGGATGAATAGAATCAAAAAACGTTTATAACCTATAATAAAGAATACAACAAATAGTTAATTTAATGAATATGACAGAATGGGATAAGATGCAGGAGCATCAGATATACAATGATTTTGATGCAGATTTGTTCGACCTGAGAGTTGAAGCAAAAAAGTTGTTTAAAGAGTTTAACCGTACCGAGGACGAAGAAACCGAACGTCGTCAGGACATCATGCGAAGGCTCTTCAAAAAAATAGGTGAACGAGTGTGGATGGAGCCGAACTTTACATGTGAGTTTGGCAAGAACATCACCATCGGGAGTGATGTATATATCAATTTCGGATGCACACTCTTGGATTGCGGTCAGATAACGATAGGTAATAACACGTTGCTGGGACCTAACGTAAGTATGTATTCTGCCAACCATTCACTCGATTCCGCAGAGCGTATAGCAGGCGCCTTGATTCCCGAACCTATTACCGTAGGCAACCGAGTTTGGATAGGCGGTGGTAGCACTATTCTTAGTGGCGTTACCATAGGTGACGATAGTGTCATCGGCGCTGGAAGCGTCGTATCACATGATATCCCGTCAGGAGTACTGGCAGCAGGTAATCCCTGTCGTGTCATAAGAGAAATTACAGATAAGGACAAAGTCGGTTTTATTGTTTAGTATAAACAGAATTTCGTTCAGCAAATGAAGTGGACTGTATTATCAGATAATAGGAGTTGCGATAGCCAGCTCCAGACGGAGCATGGCTTGTCTATCCTGTTAGAGACAGACAGGCACAGGATCTTGCTGGATACTGGGGCCAGTGATGTTTTTATCCGTGGATGCCAAGGGACAGGTGAGTGACACGCATCTAACCTTAACACCCAAACTCAAGAATCGCTATCATCCACTGGTAGCGATTCTTTTTTTGTAGATGTCATAGGGACAGAACCTAACATTCCTGTGAGATAAATTTTTAGGGGCTTTGAGAGCAAATCTCAAGGTCCCATTTTTTATATCCCCTCTACGATTGGCTGTGGTGGGGTGCCAAAAAACTTGTTGAAAACTTTTTGCGTTTTTATTTGGAGAAGTGAAAAGATAGTCGTAAATTTGCAGGCAGATTTGAAAGACAAATCCTGATCGTATTTTCCATGTTCGATGGATATGATTTGAGAGGTCCTACGTTTGGAGGGACAGGATGTGTTTTCAATGGATTGAAACAAAGAACAAAAGTATAAGTTTGCATATGATTATCAATATAAACCCAGAGGAAGTGTCGGAATTCCAGACGCGTATAAGCCGCAAGGATATGCGGATTGCAGAGCTGGAAAAGCAGGTGGAGCAACTGACAAGGGAGCGCGACCTGGCTCTTAGTCGTGCCAGTTTGCCGAGTAATGACGAGACGGAGAGCATGACGTGGCTGTGTAGCCGCTTCATTGTCATCTCCAAGCAAAAGTTGAAGAATGCTCTTGCGAAGATACAGGATGCAAATGCAATTGGTTTACTAGGTGTCTTGTTGCAGAAATGTCTGCACGAAGATGCTACTCCAGAGGAAAGTACCGCTATCATTGATGCCATATCGTTGCCTCAATCGCCTTCGCTGTCGTTGCCTCAATCGCCTTCGCTGTCGTTGACGGCTGAAGGTGATGTGAAGGTGTCGGGCAATTATATTTCTTAATTATTATAATGTGTAACAAAACAAAAAATGAATCTAGAATGAATCTGTTCAAAACAGTAAAGCAGGGATTCTTGCAAGTAATGGTATTGCTTGTTTTGATGATGATCTCGTTCGATGTCTGTGCTCAGGAGAAGCCATTGGTGTGGTGTCTGAAAACTGATCGTGGACAGTTGATCGAGATGGCTCGAGTGGAAATGCTGGCTGCTGTGGACGGGCAACCCTCGTTTGAGGTGGTGGTGTGCGAAGGTCAGGGAGCTGTGGGAGTGAAGAGTATTACTTTTGAATTGCATGAATCGGACTACGTGGCACCTGCCGACGATGAACCGTTGGTCATTACTGAAACAGGACCTTGGTGTCTGATTACGGACGATGGCGATTCCATCGCTATGAGCCGTGTTCAGATGTTGGCGAATGTGGATGACAGCCATCAGTTTGAGGTGGTAACCAGCGACGGAGAAAATCGTGTTGGGGTGACTTACGTACGATTTGGAAGAGGTAAGAGTGACGTGAGTGGTGGCTTCAAGCCAATCGACCCTACACAACCTCAGCCTCAAGACCCCAATCGGTATAACCCTTGGTGTATGATTACAGATGCTAACGACACGATTGCCATGAGCCGTGTGCAGCTGTTGGCTTCTGCTGATGCGAAGGGTAAGTTTGAGATTGTGACCTCGGACGGTGATAACCGTGTGGGTGTCAGCTTTGTGCGTTTTGCTCATGGTGACAGCAAGACAGCAGGTGGTTTCCAACCTATCAAGGCCGGTGAGACTCCGTCAGACCCGAATGCTGCCAATCCTTGGTGTATGATTACAGATCAGCATGACACGATTGCTATGAGTCGCGTGCAGATGATTGCCAATGTGGATGGTGACAATCGTTTTGAGGTAGTTGTAAGCGATGGCTCCAACGTAAGTGGTGCCAGCTATGTGAGATTTGCTCACGGCAACTCGCCTACATCTGGTGGATTCCAGAAGATTACAGGAGGCGAACAACCTCAACCACAGCAAGGCGACGGCCCTTGGTGCCTGATTACAGATCGTGGCGATTCAATCGCTATGAGTAGAGTGGAATTATTGGCGAACGTAGATGCCGATGGGTTGTTTGAAGTGGTGACCCGTGAGGGTGACGGTGTGGCAGGTGTGCGAAACGTGAGATTTGCACGTGGCCTCAACGAGAACTCAGGAGGTTTCGTTCCTTATGAAGACCAGCAGGAAGAGCAATTGCTCAGCGGACCTTTGTTCCTGATTACGGATAAGGGCGAGGAGCAGCCATTGAGCAATGTGTCGATGTTGGCTAATGTAGACCAAGATGGACGTTTCGAGGTTGTGCTACATGCTGGTAGTAACATGACGGGAGTGGAATATGTGACCTTCCGCGTTGGCACCAACGATACGGGCATCAGAGAGCATGTCGCAGGTACAGAACTGCGTCTGCTGACTCCAGTACATTTCGAACTGAAACTATCGGGATGTGGCGATGCATCAGAAGTCAGTGTCTATAATACCAATGGTGTGAGAGTGGCAACAGCATCCGTAACAAACGGCTCTACAACCATTATGGTGGGCAACCTGCCAGCTGGTGTATACATTGCCAAAGTGGGCAACAAGAACCTGAAATTCATCAAGAAATAAATAGAATCATACAAATAACAAATAAACAATAAAGAATATGAAAAAGATTATTTTAACAACGGCTTTGACATTAGCCACAGTAGCTGTTTCAGCACAAAGTGTCACTTATTTTCGCGTTCAGTTCGACCAGAATCTGGAGCAAGTGAAGACCTATGCCGCAGATGGTAAGACATTCTTCAACCCGGCCTATGACTATCTGGATTTCAAAGGTTCGCTTCCTTTCACTCATGGCAGCAAGTCAGGAAACGTAGATGCTAATGCATACTACTATATTGGTAACACTCCTAACGACAAGACCAATTTCCAGTTGGCTCATACGGACGGCACATTGGCCATCAAGAAAGTAACAGCTTATACACAGCCTGTTGAGACCATTACGGTCAGCGAAGAAGAAAGTACATATACCAATGGCAAGAAGCAGTTTACATACACTTTCAATGCCCTGCCTCGCAACATAGAGGAATTGAAGACCCTGGAAGTTGAAAACCGCAAGTATTTCGAGTCGCAGTACTTTGTTACAGCCCTCTTCATTTGCTGTTTGAACCGTATTGCTGACAATAGTACTGATGCTTGGGAGATGATCAACTATCTTCGCACCCATACTGCTACTGTAGGCACGAACGGTATCTCATTGGTATCAAATGCTGATATGCAGAACATCGTACAGAGCAATCTTGTTGGCAAGGATTCTAACGGATTCCCTAAGGTAAACGGTTTGCGTAGCTACTTTGCAGGAAGTGCTCCAGAGAATCTCTACACTCCTACAACTCCTTATGTAGTGACTGTAGTTGAAGCTGCTGCCGATCCTATTCTTGAGGAAAACGGAGTCACTTATGCTCGCCTCCACGTTATCAGCTCAGGTGCCGATAGCCCTCAGGGACCACTTACCCTTCGCAAAACCAACAACCACGGATGGCTGATATGGGATGGTGAAAAGGGATTTACGATGAGTAAAAAAGCTCAGAAAGAAGATTTGTAATTTTGAATAAAGAAATCAAAAGAAAGGAAGGGAAACAGAACATTCTGCTTTCCTTCCTTTCTTTGCAGTTCTCTTGACATTAACGAGAAAAAATTGCTGTTCAGCAAAAAAGATGCATAATTATTTTGTGTATCAAATGATTGCGGCCTACAAAAAAAGAGCGGCTTGAATGCCGCTCTTTCCTTTCTTATTGGTCAAATCAGTCTTCGTTGAGGATTTTCATCATCTCAACAGCTGACTTGCTGACTGGTGTACCTGGGCCGAAGATAGCTGCCACACCTGCTTTGTAGAGGAAGTCGTAGTCTTGTGCCGGAATCACACCTCCTGCGGTGATGAGGATATCCTCGCGTCCCAGCTTCTTGAGCTCTGCTATCACTTGTGGGATGAGGGTCTTGTGACCTGCTGCAAGTGAGCTGACACCCAATACGTCTACGTCGTTTTCTACTGCCTGACGAGCTGACTCGGCTGGGGTCTGGAACAGCGGTCCCATATCCACGTCGAATCCACAGTCGGCATAACCGGTTGCACACACTTTTGCACCACGGTCGTGTCCGTCCTGACCCATCTTGGCGATCATGATACGAGGACGACGTCCGTTCTTCTGTGCAAACTCTTCTGTCATCTTACATGCCTGTGCAAACATGTCGCTTGACTTACTTTCTGAACTATACACGTTGCTGATTGTTCTGATGATTGCTTTATAACGTCCTACAACGGCTTCGCAAGCGTCAGAAATCTCACCGAGTGTACAACGCAGACCTGCTGCCTTGACTGCAAGGTCGAGGAGGTTGTTCTCGCTCTTCTTGCCGTCCTTGAATTCCTGTACACACTTGGTGATTTCTGCCAATGCAGCCTTGCAGGCAGCCTCGTCACGACTGGCGCGTACTTTTGCAAGCGATTCTTCCTGCTGCTTACGTACGGCTGTGTTGTCGATTTCGAGGATATCGATAGGATCCTCGTGGTCAAGACGATACTTGTTGATACCCACGATGGTCTGTGTGCCCGAGTCGATACGTGCCTGAGTACGTGCTGCAGCCTCTTCGATACGCATCTTTGGCAGACCGGTCTCGATAGCCTTAGCCATACCGCCGAGTTTCTCGATTTCCTGAATGTGAGCCCATGCTTTCTCCACGAGTTCGTTGGTCAGGGTCTCTACGTAGTAGCTACCTGCCCATGGGTCGATCTGCTTGCAGACCATTGTCTCGTTCTGGATATAGATCTGGGTGTTACGGGCAATACGTGCCGAGAAGTCTGTTGGCAGGGCGATTGCCTCGTCGAGTGCGTTGGTGTGGAGCGACTGGGTGTGACCCAATACGGCTGCCATAGCCTCGATACAAGTACGACCTACGTTGTTGAATGGGTCTTGCTCTGTAAGCGACCATCCTGAAGTCTGAGAGTGTGTACGCAAAGCCATAGACTTTGGATTCTTGGCGCCGAAGCTCTTCACGATCTTTGCCCACAACAGACGACCTGCTCTCATCTTGGCAATTTCCATGAAGTGGTTCATACCGATTGCCCAGAAGAACGAGAGACGTGGTGCGAAGGCATCGATGTCGATACCTGCGTTCACACCTGCACGGAGGTAGTCCATACCGTCGGCGAGGGTGTAAGCCAACTCGATGTCGGCTGTTGCACCTGCTTCCTGCATGTGGTAACCAGAGATAGAGATAGAGTTGAACTTAGGCATCTTCTGAGAAGTGAACTCGAAGATATCAGCGATGATCTTCATTGAGAAGGCTGGGGGATAGATGTAGGTGTTACGCACCATGAATTCCTTCAGGATATCGTTCTGGATGGTTCCTGCCATCTCTTCCAGCTGAGCACCCTGCTCCAGTCCTGCGTTGATGTAGAAGGCGAGGATTGGAAGTACGGCTCCGTTCATGGTCATAGAAACTGACATCTTTGCGAGTGGAATACCCTCGAAGAGTCGTTTCATGTTCTCAAGGTTACAGATTGACACACCTGCCTTACCTACATCACCGACTACGCGCTCGTTGTCTGGGTCGTAGCCACGGTGGGTTGGGAGGTCGAATGCCACAGAAAGACCTTTCTGACCCGATGCAAGGTTACGGCGATAGAAAGCGTTACTCTCTTCTGCTGTTGAGAAACCTGCATACTGACGGATAGTCCATGGGCGGAACGGGTACATCATTGAGTAAGGACCGCGGAGGAATGGTGGGATACCTGCTGCGAAGTCGAGGTGCTCCATACCTTCCAGGTCTTCCTTGGTATAAACTGGCTGAATATCTATCTGTTCAGGAGTTCTCCAGTTGGCAGTGATGTTATTGTCTTTCTGCCACTGCTGACCGTTCTTTGCTTGAATGCCAGCATAAATATCGATGTTATTGAATGTCTGTCTCATACTCCTAATTGTTTAGATATTCAACATTTTATTAAATTCTTTCAAAGTCTCGAGCTGGTTGCTGCGGACGTGGATGAAGTTCTCGATACCTGCTGCCTTGAGGTCTTCCATACAAGCAGGAGCACCTGCTACGATGTAGATGGCGCGACCGTTGAGAGCCTTGAATGCAGGGATAGCATATTCAGCATATTCATCATCGCTTGAGCAGAGTACCACGATGTCGGCATCAGCCTTCATAGCGGCTTCAACACCTTCCTCCACTGTTGGGAAACCGAGGTTATCAATCACCTTGTAGCCTGCAGCTGCGAGGAAGTTACATGAGAACTGAGCACGAGCCTGACGCATAGCCAGGTTGCCGATAGTGAGCATGAAGGCGATAGGCTGCTTCTTGGCACCTTCTGTTGCCAGACGCAGGGTCTCGAATTCGCTTGCCAGACGGCTGCCTTCCAACTTGTGGATTTCTGTTGCCTCGTCTGAGCAGCAATGACAGCAAGGAGCAGCTGGAGTCTTGCCTTCGCTCTTCTCTGTGAAGTTCGGGAACTGGTTGGTTCCGAGGATGAATTCCTTACGCTTGGCTGCGTTACCGTGACGAGCTACGTTGGTAGCGTTGATGGTATCCTGCACCTTGCTTGCAAGTGCCTGGGCGAGGAAACCTCCGTCGTTCTCAACATCGAGGAACAGCTTCCAAGCCTGCTCTGCAATAGCAACGGTGAGGTGCTCAACGAAATATGAACCACCTGCCACATCGACAATCTTGTCGAAGTGAGCCTCTTCCTTCAGCAAGAGCTGCTGGTTTCGTGCCATACGCTCAGAGAAGTCGTTTGGAGTCTCGTAAGGTTTGTCGAACGGAGTTACTACGATAGAATCTACGTTTGCCAATGCAGCCGACATCGCTTCAGTCTGACTGCGGAGCAGGTTTACATAGCTGTCGAACATTGTCATGTTATAAGTAGTCGTCGTAGCACATACGTTCATCTTACATGCACAGCGGCATTCACCTTCTTCTGTGTGGTTCGGACACTTGTCGGCATGCTGGCACATAGGCTTGTACTGGCTCACGATCTGCGACCACAGCAGGCGAGCAGCGCGGAACTTGGCAATCTCCATAAAGTAGTTGCCGCTGATACCCATGTTGAACTTAATTTTCTTTGCAACCACGTCGGCAGGAACACCTGCATCGACCATCTGCTGCATGTATTCATTTCCCCAGGCCAGCGCATAGCCCAGTTCCTGATAGATGTAAGCACCTGCGTTGCAAAGGTCAATAGAGTCGACACACAGGCAGCGGAACTTAGGCAGAGCCTCGAGCACTTCGATGAGTTCCTTACCCAGCGCAATCTTCTCGGCAGCAGGCTTGCCAGCCTTCACGATTTTCTCGATAGGGTCGAAATTGATGCTTCCCACGCACTTCATTGGGTCAACACCCTTAGCCTTGAAGTAGTCAACCAGAATCTTTGCCAATTCTACACACTTACTTTGACAAGTGCGGAAGTTGAGTTCAATGCACTCAGGTTCAATACCTTCGAGCAATGCCTCGATGGTCTCCTTGCTCACCATGTCGCCTGGGAAATGGAAACCCAATGAGTCCACACCCTTCATCAGGATGTCGAGCGCCTTCTTGTTGGCTTCCTTTGCATCCGTCACTTCGATGTTCTGACGTACAAACCACAGGTTGTTGTCCTTCTTGTTACCACGAACAAATGGGAATTCTCCTGGAAGTGAGTCAACGGTTTTCAGACCCTCAAGGTCCTCTCTGCGATAGAATGGCTGGACATTGAACCCTTCGTTGGTTCTCCAAACCATTTTCTTCTCGAAGTCGGCACCTTTCAAGTCAACGATGATCTTGTCGATCCATTCTTGCTTGGTAGGGGCGGTAAACTCCGAAAAGAGTTTTTCTTTTTTTGCCATAATTAGTTAAAAATAAATTGTATAAAGTTTTTTTCTGTATGTATTCTGTACAGTAAATGTAGTGTTGTATTTTTGCATACGCGCACCAATGTGCAAAGTTACAACTTTATTTATTAATAAAACGGTTCATAACAAACAATTCCCATATCGCACAAATTATTTATACGTAAAATATGCAAATTGATAACTGCAGTTGACAAAATGATAGAAGTTAGCATTTTTGCGCGTAAGTTGGAATTCAGGTGGAGATGAGGGGGATTGGAGAGGGGGATTGAAAAGTTTTGATGTAAGGCAGAAAAACCATTTGACAATTTCTTTTCATTTTTTTCCGTTTTTTTTGTAGTTTTCGTAAAGAAAGTGCGTCAAATGTTTGGAAATAATAAAAGAAAGGTGTAAATTTGCAACGGAAAAAAAGAAATTAGTCATTATGAAACGTTTACTTAGTTTGCTGATGGGAATGTTGGTGCCGATGTTGGCTTTAGCTGATGTGGCTCCTATTGGATCAGGTAATTCTGATGCTCTTATTGCTGGAGGATTGACACTTGGTGTCATTCTGTTGATAATCGTTCTTATTGTCGTTCACATTGCGATTTGCTTGATACCGTTCTTTATGGCAAGGCAGCGCGGACGGAGCGGTTTGCTGTGGCTTATTATATCCTTCTTCATCGGTTGGTGGTGGACAATCATCATTCTGCTGATTATCGGTGATTCGACGGAGAAGAAAATGCGTGATTTAGGAATACAGTAATATAAGAAATAAGATTATGGGAGAATTATTCGCACAGTATGGCGCAATGCCGTTGTTGCTCCAGATATTCTGGGGATGTGCAGTGGTGGCATCGCTGATTTTTCTTGTTCAGATGGTGCTGACGCTGATAGGTATGGACTCAAGTGACATGGATGTGGACTTCGATGGAGCCAACACGATGGACTTGGGCGGTGGACTGAACCTCTTTACCATCAAGAACTTCATCGGATTCCTGGTGGGATTCGGTTGGGCAGGTGTTTGCTTCTACAACTCGATTACCAGTTCTATTCTGCTGATTCTGGTTGCTGTCATTGTGGGCCTACTGTTTGTGGGTATCTTCGTGGTGATTTACAAGCAGACGAAGAAACTGGAACACAACGGTGCGTTCCAGATTGACGAGATAAAAGGCACAACCGTCAGTGTGTACCTCCGTATCCCTGCACAGGGTAGCGGTAAGGGTAAGGTGCAGGTGAGCCAGAACGGGTCGGTTCATGAACTCGATGCCTTGACGGATGGCGAAGAGATTCCTTCGGGTGCCAAAGTGAAGGTGGTGGAGATTGTGGATAATGAAACGGTGAAAGTGGTTCATAATTCATAATGTATAATGCATAATGTAAAAATTTAAAAATTATAAAATGTAAAAATGAGCCGAAGGGCTTAATAATAAATAAAATAGTAAATAGTAAATAGTAAACGAATAAATAGTAAATAAGAGTATGAATAGCGTTTATTTGATCATTGCAGCAATTGTAGTAGCTGTGTTCTTGTTCATATCGATTATCAATCGATACAGACGTTGTCCTTCGGACAAAATCCTTGTAGTGTATGGAACTACAGGCAATCGTGGTTCGGCTAAGTGTATACATGGTGGCGGTACGTTCGTATGGCCTATCATTCAGGATTATGCTTATCTGAGCCTGACGCCAATTAGCATTGATGCCAACTTGACCAATGCGCTGTCGCGGCAGAACATCCGTGTGGACGTCCCGAGCCGATTCACGGTGGGTATTTCTACCGACCCAGAGTATATGACAGCAGCCGCAGAACGTCTGTTGGGTCTGACTCCTGGACAGATTCAGGAACTGGCTCGAGATATCCTTTTCGGTCAGCTCCGTCTGGTCATCGCAACGATGAGTATCGAGGAGTTGAACAACGACCGTGATAAGTTCCTTGAGGCCATCAGTGCTAACGTGGAAGTGGAATTGAAGAAGATCGGTCTGCGACTCATCAACGTGAACGTAACGGATATCAAGGACGAGAGCGGTTATATCGAGGCTCTCGGTCGTGAAGCTGCTGCAAAGGCTATCAACGAAGCAAAGGTTCGCGTAGCAGAGCAGGATAAGGTCGGTGAAATCGGTAAGGCTGACGCTCAGCGTGAAACCCGTATCCGTACCAGTGAGGCTAATGCGCTTGCTGTGAAGGGTGAGAACGAAGCCAAGATTGAGATTGCCAACTCGGATGCCGTTCGTCGTGAGGCTGAGGCTGAGGCACAACGTAAGGCAAGTGCTGCTGAGAAGGTAGCAAGTGCTCGTGCTTTGCAGGAAGCTTACGCAGCTGAGAAAGAGGCTGAAGATGCGCGTGCTGAACGTGAACGTTCTACGCAGGCTGCTAACGTCCTCGTGGCTCAGGAAATCGAGAAGAAACGTCGTATCATCGAGGCTGAGGCAGAGGCAGAAAAGACTCGTGTGAAGGCAAAAGGTGAAGCTGACGCTATCTTTGCAAAGATGGAGGCAGAGGCTAAGGGTTACTTCGAAGTGCTCACCAAGCAGGCTGCCGGTTACGACAAGATGGTTCAGGCTGCAGGTGGTGATGCAGACAAGGCTTACCAGTTGCTCCTCATCGAGAAGCTGCCTGAACTGGTTCGTACGCAGGTTGATGCAATCAAGGGTATCAACATAGACCACGTAACGGTTTGGGATAGCGGCAACAGTGCTGACGGAAAAGGCTCGACAGCTAACTTCCTCTCAGGACTGATGAAGAGCATTCCTCCATTGAACGACTTGTTCGATCATGCTGGATTGAACCTTCCTGAATATCTTGGCAAGAAGAAGGAGATGGAAACCTCCCCCGACCCCTCCCAAGGAGGGGAGTCAGTTCCTATTGAGGAAGATTAGAGATTGACTGATGCGAAGTTTAATAACAATGCTGTGTATATTTGTAGCGATGGGGCTGAATGCCCGATCGCTACAGTTTCATGTGAGTGTGAGCCACTCGTGGAACAAGCTGAAGTTGTACGAACCTGTAGCCATCAAACTGAGCGAAGTGCCTGGACTGGACTTCGAGGTGAAGTCGGCAACAGTGTTTATGGGGCATCACACGGGCAGAATAGATATGGTGGAGGTGCTGCAAACGGTGTGTCAACTTGACGACAGGGATGGAGACCAACGTGCTGACGAACTGTTTTTCATGGCCAGTTTTGAGTCGGGAAGTCTTGCAGAGTTCACGGTAGAGTTGTTTGACAACGATGCTGGTAATGAGGACTTTGGTGAGAACGATACGAGGGGTAGAAAATGGGTCTATGCTGATATGATGCTGGAGGACAAGAAGGACAAGCATCCGTTGATTACAGCCCTTGAGGCTCCAGGTGACAGCTATCTCTATAATGACCTCTATCATCATGGAGCTGCTTTCGAGAACGAACTGTGTGGGTTCCGTGTCTATTTCGACCAGCGTCAGAACATCGATATCTACGGCAAGAGGAAACGTCAACTGGAATTGGCGAAGACGAACTTCTACGCTACTCCAGAGCAGATGAAACAAGGCTATGGCAACGATGTGCTGTGGGCAGGAAACAGTGTGGGATGTGGTTCGTTCAAGGGTTGGGACGGAAAGGCTCCAACAAATATCGAACCTGTCAAGACACGCGGACAGCGCATCATCGCATCAGGTCCTTTGCGTACGATTGTAGAGGTGAAAGATATAGGGTGGAACGGACTGAATATGCGTCAGTATTACATCCTCTATGCGTGGCATCGTGAATGTGAAGTCAGGATTGAATTCGACCGTCCGCTTGGAGAAGAATCTTTCGCAACAGGGGTACAGAAGATAGGGGAGAAGCCTGAAGGATTTGTACACAACGATGGTATTGCCGCATCGTGGGGAAGTGATTATCCGGAGATGGGGAAGAAGGAGCAATTCCCTCCTGAGGCAGTAGGGTTGGCGGTCTATGTGCCAAAGCAATATATTCAGTCAACCGTTGAGTTTGACCTCAACTATTTGTTTGTGCTTGGGGCACGAGGCAAAACCTCGCTTCACTATTACGTAGCATTTTGTGCTGATAAAGAAGAGGAGCACAAGACCGTCTCACCGTATCATCGCTTTGCGTCTCTTGATGGTGAAGCAGGCTACCATAACGCCCAGGCGTGGTTTGCTGCTTTGCCTGATTGGAAAGAAAACCTCGAACACCCAGTGACAGTTAAGATAAGGAGATAATAAGAAGGGACCTTCTAAATCCTCCTTAAGGAGGACTTCATATCATCCCCCTTAAGGGGGACGGGAGAGGGTCTAAGGAGATATTAAGTTATGCACAATCCTCACCAACATCAATCACCAACCTTTGTGATACATCCGCTCAACACAAGTGGATATGTGGTTGCTCCGCCTATTCCCAAGGTGGTCAGACAGACCTATTCGTTCCTGTACCTGAAGAAAGGGGAGGTGCTGGTGGAGTTGGGAGAAGACTCCTGTCTCTTGGTGGGAAACACTTTCCTGTTGATTCCGCCTCAGATGCCGTATGGTGTGAAGTGGTACGACTCTACGGAAGGCTATATGGGAGGATTTGATGAAGTTTTCCTGCTCAATCCATCGAATGAGATTCTGCTGACGAAACGTTTTGTGAAGGTAACGATTGCAGAGGAGAATGTCGAGTTGTTTCGTGCAACGATGGAGAAACTGTTCCATTCAAGCCAGCAACCGCACAAGGCTCAACTTACACTCGATTTCATCATCAGCCTGTTGAGTGAGGATTATGTGGCTGATGACTATATAATTAATAAGCTGGCATCACGATTTATGGATGACGTGTTCGATCGCTCACAAGCCATCTTGCCAATTGCTGACTATGCGAAACGCTATGATGTGACACCGAATCATCTGAATAAAGTGGTTCGGACAAAAACAGGAAAGGCTGCTTCTGAGTGGGTAAGGATTTCACGTTTGAACTATGCCAAGTATCTGCTTCATGAGACCAATCTGACGATTGTAGAGGTAGCAGAGCGGGTTGGAATTCTTGACCAGTCATATTTCTCACGCTTTTTCCGTCAGTATGTCGGGGTTACTCCTTCTGAATATAAAGCACAGTCGAATCGATAACGATGATTGATTTGTCCTAATCTTTTTTCTCCTTGTCCTATTCTGTTTGGTAGAAAAGCAGTACCTTTGCAGCCGATTTTCAAACGATTGATTGGATATGCCAAAGTTATTGCTGTTGCTGATATTATGTTTGTTGCCGACCTTGTCTGTCTCGGCTGAGGATATTGACACCTCACGAGTAATAGGATTGCAGGAGATAGTTATTATTCCTACTCCAAAGGAAACGGGCGATATGCGTCAGCAGCCTTCGTCTGTAACGCTGATAGGAACCCAGCAGATGGCAGACAATCGTATTAATTCACTGAAAAACATCTCGGCTTTAGTGCCAAACTTTTATATTCCTGATTATGGTAGCCGTCTCACCAGTGCGGTATATATCCGTGGTGTGGGGTCGCGTATCAATACTCCTGCTGTTGGACTTTATGTGGATAATATCCCTTATGTTGATAAGTCGGCTTTCGACTTCAATTTCTACGATATTGAGCGGGTGGATGTGTTACGAGGCCCTCAGGGGACCCTCTACGGACGCAATACGATGGGTGGATTGGTCAGGGTGTTTACCAAGAATCCGTTCTCTGGAACAGGTACAGATGTGAAGTTGGGTCTTGCTACGAAGGATGCTCACCACAATGTTGCTTTGACACATTATCATCGCATCAGTAATGATTTTGCATTCTCTGCAGGAGGGTATTATGAAGGTAGTCGTGGTTTCTTTAAGAACGACTTTACTGGCGAACGAGTTGACAAGATGAAATCGGGCGGGGGACGTCTTCGTGGTATTTATCACGCAAGCGAACAACTGACGTTCGATTTTAGCATCAACTATGATTATAGTGACGAAGGTGCCTATCCTTATTATTATACAGGTCAGCTCGACGGAGTGGATTCTTATCCAAACCTTGTAGGTCGCATCTCTAATAATCGCGAAAGCAGCTATCGTCGAGGATTACTGAATGTGGGACTGAATACTGAATACAAGACGGCAAAGTGGCAGATGAATGCGGTGACAGGATTCCAAAACCTGAACGACTGCATGCATCTTGACCAGGATTTCCTGTCTACAGATATCTATACCCTTGAGCAACGTCAGCGTATCAACACCTTTACAGAGGAAATCACCTTTAAGCCTTCGCCCTTTAAGGGAGAGCAGGGAGAGGGGCGTTCTTCCTGGGATTGGGTTGGTGGAGTGAATCTGATGTATCAGACACTTCATACGACTGCCCCTGTTTGTTTCTATCATGATGGACTTCGTTGGTTGGAAGGTAACATCAATCGGAATATGCCTGATGTCAACAATATCAATATGTTGCAAGCGATGGGATTCACTTCGATGGGAGCAAACTTCCGAGGCAACAATTTGCTGATGGGCAATAACTTCGAAACCCCAACTCTTGGACTTGCGGCATTCTATCAGGCTACTTATGCAGTTCTTCCTCGTCTGTCTGTCACAGCAGGTCTTCGCCTTGATTACGAACACATGAGTATGGATTATCATGCTCCAGCTGATGTGAATTATGGATTCAGGATGCCCAATCCTACCAATCCGAAGATGGCGGTCGACCTTCAGCAGTTATCTTCACACCTGCTCTATAGTGGTCTGCTTCAGAATGACTATGTGCGCCTTCTGCCAAAATTTGCTTTGAAATATGAATTTGGAACCTCCCCCGCCCCCTCCCAAGGAGGGGAGTCCTCTCCCCTTGGGGGAGATAAGAGAGGGGTTTTGTATTTCTCTCTCTCTCAAGGTCAGCGTTCAGGAGGCTATAACCTTCAGATGTTCTCTGATTTGCTGCAAGGAGCTTTACGTGTAGATATGATGGACGGAGTGAAACAAGGTGTGAAAGACTATTTAGCAGAACTTGCAGCCACAACCCCAACGATGCCTGCCTTTGTGCCTGATATGGTGGGTGGCATCATGGATGATAATATGCCCCAGTTCGCAACTCCAACAACAGACCAAGTAGTTTATAAGCCAGAGTATTCGTGGAATTACGAACTCGGAACTCATCTATCGCTATTTGATAACACGTTGTTGGTGGACGCGGCAGTCTACCTCATGCTAACCCAAAACCAACAGATTGCACGATTTGCCGATACAGGGCTGGGGCGCAAAATGGTCAATGCCGGCAAGAGTCGTAGCTATGGATTCGAGACCTCATTGCGCTGGACTCCTAACCACCATCTTGCTATCAGTAGTAATTATGGATTTACCCATGCTACCTTTACGGATTATGATGGCGGGGCTGGTGAGGACTACACAGGGAATTATATTCCATTTGTACCGATGCACACAGCCAACGTTGATGCTGCCTATAGTTGGTTGCCAACTCATTCCTGGCTGAAACGTATTACGTTAGGTGCTAATTGTACAGGAACGGGACGTATCTATTGGACGGAACAAAACAATCATCATCAGCCGTTTTACCTGACGCTGGGGACTCGTATCACCTTCGAGACCTCACGATTCTCCCTGATGTTTTGGGGCAAGAACCTTACAGATACTCGCTACAACACGTTCTATTTCGAGAGTGCGGGTAGAGGATTTGAACAGCATGGGAAACCATTCCAGATGGGAATAGATATAAAGTATAATTTATAATGTATAATGTATAATAGATAGTATGGTTATGAAGAATTTTTTACTTACCATTTTAATGATTGTTATTAGTGTTCCTGCGATGCTTGCTCAGTCACATGGGGCAATGAAATTCGCAGGTCCTTCCACTTTTGGTGTTGCCGCTATGGATGCGTGGCAGGACAATGAGAGCGACACCATCCTGTTTCTGATGAATAGTGCAAGCGATGCTGACATCACCATCCCTGCTATGTTCTACAAGGCTATGAATCTTACGATTCCTTCGTTCACCATTCATGGCGCTCAGTTCTCGATGGATTACACAACCCGAAATGCTACGTTTGCCGAGCAGACTTTCGAGGAGATAGCAGTCGTTGATGGTGAAGAGAAGCAAATCAAGGGCACCAGTTTTTCTGCTTTCTACAATCATGCAGAAAAGGTATTTGAACTCCAGATGGTCATCTCATACGGTAAGATGCCTTTCCCTGTGACCTACAGCATCAAAGCAGCTTACGTGTCGCCAGAAACGGGTATTGCAGAAATAATTAGCTCTCGCCCTTTAAGGGAAAGCGAGGAGAAGGTCTTTCATCTCTCAGGTCAGCAGGTTAAAACAATCCCTTCGGGCAAAATTATCATTCAAGGTAGCAAAAAGATATTGATACGATAAGCTTTTTGCTTTCCGAACAGAAACTTTGTCTTTTTCTCGGAAAAATTTTGGTCATTCAGTAAAGATGCTGTATATTTGCAACATTAAAACGTTGTGAGTATGCAGCATCGCAGTTTTATATATAGGGTTTACGACCTCTATCGTGACGGATTCCGACATATGCGGTTGGGCAAGACGTTGTGGTTGATTGTCCTTGTGAAACTGTTTGTGATATTCGTGGTGCTGAAACTGTTCTTCTTTCCTAACTTTATCGGTCAACATGCGAAGGAAGGTGAGGAGGATGCTTTCGTTGCGACTCAGCTATTGGAGCGAGAATAATGCTGTAACTTGTATTGACAAATCCTTTTAAACAATAAGCCTATGCAAGAAATCTTATCAACAATCGACACAGGTACCATTGAATGGTCGAGGGCGCAATTTGCGCTTACCGCCATTTATCATTGGCTGTTTGTTCCATTGACCTTAGGACTGGCCGTGATTATGGGTATCATGGAAACCTGTTATTATCGCACCAAGGATGTGTTTTGGCGTGATGTTGCCAAGTTCTGGCAACGCCTATTCGGCATCAACTTCGCGATGGGTGTGGCAACAGGTATTATTTTGGAATTCGAGTTTGGTACCAATTGGTCAAACTACTCATGGTTTGTGGGTGACATCTTTGGTGCCCCGCTTGCCATCGAAGGCATTGTGGCATTCTTTATGGAGAGCACCTTTGTTGCTGTCATGTTTTTTGGCTGGAAGAAAGTCTCTGCTGGTTTCCACTTAGCTGCAACTTGGCTCACCGGTTTGGGCGCAACCATTTCTGCCTGGTGGATTCTGGTGGCAAATGCATGGATGCAGAATCCAGTCGGCTGTGAGTTTAATCCTGACACGATGCGTAATGAGATGGTGTCGTTTGCCGATGTGGCACTTTCTCCATTTGCGATTGATAAGTTCTGCCATACCGTTATCTCTGCATGGATTATCGGAGCGGTGTTCACTGTCGCTGTGAGTGGTTGGTATCTGATGAAACGTCGTGAGGTGCCTTTGGCTAAAGTCAGTCTGAAGATTGGAGCTATTGTTGGCATTGTGGCATCAATAGGTGCTGCACTCACAGGACATCATTCTGCTTACAGTGTGGCTCAAGTGCAACCGATGAAGTTGGCGGCAATGGAAGCCCTCTATAATGGTGGTACTGACCAGAGTCTGACGGGTATTGCGCTCATCAATCCGTTTGAACAACCCGATTATGCGAACCAAGAGGAGCCGGATCTGAAGATTGCTGCTCCATACGCTTTGTCGTTCCTTGCCACAAACGATTTGCATGGTTATGTGCCGGGAATCAATGATATTATTAAGGGTGGATACATCAATGCCAAAGGTGAGGTTGAACTATCGCTTGATGAAAAGATTGAACGAGGCAAGCAGGCGATTACTGCTTTGGCCTCATATCGTCAGGCAAAGAAGGACGGTGCAGATGAAACATCGCTTGCTTCTCAATTGGCGATTATCAAAGAGAATATGCCTTACTTTGGTTATGGATATATCAAGTCTGCCGATCAGATTGTACCTTTCGTGCCAGTCAATTTCTATGCTTTCCGTGTGATGGTGGGTATGGGCTGTCTGCTCATCCTGTTCTTTGCTGTCATCTTATTCTTTGTGTATAGAAAAGACATTACGCGTGCACCGAAGTGGTTATATCTCTCTGCCATTGTGATGGTACCCCTCTCGTATATTGCCTCAGAGAGTGGATGGCTGGTAGCAGAATTCGGCCGTCAGCCTTGGACCATTCAAGATATGTTGCCTACATGGGTGTCTGTCAGCAATCTGCAGTCCTCAAGTGTCATGATTACCTTCTTCATCTTCTTGGCACTCTTCACTACGTTGCTTGTCGTAGAGCTTAGCATCCTCTTCAAGCAAATTAAGAAAGGACCGGAATATGAGCAAGTTTAG
Source organism: Bacteroidaceae bacterium (assembly GCA_017529865.1). Classification (GTDB taxonomy): domain Bacteria; phylum Bacteroidota; class Bacteroidia; order Bacteroidales; family Bacteroidaceae; genus Colivivens. The sequence continues at coordinate 18,835 of JAFXNA010000026.1, forward strand.
AGTAATAAGTTAAGCGTTTGGAATTATGATTACATACGAATTTCTTCAGCAATATTGGTGGTTCCTTGTGTCCCTCTTAGGAGCATTGTTGGTGTTCCTGATGTTTGTGCAGGGTGCCAATTCGTTGGTGTGGTCGTTGGGCACTAACGAAACGGAGCGACGACTGATTGTCAACTCTACTGGTCGCAAGTGGGAGTTTACGTTCACTACACTTGTCACCTTCGGAGGTGCTTTTTTCGCCTCCTTCCCTTTGTTTTATTCTACCAGTTTTGGTGGAGCATATTGGCTTTGGATGTTGATTCTTTTCTCTTTCGTGTTGCAAGCTGTCAGCTATGAGTTCCAAAACAAACTGGGAAACATGTTGGGTGCACGCACTTTCCAGCTGATGTTGATTCTCAATGGCATCGTAGGGCCTTTGCTGTTGGGTGGAGCGGTTGCAACATTCTTCGAAGGTTCGAACTTCCTTGTTGAGAAGAACAATATAACTGATATGGCGCAGCCTGTTATCAGTCAGTGGGCAAATGCTTCTCATGGATTGGATGCCCTGCTCAATCCGTGGGTGCTGGTATTTGGTTTTGCGGTGTTCTTCCTCGCACGGATTCTCGGCATATTATATGTGATGAATAATGTGAACGATGAGAACATCCGCTCACGTGCTTCCGTACGACTGGTGGGGGCAACCATCTGCTTCCTTGTGCTGTTTGTTGTATATTTGGTTCATCTGTTGCTAATGGATGGTTATGCATGGAATCCTCTAACGGGTGACATCATGATGGAGCCAAACAAATACCTCCACAATTTCCTTGAGATGTGGTACGTGCTCGTGCTGCTACTTATCGGTGTTGTCCTTGTTCTTTATGGTATTGTGCGTACCATCCTCAGCAAGACCTATGTAGCAGGTATCTGGCATGTAGGCATTGGTGTGGTGTTGACTGTCTTGGCTTTGCTGCTCTGTGCAGGTTGGAACCACACAGCATATTATCCCTCGACGGCAGATTTACAGAGTTCGCTCACGATAGCTAATTCTTGTTCAAGTGAGTTCACACTTCGTACGATGGCGATTGTCAGCTTGCTCATTCCTTTTGTACTTGCATATATCATTGTTGCTTGGCGCAAAATCGACAAGAAGAAACTTGATAAAGATGAGATTACAAATGATGAAGCATATTAATGATTGAAAAGCGTTTAGTGCGCTAACCACTAACCGCTGAACTTTTTAAATAAATACAATGATGTTACAGTGTCAAGAAAAGTTTTACGAGATTTATCAGAAAGATGCCGAAAGTTTGGCTTTCTGCCCATATCGCATTTGTCCGATTGGAGCACATTCCGATCATAACCTTGGTAAGATAACAGGTTTGGCAATCGATAAAGGTATTCATATCGCCTATCGTCCCAAACAGAATGGAGTGGTGGAACTCAGTTCGTTGCAGTTTGGCAAGCGTGCTCAGTGGCATGTTCGTGAAGTACCAAAGACCAAGGAGAACGATTGGGCCGACTATCTGCGTGGTGCTACCATCCAATTAGCGGAGCATTATCCGCTGACGAAAGGATTGAGTGGAGTCATTGAAGGCAGTCTGCCAATTGGAGGTCTGTCATCTTCTGCTGCCGTTGTATTGGTGTTCCTTAAAGCGCTATGCGATGTGAACGACATCCATCCGGAACCATTGGAACTCATCATGATGTCGGTTCATGCTGAGAACGACTATGTAGGTGTCAGCAGCGGTAAGCTTGACCAGAGTTGTGAGATGTATTCTAAGAAGAATCATCTGCTCTATCTCGATACCAAGGACGACAGTTTTGAACTGATACCAACTTCTCCTGCGATGAAGCCATATAAGATAGCCATCTTCTTTAGTGGTGTGGAGCGTACGTTGGCTGGCAGTAAGTTCAATATGCGTGTGGATGAATTACGTAGTGCTGCATATGCTCTTGCGGCATACGCAGGAATGGAGTATGGTAAGTTCAAGGAAACGAATATGCGTGATATCCCACGTGAGGTGTATGAGCAGTATAAGGACCGTTTGCCGGAAAACTGGCGCAAACGTGCGGAACACTGGATTACGGAGTATGACCGTGTAGAACAAGGTGCTGAGGCTTGGCGTCGAGGTGATATTGAGGAATACGGACGGCTTAGCTTTGAGAGCGGACACTCGTCTATCTACAATTGGGAGACAGGTTCGCCCGAACTCAAGACTCTTTACGACATCATGACCCATACGGATGGTATCTATGGAGGTCGTTTCAGTGGTGCTGGCTTCAAGGGTTGCTGCATGTCGCTGATTGATCCGGCGTTTGAGGAAAGTATTATCAAAAAAGTAACAGCTGAGTATCTCAAGGCATTCCCAGAACTCGAAGGGAAGTATATGGTGAAGATATGTCAGTCGGCAGATGGATTTAATAATGTGTAGCGTTTAGCAAATAAAATAATAAGACGATGAAATGTTTGATTTTGGCTGCAGGATACGCCACACGTTTATATCCTTTGACAGAGAACTTTCCAAAGCCATTGCTCAAGGTGGGCGACAAGACCATCTTGGACTGGTTGGTAGATGATATTGACGGTGCTCATCTGGTTGATAAGTTCGTCGTGATATCCAATCATAAGTTTGCGAACCATTTTCAGGAATGGGCTGATTCGAAACCACAGAAGATAACGGTAGTAGACGACGGTACCTCAACCAATGAGACACGATTGGGAGCGGTGAAAGATATTCAGTATGCTATAGATAAGCTAGGCATTGACGACGATATGTTGGTCATTGCAGGTGATAATGTGCTCGACTTCAGCTTGCAGCGTTTTGTACACTATGCGGTGGAGAAGCAGACTAGTTGCATTCTGCGCTATTATGAACCCGAGGAGAAGAAACTGCTGAAGAGTGGGGTGGTGACGATTGACGAGCAAGAGCGAGTCATTCGGATGACAGAGAAGTCGCCCACACCAGAGACCCATTGGTGCTGTCCTCCTTTTTATTATTATACGCGCGAGGATGCTCGATTGGTTCAGGCAGGTATCGATGCGGGTTGCGGCACAGATGCTCCTGGTAGTTACTTCGCTTGGTTGTGTACTCAGGTTCCTGTTCATGCGATGGAGATGCCGGGTAAGCGTTACGATATTGGTGACATCGTGAGCTACAAAGAAGTACAGGAGACATATCACGGAATAATGTAATTAAATAGGAGTTTGGAAAGCCAAACTCCTATTTTCATCAGTTCAATTGTTAACTTTTGTGTGAGTTGTGTTAAACATTATCAAAACCATGAAAAAATAGGTTGAATTATTTTGTCAGTATTAAACTAAACACTAAATTTGGCATCGATTTTGTAGATTATTAGTTAAAAACGGACTGATATTAACATTCAAACAATAAAATAGTTATGAAACAGACAATGAAAAGGATTTATGGAACACTTGCCCTCGTGGCATTGGTATCAGGAGTTACAGGTGCTGTAACTTTCTCATTCTTACACAATCATTTTGCAACTGCTGACAATGAACGAACCGTAAATGGTCAATTGTCAAATAGTAAATCTAATGATGATGGCTTCATGACCTTTGCCAGCAAGGATGATACGCCAAGAACACATGCCTATATCGACCTCACAGAGGCGGCAGAGAAGGGTTGTGCTGCAGTTGTGTATATCAAAGTGACACAAAATGGAACAACTCGTATTCAGGAGTATTATGACCCGTTCGATGATATGTTCAGCCAATTCTTCGGACGTGGCAATGGTGGCACTCAGCGTCGTCAGATTCAGACTCCAAAGCGTCAGGGAGCAGGCTCCGGTGTTATCATCTCAAGCGATGGATATATTGTGACAAACAATCACGTTGTCGAGGGTGCCGATGATATCGAGATTACTCTTAACGACAACCGTGAGTTCAAGGCAACCGTTGTCGGTTTGGATGCCAACACCGACTTGGCATTGCTGAAAATCGATGGAAAAGACCTGCCTACGCTGGTCATTGGCGATAGCGATGAACTGAAAGTAGGGGAGTGGGTATTGGCAGTTGGCAACCCATTTAACCTGAAATCTACTGTTACAGCAGGTATCGTTAGTGCCAAGGCACGTAAGATAGCCGAGGTAAGCCGTACTGGCAATGAGATTGAATCATATATCCAGACCGATGCTGCCATCAATGCAGGCAATAGTGGTGGTGCGCTGGTTAACTCACGTGGTGAGTTGGTAGGTATCAATGCAGCCCTTTACAGCCAGACAGGTAGCTTCACAGGCTACGGATTCGCCATCCCAACAACCATCATGAAGAAGGTGGTGAGTGACCTCAAGGAATATGGAGCCGTACAGCGTGCTCTCATCGGTATCAGCGGTAGTGACCTCAGTGCATACGTTGACGACCAGAAGTCAAGAGATGAGAAATGGAACAAAGACTTCGGTACCAACGAAGGTGTATATGTGGCTGAGGTTGCAGACAATGGTGCTGCCAAGGAGGCAGGCATCAAGGAAGGGGATGTCATTGTGTCAGTCAACGACAGAAAGATTTCCAAGATGTCAGAACTGCAGGAAGTCATCACTCGATTCAGTCCTGGCGACAAAGTCACTGTAGGTGTCCTTCGTGACAAGAAAGAAAAGAAGGTGGATGTGACCTTGAAGAACGGTCAGGGCAATACGAAAGTTGTGAAGGCACAGAACCTGTCAGCCCTTGGAGCTGAGTTCAAGGAACTCACTGCCGACCAGAAGAAGTCACTCAACCTCTCGAATGGTGTACAAGTCTCCAAGATCAACAACGACAGCCCATTGCGTAAGATGGGCGTAGGAAACGACTTCATCATCATGCTTGCCAACAACGTGAAGATCAATACCATAGCCGACCTCGAGCGTGTCTATAAGGCAGCCAGCGATTCAGAGGCCAACACCCTCTTCATCTGGGGAAAATACCCATCAGGTCGTACAGGAAGTTACGCAATAGAATTGGAATAAATGTTCTGTCCAAAGGGGAATTGGAAGATATGGAAAAGAGAGGACAAATGCTCCTCTCTTTTTGTGTTAATTTGGAAATTGTGAAATAATCGTTGAATAATTCAATCCGCAATCGTTTTTTTATATTGTTGATGATTGTTGGGCACAAAAAAAGGAAGCTTGGCTTCCTTCTTTTTGCGGTGCGTACGAGACTCGAACTCGTGACCCCATGCGTGACAGGCATGTATTCTAACCTACTGAACTAACGCACCTTTTTGCGCTCCTTTCGGATTTGCGACTGCAAAGGTAGTACTTTTTTCTGAACTGACAAAACTTTTTCGAGTTTTTTTTGCTTTTTCTTGAAAAAAGTTACTTTTCTTAGTTCGCAGCCTCGAATTCTTTGAGGAATCGGGTGTCATTTTCGCTAAACATGCGCAAATCTTTCACTTGATATTTGAGGTTTGTAATGCGCTCAACACCCATGCCGAATGCGTAACCTTTGTACTTTTTGCTGTCAATACCGTTGAGTTCAAGTACGGCTGGATCAACCATTCCGCATCCGAGGATTTCCACCCATCCTGTGTATTTGCAGAAACTACAGCCTTCGCCGCCACAGATGTTGCAGCTAATATCCATCTCGGCTGATGGCTCTGTGAATGGGAAGTAAGATGGACGGAGACGAATCTGAGTACCCTCGCCAAACATTTCGCGTGCAAAAAGCAATAATACTTGTTTCAGGTCTGTGAAACTGACATCCTCATCGACATATAGCCCTTCAACCTGATGGAAGAAACAGTGGGCGCGGGCGCTGATGGCTTCGTTGCGGTATACACGTCCTGGGCATATGATGCGGATTGGCGGCTGAGTGTGTTCCATCACCCGGCTCTGCACGGAACTGGTGTGTGTGCGCAATATTACATCGGGCTTAGCTTCGATGAAGAAAGTGTCCTGCATATCGCGAGCAGGATGGTCGTCTGCGAAGTTCATAGCTCCGAATACATGCCAGTCGTCCTCGACCTCAGGCCCTTCGGCCAATGAGAAGCCAAGACGTGAGAAAATGTCGACGATTTCGTTACGGACAATGGTGAGCGGATGTCGTGTCCCCAACTCGATAGGGTAGGCCGTACGTGTGATGTCGATATCGTCAGCATCGGTGTCGGTAGAATCGAATGCTGCCTTTAACGAATTGATTTTATCGAATGCTTTGGTTTTCAGTTCATTGATTTTGATACCTACTTCCTTTTTCTGTTCTGCAGGTACGTTTCGGAAGTCAGCCATAAGGGCAGGAATGCTTCCTTTCTTACTAAGGTATTTGATGCGGAGGGCCTCGATGTCCTCTGCACTATGTGCTTCGAGAGTGTCAATCTCTGCCAGCAATGCTTGTATCTTTTCTAACATGTTGTGAAATTTTTTGCAAAGGTAGCCATTTTTTTGCTGATTAAAGGCATTTCTTGGAATTTTATAATAAAATCACCTTTTTTTCGTCAATTTTTTGTCAAATAGTATTAAATATGTGAAGTATTATCCTTATCTTTGCATGTTTTTGGAATTACGTGCATAGTTTTGCAAATTGAAAGATTAGATTAATTCGTGCTTATGAAAATAGCCGTTGCAGGAACAGGATATGTGGGGTTGTCGATAGCTACCCTCTTAGCACAACACAACGAAGTTGTGGCAGTGGACGTATTGCCTGACAAAGTTGATAAAATTAATCGAAAGATTTCTCCGATTCAGGACGAATATATAGAAAAGTATTTAACCGAGAAAGACTTGAATCTGCGTGCCACACTCGATGGCGCAGCAGCCTATAAGGATGCCGATTTCGTGGTAATTGCCGCTCCAACAAACTATGACCCGGTGAAGAACTATTTTGACACATCGCATGTAGAAGAGGTTATAGACTTGGTGCTGAGCGTCAATCCCGATGCAGTGATGGTCATCAAGAGTACCATCCCTGTGGGATATTCACGAAGTCTTTTTGTGAAATATGCCCTCCAATTCCTTTACAAGCCCGAACTGAAGGGAAAGAAGTTCAACTTGCTGTTCTCGCCGGAATTTCTGCGTGAGTCGAAAGCATTGTATGACAACCTCTATCCTTCTCGTATTATTGTTGGCTATCCGAAGCTTATTCGCATTGATGATAAGAACTTTTCGGAAGAGAATGCCGCCATCACAGCTATCGGAAACCCTGATGCGGAGAAGCATGCCCGTCAGTTTGCGGCATTGTTACAAGAGGGAGCATTGAAGGAGAACATTGACACTCTGTTCATGGGGATGAAAGAGGCTGAGGCTGTGAAGTTGTTTGCCAACACTTATCTGGCACTGCGTGTGAGCTATTTCAACGAATTGGATACATATGCCGAGGTGAAAGGTCTTGATACGAAAGCCATCATCAGTGGCGTAGGTCTTGATCCTCGTATCGGTATGGAATACAACAACCCAAGTTTCGGCTATGGAGGTTACTGTCTTCCAAAGGATACGAAGCAGTTGCTGGCTAACTATCAGGATGTGCCACAAAATATGATGACTGCCATTGTTGAAAGCAATCGTACTCGCAAGGATTATATTGCAGATGCTGTGCTGAGAAAAGCTGGCTATTATGCTGAGAATAGTCAGTGGGATTTGGCAAAAGAGAAAAACTGTGTGATAGGTGTATATCGCCTCACCATGAAGTCAAATTCCGACAACTTCCGTCAGAGCGCGATTCAAGGTATCATGAAGCGTATCAAGGCGAAAGGTGCCGAGGTCATTGTCTACGAGCCAACGTTGAACGATGGCGATAGTTTCTTCGGTTCATTGATTGTGAATGACCTCAAGGCATTCAAGGAGAAGTCGCATGCCATCATTGCCAACCGTTACGATACGTGTCTGGACGATGTGAAAGAGAAGGTATACACACGCGATATATTTAGGAGAGATTGAAAACATGAGTCATTGGCTCGACGAATATACACAAACAAAAAACAGTAGCATTATCAAAACAGAAACTATATGAGAGTTGTAATAACAAAGAACTACGACGAAATGTCAAAGTGGGCAGCCCACTTCGTCGCAAAGAAGATTTTGGATGCAAATCCAACAGAAGAGAAACCATTTAAGTTGGGATGTCCAACTGGTTCATCTCCACTGGGTATGTACAAGGAACTCATCCGTTTGAACAAGGCAGGTGTCATTTCGTTCAAGAATGTCATCACTTTCAATATGGACGAATATGTAGGTCTTCCTGAGGAGCATCCAGAGAGCTATCATAGCTTTATGTGGAACAATTTCTTCAATTATATCGACATTAAAAAGGAGAACGTTCACATTCTGAATGGAAATGCTCCGGATCTTCTTGAAGAGTGTGCTCACTACGAACAGATGATTGAGGAAGCTGGTGGTATCGATTTGTTCATGGGTGGTATAGGTCCTGATGGACATATCGCTTTCAACGAGCCAGGAAGTAGCTTGACCAGCAAGACTCGTGTGAAGACCTTGACAACGAATACGTTGCAGGCTAACTGCCGTTTCTTCGACAATGATATCCACAAAGTGCCAAAGCAGGCGCTCACAGTTGGTGTGGGCACCGTGATGGCAGCAAGGGAAATCATTATCCTTTGCAGCGGTCATACGAAGGCTCGCGCTTTGAAGCATGCTATCGAGAACGGTGTGAACCACATGTGGACAGTTAGTATGTTGCAGATGCATCAGCATGGTAACATCGTTTGTGATGAGGAATGCTGTTGCGACCTCAATGTGTCTACCTATCAGTACTTCAAGGACAAACAGCGCATTGAAGGACTGGTTGAGCACTATGCCGGTATGTTTGAATAGTATATCATAAACCCCAAAAACGGTCTGATAAGTGACATTAAGGTCTATATTCACCACGATATTAGCAAGTGTGGCTGTCCTGGTTTCGGCTCAGGACAGCCTTCCCATATCCATACCACAAACGTTAATTCCACAGCAGCAGAAGAAGAACTTCTTCAATCATTTGGACGCTTCCGTCACTGTGGGTTCGACTGGTATTGGATTCGACCTTGCTATGCCTGTTGGTGATTATGTTCAGATCCGTACTGGTGCAGCTTTCTTCCCGCATATCAAGTTGAAGATGACGTACGGACTGGAGATGACGGGCGACAGCGAAAAAGGAAACGATAACAATAACAACGAAGCAAGCAATACTCCCACTGAGCGTACGACCAGTTTCGAGAAAGCAGCACGAGTGTTGAAAGAGACGACAGGCCGTGAAGTGTCTCCGACGGTGTCGATGTGGGCCGTTCCGCGTTACAATAATTTTAAGTTTCTGGTCGATGTTTTTCCCTTTAAGGATAAACGTTGGCATATTACGGCAGGTTTTTATATTGGAAACACTAATTTCGCTCGGGCATATAACCGTACGGAGGACATGCCGAATCTTTTGAGTGTGAATCTGTATAATCATCTGATTGACAAGCTCAAGGACGGGGGCGACATCTTTACTTGGGAGGGCGAAGCTGTCAGTATCCCTGAGCAACTCAAGGAATCTGCCCTTCGCAATGGATACATTGCTGTGCCGTTTGGTGTGCTGAAGAACGATGTGGTGAAAGACGGTCAGTTGGTTTACCATAAAGGTGATACGTATTATGTGATGCCTGCCGAAGACAATATGATTCATACGGAGGGTTATATCAATAAGTTCAAGCCCTACATCGGTTTTGGCTACGGAGGACATCTGTTTAAGGGTAGCGATACGATGATTTCGTTCGATGCCGGTATGATGTTCTGGGGTGGCAGCCCGAGACTGGTAACGCACGACGGAGTGGATCTCGTTCACGACCTTCCGAAGATACGTGGTTCGGTGGGACGTACTGTTGATTTTGTCAAGACGTTCACGGTGTTCCCGGTATTCAACGTCCGATTGACGCAGCGAATTTTCTAGATGATTGGGGTCTTTATACGGCTCTCTTTTTCCCCTTTATCTATAAATCTCTTTCCTTTATATATATAAATAAGGTGTACGATGGACAGCAAGAAGAAAGTATTCGTGAGTGGTTGCTATGATTTGTTGCACAGCGGCCATGTTGAGTTCTTCCGTCAGGCGGCTCAGTATGGCGACCTGTACGTGGGTATCGGCTCAGATGAAACCATCCTTCATTACAAGAATCACAAGACTGTTTATTCGGAACAGGAGCGTCTGTTCATGGTGAAAAGCATCCGCTATGTGAAGGATGCTTTCATCAATCAGGGGCATGGTGTGCTGGATTTCTTGCCGACGTTGGACATCGTCAAACCGGATATTCTGGTGGTTAACAGTGATGGCGGAAGTGAGGAGAAACGTAGGGTCTGTGAGGAACGTGGTATGGAATATGTGGTTCTTCAGCGTGATCCGCACGAGGGATTGGCGGCGCGGAGCAGTACGGAACTGAAGAAAAGTCCGTGTCAGTTGCCTACGCGACTCGATATCGCGGGCACTTGGATCGATCAGCCTTATGTCAGCTGTTTTGCACCGGGTTGGACCATCACCATCTCGCTCGAACCTTCGTTCGAGATACGCGAACGTTGCGGCCTTTCCACCTCGACTCGCAACATCATTCGTAGCATCTGGCCCTATCAACTTCCTAACATGGACCCTGAGACTTTGGCGCGGCTCGTGTTCTGTTTCGAGAATCATCCGGAGCGCGAAGACGGTATCATCAGCGGTGCACAGGACGCTATCGGCATCTGTGTTCCCGGGCTTTGCCGCCATTATTACGACAACCATTTCTGGCCGTTGAAGATAGAGACTTACGAGGACGAAACCGTATTGCAGTGGCTGGAGAGCCATCTCTGCATGATACCTATGGAGCCTCGTCGTCATGGATGCTCGGTAGTAGAGGGTAAGGACATCACCAAGCCGAAGGTCGAGGCACTTGCTGCCGCTGCCGCATCGTGTTGGGATGCCATTCTTGAGCGCAATCTCCTTGCTTTCGCTGCAGCCTATCGGGCTTCGTTCGAGGCGCAAGTGGCTATGTTCCCCGCTATGATTCAGGGAACTGTTCAGCAGTATATCGACCGTTATTCGGCACTGCCCGATGTCTTGGCGTGGAAGATGCCAGGAGCGGGTGGGGGAGGGTACCTCGCCTTGGTCGTCACCGATACGGCCGCTTTCCTTGATCAGCATCCAGAGGCAATCGCATTGAAAATAAGACGTTCGGGCATGTAACCCGAACGTTTTTTGTGGCCTACAATAACTTGTCGCCTTTCTTTTGATTACACTCCCTACAGAGTAATTGAAGATTTTCTGGCTCAGAAGAACCTCCTTTTGAAAATGGGATAATATGGTCAATTTGCAAGTTCTTGGTACTGCCACATTTACAGCAATGCCCACCGTCACGCATATATACATAGCCCACGACTTCTTGTGGAATATATGGACGTTTGTGCTCTTCGTCGAATAGAACTCCCTCTTCCATCAGTTTTTGTCTTGCGACTTGCTTTAGAGCTTTCTTAAGTTCTACCGCCTTGATTTCTTCCTGATACTTCTCTATTTGTTGCTCACGAAGATAATGATTAATTTCTTCATCATTGTAATTGAACTCTAATATATTTTGATCATATTCAATCATTTCTCCCATAGGAACTAACAAGGTTAATAGGCAACGTGGTCTCCACCCCAATACAAGTTTACTATAAGAATTAAATATATTGAGAACATTAACATCACCATCGCAAACAATCTTGTTGTTCTTATCCAGTCTCTTGCCTTTGACAGGATTAATCTCATAGTTGATATTATGATGAATGACATATGAGTTTGTGATTATATGACATTCTTTATGTGTTCTGGTTGCCAAGACTTCCACTCCTGTTCTAATTGTTTTACAATAGAACATTTCGTCAAAGCAGGAGAAATCTCTTAGTCTCACACCCTTTTTATATACTATCTCATCTCTTGTTGGATAAGTATTGCTTGCCATAAAATCCTTTATTTTTGGCAATGATATAGCAGTTGGCGTAAATATACAAAAAATAGGTATATTGAAACTTGCCAACTGCTATATCATTACCTTTATTCTTTCACAGGTGGAATCTTGATGTCAAAGTCAGCATGATTATAGCGTGCGGCAACAATTCTAACATATCCACTATTTCCTTGCAAATGCTTGAATATCTTTTTAACTTTGCCCTTCTGACCTACAGGATTACTCAAACTGCCAGCATTTCTAGTTTTTAAGTAGTTTCCTCCTTTGCTCTTATCTCTATCAAGCCACATGTTGAATTTCTCAATAAGTTTATCATTATCATCATACAATCCAACCGTGATGCTTTCACCAGAATATGAACCAGAATACTGATTATATCCAGATTCATAATTGAAAATTCCATTTTCACTTATAAGACGAAACTGATATTCTTCAAAGCCCCAAAAGACAAAGGACCCTTCCCCTGGTTGGCTGTACATATAACTGGTATAAGCTTCATTCCCTTTAAGTTCGTCAGCCTCTTGTTTTGTTATTACCCATCCTGCATTGCTAGAAGAAGTTTCTTGTGCAGTGGCTTTTATAGGTGAAGAATACATCTGAACTGCATAGACATCACCTTGTAGGTTTATAACACGCAGATAAATAGAATCTGCATCTTGAACATAATACATTTTGCTTCCCTTGTCACTAATTCTCATTGTTACATGAGCACCATTTTCCCATTCTACACTATCCGAAACTTCCTCGGTTTTAGGGTCTTTCAACCAGAAGCGAATAACAGCAATACTGTCATTCTTGACACCTTGAAGATTCCAAATCTTTGCTGAAGGTTTGGATCCATTGGCATTTTCTGTTTTAAAGACGGTGATAGATTTGCCACTGAGAGAAAAATCGTTTCCCATCTCAACATCTGTTTGTGCAATTGCAGTTCCTCCTGCAATCAACAACCACGCTAAACATAGATTCTTTTTCATGTTACTATTCTTTTGAGTTTACAAAACTGTGAAAATGTATGATGTGATTGTTGGAAATACTATTCTGGTTCTTCAACCATTACTTCTCCCCAATAATACTTGCGTTCTTCGTCATAATCTTCATCTTGGAATATTTCACCATAGCACTTAAATGGAAATTTGTTTTGCACCCATTCCCTTAATTGTTGTGTGTCTTCTGCTGGAACATAACCAAGATGTTTGCCGTCTTGATGAACGATTTTTATCGCATTGGGGTCATATTGATTAGTAGGTTCTGGAACAACTTCTCCCATAAACTTTCCTTCATAGTCCCCAATACCATCTCTATGGTTTATTCCTGCTATTTTGAAACGAAGATAGTTCTTGTAAATTTGAGTGTATGAACCATCTTCTTTCTGTTCTGGAAGTGGTCCTGTATAAGTCATGTTCAGTATTTCTTGAACTGTCTTATCGTCACCATGAGCTTTTGCCTGTTGAAGGGCTTCCCCCATTGCTGCCAGTTTTTTAGCATTAGCAATAAGTTCTTCATTTGAAGGCTCTTTTGGAGTGGTCTTAGGAGTTATTGAACACGTTTGTGGATTCTGCTCCTTCTTACCTGATTTTGTGATCATTATTACAAAAATGATAACCACAGCAATAATGCCGATAATTACTAATAGTGTCATAATTCTTTTATTTAGTTAATCTCTATTTTTTTAGTACTATTCGTATACAACGCAAAATGCGCAGACATTGTCCACGCATCACCGAGGTTTACCACAACCTACATCCATCGCAGAAACGCCTGCGCAAAAAGCGCATTTGCTCCTTTTATGGATGTTTATGGCTCGTTTTATCGACAGAGGTGGTAATTCGGTGATGTTTTGAGCCTCCAATAAAGTTCGTGTCTCTTTCGAAACACGTTGCAAATATAGATAAAAATCTTCGATTCCAATACAAATATCGGTGAAAAGTAATAAAATTCAAGCGTTTTCTGTAGATTTCTTCCTGTGAATGCTCTGATTAGCTGTTTTTTCATTACTTTTGCATTCGAAACATATCTTCTTCGGAAACGAGCCATCAGTTTTTCGCTATTCCATTAAATTACGACAACTAAACGATAAGCGTGATAAACGGAGGCTGCTGCTCACTCTCAATATGAGGCGTGAGCATTGGCGGTATTCGACAATATCACGCTAGGGTGTCGTAACCCTTATGGATTGGAGTTGTTTATCAGGAGTGCTCATTGCCTCTTTTTCGAAAGGATAACCACAACATAGTGTATGAATCCTCTAATTGATAAGGCATGAAGTAAGAGGTGATCAGTATCATTGAAATCGGACATACTTATCGTCGGAATCAGTCATACGTATCATTGAAGTCAATCATACGTATGATTCGACCAAATCATACGTATCATCGGAGCAAATCATACGTATCATCTGAACGAATGATACGGATGGCTTTATAAATCCATTTATTATTAACAATTCAAATCTTTAAGAAGTATGATTTCATTGATTAAGAAAAAGGGTATTAACCCGCAGGACAAGTCCACTCTTTACTTCCCGCAGTGGACACGAGTTTCAACAGTGAACGAAACACAGTTGGCGAAGCGTATGGCTCGCGGAAGTACGTTCTCGGTGGGTGAAATCAACGGCGTGTTTGCCGATTTCCCGCAGAGCATCATCGACGAACTGCTGAACGGCAACGCAGTGAGCATTGACGGATTGGGTACGTTCAAGCTGAAAGTGAGCGGCAAGAGCCAGAAGGAAAAGAAGGACGTGACAAGCGCTGGCGCCAAAATCAGCGTGGTGTTCGAACCTGCTGCAGAGCTGACCAGCCGACTGAACGATGAGAAAGAATTCCGCTTCGTAGAGGTTCCGACTGCCGAGGGTGAACAGGATGCTGACGACGAGGAAGGTCCATCGGATGGTGGCGGTGACACGAGCGGTGATGGCAGCGACCAGACTGGTGGTGGCACGACTCCTCCAAGTGGTGGCGGTGGCGTGGATCAGAATTAAAGAACCACCAGCCCAGCCCCCCTCAAACTCCCCCCTCAAGGGGGAGGACTGGGGATGAGGATGTAAAATGTAGAGAAGAAAACGATAAAGAAAGCAGCATCTCATGATGGGATGCTGCTTTTATATTCATCTGCTTTCATTATACTCCCCTCCATCACAGGGAGGGATACAGGGGGTGGGTCTATGCAATGGTTGACTGATACCAGTCGAAGAGTTTCTGAACTCCCTCTTCAATCTCTACGCGATGTGTCCAACCGAGGGAATGGAGTTTGCTGACATCGATGAGCTTACGCATCGTGCCGTCGGGCTTAGATGCATCGAACACGATTTCGCCCGTGAACCCGACTGTCTGAACAATCAGGTCTGCCAGTTGGCGGATTGTGAGTTCCTTGCCTGTGCCGACGTTGATGTGGCAATTGCGGATTTCGCCCAATGATGGAATGGCTCCGCCTCGTCCTGTGCTCTCATTGCGGTCGACGGCTCCGGTGGTCGATGCTCCGTAGTGTACCGACGAGTATTTCTCGATACCGATAATGTCGCTGAAGTTCACGTTGAGCAGCACGTGAACGCTGGCATCTGCCATGTCTTCGCTCCAGAGGAATTCGCGCAGCGGTGTGCCCGTTCCCCATAGTTCAACCCGATTATCCTCGATGCCATATTTCCGTAATACCGATAAGATGGCATCCTTGTTGGCACTGCCGTTCACGCCTTCCACGGGTCGGCTGTTCATGTCCTTGCGGATGGCGTCCCAATTGCCGTCGTGGATGAGCTTCGCCAAGTATATCTTTCGCATCATGGCCGGCATCACGTGGCTGTTCTCCAGATGGAAATTGTCGTTCGGACCGTAGAGGTTCGTCGGCATCACCGCGATATAATTGGTGCCGTATTGCAGGTTGTACGACTCGCACATCTTCAGTCCCGCAATCTTCGCTATGGCATATTCCTCGTTCGTGTACTCCAGTTCGCTGGTCAGCAGGCAGTCCTCCTTCATCGGTTGCGGCGCATTCTTCGGGTAGATGCATGTCGAGCCGAGGAACAGCAACTTCTTCACCCCGTGAGCGTATGCCTCACTGATGACGTTACACTGTATCTTCATGTTCATCATCATGAAGTCGGCACGGTACAAACTGTTCGCCATAATGCCCCCGACGAACGCCGCCGCCAGCACCACCGCATCGGGCCTCTCCTCATCGAAAAACGCCCGCACCGCATACTGATCCGTCAGGTCAAGCTCCTTGTGAGTACGCCCCACAAGATTCGTATAACCCCGACTCAGCAAGTTGTTCCAGATGGCACTTCCTACAAGTCCCCTATGGCCTGCCACGTAAATCTTGCTACTTTTATCTAACATTTTATTATGAATTATGCATTATGAATTATGAATTATTTTACAATGCCTTTCTCTAGATATTCAGCCAAGTTCGTGCGTACTTTCGCAGCAACTCCTTCGCCGGCAACCTTCGCCATGTCGCTTTCAACCATGATTTTCACCAAGTCTTCGAAGCTCGTTTTATTCGGATTCCAACCCAGTTTGGCTTTCGCTTTCGTCGGGTCTCCCCATAGATTGACCACATCGGTTGGGCGGTAGAAGTCCTCGCTTACACGTATCAGTTCCTTACCCACCAAGTCCTTGCTCACATTGCCACGCACCTTGACACAAACGCCCACTTCGCGTAGTCCTTCGCCGCGAAATTCCAACTCGATGCCGGCATGCTTGAAGGCATAATAGGCAAACTCACGGACGCTATGTTGCACACCCGTAGCGATGACGAAATCCTCAGGTTTGCTGTTCTGCAGAATCAGCCACATGCACTCCACATAGTCCTTTGCATAACCCCAGTCGCGCAACGACGACATATTACCCAGATACAGACAATCCTGCATTCCCTGTGCAATACGAGCCGCCGCCAGCGTTATCTTTCGCGTAACAAACGTCTCACCACGACGCTCGCTTTCGTGATTGAACAGGATGCCCGAACAGCAGAACATATTGTATGCCTCGCGGTATTCCTTGACAATCCAGAAGCCGTACAACTTGGCAACTGCATAAGGAGAGTAGGGGTGGAACGGCGTATTCTCGTTCTGCGGAACCTCCTCCACCTTGCCATACAGCTCCGACGTCGAAGCCTGATAGATGCGGCAAGTCTTCTCCAATCCGCAAGCGCGGACTGCTTCCAGTACACGCAGCACACCTGTCGCATCAACATCGGCTGTAAACTCGGGCGAGTCGAAGCTGACCTGAACATGACTCTGTGCCGCCAGATTGTATATCTCATCAGGACGAACCGCCCCGACGACCTTCACCAACGACATCGAATCACCTAAGTCACCATAGTGAAGATGGAAATTTGGATGTCCCTCCAAGTGTGCGATACGTTCACGGTAATCCACACTGCTACGGCGTATGATGCCGTGTACGTCATATCCTTTCTCAATCAGAAACTCACTCAGATAGCTGCCGTCCTGACCCGTCACACCCGTAATCAGCGCACGTTTCAGGTTGCTGTCGTCGTGAATCTTCTCGCCCAAAGCTGACTCTAACAGTGTGATGGAACTGCTCGAAATGCCTACTTTTCCGGCGAACCAACGCGAGATAACCGTCTCGTCTTTCCCTATCATTCCCGCCAGTTCCCTTTGGGTGATACCCCTACGATTCATAATCGTCTTGAGGTTCTTGATAATGGTGTCGTCTTTCATAACTTTATACCTTATTATATTGTTTTCTCAAATTTTTTGCAAAGTTACGAATAATTTCTGGTACTTGACATGGAAACGTCAAACTTTTTTAGCACTTGACAAAATTTGTGTCAAACAAAGACTTTTCTTTCCTTTTCTTCCTCAGTATTGAAAATAATGTTGTAACTTTGCATATCGAAAAGAACAAAAGCGATGAACGAAACCCTTCATAAACTCTATCCAATGCTGTTCAATCCGAACCGCAAAACGCTAGTGTGGGGAACCGAAGATTGGACGGTGAGCGCCGTACCAAGGAGCGAGTCGGTCGTGGAGAATGGTCACTGGGCAGGTCGTCTTTTGCCTGAAGTTATCAGTCAGTATCCGCAAGAGATACTAGGCAAAGAAGTAGCACGTCAGTACGACAACCAACTGCCTCTGCTTACCAAGATTATCGATGCACGGCTCGACCTCAGCATACAGGTACATCCCAACGACGAGATGGCGCAGCGCAAGCATCACAAGATGGGAAAGAGCGAGATGTGGTATGTACTCGATGCCCAGCCAGGTTCGCATCTCTATGCCGGATTCCGCGAGAAGGTTAGCCCGGAGGAATACAAGCAGCGAGTGGCCGACGGCACCATTACCGAGGTGCTTGCCCGCCATGAAGTCCGCCAAGGCGACATCTTCTACCTCCCAGCCGGACGCGTTCATGCCATTTGTGGAGGTATTAAGTTGGCAGAAGTGCAGCAATCGAGCGATGTCACCTATCGCATTTTCGACTACAACCGTCCAGGTTTAGATGGCAAGCCTCGCGAACTGCATACCGAACTGGCAGCTCAAGCTATCGACTATCACGTCTATCCCGAGTATCGCACAGAGCATCAGGAGTCGATGAACGAGCGCGACAAGTGTCTCGACACACCCTATTTCAGCATCCGCATCATCGAAGCCTCGCAACCCTTCCATCGCAATGTTGTCAAGTACGACTCCTTCTTCATCCTGATGAATCTCCGCGGCGACTGCACCATCCGCATCCGCAGTACAGAAGACGAGGTGCGTCTGCCCGAAGGTGCCTCGTGTCTCATTCCAGCCGCAATAGCCGACTACGACATCATCCCAATACACCATTCGACCAAAGTACTCGAAGCGTTCATCAACAACCGTAAGTCGCTTAAGAGTCTTATCTCCGACTTCTTGCACTGGACATAAACTAGAATTCAATGCATAATTCATAATGTACAATACATAATTGCCTTCGTAGAAGATAAAAACACGTCTCTTTTGCAAATAATTATGAATTATGAATTATGAATTAT
>JAFXNA010000027.1 GCA_017529865.1 Bacteroidaceae bacterium
TAGAACAGGTCGTGATCCTGTGCAAAGCCATGAGCATAGAGTTCCTGCGCCACAAGATTCTCGAATACAGCGCCGAAGTTGATGTTGGTATCCTTCTCTAACAATCGCAACTGGATATCGCCGCCATACATAGCTGCCAGAAGGCCGACATCGTTGAGGAAGAGTTTGAACAGGTTGCGTTGCTTGTTCAACAACAAGGGCAGTCTTGGCTCCTCGATATTATAAGTGGGAAGGGCCACGCCAGCATCCTTCAACCACAGGAAGCCACTCTCATAGCGACTGAAACGGGCCTTTTCATTCAACTCTTTAAGAATGAAACGCTTGGTCTTGGCATTGAGTTCTGAGGGTATCAGGTCGTAGATTTCCTCTATCAGCAGTTTCTTCTTGGGGTCGTATTTCGTAATGTCACGTTTGTAGGCGCGGATGATGTCACGCTGCTCGCCCAACACCCGTCGCAGGTTGTTGGTATCAAGGTAGCGCTGAACGGCTGCAGGCATTCCTCCTATAATCAGATAGAGGCGCACCAGCTCCATCATGCGCTCGTGGATAAAACTGTCGACAGTCTTCTGCTGTTCGAAACTCTCACGCAAATGGACCTGCACATCGCTGCTGATACCAACAGCGGTGGCAAACTCCTGCAAGTCGAGCGGATACATTTCGAGTTCGCCCATATAGCCCACAGGTACGCTCCTGATGTCTTTCAGTTCGACACCCAGCAGCGAGCCGCTCATCACATAGCGGTAGCTGCCTTCATCAACCAGGAACTTGATGGCAGTAACGATCTCCTTGCACTCCTGCACCTCGTCGAAGAATATCAGCGTCCGACCAGGAATCAGTTGCTTGTGAGTGAAAGCAGACAAGCGCAGCAACACGCCCTTAGCATCCTTGGGCTCGCTGAAAAGGGCGATAGCTTCAGGTTGCTCGATGAAATTGACTTCGACAAACTGCTCAAAGCACTCCTTGCCTATCTTGCGGATGGCGAAGGTTTTACCTACCTGACGGGCTCCTGTTACCAGCAGTGCACGTTTCTCATTCTTGAAAAAGTCACGAATCGACTCGTTTGCCTTTCTTTCTATCATACTCAATGATGTTATTTCCGGCTGCAAATATAGTAAAAATCACATTATCCCACAAGAAAAACGTAAAAAAACGACACTTTTCCAATGAATTATTATGAAAAATTTACACTTTTCCAATGTAATTTGGTACAAAAACTTACATTTTTCCATTATCAGTTAATATCCTTAATAGCTTAGTTGGTTAATAGGTGAATAAAAAAACTCGCGAGCTTCACAGCCAGCGAGGGCAATCGTTTATTTCCAATAACTAATATTGCTTTTTGTTCGTATAATGAATTTATGTCTTTATTCTTTTACTTTAATTTCCGCATCTATGATGAAAATATCACCTTCCTTATCTCTAAGGACATTCCTAGGAACCAAATCCCAAACCAAATACTCGTCATTTGCGTAGCAGCCATCGTCATTCTGCTTTATGAAGCCAATGGCAGCCATATAAGTTTCAATCTCAATGGCTGTTGCAGGCACGGCATCTTTTATTAATCGCTGCTGAAGAACGGGCATGATGGTTCGTCCGTCAAATCCAGTAAAAGCACGTAAGGTGTATGCAGTATCATAGAACAGATTATTATGCCACTACACTCGGGCAAGCAATCGGAGGATACTGCCACTATTCAAAAGATTGTTTACCTTATAGATAATATCATTAGAGACGTATGTGTCGTTTTCATTGCCACTTGGACCAGGAACGCCCAATTCGAAAACGTCACTCATAGATAGCCACATGCCATTTTCTTTGGCATATTGCTCAGCCACGCGTTGTTCTATCTCCAGATGGGTTTACATCGTCTTGGCCATCTCGAAGTTGCGCTTCATATAGTTGGCAGCTTCGACGGAGTTCATCGGCGATTTCATGGATTCTGCGATTTTCTGCAGTTTCCTCTCCACTGCCTCTTTGTGAAACTGATTGAGATATGTCATAATCCATTTTTTTTGCAAAGATAATAATTAATACATAATTCAGCAAAATTGCGGTTAAGAAAGTGCAATAAAAGCTTGTTTTTATTGCCGAACGCTAGAAAAAAAAGCGTTTTAGCCGAATATAATGTCACAACTTGTGTTTGAACATTATTGAGGCGCAGCTTTTAAGACGAAGTCAATTTAGACTTTTTCAAGTCAATGCATAATTGACTAACGTCGAGTTTACTCGTTTGCCTGTCGGCGAACTAAAGTTTCATAATTATTTGCAAATTCCTGTGTTTTTCTATTCAAAAACCTTGGTTTTGATGTTTGAGCCTATAAGTAAAGGTTATTGGTTATAGACTGGTTAAGTAGTCGATTAGAATCGATATATACACGAAGTGTCAATAAAAACAGCACAGCTTTTTCGAAGGTGTCCATTGATTCAGTACGACTTCAATAAAGGTGTCTATTGTTTCAGCTAATAAAGAGAAAAAGTGTCTAGTAAAATCAGGAAAAGTCATCCATTTTCTATGCTATTTTTTTTGAATCGATTCAAATAATACCCCCTAAAAACAGTCTAAAATCAGTCAGTTCATAAAAGGGGGCAAAAAAGCGCAAAAAATGCGTGTTGTTATTTTTCTCTAATTCTCCTTCACTGAAAACGTTGTTGATATACTTTCTTACAGTCTTTTCGTCTCGAGCGAAAAGTACTGACATCTGATTGGCTTTTCTCTTTGAATGGGCTCATAAAAAACCATCATCTTCAGCTAAGATGATGGTCTTGTTTATTCGTAGCTTTTCTCTCTATTATTCTTTCATCAGTTTCTCGAAGAAGTCGTCGAGGTCCTTATCCATATCTTTCAAGAGGTCGTCGCTGAGGACGATGAGATCTTCATCGACATAGAAGAGTTCTTCGATGGTTTCCTGATTATCGTCTTCGAGCACAAAGGAGAATGGTTTGGACACACTGACTTGTTCGAACGCGCCTTCGGCCGACATTTCACTGAGCAGCGTCTTCAGCTCGCGAACGAGCGTTTCCATATCGTCGTCGCCATCGAGATCTACCCATTCTTCGACCACTGCCGAGGCAATGGTCATCTCGGTATCGTCGGCAATCGCTACTTCGCCAGTATCTGTGTCAAGATGCAAATGGAAATCGGTGACAACCATGAAGTCGTCATCTTGCGCGAAATGATTGACTGCCTGAAGGATTGCAGTGCGAAGACCATTAACATTTACCATCTCCAAATAATTTTGATGTGCAAAAGTACGAAATAATTGATAATTGACAATTGACAATTGATAATTATTTTGCAAAAAAAGGCTGAAAGTGTGATGCTTTCAGCCCTTTTTGTTCTTTGAACTTGATTTTTTGCCTCATTAAGAGACTGTGATGTTCTTTGAGATCTTCTTTTCTTCCTTCGCAACCTTAGGCATAACGACCGTCAGAATACCATTCTCAACCTTCGCAGAAATCTTGTCCTTTTCTACGTCGTCCGGCAATGTGTAAGCTTGTTCATAGTTGGTATATGAGAACTCGCGGCGCAGATAGTGATGCTTGTGGTCACTTTCCTTATGCTCGGCCTTGTTTTCGATGGCGATACTCAAGTTACCTTCATCGTTGATTGAGACACGGCAAAACTCCTTCTTAATGCCTGGAGCTGCAAGTTCCATGGTGTAAGCCTTCTCGTCTTCTTTCACATTGACTGCTGGCGCGGTGCAGTTGGCACGTGGCACATAATCAGAATTCATGAAATCGTCGAATACTGTTGGGAACCAACTGTTGTGAAACATTACTGGTAACATAATCAAATCCTCCTATTTTTATTAGTTAAACATTAATTCGTTTCTTTGAATCACCTCTGCTTTCGTTTCGGTGTTCACTAACAAATAATGCAAAGAGGTGTGCCAACCAACCGATTGGTACAAATTGGCAGGATTTACGGACGATTTGTCAGGGTGTTGGACATTTTTTTACTTTCGGTGGTTCCATCGGTATAGATGATGCGACGGATGAAGATGCGTGCATCGGTGGAACGACTCAGCCTCTGTCCGTTGAGGTTATAGTATTGGATGTCGGCGATTTGGCTTGATGTAGCCGTACGGATGGGCAGAATTTCCGTGTTGTGATTGTCATCGTAGTGAAGTGTCGTAAGGACGGTGTGGGTATTGATGTGATTGGGTTGCTCGATGGTGGTGCGGTCCATCAATGCAACCTGGTCTGCTCCGTCGGGATAGCGTCCGAAGGTCTGCCAGCGGCCCTGTGCCTGATAGCGGAGGCTGTCGGCCCAACTGCCGTCGGCCGCCTGAATGCTGACGAATGCGCTATCGGCATTCTCTAACTTGAAGGATGCATGAAGTTGGTCGATCGGCTCACGCCCGTCACACCACACGACGCGATAGCCATGAGGTGGGATGGTAAGCGTGGAGCGTGAAGAGTGAAGAGTGAAGAGTGGAGATCGATTAGCGAGGAGCGGGGTGAGTTGGTACTTGTGGGGGTTGGCTGGGTTGTCGCTGAGATACACATCTGTGAGGTCGATGATGGAGTCGGTGGTGTTGTAGAGTTCGATCCAGTCGCTTTTCTTCGAGTAGTCGCTGATGTAGATATCGTTGGCCGAACTGACTTCATTGATACGGATCGGACTTACAGGACTTATGGGAGTGAACTGTGCGAGGATTGATTTTCCCCGATAGTTTTGTAGGTTAATGACGGAGTCGGTCGATATGATTTCTCCATCGACTTGCCAACCCTCGAACTGATAGCCAGAGGGTGTGAGGGCTGTGAGTTTGGTTGTTTCGAACAGGGTGCCGGAGAAGTGGGCTGTAGGTATCTCACATCCATTGAGCAGCAGGCGTGCTTGAGGTATCGAGGTCTCAATGGTGACCTTGAGGTCGCCCGTCAGGTTGAGTTGTTTCTTCAGGTTGGCAATGCGTCGCTCGTGCTGGTTGGTGCGGTCGGAAAGAATCCCGCAGAGGTCTTCTGCTCGCTCCAAAGAGCTGTTCCCCTCCCACTCCAGCGCAGGATTGGTCAGAGAAGCCATCTGCCGGATGATGGGCAGACAGCGCTCGGGCAGGAACACACTACCACCCATCATGCAATATGCATCGACGAACTGCTGACGGAACGGTTTGTATTGCAGCATGTTCTTGAAAATCTCTACCTGACGTCCACTCCCCTTGCTGAAAATCTGCACAATCATATCGGTATCGCCGAAACAGCCATCGAGGTCGAACAGCACCACATGAATCTTTCCGTCGTCCTTACTGCAGCGGAATCCCTTGATGTTCTTCAGCCCTGACCGCAGCCAGTCGAGATTGCCCATATAGATTTCGGCTGCCATATAGTTGCAGTATTCGTCTACATCGACGATGGCACAGATGGACTGCCACAGCGATTTGTTCGTAGGACTGGCAGCCAGTTGCTGACTGAGTTTGTACCAGCTATCGTAGACGGCCCGAGTACCTGCCTTCACTTCGAACTCGTTCTCCCACTGATCCACCTCGTCACCATCGATGCCGTAGTTGCTATATGCGAAATTGCGATTGCTCGCCTCGCGCAGATTCATCATACCGAGATACAACCCATCGAGGAAGATATGGGCAGGCTGGGTGGCCTGACAATCGAGATAGATGCCGCTGCTGTGGATGAGCTGCTGAATGGCTGCATCCTTGAGTCGGGCATGCTGATCCTGACCACCATTACGCACCAGGAGTGTTTTGTTCTTAATGTAGGGTTTGGCTGCAAAGACCGGATAGGGATAGAACGTCTGCCACTCATACATCTTCTCGGCCTTGAGTTTGAACGAAGGTTTGAACTGAAAGACATCGTCGCCGTCATTGAATCGTGTCCAACCGCCAAAGATTGAGAACGTGGCACCTTGGTTCAGCGCTTCGTTCCAGTTACCCTCATCATCGGGTACGAAGTACTCCACATTCACAGGGCGCTCCCAATCCATATTCTGGTTCATCTTTTTCGACTGATGGTTGTCAATCCGACCGTTCACACCACCCACATACAGACCGATGGAGTCGCCGAACAGGTTCTGGGGATGAGTCGTCACACTCACGATGGGCAGGTAGTAATCGTGTGTTGTCTTGATGAACGAACGTGTCGCAACAGGACTGTTCAAATAGCCTTCCTTCGCGAGCATGAAGCGGTAGATGGTGGTCTCATCGACCGTGAAACGTCCGTTGGCCGACACAGGGCTATGGCCTGGAACGGGTGCGGCTCCACCTATTTCGTAATAGAGCGTAGCTCCTGAAGGGATGTCGACCTGAAACGAGAAAGGTTGGCTGAACACCCCACCCTTCACATCCACCTGGGGCATATCGAGGCGCTCGTCAGCAAACAGGCTCCCTTCGTTGCTATGCAGAGGAGTTGGAGTAGATGTTGTGCCCCACTCCGTTCCCCCATCGGTCAGTCGGGCAAACGAACAGCGAGGAATGGCAGGTGGATAGACAATCGCATCCAACAACCCTCCAACCGCATCCAGCAGCTCAATCGTTCCTCCATCCATATCCAGTTTGAACGGTATCTGCTGCTTCGATCCCGAGCCGTAATAGCCGTCCTTATAATTGTGGTCGAACCACAGGTTGCAGAATCCATGAGGAAGCAACATACCATGCAGGGCCGTAAGTTTCTGTTGCTTCATCGTTCCCTCAGCATCAGTATGCCGGAGCGTACAATTGGTCAGATAGAGTGTATCGGCTGTCGTGTTATAAAGTTCCACCCATGCACCATAGTTGTAGGATGGGTCGATGAACCTATCCACGTTCGCCACCTGCACCTCATTGATTACTATCCGTTGCGCTATAGTCTTTATGGCCATAGTACATACACATAGAATTACAACCAGTCGTCTCATGTCATTTGTTCATTTCAGTTTGCAAAGTTAGTAAAAAAGTGACGAATTGAAGGACTGAAGGATTGAAAAAAGGGAAAAAACACTAAACACCAAACGCTAAACGCTAAACTTTTTGTACCTTTGCATCGGTTTTGTTCCCCACGAAGTGTTTTCGCTTCGCACGGATGAAAAGGGAATCAGGTGAAAGTCCTGAACAGTCCCGCTGCTGTAAGCCGCATTTACCAGCCAAGCACAAGTCACTGAAAGTAGACTTTAGACGTTAGACGATAGACTTTAGTTATGGTTCACGTTGACGTTGACGTTAAATTCGGGAAGACGCTTGGAAGTGGGCGGTAAGTCAGAAGACCTGCAAGACGCATTATCATTCAAGAACCCCCGGGATTGGGTTATGATTGAACATGTTCGGAATTAATTGGTGCAAAAAGCAGTGGTTGCTATCGTTGTGCCTTGTCGCACAATATGGATTAGCACAGCATGCCGAGACTCAGGGTAAGCCTGGACGTCTCGACACTATTCAGCATTTGCAGGAAGTAACCATCATGTCGATACAACCGTCGCGCACCATCGCTACATCCCAAACACTACAAGGTCGCGACCTTCAAGCACTAAGCTCCACATCAGTTGCCGATGCGCTTAAATATTTTGCTGGCGTACAGATTAAGGATTACGGTGGGCTCGGAGGCTTGAAAACCATCAACGTGCGTTCGCTCGGAGCACAACATGTGGGCATCTATGTAGATGGCATACGCATCACTAACGCACAGAATGGTACTGTAGACCTGGGTAAGTTCTCACTCTCAAGTATGGAGAGTGTTTCACTTTACAATGCCAACAAACTCGACAATTGTCAATCAGCCTCAGAATATGCTTCTGGAGCCACCGTGTATCTGCGCACCCGTCGCCCAACGAACGACTCGCTGAGTGTACAACTGCGTCGTGCCTCGTTCACCACCTGGATGGCGAAAGCAAATGCCCAGTTCGAAAAGAATGGCTGGAGCGGCTTTATTGATGGCGAATGGACAGACTCGCGTGGTGACTACCCCTTCCGCTACCACTCGGAGTTCGAGGACACCGTAGGTCGTCGTGCCAACAGCGACATCCGTTATGGACGTATCGAGGGAGCCTTGTTCAAGGACGGGTTCTCATCACATATCTATTATTATGACTCAGAGCGTGGTTGTCCGGGTGGCATTGTACGCCGCTTGAGCGACAAGTATGTGAATGTGGGTCGTGAGTGGGATCGTGACTTCTTTGTGCAAGCCAGCTATCAAGAGTCGTTCTTGGGGCTGCACGATGTCAAGGTGAACGTGAAATACACCAACGAATATCTGCGCTATTGTACGGATTACCCTGAGAATCAGAATACAGCTCGTGTGGACAATCATTATCGTCAGCAGGATGGATACGGAGCTCTTTGCTATGCTTACTCGCCCTGTTCGTGGTTGTCGCTCTCGGCAAGCTACGATATTCGCTACAGCAAGTTAAATGCTGACCTGAAGAAGTTCGATGATGTATTCCGTCTTGACCAGAAGCAGGTGATGGCTGTACGGGCCAACTGGCAGGGTATGCAGGCAGCAGCCTCAGCACTCCATCAGCATTATCACGATTTCACTTTTGCGCATATAGGTGCCGCCGATCCATTAGACCGATGGACACCTGCTATTTCATTAGCATACACACTGAAGGGATTGACTTTCAGAGCCTGGTACAAGAAGATTTTCCGTGCCCCTACGCTCAACGACCTCTACTACACGCAGGTGGGCAACCGAAACCTAAAGCCAGAGTACACCAAACAGTGGAACTTGGGTGCAGAGTATCACTACGACTCGCAGCACTGGAACGCCTCAGTTCAGGCTGATGTTTATCAGAACAGAATAGAGAACCGCATCGTATGCCTACCGCTGAAGGGCACCTACACATGGTCGATGATGAACTATGGCTACACCTTCTGCCAGGGACTCAATGCTACAGCACAAGGGCGTTACCAGACTGGTGACTGGCAGTTCTCGCTGCTCACCTCGCTGACGTGGCAGCGCGATGTGAACCGCACCGACCCTGATGACGAGGACACCTACGACAAGCCCATCTGCTATTCCCCTACCCTGTCGACGGGCATCACAGCCATCATCGGCTGGCGCAATCTGCAGCTTACGACCTCATACCTCTATGTGGGCGAACGTATGTGGAGCTATGCAGACCCTGAAGACATCTTGGAACCCTATCATAACATCGACACGAAACTGACCTACACGCACCAAATAGGTAAAACCACATGGGGACTTTGCCTTGAGGTATGCGACCTGCTCGATGAACAATATGAACACATTCCACGCTACCCCATGCCGGGACGTAATTATAAACTTACACTTACATTTGGAATATGAAAAGAAATCAGTTTAAAGTATACAGTTTACGGTTTATAGTTTTCGGTTTACTATACACCCTTGCCCAGATCACATCGGCTCAAGAGCGTATCATCCTGCTGAACGAAGGTATCTGGCAGGCTGATAACGGACGCATGACCTACTTCGAGGATGACCATGTGGTGAGCAACCAGTGGTTTCGCGACCAGAACGGTTATAAAATCGGCGATACACCCAACGACATCATTCAGATTAATGACAACCTGATTGCTATTGCCATCAACTGGTCGAATATCGTACAGTTCATCACACCCGACGGCAAAGCCGTAGCAGCTACTGAGGACATTCCCAACAATCGTAAGCTCTGCACAGACGGCAAATACGTCTATGTCACCAGCTATGGTCACGAGTGTGTTACGACCGATGGTGTGAAGCAGTTCAATAAAGGGTATGTAGCCAAGATCGACGTCAGCACTTTCAAGGTCGTTGCTGCTACCGAGGTGGGGTATGAGCCAGAAGGTATCGCCCTCTATAAGGGACATCTCTTCGTGGCCAATACAGGCGGTTATGCTTTCGAGGAGAATCATGAATACGAAACCACCGTGAGCATCCTCAATGCTGAGACGATGGAGGTGATTAAAACTGTAGACACCCACCAGATCAACCTTTTTGGTAAGATGTCGCAAAGTGGACGATATCTATGCATTAACTCTTCAGGTGACAACTACGAGGTACCAGCCGCAAGCATTATCTTCGATTGTGAGAAGGCTCTCCAGGACGAAACTGACTGCTATGTACGATTAGACTATGCAGCCACCTACAACTGCACCATGCTCGACGGACGTTTCCTCGCTATCGGCTCACGATTCTCATTCTACACCAGCGAATACACATTTGACTACAATATCATCGACCCCGCCGAAGTAATGCACTCACAAGGAGCGAGTGGCTCTACCCCAATCCAAATAGGTTCAATCATGGACGACATCCAGAAGATGGATACACCCTACGGCATCTATGTCAACCCCTATACAGGCTATATCTACGCTACCGATGCAGGCTCATTTGCTGCAGCCGGACAACTCTACCAATGGAGTCCGGAAGGTCAACTCCTCGGTAAGCACAAGGTGTATATCAACCCAGGTCACTTTCTTGCCTTGCCGCCGAATGGGCAGCACTTTAATGGTCACGTGACCACAGACAGTGTACAATCGCCTTATATTAATAAGGTATACGAATATCGTCCCGCTCCAGGACAGTTTGTCAACATACTCCCCAAATACGAGGAAGGCGACACCTGGGAGGATATGGCACACAAAGCCCAAGAAAACCTAACTAACGACGAAGTGGTATCGCTGGGCGGCTATGGAGGCTATATCATTTTCGGTTTCGACCACATGGTAGAGAACCATGAAGGAAAGATGGACTTCCATATTCTGGGCAATGCATCCTATGCCAACACGTCTAATCCCGATGCATCCCGCAAAGGAGGCTCCTGCGAATCAGGGGTCGTCATGGTGAGCTATGATGCCAACGGCAACGGAGTGCCCGATGATGAATGGTATGAATTGGCAGGTAGCGAATACGGCAGTACCGCTACCATTCACAACTACCGAATCACCTACTATCGACCTGATGAAACCAAGGAGCGTACTCCTGGCAACTCGTTCCTCAACGACACCACCTACATACGCTGGACCGATAATCAGGGACAACAAGGCTACGTCAGCCGCAACACCTTCCACAATCAGCCCTATTACCCGCAGTGGCTCCATGAAGACGAGATGGTCTTTGAAGGCACCCGTCTTGCCGACAACTATGTCGATGAGAGCGGCAAAGGCACTAACTATGTACTCTATGCCTATCCATGGGGTTATGCTGACAACCATCCAAATCAGGACGACCTCTCAAAAATGAATATCGATTGGGCCGTAGATAGTAATGGCCGACGAGTACATCTGCCAGGTATCCATTTCGTAAAAGTTTATACAGCCCTGAACCAGTCGTGCGGATGGCTTGGCGAGACCTCCACCGAGATACAAGGAGCTAGCGACCTACACTTGCTCGGCATCGATATCGACGACATTTGGTCTTCTGAAGAGTCGGCCATCGAGAAAATAGAAAATGGCAAATCGTCAAATCGTATGGATGTCTACGACCTCAATGGTAGGGTTGTCGACATTCAGTCAGCACCTGCAGGTATCTATATAGAACGCAGAACGAATGGGGTACGGAAAGTGCTGAAACGATAACAACGCTTTTTAAGTATAACAAACAACATATTATTAATTCACTTTAAAACCAATGAGATTATGAAAAGATTTTTCTACTCTCTTGCCTTCCTGATGACGGCTGTATGTGCTAACGCACAGAATTATGAAGTACGCACCCTCACATTCGAGGACAGCGACTTCAAAGGAACTACTAAGAACTATGCTGGTAACCTCGACTGGTCATCACTCATCGATGCACAGTACGGCGGTCCTATGCTCTACCCTACCGACTTCGATGACGAAGAAGATATTCTCTATTACTGGTACGACGAGGGAAACACCGAGATCTACTCAGAGCTGAACAACTCCTACATGGACGGATGCTACTGGGCAGGCGGTATCGCTATCTCTAATTACGTTGATGCCGATTTGGCCAATGGAGATTACCTCCACCAGTTGGCAGTACCTAAGAGCAATGGTTCTGCAAACTTTGCTGTAGTATTCTGTAACAGCAATCCTACCATCTCTGAGTACAACCCACAGACCGAACTGACCATCATGGACGGAAAGACTCACATCATCGAGTCAATGCAAATTTCCCCCACAATCTATCAGCTAAACACGTCTAAGAACGGCAACGCTTTCACAAAGACACTCACAGAAGTAGGTGACTACCTGACATTGACCATCCATGGTATGGTAGGAGAGACTGAGGTGGCAACCGTAGATGTTGACTTGGCTCGCGATGGTGTGTTCATGGAAGACTGGACTACCGTAGATCTCACTTCTTTAGGCGAAGTTGACGGTTTGATGTTCACGATGGACAGCAACGATGCAGGTGCTTATGGTGTCAACCAACCTGTATATTTCGCTTTTGACAACCTGAAAGTTCGCTTCGAGAGCGAGACTGCCACACTGGCTGTTGCTACTTTCGAGGAATTAGAAGTACCTGCCGACGGACATGTCAGCGTCAGCACAGAAGAAGATGACGAGCGCACAGAGTTCGTTAGTGGTGGCTATGAATTTGCACACGGTTGCATGAGCGACTGGGACTACTGGTACTGGTTTGGCTATGCAAATCGTACTGAGACAAAGTATGAGAGTCTCGACGACCAGTGGAACAATATCGTAGGTGGTGGTTATGATGGCTCCGCAAACTATGGTGTTGCCTTTGCTGCAGAATTCAATGGCCCTTGCTATGTAACTCCAATCTCCGACAAACCTGTTGTCGTTCCTGGTTTCTACATCACCAACAGCAGCTATGCCTACAACTCAATGTCAAACGGTGACGGATTCGCCAAGAAGTTTGAGAAAGGCGACTGGTTCAAGCTCACCATCACAGGTTATGATGCTGACGATGCAGTGACAGGCACAAAGGAATACTACCTTGCCGACCTACGTGATGAAGCTACTGCCTACATCATCAATGATTGGCGTTATGTTGATCTCTCCGTACTCGGTGAAGTTACCAAGATTGGCTTCGCCCTGAGCAGTACAGACGGTGGTGATTGGGGTATGAACACACCTGCATATTTCTGCTTCGATAACTTCGGTGCTACAGGTACAGAGGTACTGCCAGAGAAGAACGTCGATGTAACCACAGGTATCGCAACCATCAACAAGGCCAAGAGCGAGACCATCTACAACATCGCTGGTCAGCGTGTAGCTCAACCAACCAAGGGCATGTTCATCGTAAACGGACAAAAAGTCTTGGTTAAGTAAAAAGAAGAAATTCCTAACATTAGGATGAAAGTTAAGAATAAGATAAAGTTTTTTTCTGTTGTATCAGGAGCTGCCATACTGCCATATATGGCACTCCTGGTACTTTTCCTTCTCTCCTGCCGTCAAGGCAAAGTAACCGACACCGCAGAGCAAGGCGATACCGTCGCGATGAAGTATGCAGAAAACATCTGCATTGTTCATTACGAGGGTTATACCAAAGTGACACTTGCCAATCCGTGGAAGAAGGGACAGGTACTCCATACTTATTATCTGGTGGACAGAAACCCCTCTCTTATCTCCCCCAAGGGGAGAGGATTGGATTCCTTACTCGACTCCCCTCCTTGGGAGGGGGCGGGGGAGGTTTTGCTTATCCCCCTCGCCCGTTCAGCCGTCTATTCGGGCGTACACGGCAGCATCATCGACGAACTTGGTGCAGCAGACCGGATACGTGCCGTGTGCGAAGTCGAGTATTTCACCAACGAGCACATCCTGTCGGCCTATCGTGCCGGGCGCATCACCAATCTCGGCAACAGCATGGCACCCAATATCGAAGCGCTCATCGACATCCATCCCGATGCCATCCTCCTCTCCCCCTTCGAGAACAGTGGAGGGTACGGACAAATTGAAACCCTCGACATCCCCATCGTCGAGTGTGCCGACTACATGGAGACCTCACCCCTCGGACGTGCCGAATGGATGAAGTTCTACGGTCTGCTCTACGGACGTGCCGCCGAAGCTGATAGCCTGTTCCACGAAGTCGAGACCGCCTACAATGATCTCAAAGCAATGGTGAGAGGGTCCGGGGGGCCTCGCGTCATCGCTGACCTCATCACAGGTTCCACATGGTACGTCCCAGGAGGACGGAGCACTATGGGGCGCCTCATAGCCGATGCAGGAGGCGACTATATCTTCAAGGAACGCTCAGAAAGCGGTTCCCTTGCACTCGCCCCCGAGACTGTCTTTGCAGAAAGTCAAGATGCCGATGTGTGGTTCATGAAGTACACCAAATCCACAGGCGACAAGACCTACGAGGAATTGGCAAGTGAGTCACCCCTCTACCCCCAGATGCGTGCATTCAAAGAGCGTCGGGTCTATGGATGCAACCTCAGTTATGTTCATTTCTACAACGACCTCCCCTACCATCCCGAGCGCCATCTCCGCGACATGATTCGCATGTTCCATCCCGACCTGCTGCCCGACCATCAACTCAAATACTATAAACCGCTTGAGTGAACAATAAAAGACCGACATGAAAGCCGGTCTTTTATAAATGTGTTTTGTTGAGGGACTGTTGTTCACGATTAATTGATGAACAACAGCTCACGATACTTTGGCAATGGCCACAGGTCGTTATCGACCACCTCTTCGAGTTTGTCGATAGGTCGGCGAATGGCGAAGAGCGACTCTGCGATGTCGTAGTATGCCAACGCTTTCTCACGCTCGTCGTCTATCTTATTGGCAGCCTTGCGCGCCTCGACCATCGCATCGCACTTGGTGCGGATGTCTTCGATAAGACGGGTTATCTTCTCGAGCAATTCGGTCTCGGTGGCAGCCATCGCTGCATAGTCCTTCGGGTCGGGATAGATGGTCTTCTGCTGGGTGAGGATACCAAGCAGGCGACTCTTGTAAGCGAAGGCGGCAGGGATGATGTGGTTGATTGCCATACGGCCCATCACACGCGCTTCGATCTGTACTTTCTTCGTGTAGGTCTCCCACTTCACTTCGTTGCGGGCTTCAAGTTCGGGACGTGTGAAGACTCCCGTCTGCTCGAACATCTTGATTGTCGCAGGTTTGGTGAACTCATCGAACATCAGCGGCACACAGGTCTCGGTGTCCAGTCCCCGACGCTTTGCCTCTTCCTTCCATTCATCAGTATAACCGTTTCCGTCGAAGCATACGGTGTCGATGATGCTGGCAATGAGCGGCTTGAGCACATCCATTACCGCAATATTCATCTGCTTGCCTGCTGCCATCTCCTTATCGACCGCTGCCTTGAAGGCGGTCAGCTGTTCGGCTACGGCGGCATTCAGCGTGGTCATGGCTCCTGCACAGTTGGCACTCGAACCTACGGCACGGAACTCAAAGCGGTTGCCCGTAAAGGCGAACGGAGAGGTACGGTTGCGGTCGGTGTTGTCGATGAATATCTCAGGTATCTCTACCAATCCTACCGACTTGCCGCGCTTGCCGGCAATCTCAATCGGTGTGTCGGACGGTACTTCGAGCAATTTGCGAAGCACATTGGTCATCGTATGTCCTAAGAACGACGAGATGATGGCTGGAGGTGCCTCGTTGGCTCCCAGTCGGTGTGCATTCGTTGCTGTGGCGATAGAGGCTTTCAGCAGGGCGTTGTGCTTCTGTACTGCTACGAGTACGTTCACGAAGAAGGTGACGAACTGCAGGTTGCCCATCGCATCCTTACCTGGAGCGAGAAGCAGGGTGCCAGTATCCGTTCCTAAAGACCAGTTGTTGTGCTTACCGCTTCCGTTGATGCCTGCAAAGGGTTTCTCGTGGAGCAGAAGTACGAATCCATGCTTACGGGCAATCTGCTGCATGAGGTTCATGATCATCTGGTTCTGGTCGTTCGACAGGTTGGCTTCACCATAGATAGGTGCCAGCTCGAACTGGTTAGGTGCCACCTCATTGTGGCGCGTCTTCAAAGGAATGCCGTGACGATAGCCCTCAATCTCCACCTCTTTCATAAACTCCATCACGCGTGAAGGGATGGCACCGAAGTAGTGGTCGTCCAGCTGCTGGTTCTTCGATGACTCATGTCCCATCAGTGTGCGACCTGTGAGCATGAGGTCGGGACGGGCGGCATAGAGGTCTTCATCAACAAGAAAGTACTCCTGCTCCCAACCCAGATAGGCGAAAACTTTCTTCACCTTGGGGTCGAACAGCCGGCAAACCTGCACAGCAGCATCGCTCACAGCCTTGAGCGACTTCTTCAGCGGGGTCTTATAGTCGAGGGCCTCACCTGTATAAGAGATGAAGACCGTTGGAATACAGAGCGTATCGTCCTGAATGAATACGGGCGATGTAGGGTCCCATGCCGTATAGCCTCGAGCCTCGAACGTGGCACGGATGCCTCCGCTCGGGAACGAACTGGCATCAGGCTCCTGCTGACTGAGCGACTTACCGTCGAACTGTTCAATCATACCTCCCTTCTGGTCGTACTCCATGAAGGCATCGTGCTTTTCTGCAGTGCCCTCGGTCAGCGGCTGGAACCAATGGGTGACATGGGTGACATGGTGCTCCATAGCCCAGGTCTTCATACCTTCAGCCACCTTGTCGGCGGTAGTACGAGGAAGTGGATGACCGTTGTCGATACAGTCAATCAGATCGTTATAGGTGGCCACATCCAAATAGCGGCGCATTTTGTCACGATTGAACACCAACTCTCCAAAATATTTTGAAGGGCGTTCGGTCGGAGCATCAACAAGGATTGCTTTCTTCTTGAACGCATCCTGAACTACATCAAATCTCAGTTTACTCATCGTCTCTTTTACTATTTGACTATTAACCTATTAAGCAATTAAGCTACTAAACTATCACCTTATAATATTAATTAGGTGCAAAGGTACGAAATAATTTTTGAAACTTAGATGATGGCTTTAAGTTTTCTGCAAAATCATTAAACCTTTTTTAGTTTCGGTGGTCATAATAGCGTAATTAATTTTAAAAAAGATGAAAAAATTACTTTCGATTGCTTTATTAGTAGTTTTCGCTGGTTTGACGGTTACAGCTCAAACCACTACAACCAAAACAACAAAAAAGACTAAAGCTAACGTGACAGGTTTCGTAAAAGACTCCGAAGACGGAGAGGCTTTGGTGCGTGCAACCATTCAGATTATGTCGGAAGACACCACGAAGATGGTTGCCGGAGGTGTTACAAACACGCTTGGTGGTTACACCATCAAGAACGTAGAAGAAGGTACATATATCGTAAAGATCTCGTACCTGGGTTATCACAACTTTACGCGTAAGATTACCGTCCGTAATGCAGAGACGATTCATAACGTAGGTACTACGCTGTTGATTCCGAACACCATCGTAATTGAAGGAGCGGTGGTAACAGCTGCTTTGCCTCAGATGGAGGTGAAGGAGGACACGCTGATCTTCAACGCCGATGCATTCAAGGTGCCAGAAGGCTCTGTGCTTGAAGACCTCGTGAAGAAGCTTCCAGGTGCAGAAGTAGATAACGAAGGTAACATCAAGATTAACGGTAAGACCATCAACCGTATCCTCGTAAACGGTAAGGAATTCTTCTCGAACGATAAGGATATGGCGATGAAGAACATCCCAACAGAAATCATTGATAAGATTAAGACATACGACCGCGCATCTGACCAAGAGCGTCTGTCAGGTATTGCTGACGGTAACGAAGAAACTGTGATCGACCTCACCGTGAAGAAAGGTATGAACAGAGGTTGGTTCGGTAACTTCGACCTCGCATATGGTACAGAAGACCAGTATGCCAACCGTATCAACTTGAACCGCTTCATCGACGATAACTTCCAGGCATCCATCATCGGTAACATCAACTCCAACGGAGGTGGTGGTATGGGCATGGGCCGTGGAGGCGGCGGTGGCGGCGGCGGCAAGCGTCGTAACAGTCAGGTCGGTATCAATGCCGTAGCATCAAAGGAAAGAAAGTATGAGATTGGTGGTAACATCCGTTACAACGCCAACAAGAACGAGAGTCAGAGCAAATCTT
Source organism: Bacteroidaceae bacterium (assembly GCA_017529865.1). Lineage (GTDB taxonomy): Bacteria > Bacteroidota > Bacteroidia > Bacteroidales > Bacteroidaceae > Colivivens. Next base: position 17,860 of record JAFXNA010000027.1, read on the forward strand.
CTTCTGAGAACTACCGCGTGGATAACGTGACAGGTAATAAAGTGACCACTTATTCAAACCGTCTGAGCGACAGCCGTAGCCACAACGATAACGCAAACGCAGAGTTCCGTATCGAGTTGCAGCTCGACTCACTCACCACATTCCTGATTCGTCCAGTTCTCGGTTTCGGAAACTCATTCTCAGCAAGCGGCGGCAACAATAACCAGTTCAACGCCGACCCATATTCAATCGCAGGTGTTGAGAACGAATTTGAGCAAGACGCATTGATTCCTAATGCAATACGTATCAATAGTAACAAGTCTTCTTCGCTCTCATTCAGCGACAACAAGCAGATTAGTGCGAACATGACTCTCAGCCGTCGATTCATGACTCGTAACCGTAACCTCACGTTCAACGGTAGCTTCAACTACAACACAAGCGATGGTAGCAACTTCAACGTATCAGACGCTCACTACTTCCAAGTAAAGAGTAATGTAACAGGTCTAGACAGTGTACGCCCGCAATTCCGCTATCGTCTGTCACCAAATACCACGAGAAGTTTCAGCGCAGGAGTTTCTTACAGCGAACCTATTGCAACAAACCTCATCCTGCAGACCAGCTATAGCTTCAGCTACAACTACCGCAAGAACATGAGTGACACATACGACCTGATTAATAAATATGTGAAGGACAATATGGGTAACTTCATCTATGACTCAAGAACAACTTTCAACCCAATTACAGCAAAACCAACCACAGAGACCTATAAGAGACAGGTATATACTCCATGGGCTGAACAGTGGGCTATAATCGGTGACTCATTGTTGGCAAACCTCGGTCAGCTTCCAGAATGGTATTTAAATGGTGACCAAGAGCTTTACTTGAGCGATGATCTGACCAACCACAACAAGAATATTGACACGAACCACAACATCAATATTCAGGTACGATGGAACTCTAACTTCATCACTTCATCAATCGGTGTACAGATGGTTCCACAGAGCCAGCATTTGGAGCAGAACTACATGGGAGTACCAATCGATACAACCCGTCACTTCTTCCGAATCGCTCCATCACTCCAATTCCGTTACAGATTCAACCGTCAGAACCAGCTGAACTTCTCATACCGTATGAACATGCAACAGCCAAGTATCACGGACATGATCAACATTGTGGATGACAGTAACCCAATGAACATCCGCATGGGTAACCCAGAGTTGAAGAACTCGTTCAACCACAACTTCTCACTCGGCTGGAACAACTATGTGACTGCAACTATGCAGAGCTACAACGTGAACGCATCGTTCAGCATGACATCTAACAGCACAAGTAGCCGTACACAGTATGATGCACAGACAGGTAACTCCGTAACTATGCCTATGAACATCAACGGTAACTGGAATGCAAGTTTGAGTTTCGGCTTCAATACTCCTCTGTTCGCAAACGAACGACTGATGTTGAATACCCAAACACAAACAAGCTACAGAAACAACGTCAGCTACCTCTCACGTCAGGCTAAAGATGCAAACGGAAATGCAATCATTATCGGTTACAACGAGCAGAACAGACCTATCTATCAGTATGATGACTTGAAGAACAAGACCACCAACCTCACAGTGGGTGAGAACATTAGCTTGAACTTCCGTCAGGACTATTGGGACATTGGTATCAGAGGTAACTTCAACTACACTCATCAGGAAAACAAATACATGGAAGTGAACAGTCCTAACACTTTCAACTTCAGCTACGGTGTTGAATCGAGCGGTAACTTCAACAACGGATGGGGTTATTCAACCAACATCAACATGAGCAGCCGTCGTGGTTACGCTTCAAAGGAAGCCAACTCTAACGAATTGGTATGGAACGCTCAGGTTAGCTACCGCTTCCTCAAAGGACGTGCAGCAACCATCAGCCTCCAGGCATACGATATCTTGAACAACCGTAAGAACTTCAACCGCAATATCAGCGCAAACGGTCGTACAGATACTTGGACACAGACAGTCAACAGCTACATTATGGCACACTTCATCTACCGCTTCAACTTCTTCGGAAGTGCATCAGGTCGTCGTGAGTTGCGTCAGCAGCGTGCAGCTCGTCAGGCTAACATGCCTATGGCAGGAGCTCCAGCAATACCAGCAGGTGGTGCAGGAATGCCAGCAGGCGGTGGCCGTCCAGCAGGAATGCCAGGTGGTGGACGATTCTAAAGCAAGGCTAACTAGCCTAGAATTAATAATTACCTAATTGAGAGGGGTCTGCTTCTTGTGAAGCGGACCTCTTGTTTTTAGAGAAGTTATCGCTTCGCTCGAAGTAATCGAAGTTAACGTAGTTACCGCTTCACTCGACGATAGATTGCTGATGGAAACAATCCTTGAGAAATGTCGAGCGCAGCGGTAACTTCGAACGAAGTGATTACTTCGCTAACTTCGTTAACTTTCTTAATATTTTATATTCAATTCTTTGACAATCGCACTTATTTCTCCGAAGGTGGTGAGACGCGCTGGAACCAGTGGGAGTCGGAGTTCATTCTCGAGGAGTCCCATGCTGTTCATCATCGCTTTCACACCAGCGGGATTGCCATCAACGAAGAGGAGTTTGAACAACTCAGTAAATTTGTGATGGATGGTCAACGCATCGGAATAGTTTCCACTAAGCGCCAAACGAACCATGCGTCCGAATTCGTTAGGAAGTGCATTACCTATCACGCTGATGACACCTACTGCTCCTAAAGTAATCAATGGGAAAGTGATGCCGTCATCGCCTGAAATGACTTCGAAGTGGGATGGTTTGTTTTTGATGATATCATCGATTTGTGTGAAGTTACCACTCGCCTCCTTAATAGCAACGATGTTCATACAATCGTTCGCAAGACGAAGGGTAGTCTCTGCAGTCATGTTCACACCTACCCGACCCGGTACATTATACAGTACGACAGGGAGTGTAGTAGCATTAGCAATCGCTTTGAAGTGCTGATAGAGTCCTTCCTGCGATGGTTTGTTGTAGTATGGACAAACACTGAGGATGCCGTCAATACCGGTAAAGTCTTCTGTCTGAAGGGCGCGAACCACTTCTGAGGTGTTGTTTCCTCCACATCCCATCAAGATAGGAATGGTTCCTTTGACTTTTTCAATAACAATCTCCTTAATCTTATGCTTCTCTTCTAACGTGAGACAAGGGGTCTCGCCAGTTGTGGCAAGGATACAAAGGAAATCGATGCCGTTTACTAACTGATAATCAAGTATTCGTCGTAGTGAGTCATAGTCTACCGCCCCACTCTTCGTGAAAGGTGTAACGAGTGCGATACCTAATCCTCTGAATTTATTATGTGCCATGATGTTGTTGTTGTGATGGCGTCAAAAAACAAACGTACCTTTGCCGCCATTTTAGTTTTCAGCCGCAAAGGTACGAAAAATCTATGATATATTATGCGAGCATCTGTAAAAATTCGTCTTCATTCACGATTTTCACACCAAGTTTCTGTGCTTTCTCCAATTTTGCAGGCCCCATATTGTCACCAGCAAGCACAAAGGAAGTCTTTGCCGAAATACTACCAACGTTCTTTCCACCGTTCTTCTCAATCATCGCTTTGTACTCGTCGCGTGAGTGATATTTGAAAACCCCGCTGATGATGATGCTCAGTCCTGCCAGCTTGTCGGTATGTCCTGCAAGTTCTTCTTCTGACATCTGCATCTGTACCCCAGCTTCAGCCAGGCGGTCGATGATATTCTGATTTTTTTCGTCAGCGAAATAGCGGATAACACTCTCTGCGATGACCTGCCCCACTCCATCTACTTCAAGCAATTGTTCAAGTGTGGCATGACGGAGGGCATCCATCGTCTTGAACTTACGAGCCAGCAACTTGGCAGTCGTCTCGCCCACGAAACGGATTCCAATAGCGAACACCACGCGCTCAAATGGTACATTAACAGAGTTCTTGATGGCTTCAACGGCTTTCGTTGCCGAAACCGTTCGATTCTTATTATAGCCAGCTACCTCAGCAACCGTCAGTTGATACAAATCGGCAATGTCGCGGATGAGCTTGCGCTGATAGAAATCGTCGACCGTCTCAGGACCTAAGCTGTCGATGTTCATCGCCTTGCGACTGATGAAATGCTCGATACGTCCTTTGATCTGAGGCGGACATCCTGTCTCGTTCGGACAATAATGAGCTGCTTCGCCTTCATAACGAACCAACGGAGCGCCGCACTCAGGACAATGCGTGATAAACTGCACCTTCTGCATACCTGGCACTCGCTTGTCTTTGTTCACCCCAACGACCTTCGGGATGATCTCACCACCCTTCTCCACATAGACCATATCACCGATATAAAGGTCGAGCTCGTTGATGACATCCGCATTGTGGAGCGAAGCCCGTTTCACCATCGTTCCAGCCAACTGCACAGGGTCCATATTGGCAACAGGAGTGATGGCACCTGTACGACCGACCTGATAAGTCACTTCGTTCAGTCGGGTACATTCGCGTTCAGCCTTGAACTTATAAGCGATAGCCCATCGTGGCGATTTGGCGGTAAATCCAAGATGGCGCTGCTGCCGAAGTGAGTTCACTTTCAGCACAACACCATCTGTCGCAACAGGCAGGTTCTTACGTTCTTTGTCCCAATAGTTGATGAAGTCCATAATGTCGTCAATCGACTTACACTTCTTCATCCCTTCCGATATCTTAAATCCCCACTCTTTCGCTTTCATCAGACCCTCATAGTGGTATTCATTGACGAAAGCAGGCTCGTCCATCATACCAAACAAGTCGGCCATTCCACCAGCGGTCTGCGTTTGAGTAGTTCCTTCTGGTACAATTAAATAATAGAGGTATGCATCGAGTTTGCGGGCTGCAACGAGTTCCGACTTCTGTGATTTGAGAGTTCCACTCGCGGCATTACGAGGATTGGCAAAGAGTGGTTCTTCCTTTGCCTCACGTTCGGCATTCAGTGCTTCGAATGAGGTCCAAGGCATCAGAATCTCGCCTCTGATTTCAAATTCATGCGGATAGCCCGTCCCTTCTTTCAACTTCAACGGAATGCTTCGGATGGTTCGAACATTGGCTGTCACATCATCGCCCATCACACCGTCACCACGTGTAACAGCCTGTGTCAACTGACCATCCACGTAGGTGAGCGAGATACTCAGTCCGTCGTATTTCATCTCAGCTACAATCTCGAAATCCTCGCCTGAAAGACCGTTGCTGACACGTTCGTAAAATTCACGGATTTCACCTTCGTTGTAGGTATTGGCCAACGAAAGCATGGGATACTTATGAGGAACCTGCTTGAAAGATTGGTTCAGGTCGCTACCTACACGCTGGGTGGGAGAGTTCGGGTCGGCATACTCAGGATGCTGACGTTCCAAATCCTCCAATTGGTGCATCTTTTGGTCGAACTCATAGTCGCTTATCGTCGGCTGGTTCAACACATAGTAGTTATAATTATGCTGATGTAGCTCCTTGCGGAGCGCCTCTATCTGCTCCTTAACCATCTTTCGATTTAACTCACAATCATTTTATTATAAATTATGAATTATTCCAGCGTTCTCTGTCGGCAGAAATAGCCGGCAAAGGTCTCGTCGACATACTCTACGGATTCATTGAAGATTCCAAACACACTGCTTCCACTGCCCGACATCGCTGCATACAACGCACCCATATCGTACAGTTTGTCTTTGATGGCAGCAATCTCTGGATACTTACAGAACACACTGTCTTCGAAGTCGTTCTTCACGGTATCCTTCCACGTCTCAATCGGACGCATCAACAGTTTCGACAACGACTCCTTTGGACGCTGAGGTGTTACATGGCGGTAAGCATCTGAGGTCGACACATAGATGTCTGGTTTGATAAGCAACAACACCTTTCCTGCCAACGACAATTTGATAGGATGGAACACGTTGCCGATACCTGTAGCCATCACAGGACGGTTCTTGATGAAGAATGGACAATCGGCCCCAAGTATCGAGGCATATTTCTCCATATCTGTATCCGTTAGTCCCAAACCAAACTTATCGTTGATAGCTTTGATGGTGAAAGCAGCATCGGCCGATCCACCACCCAGGCCGGCTCCTGTAGGAATATGCTTGAATACATTGAAACTCAAGTCAGGAATGTCGTAGTCTGACTTCAACAACTTATAAGCCTTTATCACCAGATTCTCTTCCGGAGTACCGTCGAGTACGTTTCCTGTCACTTTCAAGCGATAGCCACACATCGGAACATCCTCCTCAATTACATTCATCTCAATGGCATCCTGCAGATTGATTGGATAGAATACCGTCTCCAAATCGTGATAACCGTCCGTACGTTTTGCTACCACATTCAGTCCGATATTAATTTTAGCATTTGGGTAGTATATCATAATCTCAATTACTATTTAATCATTTACGATTCACTGTTAATTACTTTGCAAAGATAGGAAATATTTCGCTTTACGCAAAATGCTACGCCTCAATAAATGCAAATTAACTTGATTTATGTTCGACTTAAACGCATTTTTGTCCATTTAACGATTTACTATTTACTATTTTTTCTGCTTAGGCAAAAAAAATTACAAAAACTGCCAAGTATATCCTTGTCGGGATGCACGCACATCATCGAGTGTTCCTTGTGCAACAACTTGACCACCGTCTTTACCACCCTCTGGTCCCATATCGATGATATAATCGGCCTGACAGATAACTTCCAAGTTGTGTTCGATTACGATGACAGTATTTCCCTTCTCCACCAGTCGATTGAGGACAGCCATCAGAGCCTTGATGTCCTCTGAGTGTAATCCTGTGGTAGGTTCGTCAAGAATATAGAGTGTATTTCCAGTATCCTTCCGGCTTAGTTCAGTAGCCAACTTCACACGCTGACTCTCGCCACCCGACAAAGTAGAGGAGGGTTGTCCCAGTTTGATATAACCCAATCCCACTTCCTGTATCACCTTTATCTTATTAAGGATGTTAGGTTGGTTCTCGAAAAACTCCACGGCGTGGTTGATGGTCATATCGAGTACATCTGCAATCGACTTCCCTTTGAACTTCACCTCACAAGTCTCACGATTATAGCGTTTTCCGTGACACACCTCACAAGGCGACAACACATCAGGCAGGAAGTTCATCGCGATGGTCTTGTAGCCGTTTCCTCCACAAGCCTCACAGCGTCCACCCGACACATTGAACGAAAAACGTCCAGGCTTGTAGCCTCTCAGCACAGCCTCAGGAAGTTTTACGAAGAGGTCACGAATATCGCTGAACACACCTGTGTAAGTTGCTGGATTGCTTCGAGGCGTACGTCCGATAGGCGATTGGTCGACTGTCACTACCTTATTTATTAATTCCAGTCCTTCAATCGACTTGTAAGCCAACGGAGCCCTGAGCGAGCGATAGAGATGCTGACTGAGAATGGGTTGCAGGGTATCGTTGATAAGGGTCGACTTTCCGCTTCCGCTGACACCAGTGACACAGATGAGCTTGCGTAGCGGGAAGGAGACTGATACATCCTTCAAATTGTTGCCGTGACAGCCCTCCAACCTCAAAAAATCACCCTCAGGTTGTTCCGTATGATGGGATTGTACAACATTAGCGTCCTCTCCACGAAGGAAGCGGGCTGTGAGCGTATCAGTCTTCATCAGTTCCTGTGGTGTTCCCTGGAACATCACTTCCCCACCCTTACGTCCAGCCAGCGGTCCCATATCGATGATATAGTCGGCTGCGAGCATCATGTCCTTATCATGTTCCACCACGATGACCGTATTCCCTTCGTCACGCAGCATCTTGAGCGAATTGATCAGTCGCTGATTATCGCGCTGATGGAGTCCTATACTCGGTTCGTCGAGGATATACAGCACATTCACCAGTTTTGCACCTATCTGTGTAGCCAGACGGATGCGCTGGCTTTCACCGCCCGACAAACTCATAGTACTGCGGTTGAGCGACAGATAGTCGAGTCCCACATCGAGCAGAAACTGCAATCGGCTGCGTATCTCCTTCAATATCTCGACAGCGATTTTCCTTTGTTTGTCCGATAACTGCTCATCCACCCCTCCGAGCCATTCATACAGGTCTTTGAGATCCATACATGACAGCTCGTAGATGTTCTTGCCGGCAAACCGATAGCTCATCGCTTCCTCATTCAGGCGCGAGCCTCCACATTCCGGACAGACAGTAATGCTGTCGAATGAGTCAGCCCATCGTTGTGCCTGAGCAGACATCTCACTATCGCGCAACTGGTTGATATAGCGAGCAAGTCCTTCGTATGAGGTATACAGGTCGTTCGTCTGATGAATCACCGCTCCAGGAATCCGAATACGTTCGTTACAGCCATAAATCAGGTCGTGAATCAACTCCTCGGGCAATTTTTCCACAGGGGTGTGGATGTTTTGTTCGTAGAGGTCGAATACACCCTGAATCTGCAAAAAGATCATGGTGTTCTTAAACTTTCCCAACGGAGCTAATGCCCCATTATAGACAGAGAGCGACTTGTCAGGAATGATTTTATCGCGGTCTATCAAACTGATATATCCCAGTCCCTTACAGCATGGGCAAGCTCCTTGCGGTGAATTGAATGAGAAATTGTTTGGTGCAGGATCATGATAACTGATACCAGTCGTAGGACACATCAGACGACGGGAGTAATGCTTCAGTTCGCCAGAGTCTTTATCGAGAATCATGATGAGACCATCGCCCAACGTCATTGCTGTAGCTACACTTTTGGCCAGTCGCTCTGCATCCTTGCTGCTGACCATTAGACGGTCAACCACCACTTCGATGTTGTGATTCTTATAGCGGTCCACGCGCATATCGGGTCTCATCTCCACCACTTCGTCATCAATGCGCACATGCAGATAGCCCTTCTTCATTAAGCTTTCGAACAACTCACGATAATGACCCTTACGGCTACGAACTACAGGTGCCAGGATATAGATGCGACGCCCCTCGTAGTGTGAGAGGATGAGGTCGAGAATCTGCTCCTCAGTATATTTCACCATCTTCTCGCCAGTAACGTGGCTGTATGCATCTGCAGCACGTGCAAACAACAATCGGAGGTAGTCATACACCTCCGTCACTGTGCCCACCGTACTGCGTGGATTCTTGTTCGTGGTTTTCTGCTCAATGCTGATGACCGGACTCAGCCCCGTAATCTTATCGACCTCAGGACGCTGCATGCCTCCCAAGAAGTTACGCACGTATGCCGAAAAAGTCTCGATATAACGTCGCTGACCTTCCGCAAAGATGGTATCGAAAGCCAAACTCGACTTGCCGCTACCACTCAGTCCTGTGATAACGGTCAGACTATTTCGAGGGATTCTAACATCTACATTCTTGAGGTTATGAACCTTCGCACCATATACCTCAATCCATTTTTCAAATTTCAACTTTCAATAACCTATAACCATTATCACTCATCGTACTCCCTATACCCGGTCAACACATTAATTGCTTTCCTGATATTGTATTTCACACCATCACTTCCCGTCGCTTGCAAGTTCAGGAAGTAGACACCATCCTTTACGATACTTCCACCATTCTGACGACCGTCCCAACCCTGATCCACATTCGAAAGATCGAAACTATACACCTTCTGTCCCCAGCGGTTGACAATCACACCTTTCATCTTGACAATCGACTGGTGAGTCACATAAAACACATCGTTCTTTGTGTCACCATTGGGCGAAAAACCATCAGGACACGATAGTTTCGATTCCGTAATCGTAATCTGAAAGACATCCGATTCGTACTCTATATCCTCCTCGTCAGTCTGCGAGAAAGTCACATAAAGTTTGATATTATATGTTCCGGCTTTCTCAAGCGTATAGGTCGTATTCTCTTCAAAGCGGTTCATGATTGTCTTCTTCTCACCCTCCTTCGAATCATAGAGCCTCCATTCACATTTCGCATCCCAACCCACATAATCATCCAGGTTGGCAAACATCTTGATGGTCAGCGGAGCATTCGCTGTCTGCTCCTCACCAGGATTCATCTCCACATCCGTCGTAGTCACCTCATTATTCTCCGTCTCAATAATCGTATACGACACCGTTGGATAAGCCGTCTGTGCATTGAGAAGGGTTGAAGAATTGAATAAAAAAGCTATTAAGCCAAATACAATGCCCAATAACCTATAACCTATAACCTTTATGATTCTATCGTCCATATCAATATATTTTTGCAAAGTTACAAAATAATTCATAATTCATAATGCATAATTCATAATTATTTCATTTTTTCAATTCTTTAATCCTTCAATTCTACTATTTTCATATTAATAACGGAAAATTCTTTCTTTTATTGCACCGTTTTTTATTCCAAGCCACTTTTTGCCCCATAACAGATAAAGAATTGCAGATACGTTGAACTGGGAGAGAAGCTACGTTCAAACGGGAGGGAACATACGTTAGAGCGGGAGAGAACCCATATCTCTTCGTTCGGCAGCGGCCGCAGACGATATCAGCAGCGCCCGCTGCCGATATGGGCAGCGAGCGCCGACGAATTGAGCAGCAGCCGCTGCGTACCAAGTTTATATATGGGAGGTATTTATCTGACAAACGAAGGCTCAATCGTGCACGTCTATTCATAACTAACGCCTTTTTATACTGCAAAGATATTGTTTTTTCCAGAAACTGACACTTTTCGAGGGCAAGAAAGTATTTTTTGGCATTTTTATTTCTTCAATTCGTGAAAAAGTAGTAATTTTGCACGCTAATTGTGGGTAGGCTTAAGACCACAATGTGTAAGATAATTATAAAATGTAAAAAATAATAGAAGAAAATGGCAAAAAACAAAAAAGCATCAAACGACGTAATCGGACTTGATGTACAACTGAGCAAATCAGAGGCTTTCATTGAAAAGCATCTCAAGTTAATTCTTGCAATCCTCGCAGTAGTGGTTATCGTAGTATCGGGTATTTTCATCTATCGTCACTACATGTCGAACCAGACTGCCGAGGCTAACGAAGCTATCGGAGCCAGTCAGACTGCATTCGGTATGGAGCAGTATGAGCAGGCACTGAATGGCGACGGTGTGAAGGAAAAAGGTTTCCTGAAGATTATCGACGAGTATAGCGGAACAACTACTGCCAACCTCGCAAAGGCATATGCTGGTCTGTGTTATGCAAACCTGGACAAGGTGGATGAGGCTATCAAGATGCTCGAGGCTTTCGATCCTCAGGACGACCAAATGATTTCTCCAAGCGCCATTGCTGCACTCGGCAACTGTTACGTAAAGAAGGGTGACAACCAGAAGGGTGCAGAGACTCTCGTGAAGGCTGCCAAGGCTGCCGACAACGAGGCAGTAAGTCCTATCTTCCTGCTTCAGGCCGGTGAGGTGTACGAGGAACTGGGCAATCCTGACAAGGCTCTCGAACTCTATAAGGAAATCAAGGACAAGTACTTCCGTTCTTCACTTACCAGCAGTGGTGAGATCAACAAGTACATTGAGAGAGTAAGCAAGTAAACAGACCCACTCCCGCTCCTCTTTTTGGGGGAGAATTTATAGTATGGCTACTAAAAACCATAATCTATCTGACTACGATATCAACAGCGTTCCCGATGCTAAGGGCATGAAAGTTGGTATCGTAGTTAGCGAATGGAACGACAACATCACTGGAGCGTTGCTTGATGGTGCACGTGAAACACTGATGCGGCACGGTGTGGCAGAGAGCGACATCGTGGTCGAAACGGTGCCAGGCAGTTTTGAGCTGATACTCGGCGCACAACTGATGGTGAAGACGTCTGTTGATGCTGTCATCGCTATAGGCTGCGTGATTCGTGGCGACACTCCACATTTCGACTATATCTGTGAGGGCACCACATACGGACTGGCACGCCTGAACGCCACACAGTCCAAACCGGTCATCTATGGTCTCATCACCACCAACAATATGCAGCAGGCACTCGACCGCTGCGGAGGAAAGATGGGCAACAAGGGTGACGAATGTGCCGTAGCAGCAATAAAGATGATTGCCTTATCAAGAAGGTTAAGCAAATAAGCAGAGGTGTGATTGGCGGCATACTTATTCTTTATCTATGCCTCATCATACTGGTCAACATTCCAAGCATCCAACAAACGATCGGAGGTTGGGTAGCTGATATTTTGTCGGAACAAATCGGAACGGAAGTTCGGATTGGAAAAGTGAAATTGGGACTTCTGAACCGTCTGATTTTAGACGATGTCTATATTGCCGATCAATCGAAGAAAAAACTCATCAGCATTGACCGTACATCGGTCAAGATTGACCTTGTCGCACTGACGCAAGGGAAGGTCCGTGTGTCGAACGCACAGCTGTTCGGCCCCACCCTGCATGTCAGAAAAGCTACACCAGACGACAAAACCAACTTGCAGTTCCTGATTGATGCGTTCTCAGAAGACGATGAGGACTCGAATCCTATTGATGTACGTATCAATTCGTTCATCATGCGCAGAGGTCATGTGACTTATGACGTATTGAGCGAAGCACAGCAGGCAACCCTAGACCCGAACCATCTCGACATCGACCGTATAGACATCACGATGTCACTACGAGCATTGAGCGAGGATAGCCTGAACCTGACCATCAAAAGACTGAACGGCATAGAAAAACATAGCGGACTGGAACTGAAAAGCCTGCAAGCACAGGTGGAGGCGAACAAGCAACAAGGACGAGTGACAGACTTCCAAATCGAGATGCCACAATCATCGCTAAATATCGACACACTCACAGCCTCGTATGCCAACTACGAGAAAGACAAGTCGTTTGAATTTGCCACAGAGATACAAACTGCAGACATTACACCTGACGACTTCAAAAGTCTGATGCCACGATTGGAGAGCCTCACTACCCCACTCCATCTCAGTACCAAAATCAATGGGTCGCAAGAGCGGATTAATGTTGAGCGACTGACGCTACAAACGATTCCACAAAGCCTAACCGCTCAACTGAACGGCTCTATCAACAATCTACAGACAGCCGACCAAAAAATCCATATAGACATTCAGCAACTGTCGATGAACAACGAAGCAAAAGCCAAGCTATTCCAATTCCTTTCACCTAATGACCCGATGCCTGCTATCGTTGACAACATCGGGCGGATGGACTATCGAGGCACAATTGATAAGACATCTGGACAGCTGATGGCTGACGGTACACTCATCAGCGATGCAGGAAATGCACGAGTAAACCTTGACCTGACAGACGGAAAGGTATTTAAAGCCCATACTGTGGGCGACGACATTAATATCGGCCAGCTAATGGATAGTCCGGATTTTGGAACAACATCGTTCGATCTGACGATGAATGGACAAATCACTAATCAACAGCCAGAGGGAACCATTCAGGGCAAAATCAACACATTGGAATATAACGGTCATCAATATAACAATATTACACTCGATGCCACTCGAAAGGACGGAATGATAAAAGGTATGGTAAACAGTGCCGACGAACTGGCACGCTTCGACCTTGACGGCTCGTACGATGAGCGCAACAGCCGCATTGCTGGAACACTGAACTTGCATCATCTCAGTCCACATACGCTGAACCTCGTCAAAGGGATGGAGGGGCAGTCGCTCAGTATGAATGCCGATGTCGACATCCATGGGAACAACCTGAATTCGCTGTTAGGCAACATAGACATTAACAACCTAAGCATTCACGACAAGGAAAACACCGTCAATCTGGAACATATCAATCTGAACATCAGCCAGGAACAGGCTGATAAGTCAATCGATATAAAAACCGACTTTGCAGAAGCACATCTCTGTGGACAGATTGAGTTGGACGGCATTGTCGATGCATTTAAGAACCAGGTAGCGAGTCATCTACCCTCATTGGTGCAGCATACGCGTGACAACCGCAATCGCTTTGCCTTCGATGCCACCCTGACCGAGTCGGACTTTCTGAAACATTTCATAGAGACCGACTATGTAATCGACCAACCTGTCAACATCAAAGGCTATATCGATGCAGTAGCCGACACGATGACAGTCGATATCGAAGCGCCTCGTATTAGTAATAATAATAATGTGTATGTCGACACGCATGTGCTATGTACCAACTCGCATCGTATGATGAGTGCCTCACTCAATACCCGTCAGCGCCAAGAAAACACTGTACTGAGTTATCTACTGACCGCCGATGCGAAAGATGACAAATTAGAGACGTTCATCAACTGGGAGGACAGGAAAAACAACATGACCAACGGAACGGTCTATGCGACGACAGTCTTTTCGGACATACAAGGTAAGGTAAACGCAGATGTCAACATCCACAAATCACAAGTAACGCTGAACGACACCATTTGGCAAGTAGCACCTTCCCATCTGCAATACTATGACAAGCGTATCGTGTGCGAGGATGTGAAGATGTACAAAGAGAATCAGTCCATCGTACTCAACGGTGCAATATCTGAAAAGATGTCCGATTCGCTCATTGTCGACCTCGATAACATCGAAGTGGCTTACATCACTGATATTGTAGACTTTGATGCCGTAAGTTTCCAAGGACAGGCTTCTGGACGAGCACAAATCAGCAATGTCTATGATGACATCCACCTGAATGCCAACCTCATAGTCAATAATATGCACCTACAAGAGGGACGATTAGGTACAGGCCATATCCAGGCCTACTGGGACAGCACCATCAAAGGTATGCGAGTAAACGGACACATCACCGACTTCTATAAGAACCTGAATCGCACTACCGATGTTGAAGGTTTTATTTCTCCCAGTCAGAACGATATTGACCTCAAGATCACCACTCATGACACCAACGCAGAGTTCCTCAATGGCTTCCTGTCGTCTACGTTCCGAAACTTCAAAGGACGCACTAATGGAGTGTTACATGTAATAGGACCGTTGAACGACGTGAACCTCGTGGGCGACATTTGTGCTGATGTAGCGATGACCCTCAGAGCTACAAATGTACAGTACCACATCAACCCATCCGATACCCTCCATCTGCGTCCATACGCATTCCTGTTCAACAACATCCGTCTGACTGACGATCAAGGCAACACAGGTATTGTCAATGGTACGCTAGCACACAAGAACATGAAGAACTTCAAGTACGACTTTGTCATCAACACTCAAAACCTTACCATCTACGATGAGCATGAGTTTAATTCCGATAAGTTCTATGCCACCGTCTATGCCGATGCCACGCTGGAGATTCATGGTTCCGATGGTCACCCATTACGTATGACCGCCGATGTCACCCCAACACGTGGAAGTGTGTTTGCTTATGATGCCGCTACACCCGATGCGATCAATACGGGTAGTTTTGTGGAATTCCGCGATATGACCCCTCACGAAGCAGAACCAAAGAAATATCTGCTCTTCAATGAAAGCGACAAGGAAGATTGGGACGAAGAAGATACGAACGAAGCTTCCGATATAATCGAATATCAAGGTGACATTTTCATGGATATCAGCATTCATGTCAACCCCGACTGCGAAATCAAACTCCGCATGGATAATGTCGAAGATGGCTATATGTCGACCTATGGTTCGGGAACCTTGCTTGCACACTATCACAACAAGAGTCCATTCTCGCTCAATGGTATCTATCAGATTGATGGAGGTCGCTATCGCCTCTACCTGCAAGACATCATCTTCCGAGATTTGGACCTCCAGCAAGGTAGCAATGTGGAATTCAATGGTAATCCATTCGATGCCAACATTCATCTCATTTGTCACCACATCCTCAATGCCGTACCGCTACAGGACATCACAGCTGGCTATTCCATCGGGTCGAACAACAAAGTGAAAGTCATCTGTGTACTCGATATCACAGGTAAGTTAGGCAACATGAACTTCGGATTTGACATCCAGTTGCCAAACGTGAACGACGAAACACGCCAATTGGTCAAGAGCCTCATCAGTACAGAGGATGAGATGAATATGCAGATGATCTACCTGTTGGGCCTTGGACGCTTCTACTCGAACGAATACGCACGCGCGGCTGGAGAATCTGGGTCGAATCAAGCTGTCAATACCTTGTTGTCGTCCACCATCTCTGGACAAATCAACCAAATGCTCTCGAACGTAATTGGTCAAGACAGTAAGTGGAACTTCGGAACCGGACTTTCGACAGGTGAGAAAGGATGGAATGACCTCGACGTAGAAGGCATCTTGTCAGGTCGATTGCTCGACGACCGCTTGCTTATCAACGGAAACTTTGGCTATCGTGACAATGCACTCACCAATACAGCCAACTTCATCGGTGATTTCGACGTGAAATGGCGACTCACAAAAAACGGAAAGACCTTCATTAAGGCCTACAACCAGACCAACGACCGCTATTTCACTAAGACCACCCTTAACACGCAGGGTATCGGCATTACCTACCAGCGCGACTTCGACTCATGGAAGGCGTTGTTCCGCAGGAAAATGAAAGAAGAAAACATGAAAAATAGTAAATAATATGGCAAACTACGGATTTATCAAGGTTGCTGCAGCTGTACCACAAGTCAAAGTCTGCGACTGCACATGGAACACCAATCAGTTAGAGAGCCTCGCCGCTCAGGCTGAAGGAAAAGGTGTGGAAATCATCTGTTTTCCCGAACTCGCTATCACAGGCTACACCTGTGCCGATCTCTTCCTCCAACAACAGTTGTTGGAAAGTTGTGAGAACGCATTGTTTCGTCTGCTCGACGTCACTCGTTCGCTCAACATCATCATCATTGTCGGACTCCCAGTCCGCGTCAATACGACCCTGTTGAATGCCGCAGCAGTCATCCAGAAAGGAAAGATTCTGGGCATCGTTCCCAAGTCCTTCATCCCCAACTACCGTGAGTTCTACGAAAAGCGTTGGTTCTCATCTGGAGCAAACATTAACACCATGGTGACCCTCTGTGCACAGACTGTTCCAGTGTCTCGCGACCTGCTGTTCCGCACCAGCAACTGTGCGTTCGGTATAGAAATCTGCGAGGACCTCTGGGCACCAATTCCGCCAAGTTCCACCCTTGCACTTCAAGGTGCAGACATTATCTTCAACCTCTCAGCCAGCGATGAAGTGGTCAGCAAACATCAGTACCTTTGTAGCCTCATCGCACAACAGTCTGCCCGCTGTATCAGCGGTTACGTCTATGCATCTTGTGGCTTTGGCGAGTCCTCACAAGACCTTGTCTTTGCCGGCAATGGCATGATATACGAGAATGGAAAACTGCTCGCAGAAGGGCATCGATTCAGTATGAAGGAACAACTCGTCATCTCCGAAATCGACGTTGAATACCTGCGTTCTGCCCGTCAGGCCAACATCACCTTTGCCGACAGCCAACTGTCAACAGTCAACAACCAACCATCAACTACCATTGAGGCCGTATCGTACGATGCATGGGACAACAAGCCTACCCTCACTCGCACCATCGACCCAAGTCCCTTCGTTCCGAAAGGCGACCTGCTCAATCAGCGGTGCGACGAAATCTTTGCCATTCAGGTGGCAGGATTGGCAAAACGTATCGACCACATCAAAGCTAAGACACTTGTCATCGGTATCTCTGGCGGACTAGACTCCACCCTTGCACTCCTCGTAGCAGCCAAGACAATGGATAAATTAGGTCGTAACCGCAAGGACATCATCGCCATCACGATGCCTGGATTTGGCACCACCGACCGCACCTACAACAATGCTCTCTCGCTTATGCGTTCGTTGGGTGTCACTCTGCGCGAGATATCCATCAAAGATGCATGTATCCAGCACTTCAAAGACATCAACCACGACATCAACGTCCACGATGTGACTTATGAGAACAGTCAGGCACGCGAACGCACACAGATTCTGATGGATATTGCGAATCAAGAGGGCGGCATCGTAGTTGGAACTGGAGACCTCTCAGAACTTGCACTCGGATGGGCCACCTACAATGGTGACCACATGTCCAACTATGGTGTCAACTGTTCCATCCCTAAGACCCTCGTACGCCATCTCGTCAAGTGGGTTGCACAAACTAGTGTAGATGAAGCATCGAAGGCAACCCTCCTCGATATTGTTGACACACCTATTAGTCCAGAGCTTATCCCTGCAGACGAAAACGGACAAATCCTACAGAAGACCGAAGACCTCGTAGGTCCCTACGAGTTGCACGACTTCTTCCTCTATCATTTTATGCGCAATGCCTTCACTCCTGCGAAGATCTATTTCCTCGCTCAGCAGGCCTTCCGCAACACTTACGATGACGAGACCATCATGAAATGGCTACGCACCTTCATCCGCCGCTTCTTCAGCCAACAATTTAAGCGATCCTGTGTACCCGACGGACCTAAAGTCGGTAGTGTAAGCCTCAGTCCACGAGGCGACTGGCGTATGCCAAGTGATGCAACTGCAGCCGAATGGCTCAAGAATCTCGAAGAAGTATCATCCGCACTACCCTTATTCACATGAAGAAATTCTTTTTCCTTATGACTGTCGTCTTATGCTTGTTCTCATGCAGCAAAGACGATAGCTCCAACGTCATCTTCACAGGCGTGACACTCGGCAAATACGAATCGCGCCTCGAAGTACCCCAACTTGCAGGGGGTGATAACCTTTTTATCCAACATAGTGTCAAGATAGGTAACGATTCCGTCATGACCTATTGCCTCGAATACAACCCAGCCAAGAATCACTCACGCTGGATTGCCTTCCGCTTCGACGGCATGACACGCGATTTAGGGAGCGGACGCACCAATGCATGGGCCGACGATCCCAAACTGCCCCAAAAATACCAAATAGGTTCTGGGGCTTTCAGCCGCTACACCCGAGGACACCTCTGTGCCTCCTACGATCGTCAGTACAACAAGGAAGCCAATCGTCAGACTTTCTACATGACTAATATGTCACCTATGCAGTACGATTTCAATGGCAACTATTGGACAGCCTTCGAACAATATGTGCAAGGCATCGGACGTGATGCCAGTTTTGCCGACACTCTCTATGTTGTCAAGGGGGGCACAATCGACCAGACACAAGGAACCGTCAACAGCAGTGGCGGCAAATCCATCGTTGTACCACGCTACTACTTCATAGCTTTACTCCGCTTCAAGGCTGGCAACTACAGTGCAATCGGTTTCTGGGTAGAGCACAAAGACTATGGCTACTCAGGCAGCCAGTATGCTCCTTCTTACGTAGTGCGTGACAAAGCCGTCAATATTGATGAGCTGGAAAAAAAGACAGGTATTGACTTCTTCCACAACCTGCCCAATCTCAAGGAAGATGCCATTGAAGGCGAGGATGTGGAAACCCTGAAAAAACTATGGTTCTAATTACGCAACAACAGATTCTTGTTATTGCCCGTAAGTAATACCTTATAATAACAGATTATGCCTCTCGAAATTCTTAACATAGAAGACACAACAGCACGAGCCTCTATTCCATTCTCTGACGGAGGCGTGAAAGCAGGATTCCCATCGCCTGCTCAGGACTATATGGATCAAACCATCGACTTCAACCGAGAATTGATTACACATAAGGCCACAACGTTCTGTACACGTGTATCGGGTGACTCTATGATTGATGCATACATCCATGATGGTGATTACCTTATTGTCGATCGTTCACTCGAACCACGTCACGACGATATGGCTGTTTGTTTCATCGATGGGGAGTTCACGCTCAAATATGTCGAAGTACGTCCGGACGGCATCTGGTTACGTCCTGCCAATCCCGACTATCCATCTATCAAAGTCGACCCCGAAAGCGACTTCACTATTTGGGGAGTCGTCACCTACTCCATCCACAAACGCCGCTAATGTTTGCCCTTTGCGACTGCGACAGTTTCTTTGCCTCCTGTGAACGTGTGTTTCGTCCTGAGCTTTATGGCAAACCCGTTGTTGTTCTCAGCAATAACGACGGTTGCATTGTGGCGATGACAAAGGAAGCAAAAGCGCTTGGACTAAAGCGAGGAATGCCGTTCTATCAAGTCAAGGACTTGGTTCGCCAACACAATATCAGTGTCTTTTCGAGCAACTACACACTCTATGGCGACATCTCTGCACGTGTCATGCAACTCATTGCCGAAGAGACGGGCGACATTGACGTCTACTCCATCGACGAGGCATTCTTCAGCATCGATGAATTCCGCTCTGATATGCTCCACGAATCGCTTATTGCCTTACGTCGCAAAATTTACAAGGGCATAGGATTGCCTGTATCCATCGGTGTAGGCCCGACGCGCACACTCGCTAAGGTAGCCTCGCATTTTGCCAAGAAAATTCCTGGCTATCATGGGGTCTGTATTATCGACAGCGAAGAAAAACGCCAGAAAGCGCTACGGCTATTTCCCATAGGCGATGTATGGGGCATTGGGCGACAATTCCGCAAGAAACTTGAATACTTTGGGGTGAAGACTGCTTATGACTTTCAAGACAAACGTGAATCATGGGTAAGCCAAGTGTTCAAGTTGTCAGGTGTACGCACTTGGAAAGAATTGCGCGGCATACCATGTAAGGACATCAGCGAACTACCCGAGAAACAAAGCATCTGCACAAGTCGCTCGTTCGGTGAGATGATTACCGAATGGGGCAAGATGGTAGAGAGTGTTGCTAATTTCACTGCCTCATGTGCAAGAAAACTCCGTGCACAACATACTGTTGCAGGCAGCCTTACAGTGTTCGTCCTCACCAACCGGTTCCGTGAAGACCTACCGCAATACATGAACAGCACCACTGTGCAGTTCGTCACACCTACCGACTCTAGTCTCCAACTCACCAACTACGCTATCACTGCTCTGCAGAAAATCTGGCGCGACGGGTTTCACTACAAGAAAAGCGGCGTTATCCTTACTGATATCGGCCCCAATACAAGCATACAACAAAACCTATTCGATACTACCGACCACGTCAAGCAGCAGCGACTCACACGAGCCATCGATGCTATCAACAAACGAGAAGGCACCGATACTGTCCATCTGGCTGTACAAAGTGATTCGTTCAGCAAATGGAATCTAAAACAGGATTTCAAGTCACCTTGCTACACCACCAACATCAAAGACGTTTTGGTCGTAAAAGCATCACAATAAGAAAACAAAAAGGGATGAGCGTTAACTCATCCCTTTTTGTGATTATGAATCCTTATACTTGGCATATTTCTTTTCGTTGGCACTATCTGACAAGGCATGATAGCAACGATAGAGATAGTTACCCCAAAGGATTGGGTTATCGGGTTCGCATTCTTCTGCCTTCTTGTAGCATGGGATGGCTTCGTTAATCCATTTCTTACACTCTGGGATGTTGTTCTTGTTTTCCATTGCTATCTGATAGTAGCAAGTGCCAAGTGAGGTCCATGCACGAGCATAGGTCGGGTCAATCTCAATCAGTTTCTTGAAGATGTCAATCGCTTCACGATACTTCTTGTCGTTGAACACCATGAGGGCCTTTGTCTCGACGAAGTAGATTTCATTTGGATAGAGCTTGCCCATTTCGTCACACAACTTCATCGCTTCATCAAGTTTGTCCTGACGCACTTTCTCTTGTACGAGAAGCTTAGGGAACTGCACATCGTTGTAGTGTTCGGCTGCATAACGACAGTATTTCTCCCACTTCTCCATATCGCCGTGACGCTTGTATGTATCCATCAGCTCAACACATGTATAAGTGCCGTAGGTTGGTGAATCGAGCACTTTTTCGTACCAATTGAGGTACTTCACAGTGTCTTCCCATGTAACGGCCTTGTTCTTCATAGCCATACCATAGTAAAGGTAGGCACTTTCCTTAAGGGTGTCAGTCTCATTGAGATTGAGTTCCTTGAACAATGGGTCGTCAAAGGTTTCGAAGTAGTGATCGAAGAGCTTCATGGCTCCATCAGGATGGCTGTTGACAACAGAGCATGCACCTGTGAGGATCTGTCCACGCATAGAGGCGGCCTGTTGCAGAGCATCCTGATGGATTTCCTTGTATTCGTCCGCCTTCACGGGCATTTTTCCTTTTTCATTAGGTGTAGTAATACACTTCTCTACTTTCTGATAGTAAGAGAGAATATCACTCAGAGCACTGAAATACTTCAGGGTGTCGAGTGTTCCTGCCTGTCCGTCCTGATAGACTTTGTAGGTCAGGATGTTCTTGATCTTGGCTGCTGTTACCCAAGTGTCATAATAGTCTTTACTTTTCTCATTGACCATGCATTCCTGGATATCTCTCCATGCTTTGTTAACGAGTTTGTAATCGATATTACGTGAGTCACGACAAGCTTCAGTGAGCGTGTTCCTAGCGTCGATCACTGCATACTTTTGTGCGAACAATGTTGAGCATGCTGCTAACATCGTGCAGATGAATAATACTCGTTTCATAACTATTCAATTTAATTGGTTTTAGTTTTGATTTTCGTTTTCGTTATCTGTAGCTTCCGTTTCCGGATTCTCTTTATACGTCATATTGGTTTGTCCGTCAGCATCGGGAACTGCATTCTCATCATCGCCCTCCACTTCTTCATGCTCGACTTTGCAAACGCTCGAAATAGCATCGTTGCGCTTCTTGAGGTTGATGAGGGTTACACCCTGAGTGTTACGTCCCTGAATGCGTACGGTCTTGAGTGCCAGACGAATGGCAATACCACTACGGTTGATAATCATGAGGTCGTCATCGTCCGTTACACTCTTAATAGCAATAAGCTTGCCAGTTTTTTCTGTGATGTTGAGGGTCTTGATTCCTTTTCCGTTACGGTTGGTGATGCGGTAGTCGAAAATTGAGCTGCGCTTTCCATAACCGTTTTCGCTGACGACGAGTACGGTAGGTATCGTTGGGTCGTTTGCCATTTCCTCTTCGCTAAAGCCTTCTGGCTTCTGGAGGGAAATCATACCTACGATTTCGTCTTCCGGACCATTGAGCTTGAGGGCACGTACACCTGTAGCACTACGTCCCATGACGCGAACGGTGTTCTCTACGAATCGGATGGCACGTCCTTCGCGGCTGGCAATCATGATTTCGTCTGTTCCGCTAGTGAGGAGCACATCCTTCACGATATCGCCTTCGTTGAGGTTGATGGCAATAATACCTGTGGTACGTGGACGGGCATAGTTGGCAAATGCTGTCTTTTTGACAACACCCAACTTGGTACAGAACATGAGGTTGTGGTTGTTGACAAACTCCTGATCGTTTATGTTCCTGATGCAGATGAATGCCGTTGCCTTATCGTCAGAGTCGATGTTGAGCATATTCTGCACAGCACGTCCCTTGAAGGTCTTGCCGCCCTCTGGAATGTCGTAGACTTTCATCCAGTAGCAACGTCCCTTCTGGGTGAAGAACATCATAGTGTTGTGTCCTGTAGCAGGGTAGATGTGCTCTATGAAGTCGGTATCGCGAGCGCTTCCTCCCTTACTGCCTACTCCACCACGAGCCTGTGTGCGGAATTCGGTGAGTGGTGTGCGCTTGATATAGCCGAGGTGTGAGATGGTCACAACACATGCATCGTCAGCATAGAAGTCCTCTGGATTGAAGTTCTGGCTACCACGTGGGTCGATGACTGTCTTACGCTCGTCACCATATTTCTCTTTTACTTCAATCAGCTCGTCCTTCATCACCTTCTTGCAGAGTTCTGGGTCGTCGAGAATCTGCTGGAGGTATTCGATCAGTTTCAACAGGTCGTTGTACTCTGCATGGAGTTTCTCCTGCTGCAGACCAGTCAGCTGGCTGAGACGCATATCAACCACATACTTAGCCTGAGCCTCATCGAAGCCGAAGCGTTCCATCAAGCGGGTCTGAGCCTCCTGTGGAGTCTTCGACGACTTGATAATCTGTACCACCTCGTCGATGTTATCGCTGGCAATGATAAGTGCTTCGAGCAAGTGTGCACGCTCTTCAGCTTTTTTCTTGTCAAACTTCGTACGGCGGATGGTTACCTCGTGACGATGATCCACGAACTCCTTGATACAGTCCTTCAGCGTCAGGGTCTTCGGACGTTTGCGTACGATGGCAATACAGTTGACACTGAAACTGCTCTGCAGTTCTGTCATCTTGTAGAGCTTGTTGAGCACCACATTCGAGTTCGCATCACGCTTCAAGTCGATTACGATACGCATACCTTCACGGTCCGACTCATCATTCACATTGCTGATACCCTCAATCTTCTTTTCGTTGACCAGGTCGGCAATACGCTTGATGAGTTCCGACTTATTTACATTATAAGGTATCTCGTTCACGATGATCTTCTCGTGCTGTCCATCTGTTTCAAATTCAGTCTTCGAACGGATAACAATACGTCCACGACCCGTATCATAAGCCTCACGGATGCCATCCACTCCACAGATGATACCACCTGTAGGGAAGTCAGGACCTTTGATATAGTGCATCAATCCATCCGTATCAATGTCTGGGTTGTCGATATAAGCCACACATCCGTCAATCACCTCACTCAGATTGTGCGTCGGGATGTTAGTCGCCATACCTACCGCAATACCCGTCGCACCATTTACAAGCAGGTTAGGAATCTTCGTTGAGAGAACCGTAGGTTCGGTGTTCGAGTCATCATAAGTAGGTTGGAAGTCCACGGTGTCCTTATACAGGTCGTCCATCATCACCTCACCCAGCTTAGTGAGTCTTGCTTCCGTATAACGCATAGCTGCCGCACCGTCACCATCGACCGAACCAAAGTTACCTTGTCCGTCTACCAGTGTGTAGCGCATCGCCCAAGGCTGAGCGAGACGTACTAATGCACCATAAACCGAAGAATCACCATGTGGGTGATACTTACCGAGCACGTCACCCACGATACGTGCACTTTTCTTTGTTGGTTTGTCCGAAGTAATGCCCTGTTCCATCATGTCGAAAAGGATACGACGATGAACAGGTTTGAATCCATCTCTGACATCAGGCAACGCACGCGCCACAATCACCGACATAGAGTAGTCGATGTATGAAGACTTCATCGTTTCGTTGATGTCCACTTTGATAATTCTGTCTTGCTGATCCACCATGTTAATTTCTTTTTTACTATATGATTTTTAAATTCATGATTCGTTTAGCAGTAAGCAAATAGGGCTTTCCCTATTTTCACTTCGTGCAAAATGCTGCGCCTCAACAATGCTCAAGCAAATCTCTGGCATTCTGTTCGGCTTAATCGCATTTTTCGTTACAAAGATAAGGCTTTTTCGCGATATTTACGAACTTTTAGGCGTTAAAAAAAGTCAAGACGCCCAAATTCGTGCGAAAAAGCCTCAATTTTGCATTTTAGGTCTCAAATCGAGGGGGTGTCGACACAAAACCTAACATTCCTTAAAACTCATATATTTACCATTTAACAGCAATTTAGTTTCTAGTTGTTAGTTTCTAGATGGTAAACGGTAAACGGTAAACTATCTTCGTTATCGTAGCGAAGCTCTGCTGAGCGTATCGTAACGAAGTGTATCGTAGAGGCTCATCCACGTAACGTAGGAGCTTGCTCCGTGGCGTAGCGAAGCGTTTCGTACGAAGTCCCTTCGTTATTTTACTACAACCTTACGGGAATGAATGGTACCATCGTCCGCATGGCGCACTTCGATGTATGTACCAGTTGTCGGCTGAGCTGTCAGTCGCATGCCACTGAGGGTATAGGTCTCAATCGATATTGTTGATGGTTGATTGACAGACTGCTGGGTGATGGAGGTCGGTGTGGTAGTGCCGCCCATACCCGATGGTGCTTCGGGATTGGTAGTGATGCAGAGTTTGTCGAGACAAGCCCCGTCTTCACGTCCTCCGATATAGAGCGTGTGCCGGCCTGCCTTCAGGTTGCCATGATAGAGTTCCTTCCACGCCCACGATGCGGTTTGCAACCCATTGACAAAGTTGTTGGTCAGAGCACCATCGACGCTCACAAAGTAGCTATCGTCATCCCACGTAGTACACATCACACGCGCATAGATATAATAGGTGCCAGCTGTCGATATAGTGAAGTGGGCAGCAAGGATATAGGCGCTATCGGTAGGCGTAGTGGTTGTCTGTGTCAGGGTCTCCAGATACTTTCCCTTCGATGCTGTTGCGTCCTCTCCCAATTGGAATGCTGTTCCCGACACCTCGGTAGGCAGGTCTTCGGCCTCAATCCACAAGGCATTGTTATCGTAAGGCTCCTCCTCATCTTCTTCGTCGGATACAGGGTCGGTCTTGGTGAACAGACTCAGGTCGATGCATCCGCCCATCGTCTCATAGCCTTTTGCATTGAGATGCAGCCAGTCGTTCTCGAAAAGGAACTGCGACTGCATGGCCTCGGGGTCTTGTGGATTACGCACAGCCTCGTCGAAGTCTATCACACCGTCGAGCATCTTCGTGGTGCGAATCCACTGATTGATGGTCGAACGTCCCTTTTCGTGATCAGCCGAGTAGTAGCTGTTTCCCTTGAACGGGGTGATGGTGCCTCCGAAGACATAGATGCCCTTCTCGTGCGCCTCACGGATAATCTGCTTATAGACCTCGATGATGCGCTTGGCGGTCTGCAAACCGTTCTGTGCTCCACCCAAATCGTTGACTGCCTCGAAGAGGATGATCCATTTCACACCCTCCTGTCCCAGCAGGTCACGCTGATAGCGGCTCGATGCCGTGGGGCCTAAGCCTCCACCCAACACACAGTTGCCTCCAATACCCATATTGAGCACACCCACCTGACTGGTCGGCTCGTTGTCCAGCAGTCGGCGTGAGAGCACGTCCGCCCAGCGGTTCTGCTGATTGGTGGTCGAACCACGTCCGTCGGTGATGGAGTTACCCAAGATGGCTACGGCACCAGCCTCTTCGGGAGCTTCCACTTCGAGAGCCAGGATGTTATACCAATGATCGGTCTTCGTGGCGTTGCTGAAGTTCGTGGTGTTGCCCGACTTCAGATACGATGTCGTGCGCGAGCCGGGATGTCCGCTCACGCTGGTCGATGAAGCCGAACCATAGTGGATGGTGATGGCCACATTCTCGCGCGGCCCGATGGGGAAGTCCACAGGGTCAGACACCGCCTTGCCCTTTGCAGGCATGGTCACACCCGCCTGTCCGTCGAAGGTGAGGCTCACGGTCGTGCTTTCGTCAATCTCGCTGCTGCTACCAGCCGTCTTGGCGATCGCCAGTTCCACAGCCTTGATTTGCGTGCTCCCCGTACTGAACTCATTGGTCAGTTTCAGGCGTACACGCTCACCACCGATAGACACCTGCACAATCTGGCGCAACGAGTTGTTGCCCAGTCCCGGCGAAGGCGGATTGTTGTTGTTCTCTACCAATTGAGGGGCTGTACCCCAAGTGCCTACCCAATGACTCTGAGCCCATGCCAAGCCACCCATCAGTAAGCACAAAAATACCATTGCTATTTTCTTCATATTCGTTCACTATTAGTTATTTGGACTGCAAAGATAATCAATTTAATTGACTCCGACTAACTAAAGTTTCATAATTAATGCAAATACCCGTGTTTTTATCAACCAAATATAATATTTTTTGTAATGGTTATGGACATCTTTGGGTTCCGTATCTACTACATCCCTATTATTTCAAATGTTTTTCTTTTATAAGTCAACTCTTCAGCCAGTCAACTCTCGTCTAGCCTTCAAAATAAAACTGTCACAATTAATCATTTCTGCCCTATTTATTCACTTAATGGAATTTTATGTTTTAATAAGAATTAGTGTTCCCCTCAAGGGGAATTTTTGTTACCCTTAAGGGGAACAATTGCTACCCTACTAGGGCCGCAAAAATGACAATAAATCAGAAAGTCCCCATGACATCATCACAGGTTCTAGCCGAGAAGAAGACAAGCAACAAAAAAACGCCTCACACTGGATGTGGGGCGTTTATTGTTTGTAGAGGTCGGTTTAGAGATCTGGAAGGCCAAGTTCTTCAGTCAACTGCTTCTCGAAGTCCTTGTCATCATTGACTGCCTTTCCGTTAGGGCAAGCTTCAGCAATTTCTTGGAACTCGTTCATGAGATCATCGATTGGCTGGAAAGCTTGGAACTTCTCTTCCATCGCAGCAACTTCTTCTTCAGACATGTTTCCAATATTCTTAGTGGCTTCGTCTATTTCCACCATCATTGGCTTGATTGCGATAGCAGCCTGCTTGAAAACATACTTCCACTGGTCAATTGTCCAGTTAGCACCGTCAGCCTTTGCTTTTGCAACGATGTCGGTCAATACTTCTACTGCAGTTCCATCGGTCTTGATGTCAACTGGAGCATCACTTTTCTGATTGCATGAAACAAATGCAAAACCCATTGCGAGTGCAACGATACCTGCTAATAAGAATTTCTTCATACGCTTTGTTTAAATAATTAAGTTTGTGATTAGGGTTGATTAAATCACCGCAAAGTTAAAGAAAAATGTAAAAATGAAAAAATTATATAATGTAAAAATGAAAAAAGTAAATGATTTTTCGTGTTTTCTTGCCTGTTTTTACTAACTTTGCATCATTAAAACGAAAACCTAAACCTAAACCAAAATTGCAACAATGAAAAAGAAGATATTTATGGTTCCCATCGCATTGATGATGATGGGATGTACCCATTCGAGTACGAACAACACGAATGGTGTAGCTGAAGACAGTGTGAAGGACGTAGTGGCTGAGGAGATGGAAGAAGAGCCATCAGACGAGACGGAGATGATGGGTGTGGCGATGTATCAGCAGGATGTGATGGATGCATCGGAGATGCCGAAAACAGCTAAGTTGGTGGATAATCGTGGTCAACTAGCACTATATGTGGATATGGACAAGAATGCGGACGAGACGAACGATTATTACACAGTGTGGCTGATGGACGAGAAGGCGAAGACAGTGCAGCGCGTGTGCTACACCAACCCTACAGCTGCGGCTCCTTGGGAAGAGATGAGAGGCGAAGATGCTGATGCAGTGGAGGTACCTATCCACTTGATTGCTACAGCTGAGCAGGCTTATTTCGCTCCAGGCAAGGGAACGAAAATTCTGGTGGAAGGTTGTCCTGACGGGCGTAACATTTGGACATATATCATCGATTTGGACAGCCACACGGCAAAGATGTTCCCTTCGAACGAAGGCATGAACAGCATGAACTACGACACTAACGAAATCATCCTTGCTACATATGGTTACTACGACGAAGGTGGTCGATACACGTATCTCAGGGCTTACTCACCCAATGGTAAGTATCTGAGAAATGTAGGAGAGAAGGAACCTGAATAATGGTTATGGGTTATAGGTTATGGGTTATAGAAACCTAAAGCCTAGCTTCCAAAGTCTAAAGCCTAAAGTCTAACGTCTAACGCGATGATGTCGTAGACTTCCTGCATGAAGACCTTGGTGGGTCGGTGCTGGTAGTAGTCGGGAGTGATGGGTTGATGGATAGTGAGCGAGAGCGGTGTGCGGGTCACGGAACGTGCCTTGCGGCTGAAAGCTCGGAACGAACCGTTGATGGTGATGGGCACAACGGGAAGTCCTATCTCGTTGGCGAGCATAAAAGCTCCTCGTTTGAATGGAATCATCCGTCCGTCATAGGTGCGTGTCCCTTCAGGGAAGATGGACATAGACATTCCGCCCTGCAGCGTTTCACGTGCATTCTTCACCGCTTGCTGAATAGATGCCAGACTGTCGCCAACGAATATCTGACGACTGATCATACATGCCTGTCCAACGATAGGCATTTTTTTGAGGTATTCCTTCATCATCCACTTAAAGCTATGACCTAGATAGCCATACATAAGCAGGATGTCGAGGTAGCCTTGGTGGTTGGCTACGAAGATATACGACTGCTTGGGGTCGAGTTGCTCACGCCCTTCGACATGGACAGGAAGCAGGTAAAGCCAACAACACACACGCCCCCACCACATGGGGAAGTAACGATGAGGAAGTGACTGGAACCCCAATAATGCAGAAACGGACACCAACAAGCCAATGATGATGGTGAAGATGAGGAAGAGAGGGGTTGCGATGAGGAAGGAATAGAGTTTGTACATTAAACTATTTTTTCTTGAGTGTTAGTACACAGATTTCCGGCCATGCTCCGATGCGGAAAGGAATGGGTACGCACCCCACCCCTTCGCTAATGTGAAGATACTGGGTGAGAGGTTGCCCATCTGGAGTCGTCTTCTGGTTGGAGTAGAGTCCTGTCCACTCGTTGTAGACCATCGCTACGGGTGACCACCCGAAGAGTTTGAGTTGTCCTGCATGAGTATGTCCTGAGAGGGTGAGATGAGCATTTGTCTCAGGAATGATAGCCCGACGCCAATGGGTAGGGTCGTGACTGAGCATAATCTGGAAGGAGGTGCTGTCGACCCCATTCATTGCTTTTTTCAGGTCGGCAAATCGTGGGAAATGCGGCGGCGTTCCATCGTTTTCCACTCCGATGACCACCAAGGAATCCTCGCCTCTGTAGATAGTTGTATGTTCGTTGAGCAGGAGGTTCCAGCCCAAATCGCGCTGACGACGATAGAGGTCCTTGATATCGGCCCTACGCTGTGCTTTCGTGAATTGACGCTGATACATGGCATAGTCGTGGTTACCCATGATGGATATGACACCATCAGGGGCAGAGATTTGGGAAAGCTGCTCCATGAAGCCATCAAGTTCGTTAGCACGAATGGTGACAAGGTCGCCTGTGAAGACAATGAGGTCGCACTGCTGGGCATTGATGAGGTCGACCACTTGCTGCACATCTTCCTCATGACCACGATGGAAAGCATAAGCATGAAAGTCCGAGAACTGACAGATGCGATAGCCATCGAAGGCATCAGGCAATTGGTCGAATTCGATGGTCTGTTCGCGTACCACGAAATGGCGACTTCCGTAGAAGTAGCCTACAGAGACCAGAATGACGGCCAGAAGGATGAGACCTACGATGACAATGAGCATATATTTTAAGAGTTGAATGATTGAAGAACTTATGAGTTGAAGCATTGAAAAATATAAAAATTAATTGAATAATTGAAGGGTTGAAATTTAAGAAACGGCTGTCTCCACATATTTTTTCATTGTATCGAGCGTGAATCCACGCCGACGGGCATAGTCGACCAATTGTTCCTCGCTTACAGGACCGATAGAAAAGTAGTACGCATGCGGATGGGACATGATGAATCCACTCACGGAGGCATGCGGTTGCATCATGCCATTTTCTGTCAGACGAATACCTATCTGACTCAAGTCGCATAAGTCGTTGAGCAGAAAGTTAATGGACATGTCAGGAATCATAGGATAGCCCACAGCCGGACGGATGATATGACTGGTGTTCCACCCCACACTAGCTGCCACTTGCTGCTGCAAATACTCAGCAGCTGCCTCTGCAAGACGATCTGACAGAGTCTGTAGAAGCAAGCTTGTATAGGGATCATCGTGAGACACATCATACAGACACTCTACCGATGTAGCAAAGACTCCTACCCTATCGCCTTGTGGACGTACAAAGTCGCTCACACAAAGACAATAGCCCTCCGAATTGGGAATCTGCTGACGCAGAAAGGGGATGCGGAAATCATCAAGCAGGATGTCATCGCCTTCGGAATGGGCATCAAGCAGCTGGTAGAGATAATGGATGGAAAGACGATTGCGTAAGGAATCCAGAAGTTGCAAAGCTTCCTGCTTCAGATGCTCTGCCGCTTCCGTACCCGACTTTACGTTCCAGGTGTAGAAGAAATGCTCCCAGCTGATGCTGTCGAGCAATTGGTCAACACTGTATCGGCTAATCATAGACCAATTCCATTCCTCGGATACCATCGATAACGATACCGTCAGAGTAAGCCGTTACTCCATTCACCAACGTACGCACGACCTTCCACTTGAAATTACGCTCGTCCATCGGTGTCCAACCACATTTGGTATAATAGCGTCCCTCACCCACTTGCCAGTTGGCATTAGGGTCGACCAGCACGAGGTCGGCATAGTAACCCTTACGGATGAAGCCACGATCGCGAATCTTGAACAGACGTGCAGGATTATGACTCATGAGTTGAGGGATATGTTCGAGTGGCAAGATGCCCTTATCGGCCAACTCCAGCATCGAGACTAACGAGAACTGAATGAGCGGCATGCCTGAAATGGCCTTGAGTGCTCCACCCACCTTTTCGTTCAGCAGATGAGGAGCGTGGTCAGTGGCTACAACATCGATTTTCCCATCATTGAGTGCTTCGTAGAGCGCTGCTTGGTCTTCAGGGGTCTTGACCGAAGGGTTGCACTTGATACGGGTACCCAACCAGTCATAGTCTTCGGTGGTGAACATCAGATGTGCTATACATACCTCACAAGTAATCTGCTTCTCTTCGAGCGGTTTGGATTCGAACAGTGACAACTCGTGTGCTGACGACACATGGGCCACATGCAGACGTGCCCCTGTAGCTTTCGCTAATGCTACCGCCTTCGATGACGCTTCGTAGCAGGCTTCCACACTTCGGATGCGAGAGTGATAGCGAACAGGGAAGTCGTTCTGACCCTTATAGCGTTTCTTGAATGCCTTGATGTTACGTGCAATGACGTTGTTGTCCTCACAATGAGCCACAATGCGAAGAGGCGATTTTTCGAATATCTGGCGCAATGATGAGTCGCTATCGACCAGCAGATTACCTGTGCTGGAACCCATAAACACCTTCACGCCAGGCACCCGATGAGGGTCGAGCTGACGCAAGGCATCCACATTGGTGTTTGTAGCACCGAAATAGAACGAATAGTTCACACGGCTCTTCTGGCGTGCCAGTTCAAACTTCTCGTCCAACAGTTCCAGCGTCGTGGTAGGCGGATTGGTGTTAGGCATCTCCATATAGGACGTAACACCTCCTGCTGCAGCTGTACGGCTCTCCGACTCGATGTCAGCCTTGTATTCGTAGCCTGGTTCACGGAAATGAACATGATCATCGATGACACCAGGAAAAAGGTAGAGGCCTTGAGCATCGATGAAGAGGTTCTCGTTATCGGCTTGGAGCTTTACTCCTTCCAGAACATCCACGATACGTTCGTTTTCGATGACAACCGAACCCATGAACTGGCGTTCTTCATTGACAATAGTAGCTCCACTTATGATCGTTCGCATGCTTCTTAATCTTTAGGTTTTGGATATGTCTTGAACCATCCGTCGAGACGCAGACGGATGACTCCCCATAAAGCTTCGCTGAAGATACCGCCGCTCATCTTCGAGGTTCCAAACACGCGATTGACGAAGATGACAGGTACTTCCTTGATCTTGAAGCCACACTTATAGGCGGTGAATTTCATTTCTATCTGGAAGGCATAACCCTTGAAACGGATAGCATCGAGATCGATGGTTTCCAACACACGACGCTTGTAACATTTGAAGCCTGCTGTCGTATCATGTACTGGTAAACCTGTGATGAACCGCACATACTTCGATGCAAAATAGGACATCAGCACACGTCCCATCGGCCAGTTCACAACATTCACACCCGAGACGTAGCGCGAGCCGATAGCCAGGTCGTAACCGTCGTATTCACAGGCGTCATACAGACGTGGAAGGTCGGTAGGAGCATGTGAGAAATCGGCGTCCATTTCGAAGATGTAGTTGTACTTCCGCTCGATGCCCCACTTAAATCCGGCGATGTAGGCAGTACCCAATCCCAGTTTCCCGGAACGCTCGATGATGAACAGGCGGTCGCCAAATTCACGCTCGATGAGTTGCTTCACAATCGCAGCCGTCCCGTCGGGCGAACCGTCATCAATCACCAGAATATGGAAATTCATCGGCAACTTGAAAACCTCGCGGATGATCCTTTCGATATTCTCTTTCTCGTTATACGTAGGTATAATTACAATGCCATCACTTGCATTCATATTCAACCAGATATTAATTCATTGAATTGCAAAGATAGTACAAAGAATGATAAGTACAAAATAAATTAGGATTTATTTTCAATAAATGTCACTTTTTTATGATTTCTTCCAAAATACTTACAGCGTGACTAACAGAATTGACATCTTTTATCCATAATGAACGTCGGCCGTCCTGTTCGCGCAGCTTGGTGTTGCGCGGATGCCACGAAGCGTAGTTGATGATGCGGTCAAACACGTCGCTTTCGTAGTAGCTGCTTTCGAAATCAGAGATGAGATACATGAACATATTGCCCGATTTCAGCACAACCTTCTCAACGCCCAGCGAGGCAGCCAGCCACTTGAGCGGCATTACTTTCAGCAGTTCTTCTCCCTCTGAAGGAATCGGTCCGAAGCGGTCAATAAGTCGCTGAGTGTAAGCATCGAGTTGTGCCTGCGAGGTCAGGCCATCAAGTTCGCGATACAGACTGATACGTTCGCCGCTGCTTGGCACGAACGACTCGGGGAAATGAGCCACGATATCCGATTCTATGACCACATTGTCAAACCATTTACTATTTGACCATTTACCATTTACTATTTGGTTTTCGTCCTTAGCCTTTTCTCCTTCGTTCTTCGACAGCACCTCAGCACGGAGTTCATCCATTGCTTCGGCAAGCACTTTCTGATAGGTCTCATAGCCCAAATCGGCAATGAATCCGCTCTGTTCTGCTCCCAACAGGTTACCGGCACCCCGAATGTCAAGGTCCTGCATCGCTATCTGCATACCCGATCCCAGTCCCGAGAAGTTCTCCAAAGCCTGCAAGCGGCGACGTGCATCGTCGTTGAGGGCAGCTAATGGTGGTGCCAACAAGTAGCAGAAAGCTTTCTTGTTGCTACGCCCCACACGTCCTCGCATCTGGTGCAGGTCGGAAAGTCCGTAGTTCTGTGCACCGTTGATAATGATGGTGTTAGCGTTTGGAATATCGATTCCGTTCTCCACTATCGTGGTAGAGAGCATCACGTCGTAGTCGTAGTTCATGAAGTCGAACACTACCTCCTCCAGTTCCTGAGGGTTCATACGTCCGTGACCGATACACACACGGGCATCGGGCACTTGCTTCTCTATCATGTCCTTCAGATCCATCAGGTTGTTGATGCGATTGTTCACGAAGAACACCTGACCGTTTCGGCTCATTTCGAAGTTGATAGCTTCCGCCACAATCTCGGGCGAGAAGGTATGTATCTCCGTCTGGATAGGATAGCGGTTGGGAGGCGGAGTCTGTATGATGCTCAGGTCACGTGCGCCCATGAGCGAGAACTGCAAGGTTCGCGGAATCGGTGTGGCAGTCATCGTGAGGGTATCGACATTGATTTTCATCTGACGCAGTTTCTCCTTCACCGACACACCGAACTTCTGTTCCTCGTCGATGATAAGCAACCCCAGATCCTTGAACTTCACATCCTTGCCAATCAGTTTGTGGGTACCGATGATAATATCCACCTTACCCGCTTTCAGGTCTTCCAACACCTCCTTGGTCTGCTTCGCACTACGTGCCCTACTGATGTATTCCACCCTCACCGGGAAGTCCTTCAGACGTTCACAGAATGTCTGATAATGCTGATAAGCAAGGATGGTAGTCGGAACGAGTACAGCCACCTGCTTGCTGTCGGCAGCAGCCTTGAAAGCCGCACGAATGGCCACCTCAGTCTTGCCGAATCCCACATCACCACACACCAGTCGGTCCATCGGCTGCTGGCGTTCCATATCGGTCTTCACATCCTGCGTAGCTTTCAGTTGGTCAGGTGTATCTTCGTAGATGAAGCTCGCCTCCAACTCATGCTGCATATAGCTGTCAGGACTGTAAGCAAATCCAGCCTCCTGCTGACGTTGCGAATAGAGTCGGATAAGGTCGCGGGCGATGTCCTTCACCTTCGTCTTCACACGTTCCTTCATCCGCTCCCAAGCACCAGTACCCAGTCGGTTCAGTCGTGGAGCCTCACCTTCCCTACCCTTGTATTTCGACACCTTGTTGAGCGCATGAATCGACACATACACGATGTCGTCGTTCTGGTAGATAATCTTGATCATCTCCTGCATCTGACCATTCGTCGGCACCCTCACCAGTCCGCAGAACTTACCCACACCGTGATCGATATGCACCACGTAGTCACCAATCTCAAACTGCTGAATCTCCTTCAGCGTCAGCGCCACCTTACCCCGTCGGGCCTTATCGCTCTTCAGGCTGTACTTATGGTAGCGGTCGAACAACTGGTGGTCAGTGAAGTAGCACTGCTTCATCGCGTGATCCGTGAATCCCGCATGGATGGCAATCGGCACCGGGTTGAACACCACAAGCGTACTACCCTTACGGTTCGCATCGAAGATCTCCTCCAAACGACGAATCTGCTTGTCGTTGTCGGCAAAGATATTGAGTGTATAACCATCACCCAGCAACTGCTCAAACGTACTTGTCACCAGTTCGAAATTCTTATGAAACAGCGGTTGCATCTCAGTGCTGAACGACACCTTTATATATTTGTTTCCACCCTTGACTTCGTGAACACCTATCAGCACCTTGCGCTTATCAGCTATCTCACGTTCAAACTCCTCCCGCGACGACAGGAAACTTGTGTCTAACAGCCCACTCGCGTCCTCCCCCTCAGTTCCCTCCCTTGAGGGGAGGGTTAGGGAGAGGCTTGCCTGCTTCGAAAAACCCGTCTCGCTGATCACCCCAATCTTATCGGCCACATAGTCCAGGTTCTTGGCCACAATCAGTGTATCGTCAGGCAGGAACGACAAGAGCGATATATACTGATTCTGCTGTTGCAGGAGGTCAGGCACGATAGATGCCACCTCCATCTTCTCGTCCGACAACTGACTGACGATATCGAACGTACGGATGCTATCCACTTCATCGCCAAAGAAGTCGATACGATACGGATTCTCGTTGCTATACGAATACACATCCACGATACTGCCACGGATAGCAAACTGACCAGGCTCATACACATAGTCCGTACGCACGAAACCCAGATCCAGCAAACGGTCCTCCAAAACCGTCAAGTCCATCACATCGCCCCGCTTCAATGTCACAGAATTGTCCTCGAGATTCTGTCGAGACACTACACGTTCGGCTAATGCATCAGGGTAAGTGACAATGAGAATAGAAAGGGGGTGGGTCTGGTTAGTTAGCACTTGTGCTAACGTATTCGTTCGCAGCAGTTCGTTCGCATCATCCTTCTGGTTATACTTAATGGCTCGACGATATGAAGAAGGAAAGAACGACACCTCCCTGTCGCCCAACATCTGTGTCAGGTCATGATAGAAATAGCCCGCTTCCTCCTCATCATCCAAGATGAATAAGAAAGAATTAGCAGACCCTCCCCCTTTTACCCCTCCCTGTAAGGGCGGGGAGTAGTCACTATTGGGTGTAAACATCTCGTGGTTTTCACTCCCCTCACTCGCAGGGAGGGGAATGGGGGTAGGTCTTGATATAATAGAGGCAAAATACAACGCAGCAGACGAACCGTTCAGTCCGTCCACCACTACGTCCGATTTACGTTTCCGTATTGCTTCAGCCAGCCGCTTCGCATCTGCCGACGAAGCCAACTGCTTCAGTAGTTGTTCTCGTTCCAAGACCCCTTCATTATTAATTATTAATAAAGTGTATAGTTGA
The DNA here is from genome assembly GCA_017529865.1 of Bacteroidaceae bacterium. GTDB lineage: Bacteria > Bacteroidota > Bacteroidia > Bacteroidales > Bacteroidaceae > Colivivens. The sequence continues at coordinate 55,101 of JAFXNA010000027.1, forward strand.
TAGTTGAAAGTTGAAAGTCAGTTGATAAAGTGTAAAGTAGAGAGTATATTTACCTGTTAAACTATAAACTCGTTAAACTGACTATAAACCATAAACTTTAAACTTTAAACTTTATTATGAATTATGAATGTAGTCACTTGCAAACAAGCGGATAAAATTCAGGGTTTCGTCACTTGCATGCAACATCGGCATGTCCAGCGGAAGGGAATCAAAATCAGTGTCTTGTGTAAAATCTCTCATAGGCAATCCTGCATTATATGATAAATTATAAATTATGCATTATAAATTATGCATTATAAATTATACATTATAAAGAAATCTTCTTTCAACTATAATAACGTAACAATCCCGATTTTATTTTGCAACACTGCATTTTTTTTCAAAAATAATGAAAATGCGAGGGGGTGTGAAGGCCATGAAAGGGAGGGGGCGAAAAAGGCCCTTTCATGGGGGTTTGTTTTTAAAAATCACAATTCACAAAATTCACAATTCACAAAATTCACAATTCACAAAATTCACAAAATTGACTACGTTGAACTAAAGTTTCACAAAAATCACATTTCACCGTTTCACCATTTCACCAAATAGCGGCTACCTTCACAGGCTGCCGCTACCAAAAATTGTTAAACCAACTTTATTAACATCAAACTTCGCTTAAACAATGCACATATCATATTTCTAACGGATAGTAATGTTTGCCATCCTTACACCTCAATAGGCTTTTTATTTCCGATGCGTATTTTATCCTCGATGATGTCAAAGTTATACGAACTTTCATTCCACAAAAATTTTTCAAAGGAAAAAATGAGTTGAATACAAGAAGTTATTTTGTGAATTTTGTGAATTGTGAATTTTACATTTCTCAATGGAAAAACATTCTAAAGTATATATATAATATATATTCTTTAGGGCATTGTAATCCCGACATTACAAAATTACATAAAAAACCTAAATTCACAGAATTCACAATTCACAAAATTCACAAAATTCACATCTTCCATTGTTTTCCCCGTTTTTTTTCGTAACTTTGTATCGTCGAAAGGGCAAGAAACCCAGCGAACAACGCAGGTGTACCTCTTGTTTACCTCTTGTTTACCTCTTATTTATAAGATAGGAGTTCGAGCGGAGTTAGTGGCAAGGTATAAGCGGAGCTCAACGGGAAGCCCTAAAAACGACACCCAAAAAAACAACATGGCAGTAAGTCAAGGTTATTACGGTCTACGTCGTGGTTCAACGAAATCACATACCTACTCAGTAGTAGGTGGTAAGCAGATTACCAAAGACCGCGTAGAAGGTGGAAAGAATCCACGCACATTGGGTCAGATGAAGCAACGCGCGATTATCGCAACCGTTGGTTCCGCCTACAGTGCAATGAAGACCATCTGTGATCACTCTTTCGAGGGAGTTACAGCAGGTCGTGAATCAATGACTGAGTTCATCTCTCTGAACACATCATTGGTTCGTCAGTCAATCAACCAATCAAACGGATTCTTCGGAATCAACAAGTGGGGAGTAAAGGGCATGATGCCTGGCAGCTACATCATTTCAATGGGTACGCTTCCATCCATCGCTCCCGACCTCTCAACGCTCAGCATTGACGGTGCAGCAAAAACTGCTGTTATCGACGTTGCTTATGGACGTAGCGTCGCAGACATTTGCGAAGAGCTGGGTTTGAAGCAGTACGGCGATATGGCAACCATCTGTATCGCTTACAAGAAGAAGGACGGAACTTACGGTTTCGGTGCCGCTCGTTTCACCTTCAAGCAGGGTGCAGATGTAGCAGGTTCATTCGATCTCGCCATCACGGGTGACCTCGTAGCCGCTTCGTTTGCTTACGCAACGAATAAGCTGAGCCTCACCGTAAAGACTGCTTTCGAGTGGGCTGACGGTGCTGATGCTGAGCACACTTATACTGCTGCAATCTGCTCGCAGTATCGCAACGGTAAGTACTTCCGTAGTAAGGCTCAGTTCGATGTCCTCGATGCTTCTCCAAGCTATGCAGAGGCAATTCAGACCTACCCAGTAGGTCAGGAGCGTTTCCTCAATGGTGATGCTTCAAACAACGACAATGGTGGTGCTGCTCCCGTAGAACCATCAACGCCAACCGACCCCGTAGTGACTGACCCAGTCCTCACCATTCAGAAGAATGGTACAGGCTCGGTAGCAGTAACTCATGATGGATCAGCTGTTCAGACAGGCGCAACCGTGACTGCAGGTGACGAGGTTGAACTCGTCGTAACTCCAGCAGAAGGATTCACTCCGACTGCAACTGTCAACGGACAGTCTGTTCAATTGACCCAGAGCGGCAACAACTGGGAAGGTAGCTTCCTCATGCCATCAGCTAATGCAACTCTCAGCGTTGTTACTTCAAGCAACGGCGGTGGAGTTGACCAGAACTAAGACCCACCCCCTGTGCCCCTCCCTGTAAGGGAGGGGAGTGGGATGAGGGGCTGATGAACTAGAAGGGAAGAGTAGTGACAGGGAACCTTAAAACCTCAAAACCTTAAACCTTAAAACCTTAAAAATGTATGGAAGAAAACAAGAAGAAGGTCATTGCAGAAGTGATACGCTTCATCATCACAGTACTTGGTGCCCTCCTCGGCACATCGGCACTACAGTCATGAGCCTCCTCCAGCTCCCCCTCAGGGGGGAGGGTATAGCCTTACCCTGAAAGCCCCCTCTCTTGAGGAGAGGGATGGGGAGAGGCTTTGAGTCGGGCTTAACTGCTCGACTCTTTTTGTGATTTTGTGAATTTTGTGAATTGTGAATTTTGTGAATTGTGATTTTTAAAAACAAACCCCCATGAAAGGGCCTTTTTCGCCCCCTCCCTTTCATGGGCTTCACACCCCCTCCCATTTTCATCATTTTTTTCAAAAAAGATGCGAAGCACACTGGCCCCGCACCCTTATAAAATTCCCAAACCGCCAAACGCTAATCAAACGCATTGAAACGATAGCGGAACGAGAGGACGAACATGGATGTATCGCCATAGGTACGACTTTCATTCCACGTGGTTCCGTCCATCGTGGCGTTGAATCCGTTATATGAATTGAGGATGTCACGCCAATGTATCCCTACAGTTGCCATACGTTTTTTCAGGAAATGGTACTCGGCGTTCAATCCCAACAGGCATTCTGTCTTGTTGGCAGCTGCCATCTCGTAACCAAACGGTTTGCTGAAGGTGCAGTCCACATTCAATTCCAATCCGAAGGGTGCTTCGTAGGTGATGTCGGCTCCTGCATTGATGGACTGTCCTTTTGTGGCTTTGGTGAGGTAGTCGCTCTTGCTGTGGTTCATTGTATACCCTACATTTCCTTGCATCATCCAGTACTTATTGCCGTAGCTTCCGGATATGCTTGTGTTGAAGTTATGATGCTTCGTTGCACTCTTCCTTGCTTCACTGTCTGTCAGGTTCTGCACATACGACACGCCGTGGTTGAACGAGTGTGTGGCATTGATGCTGAGCGTGAAGTCGTGGATAGGGATGGTGAAGTAGACATACTCGCGAGTGTTCCAATTGCCGTTGATATTGGCAGGCGATGTACGACGTGCACCGGTCGACTTATCCATCAGGGTGAGTGTGGTGATCTGGTTGTCGGTGAATCCATACGTAAGTTGCAGACGCATCAACGACTTCAGCTGATACTCAAACTCAAAGTGGTGGGTGAATGCATTCTTCAGGTTCGGGTTACCCACGCTGATGTTCATCGGGTCGTGGTAGTCGGTCACATTCGACAACTGCTCCACACCAGGCAAAGCATTATTTCCCGAATAACTCAGTGTGTATTTGTCTTTCTTCACATTGAGCGTATAGCGGGTGTTGAATGAGAGTTGAACTCCATTGCTTTCGATATGCTCGTTCCGGCCATACTGGTCGTTGTCGATGGTCATCTTACGTGGTGAAGCCTGAATCGACGCATTCAGACGCGACTTCTTGTCGCTATAGAAATAGGACAACTGAAACTGATGCACAAAATTGCGGTTACGCTTATCATAGTGAAGGCTGTCCACCTGTGCGAATGTTCCGTCGGCCAGGATGTCCTCATAGTTCTGTGTGCTGGTATTGCTGCTGAAATCGACTCCGTAACCGAAACTGAGGAACGAGTTGACAGGATTTTCGTCATCATCGTCCATACCTCTCATGTATCCTCCACCAATCCTGTGGCTATAGCGCAGCATGATGCTGTGTTGGTTGTGACGATCGGGCGAAGAAATACGATGGTTCACATCGCGAATGCTGTCAAGTTGGACGAACCGGCTGTACGACTTGTTGTACGAGGTGTTCTTACTGTCGGAATGGCTATACGTGTAATTAAGGCTCAACTCGTTTTTATGGTCTTCATCGAAAGTATAGTTCAAGTTGAAGCTTCCGTTCAGTGATTTGTTGTCGCCATCGGACGAATTGATCTGACGGGTGGTGCTCACCAGCCCTTCTCCCTCGTTCGAGATGGTGTCGTTTGATTCGCTGTAGCTCTTCGAGTCCGTCTTGTCCATACCAATATTCGCATTGAAGTAAAGCTTTTCGGAAATTCGGGCAAACGAACCGAAACTGCCATTCCAGTTCTTGCTTTTGTTGCTGCTGAACGACTCGTTCATGGAGTTCTGGGTATAGTCGGGCATGAACATCTTGGTGTAGTTGTCGTTCTTCGTCTCGTTGCGGTTGTAGTTATGGTTCAAGTTCCCGTTTATCGAAGCCTTGTCGTTGAAGTTATACTCCGCCATCAAGTTTCCGTATGTTCTCACCGTCTCCAGCTGATAGGTGCCTTCATCGGGAATATCCTGCGTATTGAAGCTACCATTCAGCTGCAACCCCTTCTGCTTCCACATATTGATATAGCCGCCAACGCCGTAGTGGTTGAACTTCTCGGTGGTCGATGCGTTCAGTTCCGCGAATATGGTACCCGTCATCGGTTCCTTGGTCTCCATATCCATCACGAGGTGCTTCTCGCTCTTCACGTCGAGTGTATCCTTGAGTTCCTCATAGATGCTCAGACTCTTCAGCTTCTCATGCGGCATGTTGTTGAGCGCAATGCTCATATCGTGCTTGAAGAACGAGTCGCCATTGAGCTTGATTTCCTCGATGTCCTTACCCATATAGGTCATCTTGCCACCCTCGTACTTCAATCCAGGCAGACGGCGCACGAGGTCGAGCAGCACACTTCCGGACGGCATCTCGTAGGCATCGGCATTGAAGATGACGGTATCGCCTCGCTGGTACATCTTCTTCAACTCAGCGACGACGACAGCCTCGTCGAGCGTCATCGGCTTGCTCTCCATCACCAATGAATCTATCTTAACCACGTAGGCATCGACTCCGTTCTCCTTCGTCTTCTCGGGCGAATAGATGTGCTCGTAGGTGTCCATACCCACATAGGAGATCATCACCTTCACACGCGTGTCCTTCAAGCGTTCACGCAGAGGCAACCACACATCGAAGCGTCCGTCTTTCCATACGGACTGACCATCCATCTGAGTGGTGTCGCCCATACAGGTCACCTTCACATTCGCACCTTGCAATGCGTATGGTTTCGGCTCGAACTCGTCCTTTCCGAACACCTTTCCCGATACGTGATATATCTGCTTGTAAGCAGTACGCATATACGTATTCAACTCTGGGGAATCCCACTGAGCATAGAGGCTCACACACATTGCAAAGCCTGCTACAAGACTCAAAACTCGTTTCATATTAATCGTTTTCATCTAACTGGAATATTTCTTCTAATGGTTTACTGAACACTCGGGCCAGCTTCAGCGACAGGGTCGTCGAAGGTACATAGTTGCCCTTCTCGATCGCATTGATGGTCTGACGGCTCACCCCTACCTGTTCCGCCAGCTGTTGTTGCGTGAGGTCGCAAATGGCACGCTCCACTTTTAGCCTATTCTTCATTGTTCTTACGGAATTGATAGAGTGAAATGTTGTACTTGATGATAAAAAACAGGAAGGTAGAGAACGGATAGACCGCCATACAGGTGAGATAGGAGCCTCCATATATAAATAAGGTGGTGAGCAACACCAGCACCATATTCACCATCAGCGCCCATACCAGCGACTGCATACGTATCTGAGCAATGCACTCGTCTTCTTCCTTCTCCCTTGAGAACGCTACGAACACACAGCCCACACACATCAGCGTCATCACAATCTCGAACCAACCACCCTGAGTGATGCGAGGATAGAACTTGAATATGGTCCACTCTTCGTCCATCGGTGGTGTGAGACTGATCATCGGATACTGAAGGCCGAACGCCAACTGGTCGAACGACAGACAGAGAACAAAGAAAACCAAGGCTACGACGAGAAGTGCGTAACCAATCTTTCTGAACACCGGGGAAAACAAATAATTCTTTACCATAATGCGCTTGTTTTTAAATTGCGCTGCAAAGGTAAAGCAAATTTTTCATAATGTCAAGCGAATTTGACAAAAAGTTATGCAGACTTAACCTTATTTAACACTAAAATGCCTGATATTGCTCGATTCGAGCATTATTTCTTCTCTTTTTGTTTGTATTGCTTCTTCTTGAGGAAATCGAAGCCGATGATGTATTTCACGGTTCCGTAAGCGTTGGTGAGACTGAACTTCTTTTGACGATAAGCATAGGTGTGAAGATCGACAACGAAGCCGGTGAAATACTTAGTATTGTTCCAGAACAGGCTGGTGCGGAAGAAGACATCGGTGCTGATGTGGCGCAAAACAGCCTTGTCTTTGTTGTATTCGGTGATGTCGGACTGGCGATAACCGATAGAGGGAAGCACAGAGACGGCAAGGATGCAATTGCGACGGAAAGCCCAGTTGTAGCCGTATCCGAAACTGATGGCGTAATCCTTATAGCTTACTTTATTGAATAACAGCGTGGTATCGATGTTCTGTGCGATATAGGTCGGCAACTCGTTCTTGTTGAAGTTCACCGTCACGTGATTATAGGAGAAACCCAGTTTCCACGACCCCTGACTCTTGCGCTGCACAGCATTCTCGCCAAAAGCTGCTGGCCATGAATAGCGGCGATGGTTGAAGATATACTGGGCATCGATGCCGAAACACTTTGAGCTCAGTCCCTTGAATGTGCGGTCCTGTCCTTCGAGATCGACATCGCTGATGCTCCTGAACTTTGCCGACTTACCCGATTTGAAGGTATATACCTCGGCGATGATACGAGCCGTATTGAGCACAAACACATTGCGGTGACCGGTTCCGTTCGTCTCCCCTTCCGGCTTGCCGATATCGCCCAGATTCACAGAGTGACCATAACCGAGAATACTCCAATAGACGTAACCGCCAAGCACGAGCGGATTGCCCGACTCTAACGACATCGATTTGGTCGTTCCGTTCACCGATGATGACATCCGGTAGAAATCGTGCCAGTACGACAACTCTGCCTGTGCGGTAAACTCATATTTCTGAGGTGTCACGTAGTTGGTGTCGCAGCCCATGAAGAAGTTCGTAATCGCATCGGCCCCCTTGAACACCGTATTCAGCACTCGCTTACCCCAAGGCAACGAATCCAAACGCACAGAGTCCCCCGTTTCTATTGCCATTGTAGCAACAGAAAACATCATCAGCAGTATGTAAACTACGTATCTCATCGATTTTATAGTTTAAAGTTTATAGTTTAATGTTTTAGGAGTGCAAGAGTGTAGGAGTAGAGGAGTGCAGACAGCACCAAAAGACGTTAACACCAGCAGTCTATCGGCTGCCACTCCAGCCACTACTGTCACTCCTGTCACTACTATCTCAGCAGTCTATCAACTTTCAACTATCAACTATACACTTTATTAAATTTTCTCCAATATCTTATCCATCACCCAGTTGGTAGGTGTAGCACTGATGGAATCACATTCACATCGAGGACCACCCCGCAAATCATCAACGATAGCCTGAATCAGCGGAGTCTGCACATACTGAGGATTCTCAATCGGAAACTCCTCACGTCCACGCTCGGTATGCAGGGCAATCGGCAGATAGTCGAACACAGAGAAGCAAATCATACCCTTATCACCCACAATCTCAATGCGGTCGGTACGAGCCGAATCGTGTGCCACGAAACACCAGGAACCACTACCTGTGAGGCCGTTCGCAAAACGGAAACAAGCATTGAACGTATCCTGCACACGATACAGTCCTGCCATATTGGTTGCATAGCCTTCAGCCTCGATAATCACACCGAACATGTGCTGCAACATGTCGAGCTGATGACTGGCCAAGTCGTAGAAGTACCCCCCTGCCCCAGCGATATCGGGCTGAAGTCGCCAAGGAAGGTTCGTCTTGTTGTAGTCGAGCTCACGTGGCGGCACAGCAAACCGAATCTGGACAGACAACACCTTCCCGATGGTGCCGTTAGCCAGTATCTCCTTCACCTTCTCAAAATACGGCAGATAGCGGCGATAGTATGCCACATAGCAAGGCACACCCGTCTGTTTCGACACATTGTTCACACGCAGACATTCCTCATAGCTCGATGCGAGCGGCTTTTCCACATAGGCAGGTTTGCCGGCTTTCATCGCCATGATGGCAAACGTGGCATGCGACGAAGGAGGTGTGGCAATATAAATGGCATTAACGTTGCGATCGTTTATCAGTTCCACAGGGTCGGTATAGAAATGCTGAATACCATGACGCTGAGCATAACTGCGTGCCTTCTCCTTGTCACGACTCATCACAGCCGCTATCATCGACCCTTCGACACACTGCAACGCAGGACCGCTCTTCGTCTCTGTAGCTTCACCGCATCCAATAACCCCCCAACGCACTTGACTGTTTGACTTCATACGTACCTTATTTTGATTTATCGTGCAAAGGTACGAAATAATTGCCTAACGGCGAACTAATGTTTCATATTTTTTAATTCATAATTCATAATTTCTTTAAAATTTCATTTTTACATTTTATAATTCTTACATTTTTACATTTTTTTCGTACCTTTGCATTCGCAAATACTAAAACATTAAACAATATGAAGGTAAAGCACATTATTCTGTGGACACTCAATCCCGAACTGACGGACGAGCAGAAGCAGCAAGTGAAGGCAGGCATCAAAGCCGGACTGGAAGGGCTGGTAGGCAAAGTGCCAGGGTTGTTGGACGTGACAGTACACATCGACCGCCGTTTGGCATCATCGAATGCCGACGTGATGCTCGACTCAACACTCGAATCAGAAGAAGCCCTCAAGGGCTATGCTCAGCACCCTGACCACGTAGCAGTAGCCAATACAAAAGTAAGGCCCTACACCGTTCAGCGTGCATGTCTGGACTTTGAAATAGCAGACTGATACATGGCAAGAAACAAGAAACCGATGCCTGTGTTGGAAGGTATCACCATCACAGCCGTAGCAGCAGAAGGGAAGGCACTGGCAAGAGTAGACGACAAGGTGGTATTCGTACCGTTTGTCGTACCTGGCGACGTAGTCGACCTGCAAGTGAAGCGTAAGAAGCACAGTTTCATGGAAGCAGTTGCCGTGAAGTTTCACACCTATTCTCCCGACCGCACTACCCCACTCTGTCAACACTTTGGTGTCTGCGGAGGTTGCAAGTGGCAATGTCTGAAATATGAGGAGCAGCTTCGCTGGAAGCAACAGCAGGTAGTCGACAACCTCACACGAATCGGCAAGATAGAACTGCCGGAGATATCCCCCATACTAGGTAGCGAGAAAATCTATGAGTATCGCAACAAGCTGGAGTTCGGATTCTCCAACCGCAGATGGATGACGGAAGACGAGATACGCGACGATGAACAAATCATCACCCAGCACAATGCACTCGGATTCCATATCACAGGCGCATTCGACAAGATTCTCGACATCGAACAATGTCACCTGATGGACGATATCACCAACAGCATCCGCAACTTCATCCGCGATTATGCTATCGAACACCAGCTCACCTTTTACGATCTGCGTCAGAACTTAGGGCTGCTGCGCAGCATGATGATACGAAACAGCAATACAGGTGAACTTATGGTACTCATACAGTTCCGCATCGAAAACAAGGAGGAACAGCAAGAAGCCATCAAACTGCTGCAAAACGTAGCCGACCGATTCCCTGAAATCACCTCATTGCTTTATGTCGACAACCACAAGTGCAACGACACATTCGGTGATCAGGAAGTCATCTGCTTCAAGGGAACCGACCATATCTACGAAGAAATGGAAGGTCTACAATTCAAAGTAGGCCCCAAGAGTTTCTACCAGACGAACACCGACCAAGCTTATCATCTCTATCAGGTGGCACGTAATTTTGCAGGGCTCACAGGCAACGAACTGGTATATGACCTCTACACAGGTACCGGAACGATTGCCAACTTCGTCAGCCGCCAGGCGCGACAGGTCATCGGTATCGAATATGTTCCCGAAGCCATTGAGGACGCAAAGGTGAACTCGCAGATCAACCACATCGACAACACCCTGTTCTTTGCAGGCGACATGAAAGACATCCTGAACCGCGACTTCATCGAGCAATACGGTCGTCCTGATGTAATCATCACCGACCCGCCACGTGCCGGTATGCATCAGGACGTCATCGACACCATCCTCTTCGCCGAACCGAACCGCATCGTCTATGTCAGTTGTAATCCTGCCACACAAGCACGCGACCTGCAACTGTTAGATGTGAAATACCGTGTGACGAAAGTGCAACCCGTCGATATGTTCCCCCACACCCAGCATGTGGAAAACGTCGTGATGCTTTGTAAAAAAGAATAGGGAGTTGGGATTGCATATCCCTGGCCCTGCCACGGGCAATCTTACAAAGAAAAAGAGAGTCTCAAAGATTGAAAACAAGCTTTCATCATTCGAGACTCTTTTTCTTTGTGATTCGGTTGGGATTCGAACCCAAGACCCACAGCTTAGAAGGCTGTTGCTCTATCCAGCTGAGCTACCGAACCATCATTATCGGGCATAGATGCCACGAAATCGGCTGCAAAGATACAAAATAATTCATAATTCATAATTCA
>JAFXNA010000032.1 GCA_017529865.1 Bacteroidaceae bacterium
GGATTGGTCGCATCGAACTGAAAGCGTGGACGACGTTGCTCGTTCTGAGCATCAATGCTCAGTACAAGTAAACTCATAGATAGGAATAACAAAACTGTTCGTTTCATGGTTACCTTATTTAATAGATAAATGCACTGCAAAAGTACGAAAAAAAACGAAAACGAAAACGAAAACGAAAACAAACACGAAAAAAAATCAAAAATAATTGCCCATATAGAATAAATTTCGTACTTTTGCATGGTAACTAAAACTTACAATGCAATGAAAGAAGTAAAAATCACTAAGCGGGCACACGACGAAATCCGTCGCAGTTTCTCATCACGAGCACAAATCAACAGCCTGCGCACCGACCCCGAACTCACAGAAATAGTAGATAATTTCGCTTTCGATAAGACCCTCCAGAAGTCGGAAGGCTTCGTGTTGGAGAAAACGCGTGTGATGTGCATCCTTGCTGCCACTATCGGCTGTAATGCCATCAACGAGTTCAAACTCTTTGTCGACGCATGTCTCAACTTCGGCGTCAAGCCACGCGAAATCCGCGAAATCGTCTACATGGCTTACCCATACGTCGGTGCGGCACTCCTCGTTGACTACACCCTGCTGATGAACGACATCTTCGAGAACAACGGCATCCGCCTGCCTCTCGACCCTCAGAATACGGTCGAGAACGATGAAGAAGCTTTCAAGCGTGGACTGGAACTGATGGATGAGACCTTCGGTCCTGGAGCAGGCGAGAATATGATTGCCTCAGCGCCCAAGGGACAAGAGCATATCGGCAAATTCATGGCTGAGTATTGCTTCGGCTACTTCTACTCACGCAATGGTATCGACACCCAGCACCGCGAATTGATCTGCTTCTGCCTCATCGCTGCTATGGGAGGTTGCGACGATCGTCTGCTTGTTCATGCTCGTGGTTGCAGGAACCACAAGATTACAAAGGATGAGATGATAGCCGTAGCTACTGTCATCCTGCCTTGGATCGGATTCCCACGCACACTCAATGCTGTGAATATCATCAACAAAGCTTATAGTACAGAGCAGGTAATGTAAGAGCCTCTCCCCCCGCCCTCCCCTCAAAGGGAGGGAGCCAAGAAGAAGCGAAGAGAAAAGAGACGGTAAGCTCTCTTAACACAAAAGCTCCCAATCGGGAGCTTTTGTGTTAGTTCATGATTGCGAAGTAGTCAACAATTCCAAGCAAGTGGTTGTTCTTATCTACTACAAGCAATGAATGTATTTTGTACTTGTGGAACATATACTGAATCTGTGTCAGCTTCGCCTCTGGATTGATGGTCTTCGGTGTCTTAGTCATCGCTTCCGAAACAGAGATATTGAAGACATTCTCCTTCGACCCCTCAACCGCACGACGGATGTCACCATCGGTGATAATACCTAAGATTCGATCTTCACGCATCACCACTCCCAAACCTAAATGGCCGTTGCTAATAGAAATCAGCGCATCGATGAGTTTCATCTCTGGTGGGATAATCGGCAGGTGTTCTGTATACATCACATCCTTCACCTTCGTCACCAACTTCTTTCCCAGCAGTCCTCCCGGATGGAACATCGCAAAGTCCTGTGCCCGGAAGTGCCGTAACTCAATCAGTACACAAGCCAAGGCATCACCCATCGCCATAGCTGCTGTTGTCGATGAGGTCGGAGCCAGATTCAGCGGACATGCCTCTTTCTCAACGACCACATTGATGTGGTGGGTAGAGGTGCGTGCCAGCAGTGAGGTGGGGTTGCCGGTCAGGGCTACAATCGGTAGGTCACGTTCTTGCAGGAATGCTGCCATTCGCAGAATCTCATCGGAGTTGCCGGAATTGGAAATCAGCAATGCCACATCGTTCTCGGTAATCATACCTAAGTCGCCATGCAAAGCATCGAGCGGATTCACATAAAAAGCAGGAGTACCCGTACTTGCCAAGGTTGCAGCAATCTTCGCGGCAATATGTCCTGACTTTCCCACACCCGAAAGAACCACGTGGCCCTTACAATTATACAACAGGTTGACAGCACCATCGAAATTACCATCGAGTTGCGGAATCAAGTCCAACAACGCCTGCGACTCATCACGCAAACATCGTGCCGCTATGTCTCTTATTTCCATATTCGTTAATAGATTAATGATTTCACTACTGATTCAAAATCTTTCAGATAGAGCATATTCGGGCCATCACTTAACGCCACCTCAGGATTGGGGTGGGTCTCGAAGAAGAAACCGTTTGCACCAAACGCCTTAGCAGCAAGTGCCATCGCAGGAACAAAAGCACGGTCGCCTCCCGTCTTTCCGTCCATTGCTCCAGGCCTCTGCACAGAGTGAGTACAATCCATGATAACCGTATCTGTAATATTCTTCATATCAGCAATATTGCGGAAATCGACCGCTAAGTTATTATACCCATAGATGTTGCCACGCTCCGTAAGCCACACCTTGTCGTTACCACTCTCGCGTACCTTCTGCACGGGATATTGCATATCAATGCCGCTCAAGAACTGTGCCTTCTTAATATTGACAGTCTTACCCGTCTTAGCCGCACTCACCAACAAATCGGTCTGACGGCATAGGAAAGCCGGAATCTGCAACACATCAGCAACCTCAGCAACCGGCTGCGCCTGCCAACTCTCATGGATGTCGGTCAGAATCCTCAATCCGAACTTCGCCTTCACATCTCCCAGCATCTGCAAGCCCTTCTCCATGCCAGGCCCGCGATAGGAATGAATGGAGGTACGGTTCGCCTTATCGAACGATGCCTTGAAGATGATGTCAAGACCATACGCCTGATTCAGTCTCACTAATTCCTGAGCTACTTCCTCGAGCACATCCATCGTCTCAATGACACATGGACCTGCAATGATTGTGATATTCTTATTCATGTTAGCTACGTTTAGTATAAGTCAACACAAAATCATCGA
>JAFXNA010000001.1 GCA_017529865.1 Bacteroidaceae bacterium
CGCAGTGGTAGTGGCACGTCAGCAGTCACCGTAGGCGGCAACGCAGTCAACAGCGGCAGCCAGATCGCAGCAGGCACCGAGGTAGCCCTCAGCGTCACCCCAGCCGAAGGTCAGACCCCAACGGCCACCCTCAACGGCAGCTCAGTCGCCCTGACTGAAAGCGACGGCACCTACACGGGTACCTTCCAGATGCCCGACGGCAACGCAACCCTCGTCATCAACAGCGGCAGCACCGGAGGTGGTGGAGGAGTGGATCAGAACTAAGGAGCACAGCCCAGCCTCTCCCTAACCCTCCCCTCAAGGGGGAGGGTGACGGGGAACCTTAAAACCTTATAACCACAAAACCTTAAAACCTTAAAAATGTATGGAAGAAAACAAGAAAAAGGTGATTGCAGAAGTGATACGCTTCATCATCACAGTACTTGGTGCCCTCCTCGGCACATCGGCCTTGCAATCCTGTGGACTTTTATAATTGAAGCCTTACAGAACTGACTTTGAATTTGGGTAGTCATCAGCCTTTTGTGCCGATGCTGCCCTTTTTTGGCTCTTTTTTGCAAATTATTATACATTATACAAGATACATTATAAATTATTTCGTACCTTTGCACGGAAAATAGTAAATGATATGATGAAGTATTCATTCGAAGTACTGCCACCGCTGAAGGGTACGGGTACGGGGAACTTGTTCAGGACGATGGACATCCTGAAAGAGTTTGAGCCGGAACTGATCAATATCACGACGCATCGCAGTGAATATATCTATATGGAACAGGCGGACGGAACGTATGTGAAGAACCGTCTGAGGCGCCGTCCGGGCACGATTGCTGTGGCGAGTGCCATCATGCAGCACTATGGGCTGAAGGTGGTGCCGCATGTGTTGTGTTCGGGGTTCTCGCGTGAGGACACGGAGTATATGTTGCTCGACTTGCAGTTCCTGGGCATCAAGGACATCCTGATTCTGAGGGGTGACAAGGCGCCGGATGAGAAGCGTTTTGTGCCTGAGAAGGGTGGAAACAGTCATGCTACGGAGCTGATTGAACAGGTCAATCGGTTCAATGCGGGGAAGTTTCTCGACGGAACTGACATCAAGGTGCCGGGTGAGCCGTTCGAGTATGGTGTGGCTTGCTATCCGGAGAAGCACGACGAGGCACCGAACCTGGAGTTCGACCTGAAGGTGCTGAAACAGAAGCAGGACCTTGGTGCGAAGTATGCGGTGACACAGCTGTTCTTCGACAATGGGAAGTACTTCCAGTTTGTGGAGATGGCCCGACAGATGGGCATCACCATCCCTATCATCCCAGGCATCAAACCGCTGGCAAAGATGAATCAAATCAGTATCATCCCGAAGACGTTCCATGTGGACATCCCTGCCGCTCTGGCCGACGAGGCTCGCAAGCTGAAGACGGACGAGGAGGTGGCGCAACTGGGTGTGGAATGGTGCGTGGAGCAGTGCCGTGAACTGATCAAGGCCGGGGTGCCACGACTGCATTTCTATACGGTGTCGGCGGTGCCAAGTATTCAGGAAATCATGAAGAGGATATGAAAAAAGGGAGTTAACGGAGTTAGCGAAGTTAGCGGCCTTACGGCCTCGAAGTTAACGACAATAGACTGCTGAGAAAGTAGTGACAGGAGTGAAAAGTAGTGACAGGAGTGGCAGACGATACCAAAGGATGGGAACAACAACAGCATAGTTCCGTCTACACTCCTCTACTCCTGAACTCCTGCACTCCTAAAAATAATTTCGAGCAGAGCGATAACTTCTTTAGAATATGCATTTTGACAATATCATAGGACAGGACGAAGTGAAGCAGCGGTTGCTTCACGAAGTGGAGACAGGACGCCTGCCTCATGCGTTGCTGTTGGCTGGTCCCGAAGGTAATGGGGGCTTTGCCATTGCGTGGGCGCTGGCGAGCCGGCTGCTGAACAACTCTCCTTTGGTGGGGAAGATGCAGCATCCCGACCTCTATTTCTCCTATCCTATCTATAAAAAGGATTCGAGCAAACCTGCGCCTTGCGACCTGTTTGCCAAGCAGTGGCGAGAGATGGTGATGCAGAATCCGTATTTCGACTACAGCGACTGGATGAACGGCATCGGGGCTGAGAATCAGCAGCTGATGATCTATGTGGACGAGGCGAACGCGTTGCTACGCAAGTTCAGTCTGAAATCGAATCAGGGTGGCTACAAGGTGGCCATCATCTGGCTGCCTGAGCGGATGAATGCCGACTGTGCCAACAAACTGCTGAAACTCTTAGAGGAACCTCCTACGGGGTCTGTGTTCATCTTGGTGAGCGAGCATCCTGAGTTGCTGCTGACCACCATCCGCAGCCGTTGTCAGAACATCGAGGTTCCAAAGTTCCTGGACAGCGACATCGAGCAGGTGCTGATAACCCGTCACAGCATCGACCCTACGATGGCACACAACATCGCACGCTCGGCTTACGGAAACCTATCGGTAGCCTTGCGCCAGATTGTCGACAACTCGGAGCAGGAGCAGTTCCTGGAGCTGTTCAAGAGTCTGATGCGCCTGAGTTATACACGGAAGGTGCGCGAGATGAAACTATGGAGCGAGGAGGTGGCAGGATTGGGACGTGAGCGCCAGAAGCGATTCCTGAACTACTGCCAGCGCATGATTCGTGAGAACTTCGTCTATAACTTCGGCAATCCTGACCTGAATTACATGAATGGCGACGAGGCGGAATTTGCTGTCCGCTTTGCTCCCTTTATCAACGAAAACAACGTGATAGGTATCATGGACGAGTTGCAGCTCTGCTATCGTGACATCGCCCAGAACGGTAATGCGAAATTCATCTTCTTCGACTTTGCGCTGAAGATGATTGTGTTAATAAAAAACAGGTGAAGACCCACCCCCTGTACCAAAGACCCACCCCCTGTACCCCTCCCTATGAAGGAGGGGAGTATAATGAAGGCAGATGTAAACGATAAGCAGCACCTCGGAATTGAGATGCTGCTTATTTTATGTCCTATGGTAACCACTCCCCTCACTTACAGGGAGGGATCGTCGGGGGTGGGTCTCTTTTTCCTTCCAAATACCAATGCTGCAATCAGCAGTATGAGGATGATGTAGAAGCTGATGTTGGCAATGGTTTCGGTCTGCTCTACGCTCTTGGGCTTGAACTCCATGTGGATGGTGTGCTTGCCTGCCGGCACGTTCATGCAGCGGAGGATATAGTCGGCACGTCCGATAGGTGCTTCTTTGCCATCGATGGTGGCAGTCCAACCAGGATAGTAGATTTCGGAGAATACCACCAAACCTCCGTTCTGTGAATTGACTTCGTAGTCGACTTCGTCGCAGGTGAGACGAGTTTGGGTGACCGTTGCTGCCGAATCGGCTGGAGCAGCTGGTGCTTTCACGATATCTGCGAACTGATTGTCGACCACTGCTGTGTGACGAGGATTGACTTCGTGGAGGGCTGCAATCTCTTCGTTGGCACTGCTGACGAGACGCATGTCGTCTACAAACCATGCATTGCCGAATGCTGTGTTGTTCTCGATCGGGATGCGCACATCGTTCTGACCCTTGAGGATGAACCAGCGGGTGTTCATCATGTTGATGACAGGCAGGAGCGAGTCGACATTGACGGTTGCCTTGCTGAAGTCGTATACCGGATAGCTTACACCGCCTTGCAACTGGGCGGAGTCGAGTGGTGAGGCCTGAATGACATCATATACTCGTGGCATCTCTTTCGAGATGTGTTCCTCAATCATTTCCTGATAGCGGCGCAACTTAGCGGCATGATAGCCTCCCACGCTGCTGTAGAAGAACGAGGTGGTGTTGTCGTTGAAGGTGCTGACCGCATAGTTGAGTACACGATAATTGCGCTTGTCGCCCGAACGGCCGAGGATGAAGTTGTCGATATCGGTCTTCTCGGCAGCTGCTGAAGCGCGAGGAGTGGTGAACATCTTGTCATTGAGATAGCGCTTGTTGACCATCCACATGTCCACCAGACAGATACAGAGAATCCATACGATGTTGGGCACGAAGAGGGTTGACTCCTTGCCGCGACCGATGCGATGGAGGAAGAAGCCGCCCAAGAGGATGATGATGACCGAACGCCAAGCATCGGCTGTCAGCATGGCATCGCGCATAACAGCCACACTGGCCAGAATGCGCTGACCTGTTGCCTGATCAAAGTACCCCATCCCTACATATTGGTCGATGCTGCTGCGGTCGGAACTGCTGATGCTCTCGCCAAGAAGGGCATTGTGACCTAATGCAAAGGCGATACAGATGCCGACTGTGATAGCGGTACTAATGAACAAAGCACGCATCATCTGACCTCGCGTCTCTCGCTCTGCACCCAGCTCGGTGAACCGTTTCAATCCCAGCATACCAAGCAACGGAATGGTGAACTCAGCCACAACGAGGATGGAGCTGACGGTACGGAACTTTGAGTACATCGGCACATGGTCGATGAAGAAGTCGGTGAAGCCCATGAAGTTCTTTCCCCATGCCAGCAGGATAGACAGGATGGTGGCGATGATGAGTGCCCATTTCAGTGGGCTCTTATTCGGTATGACGAACAATGCCAGCACAAACAGCAAGCATACGAGGGCACCGAGATAGACAGGTCCGCTGGTGCCAGGCTGTTCGCCCCAGTATTGTGGGAATCCGTTGTAGATGCCTGCATTGGCAAAAGTGGGGTCGGCCTTCTTCATGGCTGTAGGGTTCTCGCTCAGTGGCACACTGGCACCACCCATGAGGTCGGGAATGAGGAAGGTCCATGTCTCGCCGATGCCGTAGCTCCAAGCGGTGATATAGCTGCGCTCGAGTCCGCTGTCGGTCTGGTCGTCCACTCTCTGTGCCTTCACCAGTTCGCTCTTTCCACGCATCGTGTCCTTTGCGTATTCATACGTGTGATAGAGGTTCGAGATGTTCAGTCCGATAGCCAATACAGCGGCTACGACAACTGCTGCCGTACCTTTCAGCCACGATTTCATCTCTTTCTTCCTGATGCTGTCGATGAGGAATGCAATGACGATGAGGGCTTCGGGCACAAGGAAGTAATAGCTCATCTGCACGTGGTTGCTCGATACCTGCAGGGCAGCAAAAAGAGCCGTCACAGCACATCCCAACAGGTAGCGGCGGCGATAGCATAGCACGATACCAGCAATGGTTGGCGGGATGTAGGCCAAAGTCAGCACTTTCCAGATGTGACCTGCGGCAATGATGATGAAGAAATAGCTGGAGAATGCCCACACAATGGCTCCCAAGGCTGCCATCCAGCGGCGGAAGTCGAACGCACGAAGCAGGATGTAGAAGCCCAGCATCGAGATGAAGATGTAGAACACATAGTCGGGCAGCCACAGGTGGTAAGCACTTTCGATGAACGACATCTTCTTTGACGAGTCGTACGAAGGTGCAATCTGATAGGTAGGCATACCTCCGAACACGCTGTTTGTCCAGCGAGGTGTCTCTCCATCGTGGGCTTCACGATATTGATTCACCTCCACACCCAGTCCGTCATTGGCACCATGGTCGTGCTGGTTCAAACGTCTGCCTTCGAAGTCGGCAGGGTAGAAATATACTACTGCAATCACTGCGAACAGTGCAATGCACATCAATTCTCCAAATAGATTCTTCAATCGTTTCATATTGAGTTGTGATTAATTCGTGATGCAAAGTTACGAAATAATGTATAATTTATAATGCATAATTCATATTTTTATCATTTTTTCATTTTTTAATTCTTTAATTTTTAAATTTTTCCTACCTTTGCGGTGTAAAAACAATCAATCAATGAACAAATAACAGAATAGTAAATTGTAAATCTTTAAATAACAAATAACATTATGGATGCAGAAAGAATAAATCTGTTTATCGCAACAAAAGGGGAGAAATTTCCAGCCGATGCAATCCCTATGATACGTGAACATTTGGAAAGTATGCCAGCAGAACGCGAAATTGCTGTTACAGCCATGGAGGTGAAAGACCCAACAACGGCTCTTTTGCTTTCGTTTTTGGCATTCTTTGGCTTTAGCGGTATCGACCGTATCTATATCGGCGATATAGGTCTGGGTATTGCTAAGTTCCTCACGGGTGGTGGCTGTGGTATCTGGGCTATCATCGATTTCTTCCTCATTATGGACGCAGCCAAGAAGAAGAACCTTGAGAAGTTAATGATAACTCTTGGATAACGTATGAAACAAGCGGACTACATACAAAGCATTGAAATCAAGGCATTGTGGAAAGGCGGCAAGCACATCAAGTGGGAGCTGAATCCACAAGTGAATATCCTCAGCGGCATCAACGGAGTGGGTAAAAGTACCATCATCAACCACTCCGCACGCTCGTTGAAACTCATCGATAGTGGTGAGATGCAAGCAGGCGAAGTGGCTCAGGGCATCACCATCAAACTTTATCCCGAAGATGCTACGAGCATCAAGTTTGATGTTATCCGCTCGTTCGACCGTCCCCTGCTCAACAGTAATCTGCTTGAAAAACTGGCCGACACTCGTGTCAAGACCGAACTCGACTGGCAGATCTACAAGCTGCAGAAGCGTTTCTTGGACTACCAAGTGAACATCGGCAACCAGATTATTGAGATTCTCACCAGCGGCAACCCGGAAGACCACATGAAGGCAGCGTTGGTATCAGTACCGAAAACCAAGTTCCAAAACATCATGGACGAACTGTTTAAGGACACCAACAAAACCATCGACCGTAAGAGCAACGAAATCCAGTTCTTCCAGAACGGCGAAGTGCTGACTCCTTATCAACTCTCCTCGGGCGAGAAGCAGATGCTCGTCATCATGCTTACCGTCCTCGTAGAGAATGGCGAGCACTATGCCTTGCTGATGGACGAACCTGAAATCAGCCTCCACATCGAGTGGCAGAAGGGACTGCTGAAACTCATCCGCGAGTTGAATCCCAACGTACAAATCATCCTCTCAACCCACTCACCTGCCCTCATTATGGATGGGTGGATGGACATCGTGACTGAAGTGGAAGATGTGACGGTGGAGTAATGGTTAAGGATTAAAGGTTATTGGTTATTGAAGGTTATAGATTGTGCCAAAACGACTGGTCGATAATGTCAACTCACGCTACTTCGAAGCTGCCAACCACATGCGGCCGAAGTGGAAGAAGCATAAAGTCATCGTATACGTTGAGAGTTACGATGACATCTTCTTTTGGCGCGATGTGCTCGCAGAATTCGAGACCGATGATCTGGGTTTCGAAATAGTCCTGCCTTCCCGTTCGAACCTCAGCAGAGGCAAGAAATCGGCTATCACCAATAACCTCGGTAAAGGACTGGGAACCAGTATGATAGCCTGCGTCGATGCCGACCTCGACTACCTACTACAAGATGCTACCTCAACAAGTCGTGAGTTGAACAACAACCCCTTCATCATCCACACGGTCGTCTATGCCATCGAAAACTATCAGTGCTATGCGGAGAGCCTGCACAATGTGTGCGTCATGGCTACCTTGAACGATAAGAAGGTGTTCGACTTTGTAGCCTATCTCACCGCCTATTCACGCACCATCTACGAACTTTTTATCTGGGCTATGTGGCTTTATCGCAACAACCGAGCAGGCGACATGCCGCTCACTTCGTTAAACAATATCGCCACGATTCATAAAGTCAATATCTTCAACCCTGAAGAAGGACTGGATCACCTGCGCCGTAAGGTCAATCAGAAGATTGCCTGGCTACAAAAGGAAGTTCCCGAAGCCAAAGGAAAACTCCAGGCGCTGAAAGACGAACTCACTCAGTTGGGGCTCACACCCGACAATGTCTACCTCTTCATGCAAGGCCACCACATCATGGATAATGTGGTGATGGAGGTCGTCAACCCCGTCTGCACCATCCTGCGCCGTGCTCGCGAGAAAGAAATCAAGCAACATGCCGCTCATGCCCAGCAGATGGACAACGAACTCTCGTGCTATCAGCACTCTCAGGCAGCTGTAGAGCAGATGATACGTCGCAACACCGATTTCAAATCCTCACCACAATACCAACAGATGCGCCAGCGCATCCTGGAACTGATTGAAAAAATCAATGCTTGAAATCCAAGATACACTCGTTTCACTCGACCTCTTCTCGCAGCATTTCTGTTGCGACCTCTCTGTGTGTAAAGGCTGTTGTTGCATAGAAGGCGATGCCGGTGCACCTGTAGCCGAAGAGGAAATCGCAGAGATAGAAGAGGCAATGGAAGTCGTATGGGACGAACTCACCCCCGAAGCTCGTGAGGTGATAGAAAAGCAAGGGGTGGTTTATTCTGATCTATCAGGCGAATTGGTCACCAGCATTGTGAACAATCGTGACTGCGTATTTGCCAATCATGATGCCGATGGTACTTGCTATTGTGTACTCGACCGAGCCTATCGAGAAGGCCGCACCAAATTCCAGAAACCCATCTCCTGCCATCTCTATCCTGTCCGCTTGAAGAACATAGCCGGCACTGTAGGCGTGAACTACGACCGTTGGGATATCTGCCGCTGTGGTGTTGAACTCGGCTGTCGTCTCTCCCTTCCACTCTACCAATTCCTCAAGGAACCTCTCATCCGCCGTTTCGGCCAAGCTTGGTGGGATGAGTGCAACCTCGCGTATGGCGAACTGAAGAAAGCAGGATATATTTAATGTAAATAGTTCAATAGAGAGTTTATCCCAATTGCCGCTGACGAACAGCCTCGAACATCAGGATGGCGGCACTAACAGAGACATTGAGGGAATCGAGCTGTCCCAGCATGGGGATGCGGATATGGGCATCGGCGGCTTCACGCCAGATATCTGTCAACCCTGTGGATTCGGTTCCCATGACGATGGCGGTAGCTCGAGTCATATCGGTGTCGTAATAGACGTTGGAATCCTGCAACTGGGCAGTGAGTATCTGAACGTCATGTTGTTTCAACCAGGCAATGCATTCCTCACTGGTACATGCCACAGTGGGCACGGTGAAGATGGCTCCGATGGAACTGCGAATGAGGTTGGGATTGTAGAGATCGGTCAGCGGGTCGCACACAATCACGGCATCAACCCCTGCAGCATCGGCACTACGAAGGACGGCTCCGAGATTGCCTGGCTTTTCCACACTTTCCAAGATGACATATAAGCCATCCTCTTTCTTTTGTAAATCCGAAAGTGAAGACTTGGGGGTGTGAACAATGGCTATGACACCTTCAGTCGAGCCTCGATAGGCTATTTTTTCGTAGACGTAATGATTAACAATAACAAGCCCCCCTCTAACTCCCCCCTCAAGGGTGGAGAACATGAAATCAACAATTGACAGTTGTGGAGCCATCTCTTCACAGCAAAAAACGGTTTCTATTTTCAGGCCGGCATCGATACAGTGTTGGAGTTCACGTTGTCCCTCAACCACGAACAGGCCTGACTTCCTACGTTCAGATGATTTCTGCTGCAGCGCCAGCAATTGTTTGATGCGTGGGTTTTGTACGCTTGTTATCACTTCTTGTTGCATATTGCCATATCGTTTATTGTCTGCAAAGTTAGTATTTTTAATTCATAATGCATAATTCATAATGCATAATTATTTCTGTCTTCACTTTTTTTTGTACCTTTGCACCCGATTTTAAGGAAAAAAGATACAAAAAGGTATGCAAGACATCAGAAATATTGCAATTATCGCACACGTTGACCACGGAAAGACGACCTTGGTGGACAAGATGCTGATGGCTGGTCATTTGTTTAGGGACAACCAGCAGACGGGTGAACTGATTCTGGATAATAACGAACTGGAACGTGAACGTGGTATCACCATCCTGTCGAAAAACGTGTCAATCATCTACAAGAACACAAAAATCAATGTGATAGATACTCCGGGACACAGCGACTTCGGTGGTGAAGTGGAGCGTGTACTGAACATGGCCGACGGCTGCATCCTGTTGGTGGATGCTTTCGAGGGGCCAATGCCTCAGACCCGATTTGTGCTGCAAAAAGCATTGGAGATCGGTCTGAAGCCTGTCGTGGTAGTGAACAAGGTGGATAAACCCAACTGTCGCCCTGAGGAGGTGTACGAAATGGTGTTTGACCTGATGTGCTCTTTGAACGCTACTGAGGAGCAATTGGATTTCCCTGTCGTTTATGGCTCTGCCAAGCAAGGATGGATGGGCGAAGACTGGAAAACGCCTACTGGCGACATCACTTATCTGATGGATACCATCCTGAACACTATTCCTGCCCCACAGCGTCTGGAAGGTACGCCACAGATGCTGATTACTTCGCTCGACTACTCAACCTACACAGGACGAATCGCTGTAGGTCGTGTACATCGTGGCGTGCTGCGTTCAGGACAGAACATCACCATCTGCCATCGCGACGGTTCGATGGAGAAGACAAAAATCAAAGAACTGCACACCTTTGAAGGAATGGGACACAGGGCTACTGAGGCTGTCGAGAGTGGCGACATCTGTGCAGTAATCGGCCTGTCGAACTTCGAAATAGGTGATACCATCTGCGACTTCGAAACCCCAGAGGCACTGCCTACCATTTCGATTGACGAACCAACAATGAGTATGCTGTTCACTATCAATAATTCACCGATGTTTGGTAAGGAGGGAAAGTTCTGCACCAGCCGCCATATCCACGACCGTCTGCAGCGCGAGTTGGAAAAGAATCTGGCATTGCGTGTAGAGCAGAAGGAAGGAGCTACTGACCAATGGATTGTGAGCGGACGTGGTGTGCTGCACCTCTCTGTCTTGATTGAAACCATGCGTCGCGAGGGCTATGAACTGCAAGTAGGACAGCCACAGGTAATATACAAGGAAATCAATGGCGTGAAGTGCGAACCTATCGAGGAACTGACCATCAACGTACCACAGGAATTCTCGAGCAAGATGATTGACATGGTGACTCGCCGTAAGGGTGACATGATGTCGATGGAGGCACAGGACGACCGTGTGAACATCGAATTCGAAATTCCATCACGTGGCATCATCGGTCTGCGCACCAACGTACTGACTGCCAGTCAAGGTGAAGCCATCATGGCACACCGCTTCAAGGAGTATCAGCCATTCAAGGGTGAGATGATACGCCGCGTGAACGGCAGTATGATAGCCCTTGAAAGTGGTACAGCATTTGCATACGCCATCGACCACCTGCAAGATCGTGGTAAGTTCTTTATCTTCCCACAGGACACCGTGTATGCTGGCCAGGTAGTGGGCGAACATGTGCACGAGAACGACCTGGTGGTCAATGTGACAAAAGCCAAGCAATTGACCAACGTACGTGCATCGGGAACCGATGAGAAGGCTCGCATCATTCCTCCTGTCCAACTATCGCTCGAGGAAGCTTTGGAGTATATCAAAGAGGATGAATATGTGGAGGTTACACCTAAAAGTATGCGTATTCGCAAGATTATTCTTGACCACCTCGAGAGGAAGAGAATGAACAAGAATGAGCAATAATCCACTAGATTTTTGCACACGAGATGTTGGCGATGTGCGCTTTTTCTCAAAAAATAGCAGATAGTAAATGGTCAAATGGTAAATAATCACTACCTTTGCACCCGCAAACGAAAATTCGAAACGAATAAATAATTCATTAACAACTAAAAATTTAAGATTATGTCTGAAATTGAATCAAGAGTAAAAGCTATCATCGTTGATAAGCTTGGCGTAGACGAAGCAGAAGTTAAGCCAGAAGCAAGTTTCACTAACGACCTCGGTGCAGACTCTCTCGACACTGTAGAACTGATTATGGAGTTTGAGAAGGCTTTCGGTATCAGCATTCCAGATGACCAGGCTGAAAAGATTTCAACTGTAGCAGATGCTATCAAGTACATCGAAGAGAACGCAAAATAATTGTATTTAGCAACAATAACCATTTACGGTACTCCACTCTTTATATTAATAATAAGGTGTGGTGGACAGTAAATGGTTTTTTAATTTTAAAGATATGGAATTAAAAAGAGTCGTCGTAACAGGTATTGGTGCCGTATCTCCACTGGGAAACTCAGCAGCCGAAACCTGGGAAAACTTGAAGAAAGGTGTCAGTGGATGTGGTCCGATTACTCAATTTGATGCTTCTGCATTTAAAACTCAGTTTGCTTGCGAAGTAAAGAACTTCGATCCAGCACAGTATGGTATCGATCGCAAGGAAGCTCGCAAGATGGACCGCTACTCTATGTTTGCCCTTGCAGCAGCAAAGCAGGCCGTAGAAGACGCAGGCATCGACCTCGAGAACGAAGACAAAAACGAAATAGGTGTTATCCTTGGTGTTGGTATTGGTGGTATCCGCTCTTTCGAGGAAGAGGTGTCAAACTATGCCATCAACGGTCCAACTCAGGGTCCTAAGTATAATCCGTTCTTCATTCCAAAGATGATTGCCGATATGGCAGCTGGTCTGGTTTCTATTCAGTATGGCTTCCATGGACCAAACTATGCAACAGCATCTGCATGTGCTTCTTCATCGAACGCATTGGCTGACGCATTCAACCTCTTACGTCTGGGTAAGGCAAACATGATTCTCTCTGGTGGTGCTGAGGCTGCTATCACAGCTTCTGGTATCGGAGGATTCAATGCCCTGCATGCCCTCTCAACCCGTAACGACAATCCTCAGGGTGCCAGCCGTCCATTCAGCGCAAGCCGTGATGGATTCGTAACAGGTGAAGGTTCTGCCATCATCGTATTGGAAGAGTTGGAACATGCAAAAGCTCGTGGTGCAAAGATCTACGCAGAGATGGTAGGTGCAGGTATGTCAGCTGACGCACATCATATCACCGCTTCCCATCCAGAAGGATTCGGTGCCAAGCTCGTGATGGAACGTGCATTGAAAGATGCCAACCTAAAGCCAGAAGAAGTGGACTATATCAATGTTCACGGTACATCTACTCACGTAGGTGATATCTCTGAGGCTAAAGCCATCAAGGAAGTATTTGGTGAAGCTGCTTACAAGTTGAACATCAGTTCTACCAAGTCAATGACTGGTCACCTCCTTGGTGCTGCCGGTGGACTTGAAGCAATGGCAACCATCCTTGCTATCCAAAAAGATATTGTGCCTCCAACTATCAACCACGAGGAAGGTGACAATGACGAAGAAATCGATTACAAACTGAACTTCACATTCAATAAGGCTCAAGAGCGTACGGTCAATGTTGGTATCAGCAACACCTTCGGCTTCGGTGGTCACAATGCATGTGTCGTTTTCAAAAAGTTTAAATAATTGTGACTCTCTCGATTGAGAATGCAATTGATCATGTAAGGCTCTTGCTCCGTAAGGATAAGGAGCCTTACTTACGATTGTATAACATCATGGGGTTCTATCCTCATGATTTGTCACTCTATAGAGTGGCTCTGATGCATCGTTCGACCACGTCCACCAACCGTCAGATGCGCCACATCAACAATGAGCGTCTGGAGTTTCTGGGTGATGCCATTCTTGGAGCCGTCGTAGCCGACATAGTCTACGAGCGCTACAAGAATCAGCAAGAGGGTTTCCTCACCACCCTACGCAGTAAGATTGTGAAACGCGAGACCCTCAATGACTTGGCTGTGAAGATTGGATTGGACAAATTGTTGATTCACTCCGACCGTTTAGTTTCATCGCATAACAACTATATGAACGGCAATGCCTTCGAAGCGTTTATGGGTGCGATGTATCTCGACAGAGGCTACGACTACTGCATGTATTTCATCAGAGAGCGCATCTTAGGACGTTACATCAATATCGACAAGATGTCGCAAAAGGAAGAGAACTACAAGAGTAAGATTATCGAATGGTGTCAACACTATCAGTGTCAGTTCGACTTTGTGATTACCAACGAGAAGATGGAAGCGGGTAATGCGCCAAAATTCTATGCTGAAGTAATCGTCGAGAACGTTTCGTGCGGTAAAGGTTCGGGCTACTCTAAGAAAGAGAGCCACCAAAATGCGGCACAACAAGCTTTCAAGAAAGTGCAGAGCGATGTGAATTTTGTGAACAGTATCATGGAACGTCGCAACCAGCGCATCAATGGCAAAACAGAACCGCAGCAGCAGCAGCAACAGCCTCAACCCGTAGAAAAGAAAGAAGTGAAGCAAGAGGTGAAGCAACAAAAGCAAGAGGTGAAGCAACAACCTGCAGAAAAGAAGCCAGCCGAGAAAAAACCTGTAGAAAAGAAGGCGACTGAGAAGAAAACTGCAGAAAAGAAAGCCACAGAGAAGAAGCCTGCAGAGAAGAAAACTACAGAGAAGAAGAAAGTAGTGAAATCGCAACCTGCTTCCGAACCGCAACCTGCAGAGAAAGAAGAAGCCAAGAAACCTGCCACAAGACGTAGACGGACTTCGAAGCCTAAAGAAGGTGATGCATCTGCTCAGACACCAGAAAAGAAAGACGCTAAGGCATAAAACAGAGACGATGAACGTAACTCCCCTTATTAACCGATTGTATTTTGCACGGCGTGCAAAAGCAATAGAGAACTATAAAGGACATGCGGAAGAACTGCAGATGCAGGTTCTGCGCTATCTTCTTATTTCGGCCAGTCAAACCGAATGGGGTAAGGAGCACGGGTATACCGATATGCACACCTATGAGGATTTTGCCAGTCATGTAGGTATCAACACCTACGAAGAACTGAAAGGATATATCCAGCGTATGCGTCAGGGCGAGAAGAATGTGCTGTGGCGGGGAAAGGTGAACTGGTATGCAAAGTCATCAGGAACAACGAACGATAAGAGTAAGTTTATCCCAGTCAGCAAGGAAGGACTGAAAAACGTGCACTATCTGGGCGGCACCGACTGTGTGGCCAGCTATCTGAAAATCAACCCAAAGAGCAAGTTATTTGCTGGTAAAAGTCTGATTCTTGGAGGTAGTCACGCTCCCAACCTCAACACACCCAATAGTCTGGTGGGGGACCTCAGTGCTATTCTTATTGAGAACGTGCCTTCACTCGTTAACCTCACCCGCATTCCTCCAAAAGAGATTGCGCTACTGAGTGACTTTGAGGAGAAACGCGACAAGATTGCACGTTTTGCCAAAAACAAGAACGTAACCAACATCAGTGGTGTGCCTTCCTGGATGCTCTCTGTATTGAAGCGAATGATGGAAATCACAGGCAAGGACCGATTAGACGAAATATGGCCCAATCTTGAAGTGTTCTTCCACGGAGGTGTGGCATTCACGCCTTATCGTGAACAATATAAGAACATCATTACCTTGGCTGGTATGCATTATATGGAAACCTACAATGCCAGTGAAGGATTCTTTGGTATTCAGACCGACCTCAACGACCCTGCTATGCAACTAATGATCGACTACGGTGTGTTCTACGAATTCATTCCGATGAGTGAGTTCGGACAAGAGAATCCAACCGTCCTTCCATTGTGGAAAGTACAGCCCAATGTCAACTACGCAATGGTCATCAGCACCTCTTGCGGTCTATGGCGCTATCTCATTGGCGATACTGTGAAGTTCACCCAAACCGACCCATACAAGTTTATCATCACAGGGCGTACCAAACATTTCATCAATGCTTTTGGAGAAGAGCTCATCGTCGATAATGCAGAGAAGGGATTGGAGCAAGCTTGCATCGCAACAGGCGCACAGGTGAAAGACTATACCGCTGCACCTATCTTCATGGATGCAGAAGCAAAATGTCGTCATCAGTGGCTGGTGGAATTTGCCAAAATGCCGAAAGACATCAATGAATTTGCAACCATCCTCGACCGTTCACTCCAAGCCATCAACTCTGATTATGAAGCCAAGCGTTATAAGGACATCACTTTGCAGCCATTGGAACTCATTGAGGCAAAGACGGGTTTGTTCGACGAATGGCTGAAGAGCAAGGGGAAACTGGGTGGTCAGCATAAAATTCCACGACTCAGCAACAGCCGTGAGTATATCGAGGAGCTGATTGCGATGAATAAATAAAGAAGAAGCTATAATGGGAGTTAGAAGAGACATATCAACAGCATATCATACAACTCCCCTCCATAGAGGGAGGGGTTGGGGGTGGGTCTGTTTCTGCCTCTGCATTCTTCTCTATTCTTGTGCCAATATGGGATCGCCCGACGGAGGTCCTTACGATGAAACCCCTCCTAAAATCATACATACAACCCCCGAATTTGGCGCCTTCGGTTCCAAATCCAAGAAAATTGTTTTGGAGTTTGACGAGAACATTAAGGTCGATAATGCCGCTGAGAAGGTGATTGTGTCACCTCCGCAGATGGAGCAACCCGAAATCAATGCTTCGGGAAAACGTATCACCGTCGAACTGATGGACACCCTTCGTCCTGGCATTACTTACACCATCGACTTTGCCGATGCTATCGAGGACAACAACGAAGGAAATCCTATGGGCGACTATGCCTTCATGTTCTCTACAGGTAACGAAATCGACACCATGCAGGTATCAGGTTATGTGCTCGATGCACAGAATCTGGAACCCATCAAGGGTATCTTTGTGGGCTTGTACGCTTTAGAAGATTCACTGATGGAACAACTCCCCGACTCTGTATTCAAAACCAAACCGTTCGATCGCATCTCACGTACGGACAGTCGTGGTCATTTTGTTGTCAAGGGACTTAAACGTTGTCGCTATCAGGCTTTTGCCCTGAAGGATCAAGACCAAACCTATTCATTCACACAGAAGTCGGAAATGATAGGATTCAACAATCAGGTATTTACCCCTTCGAGCAAACCCGACTTGCGTCCTGATACTGTGTGGCACGATAGTATCCACTACGATTCTATCATCATGCGTGGCTACACCCATTTCTACCCCGACGACATCGTATTGATGGCCTTTAATGAAAAACTGACCGACCGCTACCTGTTGAAATCAGAGCGTCCAAACCTTCGGGAATTTACCCTATATTTCACCAACAGATCGGATTCTCTGCCCATCATCCGAGGACTGAACTTTGATGCTGACGGTGCATTTGTAGTTGAAAACAACCAAACAAACGACACTATCAAATACTGGATTCGCGACTCGCTCGTCTACAACCTCGACACCTTAGAGTTGAGCCTTACCTATTTAGGAACAGACACCTTAGGACAGCTGGTGGAACAATGCGACACCATGTCTCTCATATCGATGGTCTCAAAAGCCAAGACAGTCAAGCAACAACAGGATGCCTACGAGAAATGGGTAAAGGAATATAAGGCTGAGCAGAAAAAGGAGCAGAAACGAGCAAAGATGGAAGGCAAGCAAGAAGGTGCCGAAGGTGAAGATGAAGGCAAGAAAAAGTCCAAGAAGTCGAAAGACGATGACGACAACATAGAGATTCCGCCGATGCCTGAAGAGTTCCTGGACATCCGATCCACAGGCTCGGCACTCGATCCCGATAAGAATGTCGACTTCACATTCCATGAGCCTATTGATACGGTGTATATGGAAGGCATCCACTTCTACGAGAAGATTGATACCGTGCTACAGGAGTGCGATTTCGTATTCGAGCAACTGCCCACCCCTCACAATTCCTTCCGCTTATATGCCGAGTGGATTCCAAGCCACGAATACGTGGTGGAGGTCGATACAGGTGCCTTTGTTAGCATCTACGGCAAACGCAACGAGGGGATGAAGAAGACCGTCAAGGTGAAAAGCCTGGATACCTACAGCGCTTTATTCATCAACCTCATCAACGTCGATACCTGTGCGGTGGTTCAGATGCTGAACAATTCCGATAAGGTAGTGAAGAGCGTAAGAGCAAAGGGAGGTAAGGCCGACTTCTACTACGTCAATCCAGGTACGTACTATCTGCGGATGTTTGTCGACCGTAACGGAAATGGTATTTGGGACACTGGGGCATACGATGAGCAAGAACAGCCCGAGGAAGTGTATTATTATCCTCGTGCGTTCGAATTGCGAGCTATGTGGGACACCAGTCAGGATTGGCGTCCACTCGCCACCCCACTCTATCGTCAGAAACCCGCAGCTATCACAAAGCAGAAACCCGACAAGGAGAAGCAGACCAAAAACCGCAATGCAGAACGAGAAAAGAATAAAAAGAAATAAATTATAACATGAAGAATTTAATCCTTTTTACATTCGTCTTTATCCTACAGACGAATACCCTTATGGCACAATGCAAGTATCCCAATACAGCATTCAGTCCTGGTGAATCATTAAACTACGACCTCTATTTCAACTGGAAGTTTATCTGGGTAAAGGTCGGATCGACTCATTTCGGTGTCAAGTCGACTACTTATCAGGGAAAGGAAGCCCTGCGTACCGATATTCTCTTTAAGAGCAACAAGAAGTGTGAGTCTATCTTCCCGATGCGCGATACCCTCATCAGCTATACCACCCCCGACCTCGAACCCCTCTATTTCCGTAAGGGAGCACTCGAAGGCAAACGCTATACGGTCGATGAGGTGTGGTACACCTACGAAGGCGGCAAGACCCTCATGAAACAACGCTTCCGCAGCCACGAAGGCGAGTGGTCGAATACCCAGTCGTCGAGTGACGACTGTGTGAACGATATGCTCAACATCCTGCTGCTATCGCGCTCGAAAGACTACAGCAACATGAAGTCTGGGCAGCGTATCAACTTCAAGATGGTGACAGGCAAACGTCTCAGTAATCAGGTACTGATCTACAAAGGCAAGGATAACTTCAAGGCAAACGACAAGAAGACTTACCGCTGTCTCGTATTCTCCCTCCTCGACGACAAAGAGAAAAAGAAAGAGAAGGAACTGCTTCGCTTCTATATCACCGATGATAAGAACCACCTACCTGTCCGCATCGACTTCTACCTGAAATTCGGATCTGCCAAAGCGTTCTTCCTCAACGGCACAGGAATCCGCAACCCGATGGATGCGATAGTGAAGAAGAAATAATGTTAGCCCCTTATTATTATAAAGACAAGATCGAAGCAGGCTGCGACGAAGCAGGTCGTGGTTGTCTGGCTGGTAGTGTCTACGCTGCCGCTGTCATCCTTCCCAAGGATTACCATAATGATTTGCTGAACGACTCAAAACAACTCACCGCCCGTCAGCGTTATCAGTTGCGCGAGATGATTGAGCGTGATGCCATCGCTTGGGCAGTCGGAATTGCAACTGCTCAGGAGATTGACCAGATGAACATCCTTCGTGCCAGCATCACAGCCATGCATCGTGCCATCGACCAACTTGCAGTCCGTCCCGAAGCCCTCATCATCGATGGCAACCGCTTCTATCCCTACCATGATTTGCCTTACACCACTATTGTGAAAGGCGATGGGAAATACTTGTCTATAGCCGCAGCATCCATTCTTGCCAAGACCTATCGCGATGATTATATGCGTGAACTACACAAAGAATTTCCGTACTACGGATGGGACCACAATGCTGGTTATCCCACGAAAGAACACCGCCAAGGCATTGCTGAACATGGTCTATCCCCCTACCATCGATTGACTTTCAACCAACTGGGCGATGGCCAACTATCCTTCGATTTCTAGCCAATAGGGATTTTCCCCCTTTCTTTAGGAACTTTTATTTGGTCACTCAAAAAAACTATTCTAACTTTGCAGCGTCAAACAAATGACAAGAGATCAAAATAAAAGAAACAAACAGGTGCAAAGGTCACAAAGACCGGCGGCCTCAAACCATAAAAATAAAGAAAGGAGAAACGATTATGAAGACTCTAAAGACAACCATCGCAGCAATGATGATCATGTTGACTTCATTAGCAGCAAGCGCACAGCCAATGAGTGTTTACGCAATGCGCAACAATGCACGTTTCCTTACTGACCGCATGGCATATACATTAGGACTCAGTGCAGCTCTCATTGATGATCTGTATTACATCAACTACGATTATATCTGTGGTGTAAACGACTATCTCGACGCAGTGGCCCTTGGTTATCGTTACGATGACTACATGGAAATAGTTTATGCACGCGACTATGCACTCCGTCGTCTTCTCACAGAACGCCAGTGGGCACTTCTGATGACATACGATTACTTCTATCGTCCAATCGCATTCAACAACCATCGCTGGAGCTTCAGCATCTATCTGCACGATCGCCGCATGGATCACTTCTTCTATGCACCTCCTCGCAGATTCAATGACTACCGTGGTGGTACCGTATTCGGTGGAATGCGTAGGGTAGATGTACCAGGTATGCGTCCAGGTGGCCCAGGTCAGCCAGGTTCAGGTATCAATGGCCCAATTAACGGCCGTCCAGACGACCGTATAGGCAACAACCGCATGGGTGACAACCGTATGGATGACATGAGTGGCGAGGTCATTCGTCCAGGCAACAACGCCAACAACGATCGCCCCTATCACTTCGAAACCCCAGGGCAGAATCGTGGCAGTGTAAGTACTCCTAATACTGTAAATCGCTCAAACAGTTCTACTGTTACAAGCTTCCCAGGTAATGCAGGACGTACGAACGCACCAACCACTCCTAACACACGTACTAGTGCAGTTACTACTCCTAACACACGTACAAGTGTCACTGTTCCTAACACACGTACTGGTGTAGTTACCACTCCCAACACACGTACTGGTGCAGTTACAACTCCTAACACTCGTACAAGCGTCGCTGTTCCTAACACACGCACATCGGTGTCTACTCCAACTCGCAGTACTTCTGTTTCCGCACCAACTACTCGCTCAAGTGTCTCTGCACCCACTACCCGAACCAGCGTCTCTGCTCCTACCCGTTCAGCAGGTTCACCAGCAAGTCGCCCTTCAGGAGGTAGCGCATCAAGAGTATCAGCCGGACGCAGATAGTCAGGTAACTAGGTCTATAAGAATTGTTTAATAGGTTAATATACGGTTAATGTTTAGAAGTTAATAAGGTTAATACTAAAGGGGACTGCTTCCATTATTGGGAGCAGTTTTTTGTGCTATCAGCCAAAAAGAGACAAAAAACAACGCTGCAAAGAAAAAAAAACGTACAAAATTTGCTCGTCTAAAGTAAAATTCATACCTTTGCGACAATAATATTAATAACACTAGAGAACTATGAAACGAATTGTAGCATTCGTATTATTGATGGCTGCTCTCTCTCTGCAGATGAGCGCCAACGAAGTGAATTTGATAGGTAATGTGCCTGCACGCAAGGCAATGTCGCTCAATGGTGATTGGAACTACATCATCGATGTACAGGAAGAAGGGTACTATGACTACCGCATGAACGTTACCCAGTGGGGATTCTTCCAGAATGCCAAACCACAACGTCCAGAGGACTTGGTAGAGTACGATTTCGACAAGTCGCCCACGATGAAAGTGCCAGGCGATTGGAATACTCAGGACGACCGCCTGTTCTTCTACGAAGGAACGGTGTGGTTCTATAAAAAGTTCCGTTTGGATAGTTCTGAGTTGAAAGAGGGCATACGTAAATTACTCTATTTCGGCGCTGTGAACTACGAAGCAATTGTCTATGTAAATGGTCGGCGTGAAGGCAGGCATGTGGGTGGTTTCACTCCTTTCTGCTACGATGTGACTGATCGCTTGAAGGTTGGCGAAAACGTAGTAATAGTGAAGGTAGATAACAAACGTCAGGTCAGCAACATCCCAACCGTAATCTTCGACTGGTGGAACTACGGAGGCATAACACGTGATGTGCTTTTGGTCGATGTTCCTGCTATCTATATTGAGAACTACAAAATAGAGTTAGCAAAGGCCGATGCAAAGGCTAAGCAACGTGAAATCCTTGTTTCTGTACAACTAAACCAGCAGAAAGCAGGCGAGACGGTCAGCCTCAGCATTCCTGAGTTGAAACTGAAGCAAACCCTCACTACCGATGCAGAAGGCAAGGCAGCAACAACCCTGAAGGTTAGCAGCAAGATGCTCTCACTGTGGAGTCCCCAGAATCCTAAACTCTATAAGGTGGATTTGACCATCGGCGATGAAAACTTGACCGATGAAATTGGTTTCCGAACTATCGAAACACGTGGCAAGCAGATTCTGTTGAACGGTCAACCTATCTTCCTGAAAGGCATCAGCATGCACGAAGAAAAGGCTCATGGAGGAGGTCGTGCTAATTGTGAGGCTGATGCACGTGAGCTTTTAGGTTGGGTGAAAGAACTCGGTTGTAATTTTGTACGCCTAGCCCACTATCCTCACAACGAATACACTGTTCGTCTGGCCGAACGTATGGGATTGCTGCTCTGGAGCGAGATACCAGTCTACTGGACCATCGATTGGAAGAACACTGCTACATACGACAACGCACGCCGACAATTGACGGATATGATTCGCAGAGACCAGAATCGTGCCAATATCATCATTTGGAGTATTGCTAACGAGACACCACACAGTAACGAGCGTGACCAGTTCCTCGGCAATCTGGCTCAGTATGCCCGCACACTCGACACCTCACGTCTTATCTCAATGGCAATGGAAGTGACAGGAGCCGCAAACTATAAGAACCGTCTGCAAGACAATATGAACAAATGGGTGGATGTAGTCAGCTTCAACCAATATATCGGCTGGTATCGCGACGTAAACGATGCGCCGAAAATGGAATGGGAAATACCATACGAGAAGCCCGTCATCGTCAGTGAGTTCGGTGGAGGAGCAAAGGCAGGTTATCATGGAGCCAAGAACCAACGTTGGACAGAAGAGTTCCAAGAGAACCTCTACATTGAAAACACCGCTATGCTCGACAAGATTGACGGACTCGCAGGTACCACCCCTTGGATTCTGAAGGACTTCCGCTCACCACGGCGTGTGCTCCCAGAGATTCAGGAGTACTACAACCGAAAGGGACTCTTCTCAGACAATGGAGAAAAGAAGAAAGCCTTTTATATCCTACAGAAATGGTACGAAGGGAAATAGAATATTAAAACGATAACAAAAACGAAAAAGAGGATGCACTTCCAAATGGTGCATCCTCTTCTTCCAATAAATCGTTTTAGTCAAACTCAAAAACCAAGTCTTGGAGGATACAAAGAGACTTGTCTTTTGTGTCAGATTTAAAGATGAAATAGATAGCATGCTTGCCAGCAAGGTCAGCTTTGTCGATGCCTGCTGCCATATCCCAATGAATCTTCTCCATATCGGCCTTCAACGTAATCTCACCAATCTTCTTGCCGCCTTGAGAAGTCCAGGGGCGATCTTGCATAATGTCAATGATACCGTCGATGCCTTCGGGCGTGAGTCCGAGGACGAGCATCAAATTGCCCTTTTGGGCTAAGCGCTCAACATCGAAGTTGAAGTATTTGTAACCAACGATAGATCCATCGGTATTATTCACCACAGGATTGGTATTGTTGCGCAAATCATAAGGAGCATCGAACTTGTCGTCTGTACCATACGTAGCTGCGGGGTACGAGCCAAAGAAGGTGTTGTTTGGCCATTCGTGGATGGCAGGTTTAGGACCTGTGTACCAACAAGCGATACCGGCAGAGTGGCGCTCGAATGGATTGAGACCATCGAGAGCAAAGCCATTAGAGTTGTATTCGCCTTCAGAGATAGCAACCTTACCACCAGGACCTTCTTCAACCTCAACAGTAATGGGAGCCACCATTGCCTGACGGGCATACTCGTCGGTACCTGTCTGACGATGATAGAAAACGTACCACTGTCCGTTGATTTCGCAGATAGAGCCGTGGGTATTACCATCAATGCATGCAGAAGCAATCGTATCGCCCTGCTCATTGATTTCACGTCCACGGGCATCGATAATAGTGCCTCCATAAGTCCATGGACCTAATGGGTTGTCGCTGTATGCGTAGGCAAGGATGTAGTTGGAGATAGGAAGACCAAACTCGCCATCTTTGGTGAAACGGCTATAGATAAATACATATTTATCCTTAATCTTGCGGATAGAGGATGCCTCGAAGAAACTGAAGATACCATCGTCATAGCGTCCTGAAACCATATTCTCAACTATCTTTGTGCCTGGTTTCACTGTTGCCATTGTAGTTGGATCAAGTTCTGCTGCATAGGAGTGCTCGAATCCCCAGTAGCCATACACACGACCATCATCATCAACAAAGACTGCAGGGTCAAAGGCTAGGATACCATCGGTTACGTTGGGGTTGTCCTTGTTCCAGTTGCATACCTCAAACGGGCCATCAGGACGGTTACTTTTTGCAATCATACCATTGCGTCCGCCTGCCTGATTATTAGGATAGAGGTAGTAGGTCTTGGTACCATCTGCATCAACCACCAATGTAACATCGGGTGCATAGAGAACATCGCCCAAACCGTTGTAATTAGGGTCGCCTTTGCCATTTTTGTCAACAGAGAAGATAATCCCATCGTAACGCCAATGATTTAGACTGTCGACAGGAGCAGACCATACCACTTGATCTCGTCCACAATATTCAGTAATGAGGTTATCATGTGATCCATAGATGTAGACACGATATTTCCCAGGATTGTCCGGGTCTTCAAAAACATAGGGTTCTCCATCAGGGATGTGCTCCCATAAAGGAAGGAAGGGATTTCCCTGAGTTGAAATACCCTCTAAATCCCCCTTAAATGAGGACTTTTTTGTTGTACATGCAGTCATGATTGTAAGGCAGCAAGCGGCTGCGAAGAGGATTGATTGTTTCATACTAATTCTATCTTTTGGATTTCTGCTTTACCATCTTTAAATTGAATCGTCACCTTGAACGATACATAGTCGCTATAGATATAAAGCGGTATGATGTCACCATTCTTTGGCTCGTAATCGAACTTCAGACGAATATTGCTACCTGCCAAGTAGTTTTCCTTAGGCAACATGGCATTGTCCTTATCTTTCAACTGGTGGAGTGAGAAGACTGGGTCGATGAGACTGAGAATACGTGGCAGTTCTATCTTTAGTTTCTTGTCATCGCCCGACCAAATATCTGTGACGCTGTCCCAGATACTCTTGTCGCCATTCTTAATATTGCTGTAAATCTTGATGCCTGAACTGATGGTCGACAACAGTGATTCTGCAGTAACATTGAAAGCTCCAAGGAATTCCTCACGACGAGTCTGGTTCTGCTTTTTGGCCTTGTCACTGGCTTTCGACGCCTCGTAAGCATGCACATACTTATAATCCACATTGTCAATCCAACAGATCTTATCATCTGTCATTGCAATAGCTCGGATGTGTGTGATATCGTCATACTTTTTGTCCTCATAGGTGAGTTTCACAACGCCCACCTCCGTCTTATCATGATGTTTGATGATATTGATTGACGGACATTTCACCACATCGTATTCATCTTTATACATATCGGTATAGTGCAGACAAAGGAAGATGCGCACATTCTCCAAGTCCACATCACTACGGTTGTTGATAATAACCTTCACCTCATCGTCATTCTTGCTGACAAGCCAGTCAGTGGTTGGCTCTACGCTGACATCGATGAACGACTGTTCCATCAGCAACTGTTTGAAGATGCTGTACATATTCTCCTCACAATATTGCATGTCACTGAGCAAACAATCATAGACTCCTTGGTTGCCTCGACGATAGAAGTGGTTGAAAATCTCCTCTTTGCTTTCATCGAGATCACCCTGCTGGGCATAGTATTTTGCTTTCAAGAGGTTAGGGCTGAACATACCATAGCCTTCCATCGTTGAGCGATAGAGCTTAAGCAAATACTTACCTTCGCTCGATTTGTTGAGGTAAGAGCGGTTCTTATATGAATCGAGCAAATCTGTCAGTGCTGCAGCCTGACGTGGATATTCCACGCTGGCCTGATCGAGAAACGACATCGCTTTCGATTCATTACCTTCTTTCAAACTAATCATTCCTTTGAGCACCAATGCAGGTGCACTGCGGTTTGGATAGAGTTCTGTATAGTCCTCAAGGATGGCGTAGGCTTCAGTGAGATGCTTGTCGTTGGGATTCTCCTGTGGCAACGAGTCTCGTTCGATGTCGGATGGCTGCAAAGCATTCACAGGTGCTTTTGTATCAGCCATTTGAATCAATGCCAACGACTTCAACAACATCGCCTCACGATTTGTAGGATACTTGTCGAGCACCTTTTGCACTGCGTTGTATGCATCTTTTGTGCGCCCCGCATAAATGTCAAGATAGGCTTTATCGCGGTCAAGGCAAAGCTTGTCCCACTCATTCATATACTTGAAATAAATCGGAGCATAATCTGCTAAATAGTCGATGTACGACATTCGCACCTCTTCGATTTGCTTCTTCAGCGACTCTTTCAGCTTCTGGTCCTTTTCGTATTGCTCAAAAGCAGCTGTCTTAGCTTCTGCAAGGTTCTTGTTGATACCTGCAGACGAAAAGGGATCACCTGTGAAAATGGTAGAAATCAAAGCAATCGGATTAGCATTCTCGGCAAAGTTTGTAGCACCGCTGGTAGCACTACGAGCCAGCATCCAGATATTATCCAATTCATCGTACTGCTTCTGCAGTTCGAACATCTTCTGCAAGACTGGCAACAACTTCTTCTTGGCTTCCAGAACCTCTGCAGGTACTTTGCTGTAATCTTGCTTAGCCATATATTCCAAGAAACTGAAGAAGTCGTCCGACTGATTCTGAGCCACTTCCAACCCATTGAGCAGACGCACAGTCTCCTCGATGTCGTACGTTGGTTCGGTTGGTTTGTTCAGTGCCTCAAACGCCGGTTTAAACTCCTCCGAAGGAGTATAGGTTTCCAGGTCGATTTTGCTGTCTTTGTTGGAACAACTATACCAAATCCATCCTCCTGCACCTATCAATAAGATAACCAAGACGATGATGGTAGTGATGAGACGACCTTTGTTTGATTTCTTATTTTCCATAAGCTGTTATGATTTGGAAGTCTTAATACTACGAATCACGAAATAGAGACCTACAAGAATGAAAGGAATACTGAGTAGCTGACCCATATCGAGCATCATTTCTTTCTCGAAGTCCACCTGTTCCTTCTTAATGAATTCAATGAAAAAACGGAAGGCAAAGATGAGTGTGAGACACATGCCAAAGTACAGTCCCGTACCCACTTTTGCATTTTGAATAGATTCACGACTACGCAACCAATACACAGTCACCAGCAACACGAAAATCAGCAGATATGCCAATGCTTCATAGAGTTGGGCAGGATGGCGAGGAACAATAGCCCCATTGACCATCGCATCATTGGTATGAAACAGGAATGCCCAAGGCACATCTGTTGGACGGCCTATGATTTCCGAGTTCATCAAATTACCCAGACGGATGCAGCAAGCTGTCAGTGGTGTGGCAATACATACATTATCGAGTACGGTCATAAACCTTATATAGTTACGCTTGGAATAAATCAGCATAGCCAGAAAACAGCCAATAGCTCCTCCATGACTGGCCAGGCCTGCATAACCGTGATATTTCCAACTGCCATCGGGCAGAATCTTAACAGGCAGGAACATTTCAATCACCCCTTGTATGCTACCAAGATAATAGTCCGGCTCATAGAACAGACAATGACCTAAACGTGCCCCAATCAAGATACCCAAGAAGCAGTAGAGGAACAACGGGTCGAATTTATCGAGCGAAATACCTTGATGTATGTATAACTTCCTCACAATGAAATAGGCAGCAATCAAGCCGATAGCCCACAACAATGCGTACCACCTGACACCAAACGAACCTATTTGAAATGCCTCAATATGAGGTTGCCAATCAATGAAAGCCAAAATATAATACATATTATCAATAACCTATAACCATTACACTATACGTTAAATCTGAAGTGCATGATGTCGCCGTCCTGCACTAAATAATCCTTACCTTCCACACCCAGTTTACCTGCCTCACGCACTGCTGCCTCAGAGCCGTATTTGATATAGTCATCATATTTGATGACCTCAGCACGGATGAATCCTTTCTCGAAATCTGTGTGAATCACACCTGCACACTGAGGAGCCTTCCAACCGCGACGAAATGTCCAGGCCTTAACTTCCATCGGACCTGCTGTGATGAAGGTCTGTAAGTTGAGCAAGGCATAAATTGCTTTGATAAGGCGATTACAGCCACTTTCCTCCAAACCCATATCTTCTAAGAACATCTGCTTTTCCTCGTAGCTTTCGAGTTCGGCAATGTCGGCCTCTGTCTGGGCTGAGATAATCAGCAGTTGAGCTTCCTCATCCTTAATGGCCTCACGTACAGCCTCCACATAGCTGTTGCCTGTTTTGGCACTCTGGTCGTCTACATTGCATACATACAATACCGGTTTGGTTGTCAGCAAGAACATCTGTTTCGCTACTGCCTCCTCGTCAGCATTCTCCAATTCCACCACACGTGCACTTTTGCCCTGTTCCAATGCTTCCTTATAACGGAGCAACAATCCCAGTTCCACTTTTGCCATTTTGTCACCACCGACATTTGCTTGCTTCTCCACACGTTTGATACGAGTTTCGACCGTCTCAAGGTCTTTCAGCTGAAGCTCTGTATCAATGACCTCTTTATCTCTCACAGGATCTACACTGCCATCTACATGCACTATGTTACCATTGTCGAAACAACGTAACACATGGATGATGGCGTCACATTCACGAATATTACCTAAGAACTGATTACCCAGACCTTCACCCTTACTGGCCCCCTTTACCAATCCTGCGATATCCACGATGTCGCATGTAGCTGGAACGATTCGACCTGGGTGAACAATCTCTGCGAGTTTCGTGAGTCGTTCGTCTGGAACTGATATCTGACCCATTTGTGCATCAATCGTACAGAATGGGAAATTTGCTGCCTGAGCCTTTGCACTCGACAGACAATTGAAAAGTGTTGACTTGCCTACGTTTGGCAGTCCAACTATACCTGCTTTTAATGCCATATCTTTAATTATTACACTGCAAAATTACAAAATAATTCATAATTGACAGCAAAAAAAACATAATTTTTTATTATTCTCTTAACTCTTCACTCTTCACTCTTCACTTTTTTTACTACCTTTGCAACGAGAAATGAGAAAAAGACAATGAAAAGAACTGATACTTTTGATTGGAAAGGCACTTATCGTACGATTACTGCCGAACTGCCATCTGAGCATTTGCGTCCTGTGATTGGCATCACTGGCAACTTAGGCGATCAACTGTGCACTTTAGCTGAAGGCTATTATCGTTCTGTGTTGTTAGCAGGTGGCATTCCTGTCATCATTCCACCATATAGCCAGACAGATATTCTGACTGATCAGCTTGACAATCTCGATGGTCTTATCTTCAGTGGGGGAGGCGACATCAATCCACTATATTTGGGCGAAGAGCCGGTGAAAGAGTTGCATGGTGTGACTCCTGTGAGAGATGAGCAGGAATTATTATTAGCCAAACTAGCTTATGACCGCCAGATTCCAATGTTGGGTATCTGTAAGGGTATCCAGATTATCGCTGCTGCATTGGGTGGCAAACTTTATCAGGATATCAACACACAGATAGAAAGCATCAGCGTGAAGCATAGCCAGGACTTAGATCGTGGTACGGCATCACATACTGTGACGATTGAACCTGATACATTATTATATAATATTTTTGCTGAAACGAAAGGATATCTTCACGTCAATTCGTTCCATCATCAAGCTGTCAAGGAGGTACCAGAAGGATTTAAGGTAAGTGCTATGAGTCCAGACGGCGTAATTGAAGCCATCGAGTCGACTTCCTTCAAATCAATCATTGGTGTTCAGTGGCATCCTGAGTGCTTCTGTCTGAATGGCGACGAGTGTATGCTGCCTTTGTTCCGATGGTTGACAACTGAGGCAACATCGTTCCGTAAGGCAAAACGTCTGCACAATCGGATTCTATCGCTTGATTCACACTGCGACACACCGATGTTCTTCGACCAAGATATCAACTTCCAAAGTCGAG
This sequence comes from Bacteroidaceae bacterium, assembly GCA_017529865.1. Classification (GTDB taxonomy): domain Bacteria; phylum Bacteroidota; class Bacteroidia; order Bacteroidales; family Bacteroidaceae; genus Colivivens. Next base: position 29,612 of record JAFXNA010000001.1, read on the forward strand.
ATCCAAAGATACTGGTTGATCTGCATAAGATGACAGAGGGACATCTCGATGCCAGCATCATGGTAGCCTATCTGAAACAGGAAGGACGCGATGATGCTTCTCTGCTGGCTGCCACAAAGAAAGCCGACAGGATTCTGGACGAAATCGGACAGATGGTAGCCAAAAGCCTCGATTTCATCGGCATTGCAAAAACACCAACCGACTTATACCAGAATAAGCAGGACGGCCGAAAGTCTATCATGTTGGGAATTGAAAACGGCTATGCCATTGGTAAGGACCTGAGTAACGTAGAGCGCTTCCGCCGTCGCGGAGTGGTCTACATGACACTCTGCCATAATGGGGATAACGATATCTGTGACTCTGCCAAGGGAAATAATGAACATGGAGGTGTGAGTGCGTTTGGTGAGAAAGTGATTCAGGAGATGAATCGTGTGGGCATGATGGTCGACCTCTCGCATGCCAGCGAGAAGAGTTTCTATGATGCCATCGACATCAGCAGTCTGCCCATCGTTTGCAGTCACTCATCATCTCGCCTGCTTTGCGACCATCCTCGCAACCTCACTGACGACCAGATGCGACGTCTGGCTCAGAGCGGAGGTGTGGCTCAGGTAACCTTCTACGATGGTTTCTTGAAAAAAGAAGGTGGAGCAACTATCATTGATGCCATCAACCACTTGAACCACATGGTGGATGTGATGGGTATCGAACATGTAGGCATCGGAACCGACTTTGATGGTGACGGAGGAGTGACAGGATTGGCATCTGCAAGCGAACTTATCAACTTCACTCGTCAGTTGCTTCAGCAACGCTATAGTAAACATGATATTGAACTCATCTGGGGAGCTAACTTCCTCAGGGTGATGAGAGATAATGCAAAAATGCAACAATTATAAAATGTAATAATTAAAAAAGCAAAATGTGAGATTGCAAATGAAACAGAATAATTTATTAATTTCTAAATTCTTTAATTTTTACATTCTGACAGCAGCTGTGCTGCTCCTATTGGCAGCATGTAAAAACGGAACGACTACCACCGAAACAGTTTACGAACAGCAGTCGCCCGATTTCAATGCCGACAGTGCCTATCTTTATATTGCCGAACAATGTGCCTTTGGACCTCGTGTGATGAACTCAGAAGCTCATGATGCATGTGCAGCTTATATTGCTGCGAAGTTCGAGTCATTTGGCGCACAGGTGGTCAATCAGGACGCAGAGGGCACACTGTATGATGGAACCAAGGTGCAGATGCGTAATATCGTGGCATCCTACAACCTCGACAATCCTGTACGATTGATAATTTGCTCACATTGGGATTCCCGCCCTTGGGCCGATCACGATGCGAATGCCGACAATCATCGCACCCCTATCGATGGAGCCAACGATGGAGCCAGCGGTGTGGCAGTAATGATGGAGATTGCCCGTCAGATTCAACAGAAAACACCAGAAATAGGTGTAGACCTTATCTGTTTTGATGCAGAAGATTGCGGTACACCTGAGTGGGATGACCATGGAGAAGACAACTCATGGACTTGGTGCATAGGTTCGCAATACTGGGCCGGGAAGCACCACATAGATGGATACACAGCTCGTTATGGCATTCTCCTCGATATGGTGGGTGGTAGCAATTGTGTGTTCGAGAAGGAAGCTTACTCGATGGCATACGCTCCCAGTGTGGTAGATAAGGTATGGTCGAAAGCTATCCGTCTGGGCTATGGCGATTTATTCAAGAATGCAAATGGTGGTGGTGTCACTGACGATCATGTGCAAGTCAACATGTCAGGCATCCCTTGCATCGACATCATCGCTCGCGATGCCAACGACAACACCTTCTGTAAGACCTGGCATACAAAAAACGACAATGTAGGCAATATTAACAAACAAACTCTCAAAGCGGTGGGACAAACCGTGATGGAAGTAATCTATACAGAACAATGAAAATAGAAGAACTACAGCAGGAAGTCATCGATGAATTCAGCGATTTTGACGACTGGATGGACAAATATCAGTTACTGATTGACCTTGGAAGTGAGCAGGAGCCACTCCCAGAGCAATATAAGACACCCCAGAACTTGATTGACGGATGTCAGAGTCGGGTGTGGTTGCAGGCAGACTATATCGATGGAAAAGTACATTTCCAGGCAGAGAGCGATGCCCTTATCGTGAAGGGTATCGTCACCCTGTTAATACGCGTACTATCCGACCATACACCTGATGAGATACTCAATGCCGACCTGCATTTCATCAATGATATCGGCCTTACAGAACACCTGTCGCCAACTCGTTCCAATGGCCTCCTTGCCATGTTGAAACAGATGAAACTCTATGCGATGGCATTTAAGGCAAGTAGCCCCAAAGGGGCTATAGAGGTGGCACAATAATATCGCGCCTCGGCATCTGTTTGTGTTACAAAGCCCCAAAGGGGCGATATAATAAAGGATAGGGTATCAACCCTATTATAGAGATATATAAATCCATAGCCCCAACGGGGCGACATATTATTACATCATGCCACAATCCTTATCCAAAGTTTACATCCATCTTGTGTTTTCCACAAAAGGCAGGACAGATACTATACCAAAAGCCCGTCTCAAAGAGATTCATGCTTATTTAGCCCAAATACTCAACAACAATAATTGTTCTGCTATAAGTGTAGGTGGAATTGCAAATCATGTTCATCTTCTTTTTGTTTTATTCAAGACAAATACGTTGGCAAATATTGTGAGACTTTTGAAAAGTAACTCCTCTAAATGGATAAACGAACACAATAGTTATTTGAGTCATTTTGGCTGGCAAGATGGGTATGGTGCATTTAGTGTGAGTCAATCGCAGGTACAAAAGGTTGTGGATTATATAGAGAACCAAGAAACGCATCATCACAAGAAAACGTTCCAAGAGGAATACAAGCAATTGCTAGATGCATATGGAATTGGTTATGATGAGAAATACATGTGGGATTAAGATTATATTATGTCGCCCCCTTGGGGCTAGAGAGAGGAGACTCCATAGTAGATAGGGCTTTTGCCCTATCCTGAGATATATCGCCCCTTTGGGGCTAAAATGCGGCACAATAACATCTCATCTTGGCATCTGTTAGCGTTACAAAGCCCCAATGGGGCGACAAAATAAAGGATAGGGTGTTAACCCTATTTTAGGGATAATCCCACAATAGCAACAGCTCCATCGGGGCGAAATATTATTGTATATGAAAAAAAATCGCCTTTCTTTGTAACATTTCCTCCCCAAACCTCGTTTGTACCATTAGAACGTTCGAGGAAAATGTTTAATTTTAAAAAATTGAATTATGAAAAGATTGGTATTCATCATCACATGTGCCTTGATGGCAGGTAGCCTATGGGCACAAAGCAAACAACTGGAGGCACTATCGGAATTGAAGGGTGTAGAATATTTGCATTTCGACAAAGCTGCACTGACAAACCTTGCTGAAAACAAAGGTAGTATCGATGTAGGCGACAACTCTATTATCAAAGATGCAAAAGGAGAAATCCTTAATATGCTGGACGAAGTGTATGTCATTAAGACGGATGCTTCGAAGCGTTTAGCTAAGAAAATAAAGAACGCTGCTCAGAGCTTTATCAAATCCAATGACCTCCAGTCGTTGTTTGATATAACTGGTAATGATTACCCGAAGGTAAAGATTTACCATGCGAAAAATGGCGACATCAATACTTCTGCCCTTTTGGTCGAAGAAAAAGATGAAACATTTTTCGTTGTACTGAAAGGCGCATTCAACTTAGGTGGTTTGCTTCAAGGTGCAATGCAAGGAGGAGGTGCAATCTAAAAAACAAAACGAATATGAGACGAACATTATTAGCAATACTTCTCATAGGTGCAGCGAGTTGTGCGATGGCTCAGACTGCTGCCAAACTCATTGAGAAATACAAGGCATTCCCTGGAGCGGAATACTTGAATACGACTGAAGAGAGTCTTAAGCAACATGATTCTGACTTAACACCCGAAGAAAATGCCAAAATGAAGAAGAACTTCAAGAAGAGCGAGCAGGTGCAGATGCAGAATCTGGACGAGGAGCAGTTGGCTCAAATCGAACAGGACATCAAGGCACTCAAAGGGTACGAACTTTTGTTTACGGCAAACAAAAACACAAGTTATGATGAAAGCAAGAATATTATAAAGAATATGCTTGCAGAAGTGATGAATCCTCCCTCAGTCAAAGTACGATGCTATGGCAAAGTGAAAGGAAAAACCGTAAGTGACCTGTTGGTGCGACTTGAATGGCTGAATACGGTTGCCTTATCACATATCGATACAAAGATAGATAGGGATCTCATGACAAAGGCGCTGATGGCCGATGGTGCGGTTGTCACAGAATTCGATGACGACGATGGTGAAGTGGTAGAAATGGGAGATGTGCTGGAGGAAGTAAAGAAAGGGAATGTGCTTATCGTCATCAATGGTAAGGAATATCCAGACCTCCATTCAACAGAAGACGCTGCCAAGTACATGGAAGCAAATGACATTCATTTTAATGTAGAAAGTTGGATTGTAGGTGGTGCTGTAAAGGAGAAATATCCCAATACCGACAAGAAAGTAGTGATTGAATTCTCTCGTTCAGATAAGGAAACTAAGTAATTGATGACAGCTCAGGAGTTTAAGCAGCGGTTTATGCCCTACCACAGATTGCTCTATCGGGTGGCCTATCACCTCACAGGCAATCAGCAGGACGCAGAGGACTTGCTTCAAGATACCTATCTGAAGCTATGGACAAAGCGTGACAGCATTGATTTCCCCCAGGGGGAGTCGGAGGGGGCTGCTTATCTTATCACCCTGATGCGAAATCTCTACCGAGACCAGCGGCGACTGAAGCGGATTGAAACAGTAGATATTGACCCGCATTCCATACCTCTCCCCATAGAGGGGGAGCCGGAGGGGGTCTCAGGAGATCATGCAGAGCTTCAGTCCCTCATCAACAAACTGCCAGACAAGCAACGGCAGGTGATGCAAGCCCATATCATCGAGGACAGAACCTACGAGGAAATCGAACAAGACACAGGCCTCTCAAATGGCAATATCAGAGTAATCATTTCAAGAGCAAAGCAAACAATCATCAACCTATGGAAAAAATAGACATCAATAATCTGGACATCAATATCCTCCCCCTTGAGGGGGAGTTAAAGGGGGCTCTTGAGCGCATTCCCATTCCAGAAGGATTGGAAGAGCGACTCGAAGCCAAGATAGATGAGTGGGCACGACCCACTCTAACCGAGAAGCATGCCCACAAAACTCCCCTCCTTGGGAGGGGTTGGGGGAGGTTCTCATTGGCCGCCTCCTTCCTCCTTGTCTGCGGCATAGGACTGTACTTTGCCCTCGCTCCTACGAACAAAGGAACCATCGATACCTACGACGATCCTGAGACAGCCAGTTTGGAAGCACAGAAAGCATTACAATTGCTAGCAACCAACCTCAACAAAGGACTTGCACAATATGAACAAGCAATTAATTGAAAGTAACTAATTATGAATTATGCATTATGAATTATAAATTATTCCATAAGTTCGTGCTGATACTAGCACTTCTGACAACAAGCTTCAGCCTCCACGCCCAAGTGGAAGAATTCGAGAAGTATGCCGACATGAAGAATGTGACCTATGTCTACATCTCCAAAGCGATGCTGTCTCTGGCAAAGAACCTCACCACACCATCCGTCCCAGGGATGGATATGAAAGGGGCATTCACCAAACTCAATGCTATCCAAATCATTACCACAGACAACAAAGCCGCCCGTGCCAAACTCAAGACAGAGGTGGCAGACGTGGTGAAACGTGAGAAATACGACATACTGATGCAGGTGGACGAAGACAACAGCAAAGTGAAGATATACTTCAAGGACGGCAAGAAACAATCCGTCATCCTCATGTCCACAGACGAAAATAACGAAACCTCCGTCATCATCTTCTCTGGCACCTTCAAGATGGAAGACATACAAAAGATGACAGAGAAGTAAGCAAAGAAAGGTTCAAGACAGAAAAGGAGGATGTGTCATTTCGGCACTTCCTCCTTCTTGTATAAAAGTTACGGCATAAGCTTTTTTCCCATAAGGGGGAAAACTTTTTCCCTTACTTGGGAAAGATCTTTCCCCTACGTGGGAATAATTGTAATCCGTGGGAGACTTGGCATTGATGCCTATTGCTTCTTGACTTCTCTCCACTCACCTGTCTTGAAATTGATTTCGAACTGATCACGATAGGTGAAGTCGCATTTGCCATCTTTAAACGTGATGGGGAAGATGATGGTCTTGGAGCGAGGCAGGTCGGGATCCATCCAACGATCGCCCACATAGAGGTAGGTGGTCGTTTTTGTTCCTTTGATAGTGAGGATTGAGGCTGCCTGGGTGTCGTAGGCAATACGGTCGCCGATGTCCTCCAACTGACTCCATCCTTCTGTCATATTCTTTGACCATGAGAGTTTGCACTGATTGGGATTCCATCCTGTACAAGCACTTGAAAGCATGTAATAGATGCCATCGACCTTCACGATGGCGGGTGCTTCACGAGCCTGACGTTTGAACAGCTGGGTACATTCCACAGCACTGAGGTAGTCGTCAGCCAATCGGAAGAAACCCAGATGTTGGTTCTCCTCGATGGTGGAGATGAACCATGCGGTGCCGTCGTCTTCAACAAACACATTACAGTCGCGGCTCTTGATACCAAGAGGACGTTCGCCTGCTTTGAAGTGATAAGGGCCTGTCACCTTATCGGCATAGAACACACCTGCCTCGCTGGCTCCGTAGTTGCTGCCTTCCCAATGGCACCATACCACAAACTGCTTTGTCTTCTTGCAATACATCAGTTTGGGACGCTCGATAAAGCGGCTGCGGCCTAAGTCGCTATGGGTCACTCCGTTCTCGATGATTTTTCCCTCGAACTTCCAAGTCTGCAGGTCCTTCGATGAATACATGTTGACATCGGGGTTCCAGGAGCGACTGCGATCTTCGCCAATCATATACCAGGTGTCGCCCACCAGCAGAAAGCCTGCACCATGAGCTTGCACCACATTACCTTCGGTATCATACCATAGGTCACCATTCTTTATTGTGACCCAATCTCCTTTCTTTGCAAATGCCGCACTAGCCAAGCAAAGCACGACGAGTAATAAATTTGCCCTTCTCATTGTTTCTATGGATGTAGATTATTCGTCTGCAAAGATACAAAATAATTACCATTTAACCATTTACTATTTACTATTTTTCTATAAATTATGAATTATGAATTGTGAATTATGAATTATTTTGCTAACTTTGCGGCACAAATAATATTTTGATGATGAAAGTAGCAACGATAGGTTTCTTCGACGGGGTACACAAAGGTCACCAGTTTCTGCTGCATCAGGTGATGGAGGAGGCAAAGAAGGTGGGAGGCACTGCGATGTGTGTCACCTTCGACTGTGCACCACGAATGGTAGTAGAACAAACGAAAGGTCGTGAGCTATCAATGCAACTGCTGACAACACAAACAGAGAAGACCCTATTGCTTCATCAAGTAGGCATTGAGGATGTAAAGATGTTGCATTTCACGCCCGAAATGGTCAAGATGAGTGCCTACGTATTTATGGATAAGGTGTTGAAGCAAACAATGGATGTGGGTGTACTGGTGATAGGCTATGACCATCGATTCGGACATAATCGTGAGGAGGGATTCGAGGACTATGTACGCTATGGGGAGAAATTGGGCATCCGAGTGGTGCAGGCACAGGCCTACGAGGAGGATTTCATTACCGTCAGTTCATCGCTCATTCGCGAGACTCTACTTCAGGGACGCATTGCCGATAGTCGCAAACTGTTGGGCTACGATTATTTCATCGACGGAGTGGTTGTCAATGGGTTCAAGGTCGGCCGTAAGTTGGGCTATCCTACTGCCAACATCGAGGTACCGACAGAGAAACTGATTCCTTGTGATGGCGTCTATGCGGTACAAGCAGCGCTGAACCCCTCCCTAACCCTCCCCCAAGGAGAGGGAAAAAGAAACCCTCCATTGTATAATGGTATGCTCAATATCGGTTGGCGACCTACGTTCAACGGAAACAGACGAACCATCGAGGTCAACCTCTTCGATTTCGATGGCAACATCTATAGCGAACATATCACCCTACGATTTATCGATTTCCTGCGACCAGAACAGAAGTTCGAGTCACCAGAAGCATTGATTCGGCAGTTGGCAATTGACGAGCAGAAAGCAAGAAAAGTTTTGGCCAAAGGCCAATGTAAAATGTAAAAATGCAAAAATGAAGTTCAATGGTAAATGGTAAATAGTTAAATAGTAAATGAGATGATGATACAGCGTTTTTTGCATCGATATGGTTTTGGCATTCAGTCACCTTGGGCTTATTCTTTAGTGCGCAATGTGCTGTTTGAGCCTCTACGCTATTATGCCTACGACGAACTGCGAGAGAAGTATCCTCAGTGCAGTAAGACGGAGCGGAAACGCAATGAGCAGCTGTTCAGGATTGTGAACCATTTCAAGCCACAGGAGGTGAAGATTGTAGGTAATGCAAATGAAACCACAAGAGATTATCTCTATGCCCACTTGTCAACTTTCAACTCTCAACTCTCAACTCTTAACTCTTCACTCTTATACTACATCGCCCCTTCTGCTCCCCTTTCCGCCATTCCTATGAACCTTTCAGATGGGTCAGTATTGGTGGTGGACGATATTCGAGAGTCAAACAAGGATGCATGGAAGCTATTGACCGATCAGGCACAAGTGACGGCAATTTTCGACATGCAGTATCGTGGTATGCTCTGCTGTGATGCCAAACGAATACGTCAGACTTATACGCTCTAACCTTTTGCGCTTTTCTCGCCCTAATGTGCAATTTTCAAAGAATAAAGTAAAGGGAAAGGCGACAATTACTACACCTTATCTTATATTATGTGCAAAAACCAAGGGCTTTGCGCCCCCCACTTGGCACTTTTTTCGTACCTTTGCAACATGAAAAATGTAAAAATGCAAAAAATATAAAATGTAAAAATAATAGTAAATAGTAAATTGTCAAATAGAAAATAAGATTATGCTTAAAATTATTGTATTAGCAAAGCAGGTGCCCGACACGCGTAATGTAGGCCCTGAAGCTATGACACCCGAGGGAACCGTGAATCGTGCTGCCCTCCCTGCAGTGTTCAATCCAGAGGATCTGAACGCATTGGAGCAGGCTATCCGTTTGAAGGAACAAAATCCTGGTTCTACCATCACTATGCTCACGATGGGACTTCCGAAAGCAGCCGAAGTGTTGCGTGAAGGTCTGTATCGTGGTGCCGACAAAGGAATCTTGTTGACCGACCGTGCGTTGGGAGGTGCCGACACATTGGCTACCAGCTACACATTGGCTCAGGCCATCAAGAAGGTGGGCGAATATGACATTATCCTTTGTGGTCGTCAGGCTATCGATGGAGATACCGCTCAGGTAGGTCCCCAGGTAGCAGAGAAGTTAGGACTGACACAAATCACTTATACAGAAGAGATTCTTGAGTGTACGAAAGAGAAAATCGTGGCTCGCCGTCATATCGACGGAGGCGTAGAGACCGTTGAGGCTCCGCTGCCTATCGTAGTGACCGTGAATGGCAGTGCCGCTCCTTGCCGTAGCCGCAACGTAAAACGTGTGATGGCTAACAAGAAGGCTGAGTTCACCACTTGGGGAGCAGCCGACATCGATGCCGACCCAGCACAGATTGGTAAGGCAGGTAGTCCTACCAACGTAAAGGCTGTCAAGAGCATCGTGTTCAAGGCAAAGGAATCGAAGAGCCTAACAGGTAGCGATGAGGATATCAACAACTTAATGAAGGAATTAATTGAAAGCAACACGATTGGATAGTATGAACAGCGTATTTGTATATATAGAAATCGGCGAACAGAACAAAATAGCCGACGTGAGCCTGGAACTCTGTACCAAGGGTCGCAAGCTCGCTAACGAACTCGGTGTGAAACTTGAATGTGTTTGCATCGGAAGTGGTCTCAAAGGTATCGAAGAAGAGTTGTACCCATACGGTGTTGACCGTGTGCATATCTTCGATGATGCTCGTCTCTTCCCTTACACCTCGCTCCCTCACCAGGATGCTGTGGTTAATCTGTTCAAGGAAGAGCAACCTCAGATCTGTCTGCTGGGTGCTACCGTCATCGGTCGTGACCTCGGTCCTCGTGTTTCATCAGCTTTGCATTCAGGTTTGACAGCCGACTGTACTCAGCTTGAGATTGACGATTTCGACATGAAGGTGAAGGTTGGTGAAGAGTTTGTAGACAGGCACTACGAGAAGCAGTTGATGCAGATTCGTCCGGCTTTCGGAGGTTCTATCATTGCCACCATCGTCAACCCAGAACATCGTCCACAAATGGCAACCGTTCGTGATGGTGTGATGAAGCGTGAGATTCTCGATGAGAACTATAAGGGAGAAGTGGTAAACCACGAAGTAGGCAAGTATGTGCCTGAGAGCGATTATATCGTTAAGGTGCTCGACCGTCATGTTGAAGCTGCAAAGCACAACCTCAAAGGTGCAAGCATCATCGTAGCCGGTGGTTACGGCGTTGGAAGCAAGGAAGGTTTCGATCTTCTGTTCAAGCTTGCTAAGGAAATCCACGCAGAGGTAGGTGCCAGCCGTGCAGCTGTCGATGCAGGTTGGATTGACCACGATCGTCAGATTGGTCAGACTGGTGTTACCGTACGTCCAAAGGTATATATCGCATGTGGCATCAGTGGTGCCATCCAGCATATTGCCGGTATGAAGGAATCAGGTATCATCATCTCTATCAACAACGATCCTAACGCACCAATCAACCAGATTGCTGACTATAACATCAACGGCAACCTTGAAGACGTGTTGCCAAAACTCATCAAGTATTACAAACAGAATAACAAGTAAGAAATATGGCTAATTCATATACTGATATACCTGAGATTAAGTTCCACATGGAACACCCAATGATGCAGCGCATCGTGGAACTTAAAGAACGCAACTTCGAGGACAAAGGAAAGTACGATTATGCCCCAGAGGACTTCGAAGACGCTATGGATAGTTACGACAAGGTTTTGGAGGTTGTAGGTGACATCAATGCCAACGTGATTGCTCCTAATGCTGAAGATGTAGATGCTGAAGGTCCTCATTGTGAGAACGGCCGTGTACGCTATGCAGCGAAGACGTACGAGAATCTTGATGCTACACGCAAGGCTGGCCTTAATGGTATGACCATGCCTCGTCGCTACGAAGGTCTCAACCTTCCAGTCAGTGTCTATACGGCAGCTAATGAAATCGTTAGTGCAGGCGATGCTGGTTTTGAGAACATCTGGTCATTGCAGGACTGTATAGAAACACTCTATTGTTTCGGCAACGAAGAGCAGCGCAAGAAATACATTCCTCGCGTGTGTGCAGGTGAAACTATGTCAATGGACCTCACCGAACCAGATGCAGGTAGTGACCTCCAGTCAGTAATGCTCAAAGCTACTTACGACGAGAAAGAGGACTGCTGGCGCCTGAATGGCGTGAAGCGTTTCATCACCAATGGTGACTCCGATATCCACCTCGTGCTTGCACGTAGTGAAGAAGGTACACGCGACGGACGTGGACTCTCTATGTTCATCTACGACAAGCGCAACGGTGGTGTGAATGTTCGTCGTATCGAGAACAAGATGGGTATTCACGGAAGCCCAACATGTGAGCTTACTTATAAGAACGCTAAGGCAGAACTCTGTGGCGACCGCAAATTGGGTCTTATCAAGTACGTGATGTCGCTCATGAACGGTGCACGTCTGGGTATCGCAGCTCAGTCTGTAGGTATCGAGCAGGCAGCATACGAGGAGGCACTTGCATATGCACAGGATCGTAAGCAGTTCGGTAAGGAAATCATCAACTTCCCTGCTGTGTACGACATGATTGCTACCATCAAGGCTAAGTTGGACGCAGGACGTAGTTTGCTCTATCAGACAGCTCGTTATGTGGACATCTACAAGGCATTAGAGGATATCGCTCGCGAACGTCAGCTCACTCCAGAGGAGCGTAAGGAACTGAAGCAGTTCAGCCGTCTGGCTGACGCCTTCACCCCACTCGCAAAGGGTATGAACAGTGAGTTTGCCAACCAGAGCTCTTACGATGCTATCCAGGTACATGGCGGTTCAGGTTTCATGCTTGAGTACAAGTGTCAGCGTATCTATCGCGACGCTCGTATCACCAGCATCTACGAAGGAACAACTCAGTTGCAGACCGTAGCTGCTATCCGCTATGTGACGAATGGCACATACACTTCTGTCATCAACGATATGATTGCTGAAGTGAAGGCTAATCCTGCAGTCGCTGCTTATAGCAATTATGTGGCACGCATCGAAGCAATGGCACAAAAGCTAGAAGAATGCATTGATTACGTAAAGGCACAAGAGAATCAGGATGTTCTTGATTTTTCTGCTCGTAAGCTCTATGAAATGACAGCCTATACTATTATGTCACTCCTCGTACTCCAAGACACTATGCGTAATGCAGAACTCTTCACTAAGAGTCTTGTTATTTTCGTGAACCATGCAGAAAGCGAAGTAGCACGTCATCAGAACTACATTCACTGTATGAATGCCGAAGTGCTGGAGAACTACAAGCAGTAATGCTTATCAATATCCTAAAGCCTTAAACAGGCTATCGAGGGCAGCGTCAGCGTTGCCCTCGTTTTCGTTAAGGAGCGTGACGAACTTCGAACCGATAATAGCACCAGCGGCATTGTCCTGTGCAGCCTTGAGAGTCTGGGCATTCGAAATGCCAAAGCCAATCATGCGCGGATTGCGCAGGTTCATCGCATTGATGCGACGGAAATACTCCTGCTTCTGATCGTCGAAACTCTTCTGAGTGCCTGTGATGGAGGCAGACGAAACCATATAGATGAAGCCATCGGTGTGGTCGTCGATGAAACGGATGCGCTCCTCGCTGGTCTCAGGGGTGATCAGCATGATGATGCGCAGGTCGTACTTGTCAGCGACGGGTTTCACGATGTTCAGGTAGTCATCGAAGGGCAGGTCGGGAATGATGGCACCACTGACGCCAGCCTCAACGCAACTCTTACAAAAGTCCTCAATGCCGTAATGCAGAATGGGATTGAGATAACCCATCAGCACAAGGGGAATCTCTACCTGATCCTTGATGGCCTTCAACTGAGCAAAAAGCGTCTTCAGATTCATGCCGTTCTTTAAAGCCTGCGTTGCGGCACTTTGGATGACTGGACCATCAGCCAATGGGTCGCTGAAGGGAATACCCACTTCAATCATGGCGATACCGCGACGCTGCATCGTGAGAATCACATCGGCAGTACCTTCAAGCGAAGGACAACCAGCACAGAAATATAAGGAAAGGAGCTTCTTGTCCTTACTATTAGCGAAAAGGGAATTAATCTTGTTCATTGTTCAATGCGTTTAAAAAGTCTTTTAATTTGTTGATGTCTTTAAGGCCGGGGGCCTGTTCGAAGCGAGAGTTAAGGTCGATGCCGACACACTTTTTAGAGGTAAGAGGTGAGAAGTGAGAGGTAAGAACCTCTGCGTCGTCGGGGCCGATGCCACCACTGAGGAGAAACGGTGTGTTGCCATCATAGGCTGAGAGCACGCTCCAGTCGAACTGCTGGCCGCTACCACCCACGGAAGGGCATTTAGTATCGAAAAGGAAATAATCCACATGCCCCTCGTAAGTCTTGTATGTCGCAATATCATCCTGTCCACTCACACTGATGGCCTTGATGAGTTTGAGCCCTTTTAACTGAGCACAGTAATCGGCTGACTCATGACCATGCAACTGGATGAAGTCGAGGGCATAGTCATCTGCGATTCTCCTGACCGTCTCGAGATCCTCATCGACAAACACCCCGACGCGCTTGCATTTTGTTGGCAGATAGGCCGGACGCTCACTGACATAACGACTCGACTTCGGCCAGAAAATAAAGCCCATCAGAAAGAGTGAAGAGTGAAGAGTGAAGAGTTGGCTATTGCCCTCTCAATCTCGCGGATGTTCTCCGCATCGCGCATGCCACAGACCTTTATTAATTCACAATTCATAATGCATAATTCATAATTGTGAAATGAATTCGTTAAGAGCCTGACCTGGGTCGGCAGTCTTCATAAAGTTCTCACCGATGAGGAAACCTCGGAAACCGGCTTGCTGCAGCGCCTTCACCGTATCAGGGTTCGAAATGCCGCTCTCGCTGACCTTGACAGCATCATTGGGCAAAAGCTCGGCAAGACGGAAACTATTCTCCACGTCCGTGACGAACGAACCAAGGTTGCGGTTGTTGATGCCACAGAGGTCGGGGCCGAGTTCCGCGTATTCCAGTTCCGGCTCGGAGTGCATCTCAAGGAGCACTTCGAGACCCAGTTCGTGGGCTTTGTCCAACAGGCGTTTGCACTCTTGCTTCGAGAGGCAAGCGGCGATGAGCAACACGGCTGAAGCCCCACACAGGGCGGCGGCATAGAGCTGTGCTTCATCAATGACGAAGTTCTTATATAATATGGGTAGCGTGACGCCGCTCTGACGGGCCGTGCGGATGAAGTCGTCCGAACCGCCGAAGTAGTGCTCATCGGTCAGGATGCTCAGTGCTGCTGCACCATTCTGCTGATACGACAGCGGAATGATGTCGGCCCTACCCTCTTCTTTGATCCAACCCTTCGAGGGCGACTTGCGCTTGAACTCAGCGATAATGCCGCTCTTGCTTTGGAGCAATGCCTCACGCAAAGAAGCCTTCTTGGCGCAAAGCTGCTCCAGCTCCAGATGCTTGTGGGCAACGATTTCCTTTAGAATATCTTGCATAATCTTCGTTATTACGTTATACCGTAATTCCGTTATCACGTTATTACGAATCAACTATTCAGTTCAACAAACTTCTTGAAGGTCTTCAGGGCATTGCCGCTGTCGATGCTCTCGCGGGCAATCTCCACGCACTCCTCGATGCTCTTCTGACCCTTCTCCAGCACCTGAATACCGAAGGCAGCATTAGCCAGCACAATATTCTTCTGGGCAGGCAGGGCGCGGTTCTCCAATACAGAATCAAAGATCTGTGCGGCCTCCTCTTCCGTAGCACCGCCGACGAGTTCTTCGGGCTTGGCGATGTCGAAACCGAGGTCCTTGGGCGAGAAGATGCGCTCGTAATCCTTCGTTGTCACCTTGAAATCGCCAGTGAGCGAAATCTCGTCGTAGCCGTCGATGCTATTCACGATACCGTAGTCGATACCAATCTTCTGGTACACCTGATTATAGAGGCGCATCTGATCGAGATTGGCGACGCCCAACAGCTGACACTGTGGCTGACTGGGGTTAACCAACGGTCCCAGCAGATTGAAGATAGTGGGGAACTGCAGCGCCTTTCGGATGGGACCGACGAACTTCATGGCCTTGGCGAAGAGCTGCGCGTGCAGATAGACGATACCTGCCTCGTTCAACGAACGGTTTAGCTTGTCGATATCATCCGTAAACTTGATGCCGTGATGGGCAATGACGTTCGAGGCACCGCTGACGCTGGTGGCGGCATAGTTACCATGCTTGGCGACCTTATAGCCTGCACCAGCAATCACAAAGCAACTGGTAGTCGAAATATTAAACGTATTCTTGCGGTCGCCACCCGTACCTACCACATCAATATAACGGTCGGCATTGAGGATAGCGGGAACGCCGGTTTCCAGAATACCATCGCGGAAACCCAGCAGTTCGTCAACCGTAACACCGCGCATTTGCAGGGCTGTCAGCAGGGCGGTAATCTGTTCGTTGGGGAATTCACTTTGTGTGATACCAATCAGAATATTCTTCATTTCTTCACGAGACAGCTCCTCGTGGTTCAGCATCCTGTTCAGGATGTCTTTCATTGTCTGTGCCATATTATTTAAAGTTCAATGTTCAATGTTCAATGTTACAGAAACATCCAGTTTTGCAGCATCTTTCTGCCGTCGGGGGTCAGCACACTCTCGGGGTGGAACTGGATGCCGCGGACGTTCAATTCACGATGACGCAGGGCCATGATCTGGCCTTCGTCTGAGACAGCGGTCACCTCTATGCAATCGGGCAATCCCTCACGAGAAACCACCCACGAGTGGTAGCGTCCGATGGTGATGTCGCGCTCGATGCCGCTGAAGATGGGGTCGTCGGCAATGATGTGGCAGGGCGTCGCCACTCCGTGGAAAACGTCGCTCAGGTTCTCGAGCTTTGCACCAAACGCCTCGCCAATGGCCTGATGACCCAGACAGACGCCAAGGATGGGTTTCTTACCGGCATAGGTCTTAATCACATCCAACAGCAGCCCTGCCTCAGAGGGAATGCCAGGACCTGGGCTCAGGATAATCTTACTGAACTGCTCCAGGTCTTCGAGTTCAAACTGGTCGTTGCGCACCACGGTGACCTCCGCGCCCAGCTCTTTCACCAAATGACTCAGGTTATAGGTAAACGAGTCGTAATTATCGATAATAACAATCTTCATATCCGTAAAATCAGTTTAATCCGTGTTCGTTTAAAGTGCTTCTGCTTTTTCGATAGCCTTACGCAGGGCACCGAGTTTGTTGTTCACTTCCTGTAATTCATATTCCACGTCGCTCTTGGCCACGATGCCGCCGCCAGCCTGGAACCACAACTCGCCGTTTCGCGAGACAAACGTGCGGATGGTGATGGCCTGATTCAGGCTTCCGTCCAGTCCGATGATGCCGATGCAACCACCGTATGCACCGCGGTTGTGCGGCTCGTACTCAGAAATCAGCTGCATGGCGCGAACCTTCGGCGCACCGCTGAGCGTACCTGCAGGGAAGGTGTCGATAAATGCTTTGATGGGGTCGGCACCCTCGTCCAACGTTCCAGACACACGAGAAACGAGGTGAATAACGTGACTATAGTACTGCAGGTCCTTATAGAAATCAACCTTCACACCGTGACAGTTGCGGCTCAGGTCATTACGGGCGAGATCTACAAGCATCACGTGCTCGGCATTCTCCTTCGGGTCGTTGCGCAGATACTCGGCCCCCTTGCGGTCGGCCTCGGCATCGCCTGTACGCTTAGTCGTGCCCGCAATCGGGTCGATATAGGCTCTATAGCAGGCATTTCTCTCACCTCTCACCTCTAACCTCTCACCTCTAATGATGCGGCAGTGGGTCTCAGGTGATGAACCAAAAATCCTGAATCCGCCAAAGTCGAAGTAGAACAAATACGGGCTGGGATTGATGCTCCTTAGCGCACGGTAAAGTTTGAAGTCGTCACCCTCGTACTTCTGGATAAAACGACGCGAGAGCACTATCTGGAACACGTCGCCACGCAGACAGTGGGCAATACCTCGGCGGATGTTTGCACGGTGCTCGTCGTCCGTCAGTGTCGAACGCACATCACCCACGGGATGGAAGTCGTACGCCTGAACATTCGCCTTGTTCATCGCCTTCAGCACGGCATCGATGTCTGCAGCGTCGCCCAGCGTCACAACTTTCAGCATGTTGTTATGATGGTCGAACACGATCACCACCTTATATAATATATAGAGCACGTCGGGGGCATCGTTCTTTGCCTGCGTCTCGTCCTTCACGGCGATATCCTCGAAATAGCGCACAGCATTGAACGACGTGTAACCGAAGAGTCCGCATACGTCCGCATCATCACCCTCCACCTGAATGTTATCGATGAGGGCATGTATGGCCTTATCCGAGCGGTAATCTTTGTTCACCTCGTGCTGGAAGGTCGTCCCGTCAGGATAGGTAACGGTAGCAATGCCGTGCCCGATAGCCACGCTGGCAATGGGGTTGATGCCGATAAAACTTCGCGAGTTGTTGGCGTCGTGATAGTCCGAACTCTCCATCAGTGCACTCTGCGGATACAGGTCGCGCAATCGCATATACACTCCCACCGGCGTGTACAAATCCGCCAGAATGGTCTTGCTTGTTGTCGTATATTTGAATGTATTCATAATTGTCAATGTTCAATGGTCAATGTTCAATGTTCAATTAAAACTCCCCGTATTCTTTTGCCATTTGTTTGTTCTTCAAATACGTCTCTACGTCCTTGTCGCCGCGACCGCTGACGGTGAGCACCACCACGTCGTCCTTCTTAAACGTCAGCTTCTTCAGGGCTGCAATGGCGTGGGCACTCTCGATAGCGGGGATGATACCCTCCATGCGCGTCAACTCGTAACCGCCATAGATAGCCTCGTCGTCATTGATGCTCAGCACCTGCGTACGACCTTGCTTCGCCATGTTGCAATGCATCGGACCCACACCAGGATAATCCAAACCTGCCGAGATGGTAAAGGCCTCCTGAATCTGGCCGTCTTCGTCCTGCATCACGAGCATCTTCGCACCATGCAGGATACCCGTCGTGCCACGATGAATCGTCGCTGCCGTATAGTCCGTATCCCAGCCGTGGCCGCCAGCCTCAGCCAACACGATTTTCACACGGTCGTCATCCATATAGTGGTAGATGGTACCTGCGGCATTACTTCCGCCGCCGATGCAGGCTATCAAGTAGTCAGGATAGTCGCGCCCGATCTTTTCTTCCAACTGCCATTTGATCTCCTCCGAGATGACGCTCTGCATCCGTGCCACGAGATCGGGATACGGATGCGGTCCCATCGTCGAACCGACAATATAGAACGTGTCGCTGGGATGACAGCACCAGTCGCGGATGGCCTCGCTGCAGGCATCGCTCAGCGTCATGTTACCCGTCCTTACGGGATGCACCTCGGCACCCAGCATCTTCATCCTTTCCACATTCGTGTGCTGGCGCTCCACGTCCGTTGCGCCCATAAACACTTCGCACTTCATGTTCATCAGCGCACACACCGTCGCTGTCGCCACGCCGTGCTGACCTGCTCCCGTCTCGGCAATGATACGCGTCTTGCCCATCTTCTTGGCCAGCAAAATCTGTCCAATGGTGTTATTGATCTTGTGGGCACCCGTATGGTTCAGGTCCTCACGCTTTAGATATAGCTGGCAACCATACTGTTCACTCATTCTTTTAGCATAATAAAGAGGACTGGGCCTACCCACATAATCCTTTAACAACGCATGGTATTCTGCCTTAAACTCTGCGCTCTCAATAATTGGAAGATAGGCTTCCTGAAGGTCATGTACGCACTTGTAAAGAATCTCTGGTACATATGCACCACCGAATTCTCCATAAAAACCGTTTTTGTCTACTTGATAGTTACTCATATTTATATTGTTATTACAATATTTGTTATCACGCTAATAAAGTAAGAGGCCTGTCGCAAGAACGACAGGCCTCTCAGTATCTTATGATGCAATTATTAGGTACATGGCTATCTTCTCACGATCTTTGGAATCTTGAGTCACGCCACCACCAATTATTTGCGATTCTTATCATATTACTTTTTGTTGATGTTTCAAATCGGCGGCAAAGTTATACATTCTCTGTCAATCTGCCAAATATTTTGCCAATTTTCTTTCGTTTTTTTATGATTTTAATGCCGAAAATCAATATTTTAACACAAATCAAGCCTGTAATAGTTGAACATATAGTCGTATAGC
Source organism: Bacteroidaceae bacterium (assembly GCA_017529865.1). Taxonomy (GTDB): domain Bacteria; phylum Bacteroidota; class Bacteroidia; order Bacteroidales; family Bacteroidaceae; genus Colivivens. Next base: position 49,097 of record JAFXNA010000001.1, read on the forward strand.
TTGTTCGATTTCGTCAATCTTAATGTATTCGTCGGCAGTATGAGAACGCGCTGATTCACCTGGGCCTATCTTTACTGAAGGGAAAGGTAGAAGAGCTTGATTGGACAGAGTAGGCGAACCAAATGGTTTCAGTCCGAGAGCGATGGTTTTCGCAATGAATGGATGCTCCGAATCAATGTATGATGAGTTGAGTCGGAATGAACGTGCGACAGCTGTCCCTTTGACATGATGTGCTATTTCATCGAATAGTTCTTGATTGGTGTAGCATTCATTGCTGCGTACATCAATAGTAAACTGACAATTATCGGGCACCACATTATGTTGAGTTCCTGCATGGATGATGGTGACAGTTGTCTTAACAGGCCCAAGCAAAGGCGAGACCCTTTTAAACTGATGGTTTTCTATCCACTGTATATCCTCTATTGCCTTATAGATGGCATTCACACCTTCGTTGCGGGCAGCATGGCCTGCAACTCCTTGTATGTTTACATCAATTACCATCAATCCTTTTTCTGCAATTGCCGGTTGCATATTTGTGGGTTCGCCAACAATAGCGAAACTAATTGGCGGCAATAATGAGAGGATGCTTTCAATGCCGTTTTTACCAGACACCTCTTCTTCGGATGAAGCAGAGAGAATAAGATTATACTGGGGATTTCCACCCATTTCATCGATAGTAAAGAATGCTTGCATCAGCGAAACAAGACTCGCTCCATCATCATTTGTACCTAATCCATAAAGTATCCCGCTATCCGTTTCTTCTGGAGAAAATGGGTCGTGTGTCCATCCACTGACAGGTTTCACCGTATCTAGATGTGCATCAAGCAATATTGTAGGAAGTGCTTCGTTGAAACACTTGCATTTGGTCCAAATGTTATTCCCTGTTCTTGTTGGCTGATAGCCTTTTGCCTGCATGAACTGAAGAATCAAATCGGCTACTTTTTCCTCTTCTCTACTGAATGAGGGTATTGTAACCATTTGTTTCAACAATTGCACAGCTTCGTGAGTCTTATCCGTATAATTCATCTGTTTTTTCGATTTAACGCTGCAAAAATACAAATTAATTATAAATCTTAAACTATAAATACCAATTATTTCGTAACTTTGTGCTCAAATAAGTAGATTATGATAACTATAGAACAACTGAAAGAGCTCAAAGACCGTGTAGATGCTCTGAATCACTATCTTGGCATTGAAGAGAAAAAGGTAGAATTAGAAGAGGAGCAATTGCGTACTCAGGCTCCAGACTTCTGGGATAATCCCAAGGATGCAGAAGCACAGATGAAAAAGGTGAAAGATATCCAAAAATGGATTGATGGATATAAAGAAGCCAAAACGGCAACAGACGAAGTGGAAGTTGCATTCGATTTTTACAAAGAGGAGATGATTACTGAAGCGGAGGTGGACGAAGCCTATACTTCTGCTTTATCGCTAATAGAAGGTCTTGAGTTGCGTAACATGCTACGCCAAGAAGCTGATGGCATGAGTGCTGTTTTGAAAATCAATGCGGGAGCAGGGGGAACAGAGGCACAGGACTGGGCACAGATGCTGATGCGAATGTATCAACGTTGGGCAGAAGCCCATCAGTACAAGCTAACTATTAGCAACTTCCAAGACGGTGACGAAGCAGGTATCAAGACCGTTACAATGGAAATAGAGGGGGACACCGCTTACGGTTACCTAAAGAGTGAGAATGGTGTGCACAGACTGGTACGAGTATCACCATACAATGCACAAGGGAAACGTATGACAAGTTTTGCCAGTGTATTTGTAACCCCGTTAGTAGACGATTCGATTGAGGTGGTTATTGATAAAAGCAAGTTGTCTTGGGATACATTCCGTTCAAGCGGTGCAGGTGGACAGAATGTCAACAAAGTTGAGACTGGCGTGAGGTTACGCTACCAATATGTCGACCCTGATACTGGCGAAGAAGAAGAAATCCTGATTGAGAATACAGAAACACGCAAACAATTAGAGAACCGTGAGAATGCCCTCAGACTGTTACGCTCACAACTCTATGATCGTGCCATGAAGAAAAGGATGGAAGCGCAAGCTAAAATCGAAGCGGGCAAGAAAAAGATTGAATGGGGAAGTCAGATTCGCAGTTATGTGTTTGACGATCGTCGTGTAAAAGACCATCGTACCAACTACCAGACATCGGATGTGACAGGCGTGATGGATGGAAAGATTGATGAATTTATCAAAGCATACCTGATGGAATTTGCAGATGCACCTGTATAACCCCAACGAACCATGCATACAGAAATCGAAAGAAAGTTTTTGGTAGTAGGCGAATTCAAACATCTTGCCTATCAGCATTCGCATATCGAACAAGGTTACTTCGCTACAGACCCAGGCAGGACGGTGAGAATCAGGATACGCGACGACAAAGCATACCTCACAATTAAAGGGCCGTCCATAAACCAAGGATTAAGCCGATATGAATTCGAGACAGAGATTCCCTTAGATGATGCAAAGATGATGATGACGATGTGTCTGCCAGGTCAGATTGTAAAAGATCGTTATCTGGTCAGAAGCGGCAAGCACATCATAGAAGTAGATGAGTTTGCTGGCGCCAATACAGGCCTGATCGTTGCAGAGATAGAACTGGAGAGTGAGAACGAGGAGTATGAGAAACCCGATTTCTTGGGTCGGGAGGTAACAGGTGACGTAAAGTATTACAACAAGTATTTAAGCAAACATCCATATAACAGTTGGAATGAAGTGGATACGACGATATAAGTATTCCGTTTTGGTGGCATTGGCAATCATCATTCTGAGTACGATACCCATTCCAGAAGTCAAACCATTGGAAGGTGTACCCTTGATAGACAAATGGGTACATTTCGTGATGTATGCTTCATTGAGTATCGCCATGTGGATAGACCAAAAGAATGCCCACCAGCCACTCTCGCCATCATTCTATCTATGGATGATTGTACTTCCTTCATGCTTAGGCGGTATCTTGGAACTTGTACAGGCTTATCTCACCACTTGCCGGTCTGGCGAATGGTTGGATGTAATTGCAGATACGATAGGAGCAGTTATTGGAACTGTTGGATGCTTTATAATAGGTTTGATATGGAACAGGAAAACTTTGGCACAAAAATAGGAGCCATACTTGCAGCAGCCGGCTCAGCTGTAGGTTTAGGCAACATTTGGCGATTCCCCACAGAAACGGGTAATAATGGTGGAGCAGCATTCCTATTAATATATATAGGATTCATGTTGTTTTTAGGTGTTCCGATTATGGTATCCGAGTTTGTGATCGGGCGTCATAGCCAGACCAGTGTGACCCAGTCGTTCTTCAAGATGAGTGGCGGAAAGAAAGGCTGGAAGCTAATGGGACTTATCCCTGTCGTTGCAGGCTTTCTCGTACTCAGCTATTATGCCGTAGTGGCAGGATGGACATTGTATTATGCTTTCTTAGCCGGTATCGACGGTTTCGCAGGTAAGACTCCCGATGAAATCGGTACCGCCTTTCAGTCCTTCTGCGCCGATCCTCTCAACCCACTCATTTGGATGGCCATCATTCTTGTCATCAATGGCATGATCGTTGCATTAGGAGTCAAGAAAGGAATCGAACGAGGCGCGAAAATCATGATGCCACTCCTGTTCATCTTTATCATAATCCTTGTGGCTTGTTCATTTACGCTACCTGGTGCAGAAGCAGGACTACAGTTTCTGTTTCACCCGGATTTCTCAAAAGTAACAGGTCAGACCCTACTCAACGCGATGGGACAAGCATTTTTCTCCCTGAGCGTGGGACTTTGTTGTCTTTGCACCTACGCCACATACTTCAAGAAAGACGTCAACCTGATGCAAGACGGATTGCAAGTAGCAACAATAGACACGCTGGTAGCCGTTTGTGCCGGTCTCATCATCTTTCCTGCCGTATTCTCTATTTCGGGACTCGCACCATCACAAGGTCCTTCACTCGTCTTTGTTACATTACCAAATGTGTTTCAGCAGGCATTCGGCAGTTCGCTCGTAGCCTATATCTTCTCCCTATGTTTCTATCTGCTCCTGGTGATGGCAGCTCTTACATCTTCCATATCAATGTTGGAAATGATTGTTGCCTATTTCTACCAGGAACGACACATCAGCCGCCCCGTTGCATCCATCGGAGCCACCATCGTTTGCCTGATACTTGGAGCTTTCTGTTCGCTCTCCTTCGGAATATGGCAAGATGTAACGATATTCGGGATGGGATTCTTCGACCTGTTCGACTTCATCGTTGCCAAACTGATTATGCCCATCGGCGGAATGCTGATATGTGTATTCTTGGGTTGGGTCGTTGATGAAAAAGTGCTCCGTGCCGAGATCACCAATAAGGGAACACTTCGCGCCCCCTATTATCCCGTCTTCCGCTTCATCATCCGCTACCTCGCCCCCATCTGCATTCTACTGATATTCATCAGCCAGTTGTGATTAAGTCCGTCCTTCATAGGAAAAGCGGTCTAATTTCTTTCGAAAATACTATCAAATATGAAACATATTGCCTTTTGTTACGAATTTGACCTCTAATGTTTCATTCCTGCAATTCTCTCTCGATAAAAACGAGTAATTTTGCAGCGTCAAACAAAAAACATTCTTTGTTGGTTACCATCCAAGGAAGCAACTTAAGAGAGTTTACATGATATGGTTAGTAATAAGATAATTTGTGATGGCACCTATCAAGTTTTTCATAGTTAGATTAGTTAATAGATTAGTTAATGTAGTTAGAAATTGCCCGATGTCGAGAGACATGGGGCAATTTCTTTTCATAGAGTGGTGATATGCTGCTTCAGTTTGGTTTTACTGATACAAAAAGCGTTTGATACTCATCTTTGGTGTCTTTTCGAAGGGAACGTCAACGAGTTCTACTTCGTTTATCTTGCTATAAGAAGGAAGTGACTTGTTGGCGGTGGCACGGATGAGATCGGGGAGTCCTGCCTTGGTGGTAGTGTCAATGTCTTCGGGTAACTCGGCATATACGAGAGCGACTATCTTTCCCTTGCGTTCTACTACAACTGATTCGCTCACATAGGGGCAACCCGACAACACGGCTTCCAACTCTTCGGGATAGATGTTTTGTCCAGAGGAGTTCAGAATCATCGACTTGATGCGACCTCGGATGAAGATGTTGTTCTCCGCATCGACAAGACCCAGATCACCTGTACGGAACCATCCGTCTTCAGTGAACGATGCAGCATTGGCTTCTGGATTCTTATAATAGCCAATAGTCATGTTAGCTCCTCGTACTTGTATTTCTCCCGGAATATTCCTCGGGTCTTCGGAATTGATTCGAAGGTCGTGGACGGGCTTTCCGCATGAGCCAGGTACGAATTCCGAACACCACTCAAAGCCTAACAGCGGGCAGGCTTCTGTCATTCCATAGCCAACTGTATAGGGCAAATGAATCTTACTGAAGCATTCTTCAACCTCTGGCTTCAGTGCGGCACCTCCCATGATGAAGCCGCGTACCTGACCTCCAAATGCTGCCATTAGCTTTTTGCGAATGATCTTGTAAATCAAGTTTCGTGCCTGAGGAATGGCTAACAGCCATTTCTGCTTGTCGAGTGCCGGCTTGATAGAATTGGCATACACCTTCTCCATCACTAAGGGTACTGTAACCACCATATAGGGTTTCACTTCCTGCATCGCTTTGAGAAGCGTTGAGGGTGAAGGTGTTTTACCAAGGAAATAAACTGTGACACCATCAACATTAGGATGGATGAACTCGATGGCCAGTCCGTACATGTGTGCCATGGGGAGCATGGATACAACGGTCTCTCCGGGTTTATTAGGGAAATGGCTGTTGCTGAATTCATCTGTATCGGAAATGGCACCATAGGTGAGCATCACTCCTTTGGGAACACCAGTCGTTCCTGATGTGTAGTTGATAATGGCCAGTTTGTCCATATTATCCGTAGGATAGGACAGCTGTTCCTTCGCTATTCCGGTAGGATACTGAAGTGTATAGGCCTTCTCACGATTCTTCCAGGCTTCGGCTACAGTCTCATCGCGATGCCAAAGCATAGTGCCGTCCTTCACATTGATGGCTGCCTTGAGGTTTGACATCTGTTCGGGGTTCAATTTTTCCCATATTTCCTTGTCGGTGAATAGCAGTACGCTGTCGGAGTGGTGTGTAAAGGTAGAAATAGCACTTGGATGGAAGTCGGCAAGAAGCGGAACGACAACACATTCGTTGACATTGATGTCCCAGAATGTCATTGCCCAACGTGCACAGTTGCGTGCGCAAATGGCAATCTTACTGCGCTTCGTGATACCGGCTTCGGAGAGGAAAATCCGAAACAGTTCGATGCTTTTTGCCACATCGGCATACGTAAAGGAATCACCCTTATAGTCACAGAGTGCTTTTTGGTCCCATTGCTGGCGAATGGTTTCTTCCAATGTCTTTAGATAATGTTTCATTGTCTTCTATTTTTGATAATTGATGTCACACCTTGCTAGGTGTCACACCAAACATGTCTTTAAACGACTGACTGAATGTATGGCGGTCATTATACCCTACTGCTTCGATAACTTCGATGACTGAATAGCGATGTTGCTGCAAGAGCCTGTAGGCATGTTTCAGCTTCACTGACTTGATGAAGTCGAGCGGTGTGTCGCCTGTGACAGAACGTAGTTTACGAGTAAGGGTGGATCGACTCATACAGAGTTCGGATGCAAGGAACTCCACGTCTAACTGTGGGCTACTAATGTTCTGCTGAACGATGGTGATGGCTTTCTCAATAAAGTCACGGTCGATGTCGGAAACCTCCAACTGTTCTGCAGACAGAGTCTCGGGATTCTGACGGAAGGCTTGCTGACGCAACTGACGTTGGTTCCACAAATTGGTGAGCAAGGCATTCAATACCTTCGATTCGAATGGCTTCGGCAGATAGGCATCTGCACCTGCATTATATGACTCCACCTGATTCTCACTGGAAATCATGGCTGTTAGCATCACGATAATCAAGTGGCTGGTATCGATATTTCCTTTCAGTTCGCGACACAAGGTCAGTCCGTCCATATCGGGCATACTGATATCGGACACTACGAACTGCAGCTCGGGATGTTGTTTGACAACCTCGAGTGCCTCACGGCCGTTTGAAGCCGTAAATGTGTGGTATTGCTTCGAGAGCAATTCGTCGAGTGCGGTCAGCATGTCCACATTATCCTCTACAATCAGCAGCGACAGGTCGGTAGCTGGATTGCGACTGATGTGCATCTGGGTGATTTCCTTCTTCAGCAGACCTATTTGCTCGTCTTGTTTCCTATCTTTGATTTCGAGCGACGAATAGGCTTCACGATTGATGGGGAACTGGATGGTGAAAGTAGAACCATGTCCACGTTGACTCTGCACTTGGATTGAGCCATGATGTAGCTCTATCAGGTCTTTTGTCAATGACAACCCGATGCCGTTTGATGTCAGATTGACGCCTCGGCCTCGTGCCATTGGTTGAGAAATGTAGAATGGACTGAATATCTTCTGCAGATCGCGTGAATCAATACCGAAACCTTCGTCCACTACCGAAACGCTCACAGTCTGTGAGTTGAGCATTTGCAGACGAATCGTTACTTTGGTGTTAGAATTCGAATATTTGATGGCATTCGACACCAGATTGAAGAGCACCTTATCAATCTTATCCACATCGAAATAGCCAATGATATCCTTTACGGGTTTCTCAATGTTGATCTGAATCTGTTTGCTCTGAGCCAACGGGATGAAACTCTCTTTACAACGTTGGTCAATGAGCTGACTGAGATTTCCCTGTTCGACATATAGCTTTAGGTTGCCAGTCTCAACCTTGCGGAAATCAAGAATCTGCTGCAACAAGTGTTTCAGTCGTGAAATGTTCGAATTAATCATCATACGCTTCTCCTCTTGTACAGCATCTGTTGGTTCGAAACTCTCATTGATACTCGATATGACAGCAAGTGGGGTCAACAATTCGTGTGAGATATTCGTGAAATAGCTCAATTTGGTTTGTACCAACTGCTCTGCAATCTGTTTTTCATTACGTAACTGAACTCGTTGCTGATAACGATAGGCGGCATAGAGGATGATTGCAATTACAAGCAAGGCGTAGCAGATGTATGCCACAATCGTTTCGTACCATGCTGGCTGACAATAGATCTGTAGTTCTGTGAAGTGTTCATCCCAAATGCCGTTCTCATCAATGGTTTTCACTTGGAAGGTATAATTTCCCTTAGACAAATTGCTGTAGATGGCTTCGTTCTTTCCTGGCACCAGATAAATCCACTCATCGTTCAAGCCCAACAGACGATAAGCATAGCGAGTTGTAGCTGAGTTCAGAATATTGAGGTTTGAAAAACTGATTTCGATATTTCTGTCGTCAGGATAGAGGATGAACTTGTCTTGATGGCGAAGGGAGTCGAACCAGATACTGTTGTTTGCCGAACGGATGTCGGTAATATATACCTTGGCCTGAGATGCTACAGATGAAGCATCTTCCTGACGTTCGCCCGACATCACTGAAGTATTTACTGCCATTATGCCAGGTATACCTCCAAAATAAATCGTCTGATGTGCCTGATCGTAATGTATGGAATGTGGCAGAATGCGCTGTAAATGTACGTTTTCATCGGCTGTTGAGATGCTGTGAAGTGCATTTGTCTGAGGGTTGTAAATACGTATCTGTTGATTGGATATGACCCACAGATTGTGGTGGTTGTCAACAATGATATCGTTCACGACACCTCCCTCCATGCCACAGTTCGTGGTGAAGTCTGCAAATGTGCGGTTCTGGATGTCGAAGTTCTTGATACGTCCGTCAGATGTAGCCACCCAAAGATGTCCATTGCCTGCATCTGCAATTGAATTGATACCGAATTCTGTTGTCGTACGGTCCAGTTTGCTCTTGTCATAACGAATCAACTCTCCGTCTTTCATAGCCAACCACACCTGATGGTTGCTGGTGAAAGTAATGGCGGACACCAACCCTTCAATCTGCGGAATACGACGTACGACACCATTGGTTACATTATATTGATATAATCCATGCTCTGCTCCTATCCACAAGGTACCATTCTCATCCTCTTTCATACATTCAATCTCGCCCGATTCCTCCGTATAGTTATTCAAATCTATCGATTTCATCGGTTTCAAAAGCATACCCTGACGTTGCAGACAGATGATACGATTGCCATAGAACGCCGCCCATATCGCATTTGGGAACCGAGCTGGTGAAATGCACCTGATTTGATATAGCTGTAAAGCTCGTAGTGCAGGGTTATCGTAGTAATGTGTCACCTCCGAGGTAGCAGGATTATAGAGGTACAAGCCTTTTCTGTCCTGATAAATCCAGAAGATGTCATCATCATCCTTGAACATCTGTAGTACAGCAGGCACAGGAACGGCTTTTTGTTGGAAGGCATTGATGTCAATCTCAGAGATGCCGTCTTCCGTCCAACTGATGACCTGACACCCCGTGTTGAATCCCGACATCCACAACTGCCCTTTGTTGTCTTTAAACAAGCAGTTCATCGCATTAGTTTTATGCTGACTTATCAAGGCTGGTAGTTCTATCTGGCGTCCCTCTTCGTCCAAAACGATGAGCCCATAATAATAAGATAGGAGCCAAGTGTAGTGCAAATGGTCGTCTTGCTCAACACGAATGAAGAAGTGAACGTCTTGTCCGTTTTCGTCTTTTGGCAGAGGTAATTGTGAAAGCGTAAAACGAGGAGCCACAGGCATTCCAGGAAGGAGTTTCCGATCGGGTTGCATTTCGAACAGACCATTCTGGCATACGATGTATCCATCAGAGCGTAGATTCTCCGTCATACAGGTGGGCACAAAGTCGGGAGCAATCATGTGGAAATTCATCGTTCCGGCAGGTTTGCAATAAAGTCCATCGTCATAGACTGCCATAAACAGGTTCCCGCGACTATCTTCATAGAACATTGCAATTCCTGTCTTGACCTCATGTTTCTTGACCAACTGACAATTGCTATCAAACTCATACGCAGCATTGATGCCACCAATCCATATATGGTCATCCTGCGTGTGAATCATAATGGCATAAGGACTGATGGCAAACTCCTCAATATCTAACAGATGGGGGGTAAACGTGTTCTTGTCAAGAATATAGATACCTTTTCGGGTACTGAACCATATATGTCCGTTGTTGTCGACGGCAATGTTGTTGATGTAGTTACGTGTAAGAACTCCTGGAGTGTTGAAGTCGGAACGTAATACACGGATATTATAACCATCATCACGACATAGACCATCACTTGTGCCATACCACATGTATCCATCTTCGTCCTGCTGAATCGCAGTTACCTCATTCACAGGCAGCTTACCGATGTTCGGCATGTTCGAAACAAAGAAGTTCGAAACTTGTGCATCTGCTGTCACAGCAACGAGCAGCAGTGTTATGGTAAACGATATGATTGACGACAGACGAAAGGACTTCATAATTAAATTGTATTCGGTTTACTGTTTACGATTTACAGTTTTCGGTGCAAATATAGCACTTTTTTTCTAAAAAACCTCCATAACCCACAAAAATTCGGCTATGGAGGCAATAAATTGGATAAAAAATATCACCTTATTTTATATATAGCTTCTTTCCGTTGACAATATTCAAACCTTTTTGCAAATTATTGAGTCGTTGACCTTGTAGGTTATAGATAGATTTTTTGTTCAATCTCTTCACGCTCCACTCTTCACGCTTCACCCCATCAATACTAGTAGGGTCGAACGTGGGATCGGTTATATTACGTTCATAGAAAAACCATTTCTGATAGTTATCAGCTACTGCCAGGCATCCTTCGTTCAGTCGAATACGATAGTCCCAATGATGAGAGCGTTGCCATTCTCCATTGCTGTCATCGTAGATATAATCTGTATTAGCGACAACACAGATGATAACCTCATTGGCCGGACGGTCAGAGATGTCAAGTTCCATCTTTCCACAATAGACGGGCTGGCTATAGTATGCTTTCCCGTCTTTCGTACGATAACAGAGCTGAGCTTCCATATGAGTGTCCTCCGGACGGAATTCCACAACGACCTTCTGTGCAGAAGGGTCAACATGGATAGGAATGAAGTTTGCCCCACTCCACCCAGGGTTGGTGAGCGTATCAGGAGCAAGCCAGCCACTATTGTCGTTCAAAATCGGTTTGGCGTATGGTGTCATGCGCCATGTATCGCAGTTCACGTAATAAGGTTCCCACTCAGGACCGATAGCTTGTCCGAACGCATCAGAAGCCGAGTTGCGATAGGCTTTCGAACCATAGCCGAAATCATAGATAGCCATACGTGAACGATATTGCAGAATCACCTTTCTCATCGCTTCCTCACCGATGGAATCACCGATTCCTTCCAATACCCGATAGCCACAATAGCGCCATATCCAAGGCACACTACCTGTTCCGCAAAAACTAGAAAGAATGGTTGGAAATGAATTGCCATATTGAGTACCTCCCAGAATTCTACGCCATGTACAGATTTGTTTGCCATCGTTTGTATATCGGTTCACACCTTGTGCCTGAGGACCTCCGAAAGAACCATCCTGTAACCAGCCAGAATAGCATTCTATTGGCATAAACGGAGCCAGGAATGGTCCACAATCCAGCCAACCAGCTCGTGCGTCATCATCTTCTTTGGTGTTGCCAGCCTCTTCTGCTTTCAGTTGTGCCATCTTGCTTTGAGCCCACGTGTTCCCTGCCTCATGAAACCAAGACGAACCTTTCACTCCCGGCATATCAGCAAAGGTTGCGTGAATTCCTTCGTGTATCATGGCATCTCGTTGGTATGCTCCGTCGTTCCATTTAGTATCAGCATCGAGACGGAAACGGCTGAAAGGATACCATGACGCCCATATACAAGCCCAAGTCTGCCCATCGGCATACGTTGCACTTTGATACCCCCCTTGCTCCTCAGGACTTGTGTTATCGTTCGTCAATCCTGAGCCGAATATGTAGATGATAGACTTATAGCCTTTTCGTGCACTGAGGTCGGGTGGCCAACCCATCTTGTTACGCAAATAGGCAAATTCCTGATCGAAATAATCAACCATCCGTTTGGCGGCAGCATACACAGTAGCAGAGTCAGTACCTACTTCCTTGTTGAGATTATCACCCCAGAATGCTGACCACCATTTGCCAACATATTTGTTTGCAGGTGCCTGCTTCCCATTAGCTGTACGTTTGTAGAAGGTGTGTACCTTCTGTGGCTCAGCCAGTTCAGGATATTCTGAGCGGAAATCATAACCAAAATGCACTGTATGGGCTGCCCAATCATAGAATTCGCCACGATGCTCCTGCACATCTACAAAGTAGTTATAGTCTTTCACGATGATGGTTCCGTCTTCCGTCGTCATTCTTGTCTTCAAGGTATAGAAACCGCCATCAGCCTGAGTAACATTTGAAAGAGTGAAGTCAGCAGTATTCTTATAGCTTCGTATCGTTTTACCTTTTGCGTCCAACCAAGAATATTTTGCTGATTTGATAGTCTCTGGTACGATAGCTGACAGCGTGATGCTATTGCCCGCATCCGTTTGAATATAGTTTCTTTGGTTCCAGTCTTGTTCGTTGATTCTCACTTGAGGTTTCACCATCCAGGAATCTACATAGTTCTTACGTCCGAATGCGATAGCCTGTTGGTTACTGGTAACTGATGCAACCGTACCCCCAATCGTTACATCAAACACATAAGTAATCGTATCGGTAACCGTTTTGCTTATAAACGATTCTTTCACGATGAAATGATCGTTTTCTGCCACATTTCCACTTGTGTCGTGCGATATATAAAACTTTCCGTCCATAAAACAGACACAGACCGCCCTGCTTGTTTGTTTGCTGGTTGCTAAGCCCGTCTTGGTAAACCAATGGCCAAACCCTTCACTCACTGTGCGAGTGGCATAGAATGATTCCTTACCATTACTTGTATTGTAGGTCGCAACAAGATTCAATTTACCAGATCTCAATGCATCGTCTACATCTGAAGCCGTAGTCAGTCCATAAGCCTGTGTAAGCAAAGACTGAGCAACAACAAACTCGCTGGGTTGTGCATCCATCGGACGTGTAATGTTGACCGTGAATGTAACCCTTCTGCCATTAGCATTAGCACCTAATGACAGCAAAAGAAGCAATCCAAATACTACCGTCTGTTTCATTTTTTTTCCTTGTTAGATTAGTGATATATAACCGAGTGCAAAATTACTGCTTTTTGACAAATACCCAAATCGGTATTTCGCTCAATGCACGCTGTTTTTTAGTCATTTTTCTTCCATCGGCCACTCATCCAAGGCACTTTCTCCACGTAAGGAACCAACCAAGAGCAAACGACGAAGAGGAAGAGGATAAGGAGAATGCATTCACCCCAATTGTACTTGTAGGTCAGGTGGGCTGTACGGTGGGTGAAGATATAGAAATAGATAAGGGGATAATGAGCAACAAAATAGACCATGCTGTGCTGCCCGATGTAGTTAATGATAGGGATGCGGGGCAATGGAAGAGCTAGCAGAAGACCAGAGAGTCCGCACAGGATGCAGACGGTGTTGATAATGATTCCCCACATGTTGCCTTCCCAGTTGTTGGTACTCATGGTGTACTCGCCATGAAACAGGATATTACCTGCAATGAATATCCCAATGAGGATGATGGAGAGGATGATGGTGCGAGTTCGTCTCAGTTTCTGCATTATCACTTTCCACACCCTGCCCAAGAAAAAGAAGAAGATGCCCATGAATACATTGTCTAGACTGAGCCATAAGGGGCTGTCGATGGTGTAGAGCCAATAAGACACGAAAGGAAATAGGAGGATGAGCCAATGGAGATATCGTACTTTCTCGATGAAATGGATGGCAATATAGGCGGTGAAGAATGACATGAGGAACCAACATGGCCCATTGCCATAGCTATGACTAGTGTTCCACAGGTGTGACCACTCGAAGCTGGCCATCTTACCTTTTACAAAGATATGAGGGAAGAGGGCAATCATACCAAAATAGACGATGGCACCAATGATGCTCCAGGTGATATAGGGCACCAACAGGCGCTTTACTCGATCCTTGCAGTATTTCCAAGAGTTTCCGCTTACGGTTTTGTTGAAGTAACCTGCTTTAAAGAAAAAGAAACACATAAAGAAGAAAGTCCAACTCATCAAATCGTACCAGGAGACACCTCCTACCTGTTGCCAGCGCAGTCCACACATGGCAATAGCATGATTGCACATCATGCGGATGATGCAGAGGCCACACAGGAAATCAAAGGTATGATTACGCTCTTTCATGCTTCTTCCGGATGTAACTAATACATTCTCGCAAAATTTCTGCTTTTAACAACCACAGCACACCTAAATATATCATAGCTACCATGAGAATGCGGACAGCTAACAACAAGTAGCTGTTGGTGATGGAGGATGTGGCAAAGTAGGTGACTATAATAGCCAACAAGGTCACCAAGAAGAAAGGAAGTACATCGAGCAGGGCTGATGTGAGGTTCAGACGCAGTTCGCGCCACACGAAATAGTGCCAGATAAACATCCAGACAACGATGATGATGACATAGTTGATGACCATCAGCATAATGCCGCTATAGCCAAACCAATTGAGATGGAAATACTGCACACCAAACAAGTTGGCCAGAATGATAGCACTTTGGGCAATGGTGTTCCACATAAACACATCGGACTTGCCGCGACTGATGATGAAATTGTAGTAGAGGGCCGCTAATGGAAGGAACGCTCCAGCGATGCAAAGCACACGTAGGAAAGGTACGGCTGTCAGCCACTGGGGAGGAGCGATAATCTCGATAAATTCGGCCGAAACAAGGCTGAGGCCAAACATTAAAGGGAAGGTAACGAAGGCGGTGAAACGGAGCATTTTGCGGAAAACTCGTTGTTGGCGCTCCAAGTCATCGTCTACTTGTACAAACATGGGTTGGGCTACACTTTGCACCATGCCAATAATGGTGTTGCTCCCCATTTGATTCCATTTGTTGGCTTGTGAATAGGCACCGATGCTGGACTTTGGATAGTACGATCCCATCGTACTCTCGAAAGCAAACTTATTGATGTTGTTGAAGATACCTGTAATGAGCATCTTGCAACTGAAACCAAACATCTCCTTGATAGGTCGGAAGGTGATATGGAACGATGGGCGCCATCGTGAATAATACCAACTGCCAATCGATACGATACTGACATAGACGATGCTTTGGGTAGCAATACTCCAGAACTCCATCTTGTTGGCCGCCATGATGATGGCGACTGCACCTGAGATAATCAGCGCTACGATATTGCAAATGGCTTGTTCTTTCACCCTCAGTTCTTTCATCAGAATGGTGCGAGGAGTGATGGAGAAGCTGGCACAGAAGAAGCCCAGAAAGGCATATCGTGATAGCGCCACCAATTGCGGTTCCTTGTTATAATCGGCAATGAGAGGGGCACAAAACCAAAGTATTATATAAATCAAGGCACTTACCAGAATATTGAACCAGAATACTGCATTCAGGTCTTGATGGGTGGCATCGCGCTTGTTGATGAGGGCAGAGATGAAGCCACTATCTTGTAAGTTGGCTGCAATGGCTGAATAGATTGCCAAGACGGCAATCATGCCATAGTCGTCTGGATCGAGAAACCAAAGTAACACCACCCCAATCACAGCATTCAACACTTGCATCAGGGTGCTGTTCATCGCTCCCCAAAGCAAGCCTTTCGCAGTCTTCTCTTTTAAAGATGGGTTGTCGGTCATTGTTTTGTTCTTTTATAGTTGGTATAGCGACTATAGTTTATCTGTTATTGACATTGATAGCGACTCCATTATAAATGATGCGGTATCTGTAGAGTCCTCGCTGCTCTTTAGTGGCATCGTTTGCAGTGATAATCCAACCAAAGTTGTTCAAATCGTAGGAATTGCCACAATGTGAGCAGAGGGCCGTTCCATTGTCTTTGATGGTCAGTCGATGTGACTGGCGGTCGCAGTTCGGACAGGCTAAGTCGTAGGCTACGATATCGAATCCGTTCGAAAGGTTGGGAGAGGAACTGGTTCCTACAATCAACCCGCCTAAACCATATTCAAATTCTCTAGCACCTATCTGCGACAGGGCATATTCGTGATTCTGGCCCAGCATATTCGTAATACGCACTTTCCCATTGATAGGACGAATCGTAACAAACTGTCCAGGATTACCCATTGCATTATACAGTTCAGCACTTGTGGCTACCTCGAAATAGAAGCGCACATGATACTTCGTAGAATAGGTGCTACTCACTTCGTCTTTGCAGGACGAAAAGAGGCAGATAAACACGAAAATATACTGTATGATAAATTGTCTTCTTTGCATACTTAAAATGAAATGAGTGGATTTGCTACGATTTCATCGATCTTTTGCAGTTCTTCTCTATCAAAGGATAGATACTTGATTGCTTCCAGATTACTCATCAGTTGTTGAGTGGAAGAAGTTCCAATAATAACAGAGGTCACTCGCTCGTCATTCAATACCCATGCAAGAGACATCTGTGCCAGCGTTTGATGACGATTTTGCGCCATTTCATCGAGCTTCTGAGCAGCTTCGATACGCTCTTTAGTCAAGTGGGAAGGTTGTAAGAATATACTTCCTTTTGCTATCCTGCTATCAGCAGGAATGCCTTGGTTGTATTTTCCTGATAGTAATCCTTGTGCCAAGGGGGAGAAACAGATGATACCAGAGCCAGCCTGAGTGGCACAATCGAAGTTTGCTTGCTTCGCTTTCTGGTCGAAGATGGAACAACGGTATTGGCTTAACAGACAAGGCACTTTGGCTGCTTGCAAGATTGCATAAGCTTCTGCTTGCTTATCAGCTGGATATTTGGAGATACCCACATACAAAGCTTTCCCTTGTCGAACTAAATTGATGAGCGCTTGCATTGTCTCCTCGATGGGGGTCTCGGGGTCGTAACGATGGGAATAAAAGACATCGAAATAGTCCAGACGGGTACGTTGCAGACTTTGGTCGCACGATGCAATGATGTTTTTACGAGAACTACCTGTTCCGTACACACCGTTCCACATATCGTGGCCAGCCTTACTCGAAATAAATAGTTCATCACGATGAGCCTTTAAGTCGTTCGATAAGATGCGTCCAAAGTTGCGTTCTGCACTACCAGGAGGTGGCCCATAGTTGTTGGCCAGATCGAAATGGCAAATACCTTGCCCAAAGGCTGTCAATACCATTTCGCGAGCTACATCGTAAGAGTCAAGATCGCCAAAGTTGTGCCATAGTCCCAAAGAGAGAACTGGCAACTTGATACCACTATGTCCACAACGTCTGTAAATCATTTTTGTTCACTAGTTATTCACCAGAACCTTGACTGCCTCTTCAACCTTAAAAAAGCTGAATTCATCGATGGTTTTCTGCATCAATTCCTTGATTTGATTGTTGCATAGATTGCCAATACTTCCCTCGTGTGTGTGGTGAATCTGCTTGTTAGGTGTGAAGTTGCCTGATTCGATGTCCAGTCCTACTTTCTTGTAGGCATCACGGAATGGCATGCCATTGCTTGCCAAACGATTCACCTCCTCCACACTGAACATATTATCGTAGATAGGATTGTCGAGGATCTGTTCGTTTACCTTCATCCGTTTGATGATATATGCGGCCATTCGCAGGCAATCTTTCAACTCATCGAATGATGGGAGGAATACCTCTTTAATAATCTGCAAGTCACGGAAATAGCCGCTCGGTAAGTTGTTCATTATCAACATCACGTTCTGAGGCAGTGCTTGAATCTTATTGCATTTCGCACGTGTTAATTCAAATACATCAGGATTTTTTTTGTGTGGCATGATGCTAGAGCCTGTCGTACATTCGTCGGGCAGTTTCAAAAAACCAAAGTTCTGACTGTTGAACATGCAGGCATCGAATGCCAGTTTAGCCAGTGTGCCAGCGAGACTCGCCATTGAGAAGGCTACATTACGTTCGGTCTTGCCACGTCCCATCTGTGCATAGACTACATTGTAGTCCATCGAATCAAACCCTAACAGATCAGTCGTCATTTGACGATTCAAGGGGAACGAACTGCCATACCCTGCAGCTGAACCTAATGGATTACGATTGGTGATGCGCCATGCAGCCAAGAGGTATTGCATATCGTCTGCCAGACTTTCTGCATAGGCACCAAACCACAGACCAAATGATGAAGGCATTGCAACCTGCAGGTGGGTGTAACCAGGCATTAGCACATCTTTATAAGTATTACTTTTCTCGATTAATTCGTGGAAAAGGACTTCTGTCAATTTTACTAACTCTTTGAGTTGGTCACGAATAAACAGTTTCAAATCGACCAGCACTTGGTCATTGCGTGAACGTCCTGAGTGTATCTTCTTACCAATATCACCCAATTGGCGGGTCAACATCAGTTCTACTTGAGAGTGAACATCCTCCACTCCCTCTTCAATTACAAAACGTCCTGCCTCAGCCTCCTTGTAGATGGTACGCAGGGCTGCCAGCAGTTGCTGTAACTCGTCTTTGGTCAACAAACCGATGGACTCTAACATCGTGATGTGAGCCATTGAGCCTAAGACATCGTACTTGGCCAGATACAAGTCCATCTCACGGTCCTTTCCTACCGTAAAACGTTCGATTTCATCGGTCATTTGGACATTTTTAGTCCATAGTTTATCTTTACTCATAAGGCAATGAGGCTAACATGTCAGCAATCTTCTCGATACCATCCTTCAATGGTTTGCCTACAACAGGAACTAAGAATACAGGAATATCAGCATCGACTGTTACTTTCATCTTACAACTTTCTGCTGTGACGGGGAGTAGTTGTACCCATAGGTTAAAATTGACAGGCGAACGTAGGGAACCAAACTTGATGCATTTGGGGTCGTCGCGCTCGATAATCTGAATGGCCAAACGGCCTACGGGATCGACCTCCACACTAACAGAATCGGCATCGGCCTGTAGCGTAGAGAGGGTTTTCTTCACTTGCTCTATCTTATCAGCAGGAATATTACCTGCCATCTTGGCCTGTACTTCCGGGTCGTTGAATCGTTCTTTAATTATTGCAAGATTGTTTAGATCGGCAATCTTGGCATAAACGGTCTCCTGTGGATAACCGATTACTTTGATATCACTTTCATGTTTCATGTCATTTCCTCCATTCGCTTGGGTTGCTTCTCCACTCGTTCAAGGTTGGAATCTGGTCTTTCGATATATACCCAGTCTGCAATGCTGCTTCCAATACCGCTTCGTAGTTGGTCAGGGTCAGCAACTGAACCTTTGCTTCTTCGAAAGCTTGCTTGGCAACATCAAAGCCATAGGTATAAGATGCCACCATACCAACGACCTCAAAACCTGCATTGCGAAGGGCTTCCACTGCCTTCAGACTGCTACCACCTGTAGAAATAAGGTCTTCTACCACGACCACCTTTGCACCCACAGGCAACTCTCCTTCAATGAGGTTGGCTAATCCATGATCTTTCGGTTTCGATCTCACATATGCAAAAGGCAGGCCCAATTCATCGGCAACTAATGCTCCTTGAGCGATGGCGCCTGTTGCTACTCCAGCTACGGCATTTGCTTCAGGAAATTGCTCCATCACCAGTCGAGCCAATTCAATCTTCACAAACGACCGAAGTGTTGGGAATGAGAGTGTTTTGCGGTTATCGCAATAGAATGGAGACTTCCATCCAGAGGCCCACGTGAATGGAGCGTCCGGTTGTAACTTGATGGCTTTCACATCGAGCAGCTTGGCTGCAAAAATGGTTTCTAATGTATTCATATCACACCTTATTATTTATTTCATGGTGCAAAGGTAGTGAAAAATGTAAAAATGGAAAAATTATATAATGTAAAAATGAAATAATTATGAATTATGAATTGTGAATTGCGAATTATTTCGTACCTTTGCCATGAAAATGAATAAGAGCATACGTGACGATTTCCCAATACTAAGCCGGTCGGTCTACGGACGTCCGCTTGTATATTTCGACAATGCAGCTACCACCCAGAAACCTCGTCAGGTGGTGGAAGCTATTGCTGATGAATACTATAATGAAAATGCTAATGTCCACCGCGGTGTTCATTTCTTATCGCAGCAAGCCACAGAACTGCATGAGCAATCACGTGAGACTGTAAGGCAATTCATCCATGCACGTTCTGTCAACGAAATCATCTTTACGCGAGGTACTACTGAATCAATCAACCTACTGGCCTCATCGTTGTCAAAACTCAATCCAGCAAACAACGAAGTCCAGCTAGAGGTGATTGTATCACAGATGGAACACCACTCAAACATTGTGCCTTGGCAGTTGAATGGCTATAAATTGCGAGTCATTCCTATGAGTGATGATGGTGTGCTCGATCTAGAGTCCTATAAGGAACTCTTTACATCTCAAACACAATTGGTCAGTGTCACCCATGTTTCAAATGTGCTAGGCATAGAGAATCCCATCGAAGAAATCATTCGTATCGCTCATCAGCATGGAGTACCCGTTTTGGTGGATGGAGCACAATCTACTCCGCACATGAAGGTAGATATACAGCAGTTGGATTGCGACTTCTTCGCCTTCAGCGGGCATAAGATTTATGGCCCTACGGGTGTGGGGGTGCTTTATGGTAAAGAGGGTTGGCTTGATAAGTTGCCCCCCTACCAAGGAGGCGGGGAGATGATTAAGCAAGTGACTTTCGAACGAACCACCTTTAACGAGCTGCCGTATAAATTCGAAGCAGGCACTCCTGATTATGTAGGCACTCATGCCCTTGCTGTTGCTTTGGATTATGTGTCAGCGATTGGTATGGAGACCATTCATCAGCATGAAAGTGAATTAGCGCACTATGCCCTTCAGCAGATGCAGCAGATTCCTGATATCCAAATCTACGGTTTGTCGCCACAGCATCAGGTATTGAATCCTATCAGCTTTAATGTGGGAACGATTCATCATTTGGACCTCGGAACCTTGCTTGACCGTTTGGGCATTGCTGTTCGCACGGGTCACCATTGTGCTGAACCGTTGATCCATCGGTTGGGAACAGAAGGAGCTGTTCGTATCAGTTTTGGCCTTTACAACACCAAAGAAGAGGTGGATGTGTTCATAGCGGGCCTCAAACGAGTCATACAGATGTTTTGACATATGGATTAAACCTTTTCAACAAATCAGTATCTTTATTGTGTAATATATATTAATTTTTTACAACACCAATTTAAAAACAAAAACTTATGAAGAATTATTTGAAAACTTTAGTGTTTGGTGCAGTTATGATTAGTGCATCAGCAATGATGGCGCAACCAGGTGGCGGCTTTGGTGGTGGTTTCCCAGGTGGCGGCTTCGGTGGAGGCGGCGGTTTCGGCGGCTTTGGAGGTTTCCAACAGCAGCAACCCAGCATCGAGACATCACAGGAATGGAAAGACGTAAACTATGCAGGTGATGACGGTCAGGTTTATCACATGTGTGACATCTATCTACCAAAGGTAGAAAAGGAAAAGTATCCAGTAGTGGTACACATCTATGGAAGTGCATGGGGCAGCAACAGCTCTAAGCATATGGCCGATATAGGTACCATCGTAAAGGCTCTTCTCGACAATGGTTACGCAGTCGTATGTCCTAACCACCGTTCAATCGGTGATGCTAAATGGCCTGCTCAGGTAAATGACATCAAGGCAGTTATCCGCTTTATCCGCGCTAACGCTGCCAAGTATAAATTCGACACATCATTCATCGCAACATCCGGCTTCTCATCAGGAGGTCATCTGTCAGCTGTGACAGCACTTTCAAACGGTGTGAAGGTTGCCAAGCAAGGAAAAGCAGAGTATGACATCGAAGGCAAGGTTGGTCCTTACACAAAGGAGTCAAGTGCAGTGAACGCATTCTGCGACTGGTCAGGTCCGACTGAACTGCTCCAGATGGAATGTGGTAATGCTATGGTATTCGGTGGCAAGGGCAATACTCCAGAAGAACAACTCATCGGCTTACCTAAAGAAGGAAATGAAGACAACTTTGTATTGCTGAGTGCAACAGGTTTCTTGGATAAGAACGATGTGTCAGGCTACATGTTCCATGGTGATCAAGACATGGTTGTTGCGTCGTGTGTAAGTCAATATCTCTACGACCAAATGCAGAAAGTTGGTGTAGAGAGCTACATCCTTCGTGAGCCACAAGGTGGACACGGCATGGGTATGTACTCTGAGGAGAATCTTAAGAAAATGACTGACTTCTTGGATGCACAGCGAGCAAAGACAGCAAAGAAGACAAAGTAGTAGTAAAACATCAATGTTATTATAGAAGGATGTCTGGACAGACCGTTCAGGCATCTTTTTGTCTGTGGAACAACCTGCTCTTTGTATTCAAGATGTTCGTTGTCCAAACCTAACAAGTCTGTTTATTATATACACTCTTATACTTCCATTATATCAAGAAAAAAACAGACAACCTGTAACAAATGTTAAAAATGAGGGGTGAGAGCAAAAAAAATTACTAAAAGTTTCGTTAATTAAAAATTTAGTTATATCTTTGCCAGCGAAAACAAGAGAGGAAAGAGGTGCGGAGAGAATAAATAGTAAAATGTCAAATCGTAAATAATATGATGACGAAGCAAAAGAACTATACATTGACGAAGGCAGAACTTCAGGCGATGGAAATACTCTGGAGCATGGGTAAGGCTTGTGATGTGCACGAAGTGGTGGAGCGTTATGCAGAACCTCGTCCTGCCTATACGACTGTTTCGACCTTTATGAAGATTCTGTCAACTAAAGGTTTCGTAGATTTCAAGAAGGGACAGGGCAAGCAGCACTTGTATTTCCCCTTGATCTCTAAAGACGAATACACGTCGAGAGTGATGCGCGATGTGAAGAATAACTTTTTCGGTGGTAGCGTGTCATCATTTCTCAGTTTCTTCCTTAAGGAGGAAAACCTGTCGCAGAAAGAATTGGAGGAGTTGATAAAAAAAGTTGAACAATAAAAGTCCCTCTCCCCGCTCCCCCGAGGGGGAGAGCTAAAGTCAATACAAAATTCCTTACTTATAAAACGAACCCAATCATGTCAGCAATATTCATCTACGCAATCAAATCGGCAATTTGCTTAGCACTGCTTTATTTGCCATATACGCTGCTCATGCGGCGCGATACTTTCTATTCGTTCAATCGCACCGTGCTGATGGGTATCGTATTGTTGGCACTTGTGTTACCTGCCCTTGACTTACCCGTCTTCGACAATGGTGTCCTCAGTGGCATTTCAGGCAAAGGTCGTGCTATCATTGAGATTGGTATGCCTCAAGCAGTCATCGAAGGTACTGGGCAACATGTTGCTCAGCCCAACCCTGTGGATGTGAGTCAGGAATGGAGTGTTCTGTTGGTGCAGATGTTACTCCTTATATATATAATAGGTGTAGGTGTTTGTTTCGTATGGAAACTCATCTCTCTGATACGATTGATGCGATTCATTCCTGCTGGCAGTATCTGGAAGGAGCAGAAGGACGGAGTGACCATCTATTGTCACTTAGGAGAGGCAAGCCCTTGCAGTTGGATGAATAAGATTGTGATATCAGAGGACGACTACAACAACAACCCCTCTGTGATGATCCACGAAAAGGCTCACTGTCATAAGGGGCACTCTTGGGACACTTTATTGGTATCGCTTGTTGAGGTGTTCATGTGGTTCAACCCTTGTATCTGGATGCTTGACCATTCATTGCAAGAGGTGCATGAATACGAGGCAGACGATGAAGTGTTGCGTCAGGGTGTTACAGCGAAGAATTATCAGATGCTATTAATAGAAAAAGCCATCAGCACCAGTTCCTACACTTTTGCCAATGGCTTTAATCACAGTTTACTTAAAAAAAGAATCACTATGATGATGAAGAAAAAATCTAACAAATGGTTGAGCGGTACAAAAGCATTGTACTTGCTCCCAGTGGCATTGGTTGCTGTTGCAGCATTTGCCACCCCGAAGGTTTCAAAGAACCTTGAAGCTGTTATCGATGGCAAAGTTAATGTAAATGTTTTGAACGACCAAAACATTTCAAGTAAAAATGTCGAAAATCAGGCTGAAGTAGATGAAATCACCCCTGCTTTGACTTCTCAGGAGGCTATTGTCCTAGACGAAGAGCCAAAACGGGCGGTGATTGCAATCGACGAAATGGCTCCCGAAGTAGAGCAAGACCCTGACACTGCTGTGTTCTCGGTTGTGGAGAAGATGCCTGAGTTCCCTGGTGGTATGCAGGCGCTCATGACCTTCCTTGCCAGCAACGTCAAGTATCCCGCTATTGCACAGGAGGCAGGCGTTCAGGGACGAGTGTTGGTGAAGTTCACGGTCAGCAAGACTGGTAAGGTGAAAGATGCAAGGGTAATTCGTGGTATTCCTGCAATCTCTGCACCCGAACCTGTATTAGAGTCGGAGAAGGAGATGTATGAGAAGAAGGCTGAGGCTGCTTACCAAATCAACACAGAGGCACTACGAGTGGTCGAGTCGATGCCAGACTGGATTCCTGGTCAGCAGAAAGGTCAGGCTGTGAATGTGTCATACACACTTCCAATCAATTTCAAACTTAAGTAACAAGTAAGGATCGTTGAAAAACAGAAATGAACCTTAGAGGCATCTCATTTGAGGTGCCTCTTTATTTGCGTTGTCCCCTAGAGGGAATGTTTCAGTCCCAGTGTGGAACTGCATTGGTCCCAATGTGGGACTGTTTTAGTCCCAGTGTGGGAACTTTCGCAAGCAAACCCCTTCGGGTTCTTCCATTCAACTTGCGGATCTTTGATAAAAGCCTTATATCGGAAGACCTAACACATTCTCAAAGGAAACATCCCTGTAGATGGCTGTAGATGTATTTCCGGACCTTCGAAACCTAACATATGGAAAAACGTTTAGAATACAAAAACATCCCTTACGGATATGAACTCTGTTTCAACGACAAGTGTCAGTTGCGTGACAAGTGTATGCACTATCAAGCCTATCTATTGAAGCCCGATGAGCGATTGGTTGGCCCTACGGTATATCCGTCTGCGTGGAAAGATGGCAATTGTCTGCGCTTCAACGAGAAGAAATTGGTACAGAAAGCATGGGGGTTCAGTCAGCTCTACAAGAATGTTCCCTACTATCGGAGGGCAGAGGCACGTCGTTGTGTCAAGAACTACTTCAGCCACGGCAACGGCCCTTATTACCGTTATCATCACGGCGAGAACAAACTCATGCCCAAGCAGCAGGAGGACATCATGGCAATTCTGGCTAAATTCGGCAGCACAGATGGCTTGACCTTCGACCATTACGAAACAGATTTTGACTTCAGTTGAGAACAGCCACTTCTCATCCTCATTCATCAGGTGCAGCTTTGTGCTGCACCTTTTTTCTGCCGAATTACTTACCACAAACAGCAAAACCAAGTATTTGTGAAGGAAAAACACAGAAATTATCAAAATGTCTTCTCCTAGAAAAAGTTGAATGATTTTTACCTTAAACCTGCCATAGGTTGAATGCTTGTTAGGCTCTCTTTTTTTCCACTAAAACAGTGCTTTTTATTTAGGAATCGACGTTTTTTCCATTCCCCTTAGTAAAAGTTTCCATGGGTACCGCATATGGAAAAAGCTTATGTCTATGATTTTCAGCAAGTTACGTTTGCAAAAAACATCATATTTTTCCATGGGGTAAGTGATTGTCGTTTGAAATAAATATCGTAACTTTGCCCCCGAGAACAAATAAATGCGAATAATTATGAAATCAAACAGTATTTTTCGAACAGCAATGGTGCTTTTCCTTGCGATGTTCACAACGACAGTATGGGCAGATGTAAACTTTGAAAATGTCCTCGAAAAGGATGAAACAATCTCAATGTTGGACGGAGATCCTGTATGGGTATATCAACAGAAAGTATGGTTCCGCATCAAAAATGCACCAGAAGGTGCTATGATGATGAAATTAATGGTGATAAAGCAAGACCTGAGTTTTTTTATCCTGTGATACAGGATAATGGCTCTGCAAGTATCTGCAGGGCAGTTTTGCTTTTTTGTTATGTTACAAATCTGATAGCCCATGTAAAAATTCATGTAAAAAAAAGTGGAAAAAAATTTGGTGGTATGAAAAGAATGTTGTTATTTTGCAGGTGAAAATCAATTTATTAACACTATATACATAATACATTATTTAAAGAATTACAAATCTACTTAATACGAATGCTTATGAAACGGTTAAATTTCTTTATGCTCAGTATGGCGATAGCCATCTGTGCAAGCGCACAGTTCAAGAGTTCTCTGTGGATGGTGCCTAATGATATGTATATGGGACCTCAGATTTCCTTCAACTTCTCGTTGGTGTGCAGGAGCATGGGTGTGGACCGTGAAGAGTTCGGACCGATACTGAAACGTTGGTTAGATCCCAACAGAAACAAGAATACGGACTACGAGGACATTCACTTGATGTATGTCACTTCGGATGCCAACCTTCCGGAAGCGGGCGGTGATACGCACGGCAGCTTCATGTTCACGGCTGACGGCAGCTATACAAAACGGGGGACGGAAGAGAATCCTGCTATATGGGGAGGACAAGCCACGCTCGATCTGAAGATGAACACGCTGTATTTCAATGTCTATGTGACGCCAACTGCCGTTTTGGGACTTTATGGAGAACCATTGGTGAAGGCGGGCGACCAGCTGCATGCCACATTTGCCGTGGAATATGAGGGCAAGGTGGCAACGTTCGAAATCACTATTAATTTGTCTGACGTGAGTAAGGGCAACGAGATTCCGCTCATCACGCTCGACAAGGTGGGCGAGAAGTCTGTCAATATGAAGTATACCGTTGGGAGAAACTGCGTCACCAACCTGAACCTCGACTCTATCGCAACGTGCTTCGGTGAGGATGTGCGAGGTGGTAACCTACAGTTGCATGTATATGCCAACGATGATAAGAAGACCCTTACCGACCGCTATACTTATGATCAGTCGTCGGCCCTCATGCTCGATGACGACTTTGTGGAGTGGAAGGAACCATACGACAGACGTTATTTCGCTTTCCATTACCTCCCCTTGCCTCAGGAAATCGGTGTCAATCCATCCTCTTCCGATGCATACGCGGAAGGTGAACATGTTACAGGCTCGGTCTTCCTCGTTGCTGACGGGAAGTACTTTGAACTGAAGATGGACGTGCAGTTCGGCGATTCGGAACAGGAGGAACGCAATATGGCTGTAGTGTCCTCAGCTGAACAATGTGGCAAGTTCACACGAATCGTGAACGTAGAGCCGACCGACATGTGGGGAGGCATCCATGAACCGACAGCTGTGTTCAGCCTTCCGGTCATTGCCAAAGCACTGGGAGCCGACTGTGATGAACTGATGAAAGCCTTTACCGACTGGAAAGACGGCAAGCTCGCAGCTGACGGAACAGAGATGATCTACAACCTGTCGGATCACGCATCGACCAAATACACCTCGGGAATCGGCGGCTACTGGATGAATAGAGACGGCAAGGTGGTAAGTTATAGTCAAGTTGGTGACTGGGGATGTGAGCTCAATGTCAATAGGACGATGAAAGAACTGCGGTTCGTGCTGTCCCAGAAACCAGATGCGTTGAAAGACGGCGATGTATGCAGCGTTCAGCTGGGCATCTGCTACAAAGGCCGTATGGCGGTCTTGGAAATCATCATGAACGTCAAGGATGGCGACAGTGGTGAACTGATTGCATTGAACAGCTTGCAAAAGGTCGGCGAGCAGGTCTTGACAGGTGCATTTTCCGACCCGTCGGACAGGCTGAAAATAAAGCTCGACCTTAACGGCATTGCCTCTCTGTTCGATGGCGATGTAGTAGGCAAAGCCCTGAAGCTCTATGTGATGAGCGATGCAGAGAATCAGTTGCTGACCGACCGCTATTCGTATGAGATATCACCAAATGTGACCCTCGACATAGAGGGAACGGAATTCAATGATTACAGTTCGCACGAGTATTACGTGCTGTCCTATTCACCATACGAGAATCTGTTTGTCATCACGATGCATCCCGATGCATTCAAGGGCGGGCAGAAGACATCCGGTTCCGTGTTCCTTGTTTCAGGCAACCAGTACTATGAACTAGTGATGGACATTCTGTTCGGCAGCGAACAGGACGAGATGATACACTTCGACATCCTTGCCACTGAGCAGATGGATGTGAAGCTGATGCTGACAGGCGACTACTATACGTATCTGAATAGGCAGACAGGCGAGTATGCGCTTGTACAGACTCCTATTGACTGGTCGGGGATTGTCGAGCAGCTCGGTACGGAGAGCCCGGTGCTCTATGCAGAGCAGCAGAAAGACGGCAACATCATCTACAGCTGCCGTTACAATGCAGCCCCCGGGCAGGGCTTCTGGTTCACAACAGACGGTCAGAATGCATATAGAACGTCGTTCTTCGGGACGAAAACAAAGGTTGGAGTGTATTATTCAGACGGTTCGTTCAAGTGGTATGAGGAGCCTTTCGTTTATACGAAGGCAGGAGAAACATACGTCCTCAATCTCTACTTCGCTAACCCAGAAAAGGGTACAGCCGTGAAATATATAATCAATGTAGAGTTCGTAAACGAAATCAACAACTCACAACTTTGCCACGTACGCCGCCTGCCTGCAGGAATGGGTACATCAACAGGAATCGACAACCTCACCCCAACCCTCTCCCAAGGCGAGGGAGTTATATACAACCTCCAAGGTCAGCGAACCAATGGCTTGCAGAAGGGATTGAATATTGTGGATGGGAAGAAGGTGATGGTGAAGTAGGGAATAGAACTACGAATCCAAGGATTCTCTGAAACAATACAAGTGGCGTCCTGCGGACGCAGTAGAGTTTTTCCCCCTTCGCACTCCCCCCAAGGGGAGAGGCTGGCGACACTTGTTGTTAACAGGAAAGAATAAGGCGATAGCGTGCGCCACCAAGGAGCATAACGACTCCTTTATATTCGAGTTCGTAGAGGCAACTGCTGACAGTATGGAAGTTCAGACCTGTCTCTACAACGATCTGGTTCACTTGTTTGCTATCACATTGACGCAAAACATCTACAACTGCAGTCTCATTAGGTGTCAGTTGAGGGAATAACACTTGTTGCGTTGTATCCTCCTTGGCATTGGATGATTCTTGTTTCCATCCCATCGTTTTCAAAAACTCATCAGCGTTGCATATCATTGTCGCTTTCTGGCGGGCAATGAGTTTATTGCAACCTTCGCTGAACTCATCTGTGATACGGCCAGGGAAAGCAAAGACATCACGATTGTATGAAGAAGCCAGTTCGGCTGTGACGAGTGCCCCACCATGAGCAGCACTCTCGACAACAATCGTGGCATCTGACATTCCTGCAACAATGCGATTGCGACGTATGAAATTAACCTTCTCAGGAGTGGTTCCGCTGAGATATTCTGTGAGCAACCCACCCTTTTCAATCATTTTGACAGCTGTCTGGCGATGCAAGGCAGGATAAATACGATCGAGTCCATGAGCCAGAATACCTATAGTGGACATCGAATTCTGTAAAGCAGCTCGATGGGCATGAATATCGATACCATATGCCAATCCGCTGACGATGAGGATATCGGGGCATTCACGCTGAAGGTCGGCTATGAATTCGCGGCATATATCCTTACCATATTGGGTACAGCGGCGAGTGCCTACAATATTGATGACATGCCGACAGTTGAGGTCGGTATTGCCACAAAAAAAGAGAATGATGGGTGCATCATTACATTCCAAGAGCCGCTGAGGATACTCGGAACTATTCATTGGATAAGCTTTGATATGCTTCTTCTCGATAAACTCGTACTCCTTCTCTGCCAGTCGGATGGCATCATCGCATTGATTGAGTGCCTCCTTCAACGATGGAGTAGCATCAGGAATAAGGTCTGTAATGTGCTTGCGATGTTCGAAAATAGCTGTAGCCGACCCCACTTCATCGTAGAGGCGTTTGGCTGTGACAAGACCTATGTGAGGCAGATTGGACAGCGCAATGGAGCAGATGATTTCACGCGAGTCTGACATTAATCAACAACCTATAAGCATTACCTAAAGGATATCCATTTCACTCAGTTCACCATTGACAACACAAACCGTATCGACAACCCCTTTGAGGGCAAGTTTCATGTCGCTCTTACGATAGATGTCCTGATAGAAGATATATTTGAAGCGGTCGTGAACATAACGTGAGCGGACAACAAACTCATCACCACTCTTCAAAGGAGTCTTGAAGCGCATGGTGATGGCGCTCACTACGGCATCAATGCCCTGAGCATGCAACTGAGCAAAGCTTACTCCCAAGGAAAGCAAGAACTCATGACGTGCATGTTCAAGATAATGCTGATAGTTGGCATTGTTGACAATGCCTTGAAGGTCGCATTCGTAATCGCGAACCTTCAAGGACAATTCATGTTGATAATTACCATTTACCATTGAACATTTTACATTGGCCTTGGCCATTAGCTTACTTGGCTTCCTGCTTTCACTTCATGTTCTACTGTGGTGACGCTGATGGTGCCGTCGTAGTTTTCGGCAGAAAGTATCATACCCTGGCTGACGAGTCCGTTCTTGAACTCGCGAGGTGCCAGATTGGCGATGAAGAGAACTTGTTTGCCTTTCAGTTGTTCTGGTTCGTACCACTGGGCTATGCCTGAAACAATGGTTCGCTTCTCTAGTCCATCATCGATGAGGAACTTCAAGAGCTTCTTCATCTTAGGTACTCGTTCGCACTCGAGGACTGTTCCTACTCGGATATCAAGTTTCTGGAAGTCGTCGTAAACGACGGTCGGCTTCACAGGCTCAGCCTTTGCATTTGCTGCCTCGTTGGCTTTGAGGGTTGCTTCAAGTTTATCCATTTGCTGCTTGATGGTCTCATCCTCAATCTTTGAGAAGAGAAGTGAAGGCTCGCCCAATTGCTTGCCTGCAGGAAGGAGGTCGGTCTTACCAAGATCCTCCCAGTTGAGGGTATCCATACAAATCATCTGACGCAGACGTGCTGACGAGAATGGAAGGAATGGCTCGAAAGCAATAGCAAGGTTGGCTGTGAGCTGGAGTGAGATATAGATAACTGTCTTTACTCGCTCTGGATCGGTCTTGATGACTTTCCAAGGCTCTTCGTCAGCTATGTATTTGTTGCCAATACGTGCCAGATTCATGGCTTCCTTCTGAGCATCGCGGAACTTGAACTCCTCAAGCAGGGCTTCCACGCGTTCTTTTACTTGCGCAAACTCTGCAAGGGCTGCACGGTCAGTATCTGTGAGTTCGCCACATTCTGGAACGATACCATTGTAGTATTTCTTTGTGAGTTGAAGTGCACGATTCACGAAGTTGCCATAGACTGCCACCAGTTCATTGTTACAACGTGCCTGGAAGTCTGCCCATGTGAAGTCGTTATCTTTGGTCTCTGGCGCATTTGCCGTGAGGACATAGCGCAGCTCGTCCTGACGATTAGGCAGTTCCTCCAGATATTCATTGAGCCATACAGCATAGTTCTTGGAAGTGGAAATCTTGTTTCCTTCCAGATTCAGGAACTCATTGGATGGCACATTGTCGGGAAGGATATAGTCTCCATGTGCCTTCAGCATAGATGGGAAGACGATGCAATGGAACACGATATTGTCTTTTCCAATGAAATGGATGAGACGGCTTTCCGGGTCTTGCCACCACTGTTGCCAAGTACCCCATTTCTCAGGGTTGGCGTCGCATAGTTCCTTAGTGTTGCTGATGTATCCGATAGGGGCATCGAACCATACATACAGTACCTTACCCTCTGCGCCATCGATAGGAACAGGAATACCCCAATTGAGGTCACGGGTGACAGCACGAGGTTTGAGGCCACTGTCAAGCCAACTCTTGCATTGCCCATAGACATTGGGACGCCACTCCTTGTGTTCCTGTAGAATCCACTGCTCCAACCAAGGCTGATACTGATCAAGGGGAAGGTACCAATGTTTGGTACTACGCTTCACAAGTGGATTGCCTGTCACAGCATTGTAAGGGTTGATGAGTTCATCAGGAGAGAGCGTACTGCCACATTTCTCACATTGGTCGCCATAAGCCTCTGGTGCATGACACTTTGGACATTCACCACGAATGTTACGGTCGGTGAGGAATTCGCCTGACTGCTCGTCGTAATACTGTTCACTCTCAATCGCAATGAACTTACCCTCATCGTAGAGTTTCTTGAAGAAGTCGGCTGCAAATTGATGATGAATCTTTGACGTGGTACGACTATAGACATCAAATGAGATACCGAATTCTTCGAACGATTTCTTAATGATTTGATGATAGCGATCTACGACATCCTGAGGAGTGCACCCCTCCTTGCGTGCCCTGATGGTTACAGGAACACCATGTTCGTCGCTACCTCCCACAAAGAGCACATCCTTGCCTTTCAAACGAAGATAGCGCACATATATGTCTGCTGGCACATACACACCTGCAAGATGTCCGATATGTACAGGACCGTTTGCATAGGGAAGTGCCGATGTTACTAATGTTCTTTTCATTCTTTTCGATTATTTATGAACTAGAGTACCAATATTCTCTCCTTCTATCACTTTCTTGAGGTTGCCAACGATATCCATGTTGAACACATAGATAGGCAGATTGTTGTCCTGACACATGCAGATGGCTGTGAGGTCCATCACTTTCAAACCACGTGACAGAACCTCGCTATAGGTGATGTCATTAAACTTGGTAGCGGTAGGGTCTTTCTCTGGGTCAGCTGTGTAGACTCCGTCTACTCGTGTACCTTTCAGCATGACATCAGCTTCGATTTCGATTCCACGCAAACTGCTTCCTGTGTCGGTCGTGAAGTATGGACTGCCAGTACCTGCAGAGCAGATGACCACCTCACCATTCTCCATCGCCTCGATGGCTTTCCATTTGGTGTAGAACTCACCAATCGGTTCCATACGGATAGCGGTAAGCACACGGCTCTTGCAACCTACCATTCCTAAAGCACTACTCAGCGCCAATGAGTTAATCACCGTGGCACACATACCCATTTGGTCTCCTTTCACACGATCGAATCCTTGTCCGGCACCACTGAGTCCGCGAAAGATATTGCCACCACCGATTACGATACTAATCTGCACACCTAAATCATGAATCTCCTTAATCTGGCGTGCATAGTCGTTGAGACGATTTACGTCAATTCCATACCCTTTTTCGCCCATCAGACTTTCTCCGCTGAGCTTCAACAATATTCTCTTAAATCTCATATCTGTTTGTTACTTAGTTACTCCATTCCGTGTACCGCCTGTCCAGTTGTCAGTTCCTGCCTTGATATCCGTAGCAGCACTATTTGATACGGTGATTGAAATATCACCTGCTGTCTGGTTCAGGGTCTGGTCGGCTTTGATACCGAAGCACTTGGACTGGTCAGCTGTGTTGGTACCACCGCTGACGACGAGTGAAACATCTGTTCCTGTGAAATCCAAGAATCCACCATTGAGCGTAGTATCAGTAGTTTTTGTGGTTTTCTTACCACGAATACCTCTCGAACCATTTGCAGAGACGGTACCTGTGATCTTTCCTCCTGAGAATGTGCCCTTATAGACCGTGCGGATACCTTCTGAGACAATACCGCTGACAGCTAAAGAAACATTACCGCCTGACATGGTGAACAGACTGTCACATTTGATACCTGAGCCTTCTTTTTGTGACACATTGAGTGTGAGGTTTCCACCTTTAATCTTTACGTTTCCGTAATCATCAGAATCGATACAGTCACTACCACAATTTGAGATGTTAACGGTACCTCCATTCATGCGGAAGATATTGTCTTCGGTATTACCTTTTTCTCCCTTACCACAATGGATTCCATCGCTTACAGCCCCAAGAATATTGATGGTTCCCAAAGAACCTTTGAGTTCGATGTATTCCTTCGCAGCAATGGCATGTTTAAGATTACCTTTGACGTTAAGGGTTCCTGCACCCTTGAACTCTGCATGTCCCTTAGTATAGAGAGCTGCTTTCTGTTCGCCACCAGCATAGTCTGATAAGGTGTTGGTAGTACCCTCTTGCAAGATGAAGTCAATACGTTTACCACATTCAATGTCAATAGCAGCACCTTTTCCACTTGTCAGTGATACGCCACCCAATATGACAGTCAACTTGTATTCTCCATTGATGGTCAATGAACCGTTTGTAGAACTACCCTCAAGGTAATAGGGATATTCCTGAGTGGTGTTTGTGCAGTTGATGACCACATGAGAACTGTTCCCACTTGTACAAGTAACACCTGAAAACGATGCAGGAATAGTCACTGTTGCGGTTGAACCATTATATTTCACATTGATTCTCTCGAATTGAGGTTCCTCAAAAGTGATACTGTCAATTTCAGAGATATCCTGTTCCTCGCCGGCAATCGATATAGTCATCTTAGCGGCATCGAATGTGATATCTCCTAATGACGCAATTTGGTATTTCGTGGCGTTGAAGCCTTTGCACACATATACGTTCTGGGCTTGAATGGGAATGATGGTTCCCACAGCCCATATTAATCCTAAAAGTATCTTTTTCATGATAGATTCATTTAATGATTTTGGATGTAATCATAAATCTTCAGCACATCTTGTGTGTCAACACTTCCGTCACCATTAACATCTTCTGCAGCACCTTCTGGCGAAGAGGCATTCTGCATAAACTCGTAAATCTTCAGAACGTCCTGTGTGTCCACACTACCATCTCCATTCACATCTTCAACAGTAGCAGAAAGTGTACTGAAATACATACGGCTAACAACGCTGATAGCAGTAGATTCTTTTGTACCGTTCTTCAGGTTCACCACGACATTCCCATTCTCAAACGTTAGTTTTTGAATGTCTGCCAGTTTGTGCCCTGTCTGTTGGCTTGTATTGGCAACGATGTACAAAGTGTAATCGTCGGCAAATACACCAAGACTCATCAGGAGCACGACGGATAATACAATCAGTTTTTTCATTTTCGGTATTTTTTATTTGTTATAATCTATTAGAAATCGACTTTATAGCTTAATCCTACCAAATGCCCGTTCACTTCGTCATCGTCATCCTCTGTGGTATATCGATAGAATACAGTCAATTTGTTGTTCTTGTTAATCTTGTAGTCATATCCACCCATGAACTTCCATTTGTTGGCTTTGTAATTGAGTCCACAGCCATATTCTATAGAAGCTACAATATCAATAGGGAATCCTTTGATATCATACGAGGCAGACAAACGCGAACGTAGGACGGTTTGGTCTTTGTGCCCTTTTGATGTGGGATCTGGCTTAGAATATAGTTCATCATCATCGTTGAATCTCCACTTATTTCGTCCTATTGAATCAACTTTGCAGAAATGGCTGTATTGGACAATCTCTTTCAAGCCAAACGACCAACGTTTGTTTGGGTCATAGCTTAAAGACAATCCCACACTGGTACGATGACGATTGCGCCAATAGCTATCTGTCTCGTTGTAAGCATAAGTTCTTGTACCATCAGCCTCTGTAATGAAATTATCTTCTTTGATTTCTGTTTCTGCTAAATTGTAGGTCCACAAATAATCGAATCCAGCGTTCGCTTTCAAGGTGATTTTCTTGTCTGAGGACTGATAGAGTCGATATGACAGACCTGCTCCGACAACAAAACGATCGATGCGTTCTGCGTCATCTTGGGTACGCATACTTCCTTCAAATTCGAATTTCAGTCCTTTGGCTATTATCGTTTCTCCGGCAATACTCAAATCATATCCGAAATCGTCTTGAGCCATTCCTGATTGACTAATAGCAATGATGCAGAATAGTAGTGAAAGTCGCTTAATCATAATACTTTGGCATTTTGCGTAATGAGTCGTCATTATCTGTATTATCGTCTTCTGTATAATATACCTTAATGAGTGCCATATCCTTCAAGAAGTCAAGTGAACCAATGGCAACTTCTTTAATGTTGAGACCTGT
This sequence comes from Bacteroidaceae bacterium, assembly GCA_017529865.1. Lineage (GTDB taxonomy): Bacteria > Bacteroidota > Bacteroidia > Bacteroidales > Bacteroidaceae > Colivivens. The sequence goes on from JAFXNA010000001.1 coordinate 84,929, forward strand.
ACGTTGTTTCAAGTCTTCAATCAGTTCGGCGCGTTTCTCAGGAGCAATGAGATCAATTTTGTCATACTTAATATATTTTGTGCTGAGGCTCGTAACCCATTTCCCGCCCTCGGCAATCCAAATGACAGCGATAAACAGCAGGTTGGTAACCAGCAACTCTGTCATAGAGGTGAGTTCTGGAGCCAGGAATTCAGGATGCTTGTCTGAGATGTCTGCCGTCCAAGCCAAACCATTGATGGCTGCAAGAGAAATGATCAGGAACAAATAGGTCATTTCGCGAATTGGCACAGATTCTGTTCTGTAACGCATAATACAGAAAATTGCAAAAAGACCCATTGCGATACCTGTCTTCAGTTTGGCATCACCCATCAGGTGAATCAGCATGAAGATACCAAATCCTACAAGGATATATGTGAAGAAGAAGTCGACTCTTCTACTCTTTGGGAAATAGAATTTCCGTGCAATGATGACTGAAAATAGAGTATTGATAATCAGACGAAACAATAAGTCAAGCAGTCTGCAATAGTCGCTGGTAATCAGCGAGAAAAAGTCATTGATAGATTCCATTTGTTAGTTATAATTTTTAAGTTATTAATTCTGTTTTTAATTTGTCTTGTGAGTCATCCATTCGCGCTCATCTTGATTGATTTTAGCAAGTTTCCTGACTTTTGCCTTAAAATTATTATGTTTTAACTCAGGATCCGTCCAAACCATTCCTATGCAACATTTACTGAATCCCGTGGGATGTATGTGCAAGTCTCGAAGGAGCGAACAAATTGGTGAGTAAACATTTCCGTCGCGTTTCAGCTCTATAATCACAAGTTGATCACTATCGGCATTGTTATCTGTTTCAAAGTTGTGAAAGCGGATGTTGTAGTCGATCGTTAATCGTTCGGTCTTCTCTATATTGACCAACGTGATGCGGTCGAAAAGATTTTGAACAACTTGATGCATTGATGCAAACGACATGCCTGTCTTCTTCTTTACCAGCTCTTCTGCACCTTCCGTTGTTTGCGATAGTTCCAAAGAAGGCACCTGAATGCGTTTTTTCTTTGTCCTTCCGTGATTATTTTTCTTCTTTACCTCGAGGAATGTCAAATCACCACTGGTGAGATAGGTTCTAACCCTTACTTTAGTTCGTCTGGCTCTTTTGTTGTGATGCATCATGTACATAGTATGCTCATTCGTGTCAAAGTAAGTGGTGCGGTAAGGACAAATCGTTGTCGTGCCAATCGTCTGCACATAATACTTATCCTGAACCAATTGTAATAGTTCAATCAGTTGACGTTTGGTCGCAACGTATTTGGTATCAAGACGATTCATCAGTTTGATAGACTCCATCTGCTCCAATGTAATTGGGGGCAGCGTCTCAAGCAATGATTGAATCGTTTTATCTTTATTGTCCATATCTAATCAGTTCATATTGATAAAAATTGCGGACGAATCCGCACTATTCGCTTTGCGCAAAATGCTACGCCTCAACTTTGCTCATGCGAGCATGTGCATTGTATTCGGCTTAAACGCATTATTCGTTGCAAATTTAGCCTTTTTATTTAATAAATAAGGTATTTTTAAACGTTTTTTTTCATAAATGGGCAAACTTTTTCCGTATTCGATGAATTCTTTTTATCTTTGCACCGTTTTTAAATGATATAGATGAAAGAATTTGTTATATCGGAAGTAAAGGTAGAGACGGCGGTTATTGTAGGCCTTGTCACACCAAATCAGAATGAGCGCAAGACAAAAGAATATCTTGACGAATTGGAATTTCTTGCAGATACCGCAGGTGCAAAAGTCATCAAGCGGTTTACCCAAAAAGTGAATGGTCAGAATAGTGTCACTTATATAGGAAGTGGAAAATTGGCTGAGATAAAGCAATTCATTCAAGACGAGGAAGATGCTGAGCGGGAAGTCGGGATGGTGATCTTCGACGATGAGTTGAGTGCGAAACAGATACGAAACATAGAGCATGAGCTTCAGATAAAAATCCTGGACCGCACCTCTCTCATTCTGGATATCTTTGCGATGAGAGCGCAGACTGCAACTGCGAAGACACAAGTGGAACTTGCACAATATAAATACATGTTGCCTCGACTGACTCGTCTGTGGACACACTTGGAACGTCAGCGAGGAGGTAGTGTGGGACTGAGAGGACCTGGAGAAACCCAGTTGGAAATGGACCAACGTATCATCCGTAATCGAATGGCTCTTCTCAAACAACGACTTAAAGAAATTGATACCCAGAAGACTACACAGCGCAAAAACCGGGGACGTTTGATTCGTGTGGCTTTGGTGGGCTATACCAATGTGGGGAAATCCACCCTGATGAATCTATTGTCAAAGAGTGAGGTATTTGCTGAAAACAAGTTGTTTGCGACACTTGATACAACTGTGCGAAAGGTTATCATTGACAATCTGCCTTTTTTGCTGAGTGATACTGTTGGTTTTATTCGCAAACTTCCGACGGATTTGGTCGATTCGTTTAAATCGACTTTGGATGAGGTCAGAGAAGCAGATTTGCTGATTCATTTGGTGGATATCTCGCATCCAGACTTCGAGGAACAGATCCGGGTCGTAGAAAAGACACTTGCGGACTTAGGTGCGAGTGACAAACCTGCTTTGCTTGTGTTCAACAAGATTGATGCATATACTTGGGTTCCCAAAGATGAGGACGACTTGACGCCCAAGACAAAAGAAAACGTTTCGTTGGAAGAACTGATGGCAACTTGGATGGCCAAGATGAACGACAACTGCTTCTTTATTTCGGCCAAGACAGGCGAACATATCAAAGAGTTTAAAGAGTTGGCTTATAAGAAAATACGTGAACTCCATGTTCAGAAGTACCCTTATAATGATTTCCTTTTCCAGCATTACGAAACAGAAGATAAAGAACAGTAAATTAGGTTGTCAGGTTATTAGGTGATTAGGTTGTTAGACCTCAAAACCTTAAGACCTCAAAACCTCAAAAACCTCAAATAATATGAAACGAGAACTAACAAACACAGAGATTTCGATTCTGGAAGAACGTGGGTGTACTGCAGAAAACTGGAGTGAGATACTCGTCGACGACGGATTCATGGCGAATTATGTTCGCAATGTGAACTTTTATGGCAAAGTGGAAATCGGTTCCATGAAAGGGATGATCGACGTGGAGGAAGGCTTCCAACGTCATTCTTCTATTCAGAATGCCACACTCAACAATGCTACGATTGGTGACGATTGTCTGATTGAGAACGTTCATGGCTACATCTCTAATTATAGCATTGCAGATAATTGCTATATATCGAATATTGGTATCATTAGTGCTCAGGGAACCCCTTCTTTCGGTAATGGAACTGTTATCTCTGTCCTGAACGAAGGAGGTGACGGCAATGTGGTGATATACGACAAGCTGACTGCCCAGATAGCTTGGCTGATGATTCATTTCCCATCAGTTCGTGAATTCGCACTCCAAGAGATTGCCCGTTATCCAAAGACTGACAAAGGCACCATAGGACAAGGATGTCGTATTGTTGGAATCGGTGAAATCTGCAATGTATATGTTTACCCATATTGCGAGATTCAAGGGGCGAGCCATCTGTCCAATGTGACATTACTGAGTAGTAGTGATGCTCCGTCGTTTGTGGGGCCGGATGTAATCCTTGAGAATTCTGTTGTTGCGATGGGAGCTACTGTGACAGATGGTGCAAAAGTTGACAACTGCTTTGTGGGCGAGTCTGTACATATTGGAAAAGGATTCTCGGCTGAAGCCTCGCTCTTCTTTGCAAATGCCTATATGGATAATGGTGAGTCATGTGCAGCTCTTTGCGGCCCATTTGCCTGCTCACACCATAAGTCTACACTGCTTATCGGTGGCGAATTCTCGTTCTATAATGCAGGTTCCGGAACGAATCAGAGCAATCATGCCTATAAGATGGGCCCAATCCATTGGGGTACATTGGAGCGTGGTTCGAAGACGGCATCTGGCAGCCATATTCTTTGGCCTGCACATATTGGTGTGTTCTCAATGGTGATGGGTAAACTGACCTCTCATCCACGTCTGCGCAACCTTCCGTTCTCTTATGTGTTGGCAACAGGCGAGAAAACATATATCGTACCAGGTATCAATATCAAGACCGTCGGAACATGGCGAGATATCAACAAGTGGCCAAAGCGTGATGGACGTCCGGAATCGGCACGACGCGATATCATTAACTTTAGTTTCCCAAATCCTTATATTATCCAGTTTGTCGTTGCAGGAAAAGAGCTTCTTACCACACTGCAAGAACAGCAGGGATACGATGTGGACGAATATAAGTTCGAAGGCTGTTACATCAAGCACAAGGCATTGGTTGATGGATTAAGATATTATGATTTGACGCTCCGTCTTTATAGTGGAGAATTGCCTAAGGATGAGTGGCTCGACTTATGCGGAATGATTGCTCCAAAGAAATCGATTGAGGATCTTGTTACTGATATTGAAGAAGGAGACATCAAATCGTCCGATGAAATCGTAGAATGCTTGAAATCACTCTTCACCCAGAACAAGTACCTGTATTCCCGTCCTCAGACTACAGATTATGCGGAAGCGGAAAACAAATGGCTTGATATGGTACGACGCGATGCAGAGAAAGAATTTGCCTTGGGTGACGTGGAGGAACAACAACTCACAGACTTCCTTGCAAAAGTGAAATAAAAGTAGTGGCAGGAGTGGTAGCCTGGCGCTTGGTGCTGTCTGCACTCCTTTACTCCTAACACTCCTAAAACAAAAAAACTATAAACAAAATTTGTCAGTATGATAAAAAGATTAGCATTACTATCAATCGTGACTGCTTTGCTCGTTTCCTGTCAGCAGTCTGCAAAGTATGAATCAGTAGCCAACGACCCGATGAAATCGAGGATTTATACCCTTGATAACGGATTGAAAGTCTATCTGAGTGTAAACAAAGACCAGCCTCGCATTCAGACCTATATTGCTGTACGAGTAGGTGGTAAAAACGACCCAAGTAACAATACCGGACTTGCCCATTACCTTGAGCACCTGATGTTTAAGGGAACGACTCAGTTTGGTACGAGTGACTATGCAAAAGAACAACCTTTGCTCGATGAAATCGAACAATTATACGAAGTCTATCGCACGAAAACAGACCCTGCAGAACGCAAGGCGATTTATCACCAGATAGACAGTCTCTCATACGAGGCATCCAAGTATGCCATTGCAAACGAGTACGACAAGCTCATGGCAGGTATTGGTTCGGAAGGAACAAATGCCTACACCAGCTACGATGTGACATGCTATACTGAGGACATCCCATCAAACGAAGTGGAGAACTGGGCAAAGATACAATCAAACCGTTTCAAGGACATGGTAATTCGTGGATTCCATACAGAATTGGAAGCCGTGTACGAAGAGAAGAACATTTCTTTGACGGACGACTCACGCAAGATGTATGAGACAGGTCTGAGTGTGCTGTTCCCCAACCATCCTTATGGTCAGCAAACCGTTCTTGGTACACAGGATCACCTGAAGAATCCGTCGATTACGACCATTAAGAACCACTTCAAGAATTGGTATGTTCCAAACAATGTCGCAATCTGTATGAGCGGAGATTTCGACCCCGATGAAGTAATCTCATTGATGAATCAGTATTTTGGTGACTGGACTCCTAATCCAGCAGTCGATTCGCTTCGTAATGCTTTACCAAAGACATGCGAACCGCTGACTGCACCCGATGTGCGTGAAGTGTATGGCCCAGAATCTGAGCGTCTTATGATGGGATGGGCTTTCCCAGGAAAGAAAGACAAAGAGAATGATTATCTCGATATTATCGAGGAACTGCTCTACAATGGAAAGGCAGGACTGTTCGACATTGACCTCAACCAGGCACAAAAGGTATTGTCGGCAGGTGCTGGTGCCTATGCATTGACCGATCATTCGATGTTTATCACAATCGGAATGCCAAAAGAAGGTCAGTCGCTCGATGAGGTGCGTGAATTGATGCTGGCGGAAATCACGAAACTGAAAAACGGAGAATTCGATGCCTCCTTGTTAGAAGCCATCATCAACAATATGAAACGCCAGCAGATGCAACAACTTGAAAACAATTCGTCACGTGCCAGAATGTTTGTTGAGGCTTTCGTAAACGGTACTGATTGGAAAGACGAAGTAGAGCGTATCGACCGTATCAGCAAGATTACGAAGGATGATGTCGTGAAGTTTGCTAACACCGTTTTCACGGATGGCTATTCATGTGTCTATAAGCATAAAGGAGTCGACCCAAATGAGAAAAAAATCGAAAAACCCGCCATTTCACCGATAGAAACGAACCGCGACAAGACCAGTCAGTTCGTGACCGACATCCTGAATGTGAAGGTAAAAGAGATAGAACCTGTGTTCGTTGACTTTGACAAGGATATGAGTGTGGCAAAGCTGTCGAACAGTAACGAGTTGCTCTACAAGCAAAACGATGTGAACGGATTGTTTTCCATTCAATATCGTATCGCACGAGGCAGCAAGGCCGACAAATACCTGCCACTTGCCGCTCAGTATATTGATTATCTGGGTACATCAAAACTGACCCCTGAGCAGCTACAGTCCGAACTCTATCGATTGGCATGTAACATCAGTTTCAGCGTTAACGCAGACGAGACCATCATTTCGCTCTCAGGCTTGGCAGAAAACATGAAAGATGTCGTTGCTTTGTGTGAAAGCTGGATGCACGATGCCCAAAGTAATCAGACGGTATATGATAATTTGGTGGCAGACGAACTGAAAGCACGGGCAGATGCTAAGCTAGAGCAGAAGAACTGTTTCCTCCGCCTGCGCAGGTGGGCGATGTTCGGTCCTGTTAACGAATCGACTAACATTCTTTCTGCCCAAGAGTTGAAAGAAACAGTGCCTGATGAATTACTCAAGCATATCGACGATTTGAAGAACTATGAGCAAACTATCGTCTATTACGGACCGATGAAACAGGCCGAATTCACCGAATTCATCGAGACAAATCATGAGGTCTCAGCATCTCCAATGGCTACAGTCAAAGGTGATGTCTATAAGAATATCCCGACACCAGAGAACCAGGTGATTCTCGCACCTTACGATGCCAAGAATATCTACATGATTATGTATAGCAACAATGGGCAGAAATACGATGCAGCCCTCGTTCCGCAGATAGAGTTGTTCAACGAATATTTCGGAGGCGGCATGAATGCGCTGGTCTTCCAGGAACTGCGTGAAGCTCGCGGATTGGCATATAGTGCCTCTGCTTACTATACCGTTCCAGAGTTCCAGCAAGACGATTGCGCTTTCTATACCTACATCATCAGTCAGAACGACAAGATGGGCGATTGTATCGACACATTCCACAAAATACTTGAGGACATGCCAGCCACAGAGGCTTCGCTTCTCTTGGCAAAAGAAGCCATTATGAAACGCATCGCAACTCAGCGCACCATCAAGCGTAATGTGCTCTCAGCCTATATCGAGGCTCGCAATCATGGTCTGGACTACGACATTTCTCGTGATATATACAATAAGGTGCAGAATATGACCTTAGACGAGCTTGTCGACTTCCAGCATCAAAACGTAAAAGGACGCACATACACATACCTCATTCTTGGTAACGAAGCCGATTTGGATGTAGCCAAACTACAGTCGTTAGGCAACATTCAACGTGTTTCACTCGAAGAGATATTCGGATATTAAAAGATAGATTTTTTCAACGATAGAGAGGTGCAGGTTTTCCCAGACCTGCATCTCTATTTTTAGCTTGACAAATTCGCAAGTCAATCGGAGCCTCCTTTCCACAGGTTCACTATGTCCTTTTTACACCTCATAGAGGTAACATTTGCAGCCCTTAAGGGTAACAAAATTTTCCTTTAAGGGTAACAATTATTTCCCCTAGGCCTCCTTGTGAGGAATCAAAATGAAGTGTTAATGATTGACGGCGAATTATGTTAAATCGTTGTCAATATCTAACCTAGAAAAACGTTGAATCAAAAAACAACGTTTTTCAGGATAAGACACCCTTGGTTATTGTAAAAATGTCTCTGAATTCTTGTCTCCTGCAACTTTTTTAGCGTTTTTATCAAAAAAAGTCATTTTTTTCATTGACATTTTGTACCTTTGCGCGTATATAAGAAAAACAAGGTATAAAACAAAGTATCTATGAGCAGAAAGTACATATTGCTATTGATAGGCTATTGGTTGATAACAGTTTCCTTTGCCTCGTTGCCTGACAAGAAGCCTGAGAAGGTGTTGCCGGTACAGGAGAAGGTGTACCTGCACTTCGACAACAATTGCTACTTTCTTGGTGATACCATTTGGTATAAGGCTTACGTGGTGTTGGCTGATGACAACAGTCCTGAACCATTGAGCCGCATCCTGTATGTGGAGCTATTGAATGAACAGGGCTACCTGATGGAGCGTCAGCAATTGGAGATCAACAAACTGGGGCAAGCCGATGGGTACTTCGCTATCAGCGACACCACCTTTGCAGGATACTATGAGGTGAGAGCTTATACCAAGTGGATGCTGAATTTCGGTTATGAGCCTTGCGAATCGTGGTGCCGTTATTCATGGTTCGGATGTTGTGAAGACCAGGGGCTTGTGGCTTTAGACCTAAATAAAAGCGGCTTTCCGTCTTTTACAAGGATTATGTGGTATGCAGGTGCAGGATCCTTCGTAAAAGTACCTGAAAGTAGCACATTTTCCGATTTCTATGGAATAGTTGCTCTTTCCCCCGATTCTTGCGTTCCCACCATCAATACAGAATACAATACTGGAGTTTCTATTGATTCGGAAAATGAACGCAAGAACTACCGCGACTATCACAATCTGTTCTCAAGAGTTATCCCCGTCTACAGCCGTCCTGATACTGCTGCGAACTATATGCGGAAGATTATGCCGACAAAGATAACCGTAGGCGACTATCAGGTGAAATGGAAGACTCCAGAGTTCGATGTGAAGTTCTACCCCGAAGGTGGCTATCTGCTTGCAGGGCATAAATGCCGAATAGCTTGGGAGGCGATGAATCAGCAGCTGGAGCGTCTTAACGTCAGCGGAGTATTGCTCGAAGACGGTGAGCCAATCGACTCTGTCCGTCCTATCCATGCAGGTCGAGGACTGATTACACTGAATGTGAAGCACGGCAGGAAGTACAAGGTGCGCTTCGAGTTCGGTAAGGACAAGTTCACTTTCGACCTTCCCAAGGCGTTCGAACAGGGAGTTGCACTACATGTAAGCCAGGACAGCGGTGCGGTAATGTTCCATGTAGCACGCGAACTGCCGCAGCGTATGCCTTTGAAGCTCAATGTCTATTGCAGAGGCAAGCGCCTCTCTACGTTCAATCTGAAGCCGGAAGCTACGGTTGAAGAATGGATGTATTTCGAAGACTTGAATGAGGGTGTACACCAAGTCGTTGTCTGCGATACCTCAGGCAATGTATATGCCGACCGTCTGTTTTTTGTCAACAAATGCTACGAGTCGAAGGCAAAAGTGATGGTGGGAGGTCTTGCAAATCGTCCTTACCGTCCTTTGGAGAAGATACGCCTGAACCTGATTGCTACAGACCCGAAAGGCAGTCCGCTGAAGAACCAGACCTTCTCTGTGTCTGTGAGAGATGAAGCCCAGCTCGACCCGACATTCGCAACAGGTAACATCCTGACCAACCTGCTTTTGGAGTCTGACTTGAAGGGTTTCGTAGAGAATCCCGACTATTACTTCGAGGCGGATGATGAGAAACACCGTCAGGCGCTCGACCTGCTGATGCTGGTGCAGGGATGGCGACGCTATGACTGGAAGAGCATCGAGAAACCTGAGACCTTTGCATTAGACTACCTGCCCGAACAGAAGATGGTCATCTATGGTGATGCCTATCCGCTGCGCAAGGAACTGAAGGACCTGTTCAGGAAAGAGAAGCGGAAGATACAGATATCATGCTCTATTCTCAACCTTAACGATGATTTGAAGGAAGGAGACTACTATAGTTTCAATGGAGCTGTAGAAGCCGACTCTTCAGGACATTTCCAAATCGCATACGACCCGTTCTATGGGAATGTGAAACTTGCCCTTCGCGCAAACTATGTAGACAAAATAGAAAAGAAAGACGAATATCTTCATGCTCACGACCCGAAGATCTTTGTGAGAAAACAATACTTCTATCCTCAATCCTTAAAGGCATACAGTTGGTATGAAATGCATCAGCCGGAAATCATCAAGGAGAAGCAGTTGACTTGGGAGGATTATCAGGAAGACATCTATGCCTCGGAATGGATTCCACAGGTGAATATCAAATCCAAGAAGCGTCCTCATGCCAAGTTGCAGAAGGACAAGCCCGTAGCACAGATAAGTTTCCAAGACTTCTTAAACGACAAATGGGATCAAGGATATTACAATTCTTTCTTCCTAATGGACAACAAAGAAATACCAATGACAGATACAACAGGGTTGTCATATATGATGCTGATGGATGCATACGTCCGTCACATGTATGAGCCGACAGACAATAATTATGAATCACATGATTTTGGTATCAATTGGAAGAAAAACGATTTTTGGAAACGAGTAAAACTGATAGAGCATATCCCTATATTGGATAAACTCTATATTGTAAGCGATGCACCTCGTCGTCCCGTTCCATACGAACATGTTCATTTGGACAGAGTAATGGACATGGTTAAGGGAGAACTAACAACAGCCATCGATTCTTATATCAACATCATCACCCTTCCTGACGACAAGACCCGCATCACGGTAGGCCGAGAATACAACTTCCAAGGCTTCACCCGCCCGGTGGAATACTACAACCCCGACTACAGCAAAGCCAAACTCCCAGAAATAAAGGACTACCGTCGCACACTCTATTGGAATCCGAACGTAACCACCGACAACTTCGGACAAGCCTCCATCGAGTTTTACAACAACTCCGTATGCAACATCATCGATGTATCAGCAGAAGGCATCACCCGATATGGGCAGTTCTTGGTGAATGAATAATGCGATGATTTTCTATGGTTTAACGACTTGTTTCTCTGTCATGTATTTCCAGTAACGGCGAGGCATGTCTTGGAGCTGTTTGCGAGGGTTCATGCGCTCGCGAATGCAAATGGCTTTGAAATAAGTGCGCCAGAGGTTTTGCAGCAGTTGATCATCGTCGCTCATAGCGTCTTCGTTCAGACGGCCGTTTCCTATGTCGAAGGGAACGGTAGCTTCGTCTTCAAAGGTGATGCGGATGGGGTCGGCACTACCGTCATAATAGTATCCGTAATGTCGCTTGGCATCGTAGATGAGCCATGGCTGGTCGTTAAAGCGGTCTTGGAAATGGTTGATGATAAGGGGGAGGACATTGTGATCGGGCGAGACAACAGCAAGATAGGTGCCGTCTTTTGCCTTTTGGAAACGGATGAACTGTTTCATCCTTAACTGCTCATGGAGCACCTTTCGTGCAATGTTCGTGACTGTTAAAACATCGGGATCTGCGAAGTTTCGTGCGATATCTCCCTGACGGAACACCTTACATATATATTGAAACAGGGGTTGGTTGAGTTCTCTCAACTCTGACAACCAGCTGACGGAAATCAACCGCATGGCTTCCACAGATAGGTGTTTCTCCAAGCCTGCCCACACTCGCCGTGCTTTCTCATCGTCGGTCTCAACTTTATAGATACGGTCGGCAAACAGCGGTAAGACATCGTCGGCCGTCAACAACTGCTCTGGCTGCTCCTTGAGTGCAAAGGCATTGAACACCGCCGTTAGCAACCCATCCATTGTTCCATCGAATGTATATACTGTCATCGTATCGTCCGTTTAGTCAGTGGTTGAAACCTCTTCAAAGTTCAGTTTCAGTTGTTGTTCGTCTGCTGCTCGCTTCTGCTCTGCCTTCGAAACAAGTAGAGGCCGAAGCCGATCCGGTCGCAGTTCGTTGATGCCGAAGAGGGGTTGGGAGAACTGTGAGGTGAGTTCGTGGCAGGTGATGAAATACTTTGCTTTCTTCATCACGACGCCCATCTTCTTGAGGTCGTATGATGTCAAACGATTAAAGCGGCGCGAGTTCACGATGAGCCAAGCAGACTTTGTGCCAAGTCCTGGCACACGCAGAAGCATCTCGTAGTCGGCAGTGTTGATGTCAATAGGGAAGGCCTCGGGATGGCGCAACGCCCAAGCAAGTTTCGGGTCGACTTCAAGGTCGAGGTTCGTGTGTTGGTCGTCCACAATCTCCTCTACTTTGAAGTGGTAGAAGCGCAGAAGCCAATCAGCCTGATAGAGGCGGTTCTCACGGACGAGTGGTGGCTGTTTCAGAACAGGAAGACGTGTATCGTAGGTATTTACGCTCACATAGCCGGAATAATAGACACGTCGCATAGTGGGTTGATCGTAGAGTGCGGACGACATCTGAAGGATGTCTCGATCCGTATCTTTTGTAGCTCCAACTATCATCTGTGTTGACTGACCTGCAGGAACGAAACGAGGAGCATGACGATATTTCTGGCGATCCTCCTTATTTTCAAGCACACCTTGCTGAATCAGTTTCATTGGTTGAAACACACTTTGGTGGTCTTTCTCGGGTGCCAGCAACTTGAGCGACTCTTCGCGCGGAATCTCGATGTTCACACTCATGCGGTCGGCATATCGACCAGCTTCGCTTAACAGTTCGCGCGAAGCACCAGGGATGCTTTTCAGATGGATATAGCCATTGAAATGGTGTACAGTCCGAAGGTCACGTACGATGGCTGTCAGCCGCTCCATTGTGTAGTCGGGATTACGCACTACACCGCTACTGAGGAATAGACCTTCGATATAGTTGCGGCGGTAGAACTCCATCGTAATTTCCTCAAGTTCGCTGACAGAAAGCGTCGCCCGCCTGATGTCGTTGGAGCGGCGATTGATGCAGTAGGCGCAGTCGTACATGCAATAATTGGTCAGCATCACCTTCAATAGTGAGATGCAACGACCGTCGTCAGCAAACGAGTGGCAGATGCCCATACCACCTACAGTATTGCCTACCATACCCTGCTTGCCCTTGCGCACAATACCACTTGACGAGCACGACACATCGTACTTCGCCGACTCTGCAAGGATTCGAAGTTTTTCCATTGTCTTCTCTGTCAACATACGGCTGCAAAATAGAACCAAAACAAAAACAAAAAACAAGTGCCCGGTAAAATTTTCGGGCACTTAGAATTATGTAGTGGAATGAAGTTATTTCACGTTACCGACTTTAATGAGGTACTCTGCAATCTGAACAGCATTGAGAGCAGCGCCTTTCTTGATTTGATCGCCAGAAAGCCAGAAAGTCAGACCGTTTTCGTTGGCCAAGTCCTTGCGTACACGTCCCACATAGACATCGTCCTTGCCGGCTGTGAACAACGGCATGGGGTAAGGCAGTCCTTCCATCGTTTCTTTAGATGGGTCGGGGTTGGCTTTTGCTCCTACGAGTGCTGGATTATCAATCAAGGTGACACCCTCAGCAGCCGCGATAGCACGCTGTGCGTCTTCTACTGAGACAGGTTTTTCGGTCTCTACCCATACAGCTTCACTATGGGCACGGAGTGAAGAGATACGCACACACATGGCTGAACAGTTGGCATCTGTGTGCATAATCTTCTTGGTTTCGTTGAACATCTTCATCTCTTCCTTCGTATAGCCATTGTCTTGGAACACATCAATCTGAGGAATGACGTTGTATGCCAACTGATAGGCAAACTTGCTGATTACTGGGTCTTTCGATTCAGCCAATGCCTTGTATTGCTCTTGAAGTTCGTTCATAGCAGCTGCTCCTGCTCCAGATGCACTCTGGTAGGATGCCACATGAATGCGCTTGATGTGCGACAAGTTTTCGATGGGTTTCAGTACTACCACCATCATGATGGTTGTACAGTTTGGGTTGGCAATGATGCCACGCGGACGGTTGAGCGCATCTTCTGCGTTGCACTCAGGTACCACGAGAGGTACATCGTCGCACATACGGAAAGCGCTGGAGTTGTCAATCATTACTGCACCATATTTGGTGATATCCTCAGCAAATTCCTTTGAAGTGCCTGCACCTGCTGATGCAAACGCGATGTCCACTCCCTTGAAGTCGTCACCGTGTTTGAGCAGTTGTACTTCGTATTCCTTACCACGAAATGTGTACTTTCTGCCAGCACTGCGAGTTGAACCAAACAAAACCAATTCGTCGATTGGGAAATTTCTCTCGTCGAGGACCTTCAGAAATTCTTGTCCTACTGCGCCACTTGCGCCTACAATTGCTACTTTCATGTGATATGCTTTAATTTGTGGGTGCAAAGGTACGAAATATTTACCATTTAACCATTTACCATTTACTATTTTCTTCATTTTTTGTTTTTTTAATTCTTCAATCTTTAATTTTTTTGTACCTTTGCACCGTTAAAAATGAACTCAACATGGACTCAGCGACCTCATATCTGCACCTACCTATCCAAGACCCTACTTGGGTGTTTTTTTTGGTGCTGCTCATTATCTTGTTCGCACCTTTGCTGTTTGCTCGACTGAGGATTCCACATATCATCGGTCTGATTCTGGCTGGTGTGCTCATTGGAGAGCATGGGTTCAATATCCTAGAACGTGACACGAGTTTCAAGTTGTTCGGTCAAGTAGGTATCTACTATATTATGTTTCTGGCTGGATTGGAGATGGATTTAGTGGGATTTAAACGAAATCTGTCGAAAGGTCTTCAGTTTGGTGCCTTGACTGCCATCATCCCGTTCATAGTAGGTTACGTCACCGGTTACTATCTCTTGCATTACTCCATCTCAGCCTCATTGCTGCTAGCATGTATTTTTGCTTCCCACACCATTGTGTCGTACCCGATTGTGGCACGCTACGGTCTGACGAAACATCCAGCCGTGACGATTGCCATCTCGGCAACGATGATTGCGCTGTTGTTTGCCTTGCTGGTGCTGGCGGTGATAGCTGGTCAATATAGAGGCGAAGCCAATGCATGGTTTTGGATTTTGTTTACACTGAAGTGTATCGGCTATTTCGCAGGTGTATTTTTCTTCTTCCCAATGATTATCCGATGGTTCTTTAAACGCTATACAGAGCGTGTGGTGCAATACATCTTTGTAATAATGATGGTATTCCTTTCCGCTGCTTTGGCAGACTTGTGTGGCATTGAAGGGCTAATTGGTGCCTTTATCTCTGGCTTGATTTTTAACCGTTTCATTCCTCATAGCTCATCGCTAATGAATCGCATTGAGTTTGTGGGAAACGCACTCTTTATTCCTTATTTTTTGGTGGGAGTAGGTATGCTGGTTAATCTCAAACCAATGTTCAATGATGTGAATGCTATTGTAGTAGTGCTCATCATCGTGCTGGCGAGTACACTATCGAAACTGCTGGCTTCGACCATTTCGCGTAAATTGTTCCGATTTAACCATGCACAGGGACTAGTGATGTTCGGTCTTTCTGAAGCTCATGCTGCAGGAGCGATTGCGATGGTGATGGTGGGTACTTCGTTGGAAGTGAGCCCAGGCGTACCACTGATGAGCAACGCAGTGTTGGATGGTGTGGTCATGATGATTCTGATTTCATGTATCATCAGTTCGATGGCTACCGATCAAGGAGCACGCAAGCTGAGGTTGCAGATTGAGAACAGCGAGGATATAACAGAAAATCGTCCGAACGATGATGAGAAGATTATGGTGCTGGTTAAAGACAAGACAAAGTTGCAGGCAATGTTGCAGACAGCTATTATGATGCGGAACACAGCGTTGAATCGTGGATTAATATGCCTTAATGTGGTCAATGATGCCGATTACACCGATAAATCACAAGCCAAAAGCCGTGAAACCCTCAGTATGGCAGAGGGCATTTGTGCAGCTGCCGATGTCAGGGTACAAACACAAAGCCGACTGGCCGTCAACATTGTGAACGGAGTGGTGCACAGCATGCGTGAGAACGATGCTTCAGAAATACTCATTGGTATACACGATCAGCAAAACGGCGACAAGTCGTATTATGGTCAGTTTGCCAACACGCTGATTCAGAGTATGGACCGGCAGTTGATTATTGTTGATTACAACACACCAGTCAATACCCTCCGCAAAATCGTCGTGGCTGTGCCAGAACGCGCAGAATTCGAAGTGGGATTCTACAGATGGGTATGCCGTTTGGCACGACTGGCAGGCGAGATAGGTTGCCGGATTGAGTTCCGTACAACTGAATCGACAGGACGTCAGATACATCACTATATGCAGCAATATTTCAAGAACGTAAGAGCCGAGTATAAGATGCTAGACTCATTGCGAGAATTACTGGCGCTGAAGGATGAACTGAATCCCGACCATCTGTTTGTCATCGTGACAGCACGTCAAGGTGGAATTAGTTACCAGCAATCATTCAGTAAGATTCCAGAACTGCTGCAAGCCAACTTTAACCATTGTAGTGTGATGATGATTTTCCCCGATCAATTTGGTGAAAATAACGAGGTGTATTCGTTCTCTGCTCCTTTAAACAAGCGATATGAGATGACACGCGTTTCTGCATGGCTGTCAAAATGGATTAGTAAAGTAGGATAATATGATAGATATAAAGAACATCACAAAGAGTTTTGGCTCATTACAAGTTCTCAAGGGAATAAGCCTTCATATTAATCAAGGTGAGGTGGTGAGTATTGTGGGACCAAGCGGTGCGGGCAAGACCACACTACTGCAAATCATCGGCACATTGGAGAGTGCAAATAGCGGTGAAATCGTTATAAAAGGCAAACGAATCGATAAGATGGGACCAGTAGAGCAAGCCAGATTCCGCAACCAGCAAATCGGATTTGTTTTTCAATTCCATCAGTTGTTACCTGAATTCACTGCGCTGGAAAATGTGATGATACCAGCATTGATTGCCAAAAAATCAAAGAAAGAAATCAAGCAACACGCAATGGAGTTGTTGGATTACCTCGGCTTGAGTGATCGTGCCAATCACAAACCTAACGAGTTGTCGGGCGGAGAGAAGCAGAGGGTTGCTGTTGCTCGTGCGCTCATTAATAATCCCGCTGTTATCCTGGCCGACGAGCCATCGGGTAGTTTGGATAGTAAAAACAAAGCAGAACTGCATCAGTTGTTTTTTGATTTGCGAGATAAGTTTGGGCAAACCTTCGTGATAGTAACTCATGACGAAGAGTTAGCACAACTGACTGATAGAACGATTCACTTGAAAGACGGAGAAGTTATTAACGAAACACCAGACAACGATGAAAATTCCAGAACAGACCATCCGATTGGGCAAGAGGAATCAACTGACGGTATTGCGTGAGGTTGATTTCGGAGTCTATCTTGACGGCGGCGATATAGGTGATATATTGCTACCGAAACGCTATGTGCCAATGAATTGTAAGATAGGCGATATTGTCGACGTATTCCTATATCTCGACAGCGAGGAACGCTTAATAGCCACTACACAATATCCATTAGTGGAAGTGGGACAGTTTGCTTTTCTTGAAGTGAAATGGACGAATCAGTTTGGTGCGTTCTTGGATTGGGGACTAATGAAGGATCTGTTCTGTCCGTTTAAGGAGCAAAAAATGAGAATGCAACAAAGTAAACGCTATATTATCTATTGTTATATCGATACATTGACTTCACGTATTGTTGCTTCTGCAAAAATCGAGAAATTTCTCTCGCACGATTTTCCTCCTTACCAAATAGGTGATAAAGTGAATGTGATGATTCAACAAAAAACCGATTTGGGCTTCAAAGCTATTGTGGAGGGACGTTACAGCGGATTGCTTTATCAGAACGAACTTTTCTGTGACATACATACTGGTGACCTGCTATCTGCTTATGTCAAGACTGTACGTCCCGACGGAAAGATGGACTTGGCACTACAAAACAATGGTAAGCAACATGTAGCTGATTTCTCGGAACAACTCTATCAATATTTGCTACAAAGTGAAGACGGATTTTGTCCTTTCCACGATAAAAGTCCAGCTGAAGACATCTATTCTGCCTTTAAGGTAAGTAAGAAAACATTTAAGAAAGCAGTGGGTGATTTATACAAAAAACACATCATTTCAATAGAAAATGACGGTTTACACCTCACAAACGAAGGAAAAATTACAGGTTTAGCCGAAGAATAAACACCGATGAAATCGCGCTTTTTGGGGCTTTTCCCTTGAAAGACCAAAAATCCCACATACAATGACGAATTTACCGATGATACATTTTTTGTAATTATCGTAACTTTGCAGCGTTAAAAGAAAAAAAACGTTGTTTGTAAGACATTAAGTAAAAAGTTTTCATAATAATTAAGTTAGACTGGTTAATAGTTAAGTATGGATAATTATGACGCTTGGCCGGTGTCCGTGAGGATACCGGCAAGCAAAAATCCAAAAGCCCTCTAAAGAATGATAACAAAAGAATAAACTACCATATACATGTAGACTCTCTTACTATCTATTACACTACCGAACTATGATGAATCCGATAGAAAGACCGACTTGAGTCGGTCTTTTGTTTTGTTCTAACCTAGAAATCACCTACCCTAAAAGACTTTAAGATTATTTGAGAAGTAAAGCAAGTGCTTTATTTTCTGCAGCTTCCATGATTACCCTCTCTCCCGGTCCTTTGTCGTTAATGCCACACAGGTGGAGTATACCATGAATAATGACGCGATGTAGTTCCTCCTGATAATCGGTCTTTTGTTGTTCAGCATTCGAAGCTACAGTATCCAGACTGATATAGATGTCTCCCTGAATTGTATGGCCTATCGTATCATCGAAGGTGATGATATCGGTGTAGTAGTCATGTTGCAAAAACTGGCGGTTTACCTGTATAATCTTATCATCATTACAGAAGATATAAGTGATGGCTCCCACCCGAAACCCATAAGATCGTGCCACGGCTGCTATCCATTGCTGAATTTTAGCCTGATTTATAGATGGCATGGAAATGTTGTCACTTTGAAAGCTGATCGTCATAGTGTTCGTCTTTTAGGGCAGCAAGACCACGTACATAGATATTATTGATCTCGTTCGTAATCTGATAATACTCATTCATCTCCCACAAGTCACGTGCGATAAGTGCTTTCAGCTGTAGTTTCAATAGTGGTAATGTCTTTTCAAGGATAGAATCGTTGTACTCTATCTTTTCTTTTTTCGCACTTTCAAGCACCATGTCAATCAATTCTTGTGGTATATCATACGAACTCTTAAAACTATCAAATGTCTTATATTGTTTTTGTAACTTCTTGCGGTTCTTATCAGTATACTTCAAACACGATTGTGCGATACCGCTTTTAGCCATCAATTCACGATGAAATCGTGTATATTGCATAGTATCAAGGGCTACATATACATCGGGCATGATGCCTCCACCTCCATAAACAGTACGATGGTTTTTCAGTGTTGTATATTTAAGCGAATCAGCAAAATGGATACTGTCAGGGTTGGTCAACTCACCGCTGTTCAGACGTGTTAGCATGTCTCGATTGTATTCATCACCCTTGCCTTTCTCGTAAGGTTTCTGAATGCAACGTCCTGATGGACTATAATAATGTGCGGTCGTCAGGCGAATCATAGAGCCATCAGGCATGGTGATGGCACGTTGAACCAATCCCTTACCAAATGAACGGCGACCGATGATCAGTCCACGATCATGATCCTGAATGGCACCCGACACAATCTCAGAAGCCGAAGCGGTGTAACTGTCAATTAGTACGACGACTTTTCCTTTAGTAAATGCGCCGTTTCCATCTGACAAATAGTTTTGACGGGGCATGATTCGTCCTTCAGTAAACACAATCAAATCATCCCTTTCGAGGAATTCGTTGCTGATTTTCACTGCTGCCTCTAAATAACCTCCACCATTGCCTTGAAGGTCGAGAACCATGTCTTGCATTCCTTGATCCTGTAACATGCGGACAGCACTCTTGAACTCATCATGGGTTGTCGCTCCGAAGTTGTTGATGCGGATATAGCCTGTTGTAGCATCAATCATATATTTTGCATCGATGGAGAATACGGGAATCTTGTCACGTGTCACTGTAAAATAATTGAGACCTTTCACCCCTTGACGAAGAATACCCAAACGAACTTTCGAACCTTTTGGGCCTCTCAGTACACGCTTGATATCTTCTGTTGTCATCTTCTTTCCTGCGATCGAGGTATCGTTGACGGTAATGATACGGTCGCCTGCCATGATTCCCACTTTCTCAGAAGGACCTCCGCTAACAGGTTGCACCACCACCAATGTGTCGTCTACCATATTATATTGCACGCCAATACCTTCGAAGTTACCTTCAAGTGGCTCTGTCAGTGCTTTCACATCTTTGGCTGGAGTGTATGATGAATGTGGATCGAGTTGGCCCAGCATATTTTTGATAGCTTCTTCAACCAATTTATCTTCGTCAACCTCCTCTACATATAATTGTTTGATATTTGCTTCGGCTACAATGAGTTTTTGCAATGCAGCTGTAGCTAAAGGATTTTCATTACGATTTTGAGCGTTTGCAGAGATAGCTATCAGCCATGCTGCCAATATGATGATTTGCTTCATGGGTTATAAGGGTTAATGGGTTAAAGGAAGTGGAACAAACTGGTTGGCATCTTTTCCGTAGCTGATTAGTTCACGAATGATGCTCGAACTGATGTTGGCGTATTGCTCTTCAGTAAACAGCAAGATTGTTTCGATGCCAGACAACTGGCGATTGACATCAGCAATCTGACGTTCATATTCGAAGTCTTTTACGTATCGTACGCCCCTTACCAAAAAGTTCGCTCCGATGATCTTGGCAAAGTCAGTCGTCAGTCCTTCGTAGTAGGTCACGCTAATTCTGGGATTATCGGCAAATACCTGATTGATGTATTGCAACCGTTGTTCTAAATTGAACATCGTTTGCTTGTTAGGATTTACGCCAATAGCAATCACGATCTCATCGGCTACGGAAAGCGTACGTTCTACGATGGATTTGTGTCCCAAAGTAAAGGGGTCGAATGTTCCCGCGAAAAGAGCCTTACTCATATATTTATTCCTCCTCTGACATTTCAACGTCGGCTTCAGGCTTATCTTCTTCAAACACAAGGTTATTGATAATGAAGTTTTGACGTTGCATTGTATTTTTGCCCATATAATATTCTAGTAGCTCCTGCACCTTGTCGGTTTTCTTTAAAGTGACTTGCTCTAAACGTATATCTGGGCCTATAAAATTCTTGAATTCATCGGGAGAAATCTCGCCAAGACCTTTGAACCGTGTAATTTCAGGGTCTGGACTTAACTTCTCGATGGCATTAATACGTTCTTCTTCCGAATAGCAATAGATGGTAACAAAATCGCCTCGATCTGCAGGCTTTTCTTTCTGATATTCCTCCAGCACTGCTTTCTTCAGCCGTTTTTTACGGTTGCGCACTCTGAACAGTGGGGTTTGAAGGATGTGCACATGTCCTTTCTTGACCAATTCGGGGAAGAATTGCAGAAAGAATGTAATCATCAGCAAACGGATATGCATACCATCAACATCGGCATCGGTCGCGACAATGACTTTGTTATAGCGCAGTCCGTCAATTCCATCTTCTATATTGAGTGCTGCTTGTAGTAGATTAAACTCCTCATTCTCATACACCACTTTCTTGGTAAGCCCATAAGTGTTGAGGGGTTTACCGCGTAGCGAGAACACCGCCTGTGTCTCTACATCGCGGCTTTTGGTGATGCTACCACTGGCCGAATCACCCTCAGTGATAAAGATACAACTATCTTCTTTCTTATCACCCTTTGCATCGTTGAGATGAATTCGGCAGTCACGCAACTTACGATTATGTAGGTTAGCTTTTTTAGCCCGCTCTCTTGCCAATTTAGTTACACCAGCAATGGCTTTACGATCACGCTCGTTTTCCTGTACTTTCTGTTGAATCACCTCAGCTACATCCAGGTTTTTATGCAGATAGTTGTCGACCTCTGTCTTGATGAAATCACCGATAAACTTATTGACACTAATGCCGCCATTTGGTTCCATCGTGAGTGAGCCAAGTTTGATTTTCGTTTGGCTCTCAAATTGTGGTTCCTGAATGTTGATGGCAATGGCTGCTACGATACCATTGCGGATGTCAACAAATTCGTAGTTTTTGTTGAAGAACTCTTTGATGGTACGGGCAATGTGTTCCTTGAATGCACTCTGGTGGGTACCTCCTTGAATGGTGTGCTGACCGTTAACAAAAGAATGGTATTCTTCACCATATTGTTGATTGGTATGCGTAAAGGCAATCTCAATGTCTTCGCCTTTCAAGTGTACAATGTCATATAACGGTTTGGTGTCCATCGTATCCTCCAGCAAGTCTTTCAGTCCGTTGCGGCTAACGATACGACGGTTGTTATAGTAGATCTCCAATCCTGTGTTCAGGTAGGTGTAGTTGCGGAGCATTGTTTCCACGAACTCCGTCTGGAACTTATAATTCAAGAAAAGGGTTGCATCGGGTTCAAAGTAGATGTAGGTACCCGTTTCTTCATTAGTGTCTTCAGTGACATCAGTTTGAAGGATTCCACGTTGGAACTTGGCAATACGAACCTTTCCTTCACGATAACTTCTCACTTCGAAGTTAGCACTCAACGCATTTACAGCCTTCGTACCCACACCGTTCAGTCCCACACTTTTCTTAAATGCCTTTGAATCGTACTTACCGCCCGTATTCAGCATGCTGACAGCCTCAATCATCTTGCCCTGTGGGATACCACGACCGAAGTCACGTACGCTTACAGCCAATCCGTCGATGATCTCAATCTCAATACGTTTCCCTGCATTCATCTTGAACTCGTCAATGGAGTTGTCAATGATTTCCTTCAGTAACACATAGATGCCATCTTCTGCATGAGACCCGTCACCCAACCGACCAATATACATACCAGGACGGGTACGCACATGATCCATATCGCTCAAATGGCGGATATTATCATCGTTATATTCAACCGTTTCTAACGTCTTATCTTTGATTTCTTCCATTTTTCTCTCTAACACTACACACTTTACTCTAAACTTTTCTTATAGCACCTTCTGCGCTTGTGCTGCCGACGTTCGAAATAAATCCACTGCGACTGTACCTTTGAGTTTACTTCCAGCTCGGGGTTCGTCTCAACGTATTTATAGCCTTCAGAAATATAAAAAGGGAGCAAATCGTAGAACAACACTGCATTGATACCCTTTCCCTGATATTCTGGCAATAAACCCACCAACATCAAGTCCAAAGTATCGGGTTTCTTCCATTTCAACGCCTTTAGCAGATGGAACCATCCGAAAGGTAACAATCGACCATGTGCTTTCTGCAAAGCTTTCGAGAGTGAAGGCATTGATATACCTACACAGATTAGTTTGCCATTCGCATCGGTTATGAGAGAAATCAATTTGAGGTCGATAAACGGGAGATATTGTTTGATGTACTGTTCTATCTGACGTTCTGTCATTTCTGAATAGCCAAACAACGGTTTAAATGCTTCGTTGATTACACGGAAGATTTCATGTCCATATTCCTTTTTCAGTTTCGAACGTGATGTGTATTTTTTGATTTGTAGTCCGTATTTCTCAATCACAATCTTTGCAATTCGTGTCAGTCGTTCGGGCACGCCAGTCTCACGTGGCACTGTCATCAGCATCTCTATCCAGTCGGCATCTTTCTCAAATCCCAGAGCCTCTATATGCTGTGGATAATAGGCATAGTTGTAAATCGTAGCGTTTGTGCTCAGTTCCTCGAATCCTTCTATCAGCATACCTTCAGCATCCATATCGGTGAATCCCAATGGTCCTTGAATAGAGGTCATTCCTTTCGATTTACCCCATTCGGCAACAGCTTCAATCAATGCTTTGCTTACGGTTCTGTCGTCGATAAAATCAATGTATCCGAATCGAACCATACGCTGTTCCCATCGTTCGTTCGCACGGCGGTTGATGATACCAGCTACGCGTCCCACAATCTTCCCGTCTTTGTAGGCCAGAAAGTAAATGGCATCGCAGAACTCCATCGCAGGATTCTTGTCCGAGAACGTGTCCATCATGTCCTCATAGATGTCGGGCACAGAATAAGGGTTGTCCTTATACAACTCATAATTGAACCTCACAAACAGCTTCAGTTCCTTACGTGTTTCAACTTTCTTTATCGTAACTTTATCCATATCAAAATATGCGTACGCACACGAATGTGCACAAAGAATGGGCAAAGATACGTGTTTTTTCGCAATCTACCAAATTATTTCGCAAAAAACAATTTCCCTTTAGGTGCTGATTGTAGTTGAATAACAAAAATGTCATTACAACATTCGATTTGGTGGATTCTATGGGCTTTTCTAAGATGGTACATTAAAAAAACATAAAGTTTTTTTGCTCTTATATAGTTTTTTACTAATTTTGCATTGCATATGCATTGCGCGATATGGAATTGAAGCAAACTCGTTTGGAATGGCTGGATGCATTGCGAGGATTTACGATGATTCTCGTGGTGGCCTATCATGTCAGTACGAACGGGTTCGGAGAGATTGAGAAAAGCTCGATGGCGCTGCCTTTCTTGGTGCTATTTCGCATGCCGTTGTTCTTCTTCATCAGTGGATTCTTGGCTTACAAGTCAGATTTCAACTGGACGGGGAGCCGTCTGGGTATGATGGTGTGGAAGAAGTTTAGGATTCAGGTGATACCTACGCTGGTATTCCTGCTGATTTCGCTGATTATGTATCATCCGAAGTTCTGGAATCATTTCGACCAGTATTTGGCTACACCTTACAAAATGGGGTATTGGTTCACATTGGTGCTGTTGCAGATGTTTATCATCTACTATGTGTTTGCGTTCTTTGAAAGTAAGACGAAGCGGCAATCGTGGATTCCTATCACAGTGTTGTGGGTGGTGGCATTGGTAGCTTACGCTGTGCTGTACATGCCTTCATGGTTCAGGTTCCCCAAGCCAACGGAGGAGTCATGGTTAAATTACACGAGTTTCATCCAAACAATGCGCTACTTCCATTTCTTTGTATTTGGAAACATCGTTCATCGCTATTGGCGCGAATGGCAGCGGCTGTTCGACTCGAAGTGGTTCTTCCCGGTGCTAATCTTCATTGTGGTGTTTTGCTGCTCTGATATTTTCAAGTGGCACACGCTGAAGTTCCAGTGGACAAACCTGCCTCGCACCACTGCGATGTATGGACTGATGCTGATTGTGTTCATTGCTTTCAGGTACTATCAGGAGCAGTTCACGAAGGTGCATGTCGTGGGTCGATGCCTGCAGTTCATAGGTGTACGCACACTCGATATCTACCTACTCCACTTCCTGTTCCTGCCGAACTTGAAGATGGTGGGCGATTTTATCAATGTGAACAAGAGAAACTTCGTAATCGACATCAGCGAATCAGTAGCTGTAGCAATTTTAGTCATCGCATTCTGCTGCCTCGTCTCTAGTGTACTACGCATCAGTCCGCTGTTCAAGAAATATCTATTTGGTAGGAAAAATTGAAAGGTTGAATAATTTAGAAATAAATATGAAAGTATATTTTTATCATACGCAGGATCTAAACATGATCCATAAAAAATGGAAGGAGGGACGTTTCCCTGGCCACTTCCTTTACGGCGCCACTCATCTGCCTGAAGAGGGTATCGAAGTGGTCTTGCATAAGTACAAGTCTATCCCAAGCCGTTGTCGCTTAATGTGGTACGTTGCTTGGAGCATCCTGACTTGCCGAGAGCACTTTGATGCCATCTATGCTACTCATTGGGACGGTTTAGAGCTGATTATTTTCCTTAGGGCTTTGCACCTCTATCGTCGCCCTATCATTATCTGGCATCATCAGCCTATCATGGAAGCAGACAGCAAGATGCGCGAAATGACGGCACGCTTGTTCTATAAAGGAATTGACCACATGTTCTTCTTCAGTGAGCGCCTCATCCAAGAGTCGCTGAAAAGTCCGAAAGCCAACCCTGACCGTATGCAGGTATGTCCGTGGGGAGCCGACTTGGTCAGCTACGACCGCTTGATGAAGGAATACCCTGTGGAAGAACACGTAGGATTCGTATCTACTGGTAAGGAAAAGCGCGATATGCCGACCTTGATTCGTGCCTTCAGTGCTACAGGGCAGGAACTCAACATCTACATTGCCTACAATGCCTGTGGTGACAACTACGTGGAGATTCTGAATGATTTACGTCCTTCTGCCAATGTGCATATCAACTTTATCAAAGGCTTTATCCCTAACGAACTGGCACAAAAAGTATGGGCAGCGAAGTTTGTCGTAATCTGTTGTCAGGAAACTAATTACACTGTAGGTCTGACCACCCTTGTGGAAGCCCTCGCTTTTGGTCTTCCTGTTATCTCTACACGCAATGAGACTTACCCATTCGACATCGAAGCAGAAGGAGTAGGCATTACAGTACCCTACTACGACTCCGTAGCTTGGGAGAAAGCCATCCGATTCCTCGTCAGCAACCCTGAGGAAGCAGAGGAAATGGGACGCAAAGCACGTGAACTGGCCGAGCGAACCTTCAATCTTGAAAACTGTGCCCACGAAGTGGCAAAAGCACTCAAGGCTTTTGATAAACATATAGTTAAAGAGGAAAAGAAAGAGGTCGCACAAGAGCCTCAAGCAACTCCAGAGCCACAGGCTACTCCAACTCCTCAAACCTCAAACCTCAAACCTCAACCTTCTCCACCTCAAGAACCAACCATCTTCGATCAACCCGCAGAACCCACTTCCCCCAAGATTCCAGAGTTCCGCGTATCGAAGGAAATCGAGGATTTCTATGCTGACATAAAGACCTCTTCACCCTTGAAAGAGGAGGGAGGTAACTCTACAAACGAAAAAGCAACAGCAAAAGTATCCACTACCCTCCCTGTAGGAGAGGGGCAAGGGGGTGGGTCTGCTTCCATCATTAGCATCAACACCGATGCCCTCAAGGAGAAGATGCGTGAAGCACAAAAGCAACTGGTAAGTTGGGGTGAGAATATCAAGGAACAATTGCCAGAGAAAGAGCAAGTGGTACGTTTTGGCAGTAACCTGAAACAATGGGGTATAAAGCAATATGGAAAAATGAAAGAAATGGTCAATAGTAAATTGGCAAATCGAAAATAAGACAACCCTTTTTATTAACAATCAAAACCAAACGATTATGGATTACAAGATTATCGACATCGAAGGCGTAGGTGATGTTTACGCTGAAAAGCTGATTGCAGCTGGTATTAACAAAGTAAGTGAATTGCTCGAGAAGTGTGCAGCACCAAAGGGCCGTAAGGAATTGGCAGACGCAACAGGAATCAGCGAGAAATTGATTCTTCGCTGGACAAACCACGCAGACCTCTTCCGCATCAATGGCGTAGGTCCTCAGTTTGCAGAATTACTTGAGAAGGCAGGCGTGGATACCGTAAAGGAATTCCGTCATCGTGTAGCAGAGAATCTGCAACCAAAGCTTGAAGAAATCAACACTCAATTCCACATCTGTGGACGTGTTCCTGCAGTGAGCGAAGTGCAGAAGATGATTGACCAAGCTAAGGAACTTGAGCCAAAGATGACTTACTAATCCAAAAAATGAAGAAAGGCTGCGTTTGCAGCCTTCTTCATTTTTAGATACCTACGATATTTCTTACAACCCACCATACAAATGTTAGCACAATGATGATAATCATTGCTGTACGATTGTTTAGCAAGCGATTCGCCCAGTCGAACCAGTGGTGGTAGTTGTACCATTCGCCTAAAACCATCATCAATAGTACTGGCAGGATGACAATGATATAGGCATTGAATGACAAGGCTCCCATCACATCGCCATGAAGCAGACAATGCAAAGCTCGTTGAAGACCGCAGCCAGGACATTGTAGACCTGTGAATAGATGAAAGGGACACTTGAAAAACCAGTTCTCAGTTGAGGGATTGAACACGTAATACAAGATTCCTGCTATCACCAGGATAACAGGAAACAAGATTGGCATGATGCGACGTTGCTGGTTTTCCTTCTTCTCCACTTTCAATAATGATTGGTCAATCCTCCAACGTCAACTCATTAATCAGTCGCTTCCCTTTGCCATATTTCTCGATAACAGAGAGCACATAGCGAATATCCACTCCGATACAACGCTGCAACTTCGAATCGAACTTCAAGTCACTACTCATTGCTTCCCAATTGCCATCGAACGCCAAACCAATGAGGCGTCCTTTGCCGTCGAACATACCACTTCCGCTATTTCCTCCTGTGATATCATTATTAGTGAGGAAACAAAGAGGCATCTGTCCCAGAGACTTATCGATATAACGGTCGCCAAACTTGCCTTTCTTCAGCCACTTATAGACAGACGGTATGAGCTGATAGTCGTAGTTATCAGGATTCTGCTCATTCTTATCAATCAGCGACTGTGGCAGGGTGTAGTGTACATAATTCAGATCAGCAGAAGGAGAATAGCCTTCTACGATACCGAAACTCATTCGCATCGTGAAGTTAGCATCTGGATAGTATTCCTTCTCATGATTCATCTCGCGAAGGGCATTACCCAACAAACGCTCGAACTCAGAGATTGAATTCGATTGATAACACTGGTACAACTTGGTGAGGACACTGACAGCCATATAATAGATGGGGTCTTGGTGCAGTTCTTCACTCGACTCTAATTTATTCACCTTCTCAAGATCTGTTAGGACAGAATTGGCGAACAAATCATCAGTATAAGCATCAATATTACCACCGAACTTCTCGTCGATTTCATCATAAAAGTCCGGCAAATAGTCCTTGCTCAGTACCTGCTGCTTGTAGTTCTTAATCATCGCAGCAAACACTTTCTTGTCCAATTCGATGTCAATGTCGCGATAAGTCTTCCTCACATCGTCCTTGAACCCATCATTCTTTGCATCCGGACGCATATAGCGAATCATACTCTTCATGGCAAACTGCATGATATCGCTTCCGCTATAGAACGACTCTTCGAGCAGGGTAAGCGTATACTCGCCTGGGAAACTCTTTGAATAGAGATACTTGAGCGAATCGAGAATGCCGATATATTGGGTTTTACGATTCTGGGCAGCCCATTCTTTGATTTCATTCTCCAACGCCTGCTTCTCCTCAATCACTTTCAACTCCTTCAAGGCTTTGTTCTGTCCCAAAGAGAACTTCCAATAGTTGGAACTTGCAGCATACTTCGAAGCGTACATGATACGGATGGCATCCTCACGTTTCATCGCCTCATCCAGGATAGCCAGTTTCACCCCACGTACCTGATAGCGCAGGTCATTGGAGGTGCGCATCGTGTTCTCGATACCATAACTGCTGAGATAGCGGTCTGTGCTGCCCGGATAGCCAAAGGTCATGCAGAACGAGCCTGGTTGGTAACCCTGCGTAGAAACATGTGCATAGCTCACAGGATGATATGGAACATTGTCCTCGCTATATTCTGCAGGCTTGTTGTTTTTGTTGGCATAAATACGAAACACACTGAAGTCGCAGGTCTGACGAGGCCACATCCAGTTGTCGGTATCGCCTCCAAACTTACCCAGACTCTGGGGTGGAGCAAACACCAGACGTACATCATCGAAACGCTGATAGACAGACAGATAATACTTACTACCTTTATAATAAGGTGTAATCTCACCATAGATGCAGTTCACGGTATCAAGCACAGCTTCCTCCAGACTGGTGGCTACACTGTCCATATAGAGGGCTTTAGCCATCTCATCCATTCCAGGCTTTACACCAGCCAATATCTTGTCAGTCACATCGACTGTACTGAGATGAAAAGCTACATACAGTTCAGGATTGGGGAGTTCGTCCTTCAGACGTTTAGCTAAGAAACCATTCTTCAAGTAGTCTTTCTTGACAGTAGAGTGATCCTGAATGGCATCGAAGCCACAGTGATGGTTTGTAAACACCAATCCTTCATTACTGACGACCACACCAGAGCAAAAACCACCAAACATCACAATAGCATTGTTCAATGACGGTCCGTTGGGATTATAAATCTGTTCAGGCGTGAGTTCCAGGCCCATTTCCTTCAACACCTTCTGTGTCTTCTCAGACAGATTTCCTACCATCCACATACCCTCGTCGGCCTTGGCTGCCAAGGCCACGATACATAGCATTATAAATGCAATTCTTTTTTTCATTTTCTTTTTATTCTGATTGTTTTCAATTTACTTAATGGCAAGTCATGATGGATAACATGTGCTACGAATAACAGAACAAGTAGAGTATTGATAACCATCCTCAAGATACTGGAATCGATAGCCGATGCCACATACTGCATGGCTGCAAAGAGCACCACAGTAATCAGGATATAGGTGAATATACTCTTCAGGTCATAGTCGATACGATTTTTCTTCTGTCCTACAAAGTAGGAGAACAGCATTACGGTGCCGTAGCCCGCAAAACCTGCCCACGCACATGCGGTGTAGCCTATCTCTGGGATGAAGAAATAGTTCACCAACAGCAACACAATACAGCCTGTAATAGAGAAGATAGCACCCCAGATGGTTTTGTCAATCAATTTGTACCAAAACGACAGGTTAAAATGGATGCCCATCATAATCTCGGCTGCCATTACAATCGGCACAATACCCAGTCCCTCACGATATTTCTCCTCAACGATGAACTGGAACACATCGATGTAAGCCATCACACAGAGGAATGCCAGCAAAGTGAACATGATGAAATACTTCATCGCTTGAGCATATAGCTCCTTGCTGTTCTTATCTTTTGCCGAACCAAACACAATCGGCTCATAAGCAAAGCGGAATGCTTGGGTGATGAGTGCCATAATCATTGCAATCTTGATGCAGGCGCCATAGATACCGAGTTGATGACGTCCCTCTTCTGGGTCGAGGATACGTGGCAACATAATCTGTCCGGCCACTTGGTTTAGGATGCCTGCGATACCCAGTACAAGTAGCGGCCAGGAGTAGCGCAACATTTCCTTACATTTCTGCCCATCGAACTGCCACTTGAAACCTACCAATTCACCTATCAAACAAAATGAGATGATGGTGGTACAGATGAGGTTGATAGCAAAGGCATAGCCGATATGGATTTCCCACGAAGGGTCGATTTTTGGCATCAGCCAGTAAGCCACTACATTCAGGCCTACACTGAGGAAGATAAACAGTAGCTTCAGTCCTGCAAACTTATAAGAGCGATGCTTGTAGCGCAAATAGGCAAAGGGGATTGCCTGAAAGGCATCTTGGGCTACGACTAAGAACATCATCCCTACATACCACTTGTGGTTGGGATAGTCGAGCAGGGAAGCAATCGGGTTGATAAAGGCCAACACTAACACCACGAAGGTGAGGCACACACCGCCTACCATCATCAGTGCTGTGCTATAGACACGCATCTTGTCGCCTTCTTCCTTATTCATAAAGCGGAAAAAGGTAGTCTCCATACCAAAAGTCAGAATCACCAACAACAATGCTGTCTGGGCATAGATATCGTTATAGATGCCGTAATCGGCACAGCTCTTCAGCGTATAAGTGTAGAGGGGGACCATCAGGTAGTTCAAGAACCTGCCGATGATACTACTCATCCCATACACCGCTGTGTCCTTCACCAGTCCCTTTATATTTGCCATTCTTCTTGTTGTATATTCAATCAAACAGGTTATTCATTCCTCCTCCATTCGACTCGTAGATGTTACGTCCTAAGTGCTTATACGCCAACTCTGTGACTTCACGTCCTCGAGGTGTACGCTTCAGGAAACCTTCCTTGATGAGGAATGGTTCGTAAACCTCTTCCACCGTTCCTGCTTCCTCGCCCACTGCTGTAGCTATGGTGTTGATTCCCACAGGTCCACCCTTGAACTTATCGATGATAGTGGTGAGAATCTTGTTGTCGATTTCATCGAGACCATACTTGTCGATGTTAAGCGCCTCGAGTGCCACCTTTGCAATCGCCGTATCGATATTACCGTTTCCTTTCACCTGGGCAAAGTCACGCACACGACGCAACAGTGCATTGGCGATACGTGGAGTACCACGACTACGGCTTGCTATCTCGTAGGCAGACTCTTCGTCGCAAGAGATTTTGAGCAGTCGAGCCGAGCGCATAATGATTCTGGCAAGCACATCGGCATCGTAATACTCCAAGTGGAGGTTGATGCCGAAACGAGCACGAAGTGGGGCTGTAAGCAATCCACTACGGGTGGTAGCTCCTACAAGCGTAAAAGGATTCAGGTCAATCTGGATGCTACGAGCTGAGGGGCCCTTGTCTATCATGATATCGATGCGATAGTCTTCCATTGCGGAATACAGATATTCCTCCACAATAGGGCTGAGACGATGAATCTCATCGATGAACAACACATCGTTCTCCTCAAGCGAGGTGAGGATTCCAGCCAAGTCGCCCGGCTTGTCGAGCACAGGGCCGGAAGTAATCTTGAAGCCTACCCCCAGTTCGTTGGCAATGATTTGCGACAGCGTTGTCTTACCCAGTCCTGGAGGGCCGTGCAATAGGGTATGGTCGAGCGGCTCACCACGATACTTCGCTGCCTCAACAAAGATTTTCAGGTTCTCCACAATCTTCGTTTGGCCGCTGAAGTCCTGAAAGCGAAGCGGGCGCAGTGCGTTCTCAAAATCCTTCTCCTTGCTCCCAGCTACGTATTGCTCTTCGTGTATGTCAAAGTCAGTATTCATTACACCTTATTTATTATTAAAGTGTGCAAAATTACAAAATAAATTTCAAATACAACTTATAAATTAAAGATTATTAAATAAAAACAAGGTGCTCGAACTATTGTCCGAGCACCTTTGCATTATAGGGAGTCTTTGTTTACTTCACGAAGTACTTCTTACCATTGATGATATTAAGACCCTTCACAGGAGCAGCGAGTTTCTGACCTGCGAGGTTGTAGATACCTACAATAGCCTTTTCGTTAGCTACGATGTCCTCGATGCCGCTGTTGATAGCTGGGTCTGTACCTGCTGTACCGATGTAGTAGAGACGGAAGTTATCGCAGATGAACCAGTCAGCACCGATATTACCATCTTTCTTTACACCAATGCGGAGCTTGCCGTCTTCACCAACCTTAACCTGAACGAAGTGGTTGTAGTAGAGTGCACCGTTCGTGTACTTGTCGAGTTCACTAGCTTCCTCAGATGTCTGGTTGCACCAGAGCTGCATAGCCTGCATTGTGTTAGGCATGATATAGCCAGTGCCTGACTCTGAAGTAGCAACAGTACCAACCCATTCTGTACCTGTTGGTACGCGACCTTCGCTACAGTAAGCTACTTCTGTTTCAACAGCCTCAATGCTTGATGTTGCATAGAAGTATGCCTCCTTGTTGCTTGTAGCAGCACCAGAGAACTTAGAATAGTCATCGCTTGAGCTACCGTGACGATAGAATGCCTGAACATAAGCTACATAGTGACCTGCTGGCAGACCAGAAAGATCCTGATAAACGTTGAAGCCCTTCTCGTAGCACTCAGCGTTGGTAGAAGTAGTACCACCTGCGCCAAAGCCTGAAGACCAGCCTGTGAAGTCACCTATTGTGTCGAATGTTGAGTTGATAATAACCTCAGAGAGGTCGACTGGGTTGTCAACAGATGCGTCAGAGTAATCTACAGTTATCTTCAGAGCAGAACTGAAATAATTAGCCCGATCAATGAGAGCTTCAACCTCTTCGTTGTTCTTATTGAGGTTGGTCAAAACATTATCGATATCGTCAACCAATGTATTAGCCTTATTCAGAACGTCTGTAGGAGCAGATTCTAAGTTTTCCTCTATGCTGGAGATAAGGTTGTTCCAAGCTTCATCCAAAGCTGCATAGTCAGCAATTGATGTTTTTGCATATTCAAGAGCTGCTTCTGCTTGTCCGATTGCTTCAAGACACTTATCACCTTCGTTGCTTGCAACTGCCTGATTGAGTGCTTCGATAGCATCCTGTACC
Organism: Bacteroidaceae bacterium; assembly: GCA_017529865.1. GTDB lineage: Bacteria > Bacteroidota > Bacteroidia > Bacteroidales > Bacteroidaceae > Colivivens. Next base: position 118,729 of record JAFXNA010000001.1, read on the forward strand.
ATCTGCTTAGCATCATTACCACCGATTGTTTCCTCGAACAATCCATTAAGTTTTGTGAGAAGCTCGTTGATTGCATCCATATAAGCGCTTGCATCAGCACCAATGTAGAAGAGACGGAAGTTGTCGAAGATTACCCATGTGTTGTTAGCTGGGTTGGTGAGACCGATAAGAATGCTGTCACCGTCGGTTGTAAGTGTGAAGTTGATTTCATTCTGGTAGGTCTTACGGTCTTCGTCAAGATGGAAGTAGAAGTTCGAACCTGTCATACCGTTTGGTATCCAACCATAATCGGTTTGTACGTCAGCAAGTTCATCACTTTCGTAGATTTGTTCTGCTTGAGCAAATGCATAGATATTGTGAATCTTCTTCTTGAAGTCGTTACAGAAGAGATATGCATTGATACCAGCTTCGTTACCAATCTCTGGATTCTGATCCCAATATCCTTTTGCACCTGTAGCATCATCATTACGTTCAAATGCCTGAACTGTGAGCTTATATGCTCCCTTAGGCATATCGCGTACAATCTGTGACATGGTGAATGAAGCGTGCCATTTCTCTGCATTACCACCGTTAACATCGATTTCTCCATATTTTGCGCTTTGGTTTGCACCCTGTCCATTTGTTTTAGAGTTCAAACCTCCCCATACAGGAGCAGAACCTGAGACTTGCCAACCAGAGAAGTCTGTATTGAAATCTGGGTTCATAATCAATGGAGTGAGTTCGTCGCCAGGCTTCACATTAGCAGTAATATACTCAACAATCATCTTACTTACAGTTGAAGAGATGGTGTCAATCATTGCAGCGTCAGCAGTACCTTCGTTGTATGCCTCCACAAGCGTGAATTCGTAGTATTCACCAAGGATAGCACCAAGGTCTGGGAAGTCACCATTCTCAAATGCCTCTGCCTTAGCACTGAGTTCTTCCATCAGATCTTCCATTCTGACATAGTCAGCAACTGACTGAACAAGAGCCTTGTAAGCTTCAGTCAGAAGAGAGTCTTCTTTCTGGTAGTCGCTTGTGCAATTCTTAGCAGCGTCAAGTTGATCAGCGTATGCTTCCTTAATGTCGTTGTTAGCCATGAGGCTTTCAACATCTGGATACTCTTTCTCATACTGAGCAATCTTTGCATCGAGCAATACCTTGAATGGATCGTCTTCAACTGATCCGTAGTACTTCAGTGTGAAGTTATCGGCACAGATCCAGTTTACAGTTGTGTTCTCTGTCATGAAACCAAACTCAAGGTCTGCTTCAGTAGCGTTGATGAACATCAACTCGAAGTGCTCTGGAGCGTTGTTATTGGTGTGGATAGCTTCTTTGAAGATATTCTCACCTGCCTTAGCAAAGAGGTAGGCACCCTTTTCAAGACCTTGGTTAGATTCGTCCTGACGTGAAGAGATTGCATCACACTCGAATGAATACTTACCTGCTGGCAAGTTCTTCACGAGCTGGTAAACACTACCGTTACCCAGTGTACGCTTACCACCTGGATCCTTGTTGAAGTTAGAGTTAGCCCATGCCTCGATGAACTGGTTAACTGTAACATCACCATTGCTGTAATTTGCACCCTGATATCCTAGGTTCGTTACAGTAGAGCCTTGTACATAGTTCAGCGTCCAACCACTGATGTTACCTATTGAGAAGTCTGGGTTGACAAGCAGGTCTGTTGCATCAACAGGATTGTCGTCTGAAGCTAGTTCGAAGCGGTATGCAAGAATAGCTTTCTTAACTTCAGCAATACCTTCCTCTATCTCTTCGTAGAGAACAGGAGTTGTAGAGTTCAAGATAGCCTTCAGCTTTGAGAGGTCGAACTTGGTGCCATAGTTGTCTTCAGTTTCAGCAATAAATTCATCCAATAAACCGTCTGCGAGGTAGTTCCATGCTTTCAGGTGTGACTGGTATTTCTCGAATTCTGATACAGGCATGAACTTCCAGTCGATGCACAGTTCAGCATCTTCCATTCGCTCTTCTTCTGCTGCGCCTGGGTTGTATGCCTTGTTGGTAACACTCAACATAGGAGTCAAAGGCATTACGATAGATGATTCTTCAAGTGATGGGTCGTAGTCGTTGTCCAACTTGTTGAAACCAAGGTAGGTCTCAGGATTGCCGAAGATACTGTCTGCAGCGTGTGAGTTCCATGCTGGGTTCAGGTCAGATACGCTGAAGCGATAAACACCATTGCCCATTGACTTGATATCCCACATGTGGTCTTCCTGACCCTGGTTGTCAACAAACATTGCGTAAGTTGAAGTTGGGAATACATACCACCAACGGTTGTTGTAGAAGTCAACAATGGTGTAAGTCTTACCATCCCATTCTGGAATTTCGATGTTCGTTGTGTCAACCTTCATCACTTCTTCACCATCTACTTCTACATAAGTTGTGTCTGTCGTGAAGATAGGTGCAAGACGGTACTTGGCGATCATAACTGGGTTACCACTTCCCACCTTAAGAGCAGCGTGAGTGCTCCATTGTGCATGGGTAGGGCATTGTGCGTTAGAAAGGAATGCATCCGCCTCTACATTGTAAAGGTAGTAAACGGTAGTATCACCTTCCCAATACGGTGTGTTTGCCTGTTGAGAAACCTTCAGCTCTGAAGCAAACTGATAGTCTGCAACTTTAGGTTTAGCCCAATTCTGCGCAAACATTGTAACTGATGCAAGCATCGTTACACAAAACAAAAGTAATTTTTTGTTCATACGTTTTGGTTTAAATGAATTAGTTAATACAAAAATTTGTTATCTCAATATTTCTTTGTCGATTGCCTAATGGCTTTTAATCGTGCAAAGGAAAGCATTTTATTTCATTCCACCAAACTTTTTGGGAAAAACTTTCACTTTTGAGGCAAAAAAATTGCCTATAATAGAAATAAGGTGTAAATTTGCAGCCGAAAATTAAAAGACGATGACTGTATTATATGCTTCTCCTATCTTTGGTCCCATCCACAGCCGCAGGCTGGGTGTCTCACTTGGTATCAACCTCTTGCCTCCTGACGGCAAGTGCTGTTCGTTCGACTGCATCTATTGTGAATGCGGGTTCAATCATGATTTCATTGCCCACGACCGAATGCCGAGTCGTCAGCAGGTCTATGATGCCCTGCGCCAACAACTGTTAAAGATGCAGCAAGAGGGTCCAAAGCCCGATGTACTCACCTTTGCCGGCAATGGAGAACCCACGATGCACCCCCACTTTCCAGAAATCGTGGACGACGTGATTAAGCTGCGCGATGAGTTCTTCCCAAATGCCAAAGTCAGCGTGCTGAGCAATGCTACACAAATACTCCACCAACCTGTGTTCGATGCGCTGAAGAAAGTCGACAACAATATATTGAAACTCGACACTGTATCGAATACATATATCCTTCGCCTTGATCGTCCTGTCAATAGCAACTATGACGTTGCTCGACTCATCGATAAAATGGCTGAATTCCAAGGACATTGCATCGTTCAGACTATGTTTCTCAATGGAGAATTCGAGGGTCAGGACATCTCAAACGTAGACGACAAATATATCAATCCTTGGCTCGAAGCCCTCCAGACAATAGGCCCTAAGGAAGTAATGGTATATACCATTGATAGGGAAACTCCGGCCCACCAATTGCAGAAAGCAACCCACGAACAACTCGATGCCATCGCTCGACGAGTAGAAGCAATAGGCATCAAATGTCAGGTCTCGTACTAATCAATTCTTTTCCACGTAAGGGAACATTTTTTCCCACATAGGGGAACAATCTTTCCCACGTATGGGAAAAAGTATTCCCCCGTAAGGGAAAAAAGCGAACGAAGAAGGCTCTCCTCTCCTTCGCCCTGCCCTTTATCGTGAAGAACAAGGAAATCGCTGTTTTTACTGAACAGCAAAACACGTGATTTGTGTCAATTTTCGGGAAAATTGTAAAAAAAAACAATAAATGTTTGGCCAGTAATAAATAAGGTGGTAACTTTGCAACTCAATTGATGATGAATGTGTAGCAGATGAATCCTCAAGATGTGCTGTTGAAGCAGGGAATGAAATGCAAAAACTAAGACTTAAATAACAAACAATATCAAATCATTAATTTTTTAAAAAAGTTTTACACATGAAGAAAATCTATGTTTTATGGAGTTTAGCCCTGATGACTATCATGGCCAACGTGTTCTTTGCTTGTAAGAGCGATGACACGCTTGAGGACTTCTATCGTCAGCATGGTTTCAAATTGAATCCGACTCAGAATCCTGACTTTGTGATTTATTCAAATGGTAATGTGCTCTCAACTACTTTGGGTACAAGAAGTGAATTTGGTACCAGAACAGAAACTGCACAAGCTATTGATTATGGTACAGTTACCAACAATGAGCCTTACAAGTCACAGTACGCATTCCCATCTGATCCGTCAGGAGAATATAGCACGATCAGGGAATATATTGCAGGTCATGGTAATGAAGGACAGGAATCGTGCGATTTTACAAACTTCTATATCCAGCAATTGGGCTCAGATGGCACAGGATGGAATGGAACGAACGGCCTTTGGCTCTGTGCACAACAGATGTCAAATGTATCAATCAATGGTACAGCATTAAATAATAGCAGCGCTTACAATTTCCCAGGCTACCTTTGCCTGAACGTCAATGCTACCAATGTCAAATATCAGGTGTATGGTGCAGAAGTTGCCGGCGAATACAAGTTCTTCACCATTAATGGTTGCAAGTATCTCGGCTTCAACTATACAAGACCAGATGTCGGCTATACTGGTAATGGTCTGTATAACGACTGGATTTTCAAGCTGACTCCAGCAGTTGCCAGCAGTCAAGATGGCGGCACACCTGTTGTTGTTAATTCAAACTACTATAAGGTGCAAGACTGGGAAAACACCACCAAAGAACACATGCCTGCTGAATATGCTCAATATGTAGACAAGGCTCCTGCAAAAACTGACCGTGGTGAAAGTGTTTCTCAGGATGAGTACGATTATGTAATGGCATATTTGGCAGAGCATCCAAATGAAGGTGGTTTGACTTGTAACCTCACTACTTATTTCATCCAGAACGTAGGTAGTAGCTACTACGAATACAAATATGAAGATTTCCCAACATTGAAGGATCATAATGGTGCAACTTATAATCTCATCGGTGGAAACCAAATGGATTTTGTTGCATTCTCAAAGCACAGAAATGATTATAATGCAGTTAACGGTCCACGTGCTCTCCTCGTCAATGTTCCAGTAGAAGATCCTACATACCATGATTCATGGGGCGATGTAGACAACACGAGGCACAATGCCTACAGATTCTATACTATTGAATACAATGGCGAGAAGAACTTGTATCTCTGCTACGACTATGAGATGACGAAGAACTCTGAAGAGTATTTGCCAGGTGATAAAGTGTTCAACGACTGGGTAATCAAACTGATACCTGCCGATGGAAGCGACCCAGAAGAGCACATCTCAGACATTATAGATCCAAATATTGAACCTGCAACTCCCGTAACTGATGAAGTAGAGGTGAACCTTTCAGTAAACGACGAGAAGGAAGAAGGTGACTATATCGCTACGAAGCTGTCTATCCACATCCGTGCATTGACTGATGTTGAGGTATTCATACCAGTTGAGCAACTTTACTATTGCGATAAGGACGATATGGCTATCGTTTTGAACCACCAGCTCGATCCTAACTATCAGTACTCAAACCCAGGTCAATCAACTATTGAAAACGGCTACAGCTACACATACACAGTAGCCGGTGAATACACAAAGGATGGTGAGACACTGACTGCCAACGAGACAATCCTCATTACTGTGAAGTATGAGGCAGAAGGTATCCGCGTAACAACTCAAGGTGTTACTCAGGCAGCACTTGACTTCCTTCAGGATCATTTCTTTGATGGTATTACAATTGAGGTATGGAACTACTTCAATAGCGAGATCCCAACAGGTAATCCAAACGAATTCCTGCCTGTCACTCGTACAGATCTCAAGCCAAAACTTGATGCGTCAACAGTTACGTTCACAACTTCTGCAAACGTACAGCATTATGTCAATGCATTCGCAATGTTGTATGATTATCAGAAAGCAGACCTCCATGTTTACATGAAGGAAGACGGAAAGCCTTATCTGATGAGTGTCACGTATGATGGTGATGGCCATATTATTAATCAGGTAGAGACTAACACGCCACTTGAGCAGAAGTACTGGATAGCTGATGCTGACGGCAACTTCGTGAAGTTCGTAGGTGTTAAAAACGCATGGGATTGCACCGTGACTCCTCCTGATGCGTATTCAGTATCTGCAACTCATACGGGTGAAAACCCAGCAGACTTTAATGTCATCTATACGAAGTAATTTGTAATACCTTATTATATATATAGACAGCAGGTAGCACACAGCTACCTGCTGTTTTTTCATAGAAAATGATGGTAATTAAAGTTTTTTTTGTATCTTTGCACGCATAATGCCTAAATATATTGAATTATGAAAATAAAAAGATTCTGCTGTTTGCTATTAATAGCAATTACAATATTAGCCTATGCCCAGGATGTGAAGATGCCTATATTGGAAATTTCATTAGCACCCGATACTAGGTTTTATAGAGATATGCCATACACCAATGGAACAATGAAACTGACAGATACAGAAGGCAAAGTGGTGGAGATGCCGGCAAAGTTCAAAACACGTGGAGCTACAGCCCAGGATTATCTAATGAAACCATCACTTAACATGAAGTTGCGTACAGCCGACTACACAGAAGAGGCCGACAGTGCCCTCTTAGGAATGCGCTCCTGCTCGTCATGGATTCTCGATGCGATGGCAATCGACCGCATCTGTATGCGCAACCGAGTCGCATTCGACATCTGGAACGAATTCTCTCGTCTGCCTTACGAAACCAACTTTGACGGTCGTAATGGTACGGAAGGCCGTTTCATAGAAGTGTATATCAATGATGAGTACTACGGCATCTATTGCTTGTCAGACCGTATTAACCGCAAACTGCTCGACTTGAAGAAGGTGAAGGAATTAGACGACGGAACAATGCAGGTACGAGGTGTACTCTATAAGAGTGGAACACAGAGCATTTTGGATCAGAATGATGCCGGATATAATGAGGATTACACTGCTTGCGTCGTAGAATGGCACAACGCTTGGGAACTTACCTTCCCTGAGGACTACGCCAGCCCAGCAGTATGGAAGCCTCTTCAAGATGCGATTTTAAGAGGTACTAATGTAGCATATATCAAGAAGTATTTCTTCCTCGAAAATCTTGCCGATTTCCAACTGCATGTGATGGCTTTGGCTATTGCAGACAACTGGGGCAATAAGAATCACTTCCTATCTGTACGCAATATCAACAAAGACATCAATGCAGAAGACCCAGACGATGCAAATCGCAGACGATTCGTCATCACTCCTTGGGATCTCGACACCAGTCTTGGAGGTAATTACATAGGGGCTTGCTATAATGGAAATTATGAAGAATTCCCTTTGGAGATTTTCTACAAAAATGCGCCATATCCTATTTCATTCTTAATAGGAAATGCCGAATACCAAGCAATTCTGAAACAACGTTGGATAGAAGGACGAAAAGGTGCTTTCTCCATGAAGAATGTAAATAAAAAGTTGGAAACGTATCGTGACCTCTTTATTAAGAGCGGAGCTTGGCAGCGTATGATTGACCGCTTTGGTGTCACAAGCAGCGGACCTATGCTAGTTGCTGACCTCGCAAAGGAAATCGGCCTCATCGAGAAATGGTACGAAAATCGTTTCCATGAGATGGATGCGTATTTTGGCATCACAGATGGTATAGAAAACATAGAATATTCACCATTGAACACAGCACAAGCTGTTTACAATCTGCAGGGTCACCGTATGGCAGATTCCACATTTAACATTTTACATTCCACGAGAAAGGGTATCATTATCCTGAATGGCAATAAGTATTTCGTAAGATAAGATGACAGACAATCGTAATTCATTCAGCAGCTCCATGGGGTTTGTGCTAGCAGCAGCAGGAAGTGCTGTGGGACTTGGCAATATCTGGCGATTCCCCTATCTTGCTGCTCGTGACGGAGGTGGATTGTTTCTCTTGATTTACGTTGTGCTGGCACTTACGTTTGGCTTTACCTTATTGATTACTGAGATTGCCATCGGACGACGCTCACAACAAGGCCCGCTGACAGCCTATAAGTTCTTTAACAAGCGATGGGGATTCATCGGTCACTTGTCTTTCATCGTGCCCTGCATCATCTATCCCTACTACTGTGTGATAGGCGGATGGGTACTGAAATACTTCTGTACCTACATCACTTTCCAAGGCCAGGAAGCCGTACAAGATGGATTCTTCTCGCAGTTCATCACCGCAGAATGGACACCCGTCCTCTTTATGCTTATATTCGCTGCCCTCTGCTTCCATATTGTCTATAGAGGTGTGGAGAAAGGCATTGAGAAGTACTCACGCATCCTCATGCCTGCATTGCTGATTATTATCGTGTTCATCAGTGTCTACTCTCTCTTCATCTCACATACAGATGAAGATGGAACTACACGTACAGGTCTGCAGGGAGCTGCCATCTATTTCATTCCTAACTTCGATGGCATCACCCTCAAGCGATTCCTGATGATTGCGATGGACGCAGCAGGCCAGCTGTTCTATTCGCTCTCGATAGCAATGGGCATCATGGTAGCATATGGCTCGTACATGAAGAAAGATGTGAACTTGGGTAAGGCGGTTGACAACATCGAGATATGCGATACCCTGATTGCAGTCTTAGCCGGACTGATGATTATCCCAAGTGTCTATGTGTTTATGGGTACAGAAGGCATGTCAGCTGGTCCTGGACTGATGTTCGTAGCCCTGCCAAAGGTGTTTGACTCGCTCGGCATCTTTGGCCCCATCCTTGGCATCCTGTTCTTCTTGATGGTACTCTTTGCTGCACTTACCAGTGCTGTATCCATCCTTGAAGCCTGTGTGACAAGTGTGATAGACCGTTTCCACTGGTCTCGTCGCCGCTCTGTCTGCATCTTGGCTGTCATAGGAGCCTTATTCTCCCTCCTCGTATGCAGAGGCTACAACGATCTCTACTTCGAGTACACCCTCCCCAATGGTGCAGTAGGCCAAATTCTCGATATCTTCGACTATGTCAGCAACAACGTACTGATGCCATTCCTTTCTATCTGTACTTGTCTGCTCATCGGATGGGTTGTGACACCAAAGTTGCTGGTGGGCGAAATGCGACTCAACGGCTATAGCTTCCATCGTAAAACCATGTATGTCATCATGCTCAAGTATGTCGTGCCTGTCATCATGGCCATCCTCCTCCTTGGAGCTTTTGGATTGTATTAAAAGAAATAGTAAATTGTAAATCGTTAAATAGTAAATATAATGGTGATCAAACGTAACATTCTCCTTAACCCAGGCCCCGCAACAACGACCGATACAGTGAAGATGGCACAGGTTGTGCCAGATATTTGTCCACGAGAGAAAGAGTTCGCTGGACTGATGAAGGGACTGCGCTCGGACCTTCTCAAGGTGGTTCACGCACCTGAAGACCAATACACCTCAGTGCTCTTCTGTGGTTCTGGTACCATCAACATAGATATCTGCATCAATTCCCTTGTTCCTGAAGGAAAGAAAATACTTGTTGTTAATAATGGAGCCTACAATACGCGTGCGGTGGAGGTTTGCCAGATGTACCACATCCCACACATCGACCTCAAGTTCTCTGTCTTCGAGCAACCTGATTTGAAACAAGTGGAGCAGACGCTGAAAGCAAACCCAGACATTGCTGTAGTGTATTGCTGCCATCATGAAACAGGTACAGGCATCCTCAATCCAATTCGAGAGATTGGTGCTTTGGCTCACCAGTATGGAGCAATTTTCATTAGCGACACCACTTCATCCTTGGGTATGATTCCATTGGATGTAGTAAAAGATAATGTGGACTTCTGTATGGCATCCGCCCAGAAAGGATTGATGGCAATGTCGGGGCTGAGCTTCATCATTGGCAAAACTGATATTATTAAAGCTAGCAAGAACTATCCTACACGCTCATATTACTGCAACCTGTATCTGCAGTACGAGTACTTCGAGAAAACAGGCGAGATGCATTTTACTCCTCCTGTACAGACTATCTATGCCACGATTCAGGCGCTGAAAGAATACTTCGAAGAAGGCGAAGAAGCAAAGTTCGCACGCCATAGAGCTGTGTACGAAGCCATCCATGCAGGATTGGACAAATTAGGATTGGAGACAGTCATCGATCGTAATATCGAATCTGGCTTGGTAGTATCCGTAAAGTACCCAGACAACCCTAACTGGAGTTTTGAGAAGGTTCACGACTACTGCTACGAGCGAGGATTCACTATCTATCCCGGTAAAATCAGCACCACCAACACCTTCCGCCTCTGTGCCTTGGGAAAGATTTACCCAAAAGACATCGAGGACTTCTTCGTTGTATTCAAAGAAGCCCTCGAGAAAACACAATAAAAACTAAAGCATATAGCGACAGTCAACAACTGGCTTTTGCGTCAGTTGTTTGACGTTCGCAAACTCAGGCCATGCTGTGGTGATGACCAACACATCTGCTTGACGAATCAACTCGTCATAGCTATTGGCATAACCGATGGCCAAATCAGAATAATAGCGTTCGAATTCTTTTTCTGCTACAGGATCATATCCTGTAATGTTAGTATAACCAAGAAGTCGTAGTTCACGTATGATTTTTGCGGAAGGAGTATCACGTACATCATCGCTGCCCGGCTTAAACGATAAACCAAGAATGCCAATGCTTCGCTGTTTATCTGTTCCTACAACACGTGACACCTTTTTAGCAATCTGAGCAGGCATCTGGTCATTGATGCTGATGACATTCTTGAGAATTTGAGCATCAAATCCTGCTGTATTTGATACAGCATACAACGCATTAGTATCCTTTGGTAGACAATAGCCGCCATATCCACAGCCAGGATATACATAGCTTGCCATCGTGGCGCCACCCCACCTCTTGTCTTCATGGAGAATACGGAAAGCTGCTGCGACATCGATACCACCAATCGTATCGGCCACAAGGCTCATCTCATTGCTATAGCTAATCAGAGTAGCAAGGAGCGTATTCGATAGGTACTTAATAAATTCGCCTGTATTCAATGACACACAATGAATAGGTTCCTGAACTGTGGCATACACCTTTCGGAGCACCTCTGCAGAACGTTCATCACTAACACCGAGGACGATGCGGTCTGCCTTTATGAAATCGTCCCAGCAATGTCCTTCACGCAGGAATTCTGGGTTGTTGGCAACACCTAAGTCTTGACCCACGTTGAGCCCCTTCCCTTCCAAATAAGGAATGATTTTCTGTGAGGTTGTAGACGGAGGAATTGTAGACTTTACGACCAGCACTTGATACTTATCTGCGGGTCGAACACTCAGTGTTTGGTCAATGGCACTGAAAAGATAAGTGAGATCAGCCTGACCATCTTTACCATACGGTGTTCCAACACAATAATAGACGCAGTCGCTCTGTTTGACAGCCTCTGCCAAATCATTGATACCAATGGGAAGAAAGCGCTTACCAAGATGACGAACCAACGCCTCATCAAGACCTGGTTCGAGAAAAGGTAACTGTCCGCCTTTAATTGTGGCCAGTCGCTCGTCATTGATTTCTACTCCATAGACGGTATGTCCATACTCTGCAAAGCCCAACGATGTAGTCAGGCCTACAAAACCCAATCCAAATACTGTGATTGTCATATTGCTGTCGATTTGTTTTTTCCTACTCCTCTACCATTTGTATTCTGCCTCATTACTCTCCTTAAGATACTTCAGGAAACGTGACACACCCTCTTCAACGAAGATGGTGGGATTGTAGCCCAACAATCTGCGAGCCTTGTCAATACATGGGCATCTACGCTGAGGATTGTTCGTGAGGTATTCTTTGTCTTCTGACACTGCATAACGTACCTCTCCCTTGTATCCAAAGATATCACGACCTGCCTCGACATATATCTGAGCCAACTGTGCAATAGTGATTTCTGGCTTTTCGATACCAATATTGAAATAATCGTATTGTCCGTGCAACAAAATCTTGAAATAACCACAAACACTATCTGCAATGTAGCAGAACGTACGTGTCGGTGTTCCGTTACTGAGAATCTCGATGTCTCGGTTCTCCATGATAGCTAATGCGAAGTCGGCAGGCACGCGTTTGTCGCCAACACGCATACCAGGACCATAGTTGTTGAATGGACGTGCTACACCGATAGGCATGTTGAACTTCTGCGCAAAGAGCATACACATTGTCTCACCAAAGCGCTTCGACTCATCATAGCATGCACGGGGGCCTGTTGCACAGACGTTACCATTATAATCCTCCGATGTTGGCACATGTGCAGGGTCTGGGTCGCCATAAAGTTCGCTGGACGAGAAAAACAAGAATCCTTTGATATTACGTGTGGAATAATAGTCGAGCAGTGAACGCAGTCCCCAGATGTTGGCATCCAAAGTCTCAATGGGATACTTACGATAGAACATAGGCGAGGCGATAGAAGCCATGTGAATGATGAAGTCTGCCTCAGCAGCCCCTTCTATGTCAGCAATGTTGTCCTTGATAATGTCGAACTTGCGAAGTACTACTTTAGGATTTCGTTCCAATTCCTTAATCCATCCAGGTTGACCTAACATAAAGTTGTCAAGGCCAATTATTTTCTTAATGCCTAACTCTTCGCTTTCAGCTGCAAAGAACTGCATCATAAAATAGCCTAAAAATCCTGCACAACCTGTGATAAGCACAGTAGAACCGCTGAATTTAGCACGCTCTTCCGCAGAAAGACCATTGAGCGTGTGTTTAATGTCATTTTGTAAGATGTTCATTTTATTATTTGTTTATTTGATGTCTTAAATTGTAAGTCGCCAAGGGGCACGATTCTCGTCCCACATCTTATTCAACAATTCTCGGTCACGGACGGTATCCATGCACTGCCAGAAACCTTCGTGGCGATAGGTTATTAACTGTCCCTCAGCTGCCAAACGTTCCAATGGCTCTGCCTCAAAAGTTGTCAGATCGTTCTCTATATAGTCAAATACCTTGGGACTAAGTACAAAGAAACCACCGTTAATCCATCCTTGATTCACTTGAGGTTTCTCCTTGAAAGAACGGACATAGTCCTCTGAATCGATTTGCAATTCACCAAAACGAGCAGTAGGATGTACTGCTGTCACCATTGCCAAACATTTTTTCTGATGATAACGGTTTACCAACTCGCTGATGTTCACATCACTGACAGCATCACCATAAGTCATCATGAAGTCCTCCTGTCCTATGTAATCCTTCAGTCTAAGCACACGTCCCCCAGTCATTGAAGCGGCACCTGTGTCAACCAGTGTCACTCGCCAATCGCGAGCATGTTCGTTTATATACTGAATAGAGCCACTGCTCAAGTCAATAGTGAAATCGTTATTACGGGCATAGTACTGCAGGAAATAATCCTTGATAACTTCGCCCTTATAGCCTAAAGCTACAATAAAATCCTTATAACCAAAGTGGGCATAGTGGTTCATGATATGCCATAGAATTGGCTTGCCGCCAATCTCTACCATAGGCTTGGGAATCTGCTTTGTGTACTCAGACAGACGGGTACCGAAACCTCCGGCTAATATGATGGTTTTCATAAGCTGTTGATAAGTTTACAAATCAATTGAATATCATCCTCACTAAGTTCGGGATGCATGGGTAATGAAATGATACGGGAATAAACCTCGTCAGTGACAGGCAACTCTACATCTTCATGGAAGAAGGTGAGATGGTGATTGGGGGCATATTGGATGCCATATTGAATGTCATGCTCCTTTAGTATTTGCTCCAATTGCGGGCGCTTTCCTCCAAGTATTTGCAGAGCAAAAATATGGGGAACAATATCATGTTCGTAATCCATCGATGTCAGTTTGACATAAGGTGTATCCTTTAGCAATTCACAGTATCGCTGGGCAATGTATCGACGGCGTGGAGCAAACTCCTCCTCGAACCGAGAAAGTTGAACCTGACCAATGGCGGCAAAGATATTGCTCATGTGATAACGATAGCCTTGCTCAACGACATCAAAATTCCAACTACGTTGGCCGGCATAACGTTTCTCTGAATCTTTTTGCACACCTAATAAACGGGCATCACTCACTTTTTGGATAACCTCCTCGTCAGCTGTAAAAATAGCGCCTCCTTCACCTGTGGTGATATTCTTGATACCATCGAATGAGAAACATACCACATCTCCCATAGAACCAATCTTCTGTCCTTGATAAGTACATCCAAAACTATGGGCAGCATCTTCTATTAAACGCAAACCGTGTTTAGCCGCAAAAGCCTGATAGTCCTTCACCATACAGCAATTGCTGGCATAATAAACAGGCATCATAGCAGTGGTGCGAGGAGTGATGCGACGCTCGGCATCTTCCAAATCGAGTGTCAGTGTATCGGGGCGAATGTCACAACTGACAGGTTTGCATCCAGCGGCGCTGATGGCTTGATAGGTTGCCACAAATGTAAACGACGGTACCAGCACCTCGTCACCAGGCTTGGTTACAGCTTGAACAGCTAAATGCAATGCTGCCGTTCCGCTGTTGACGCAAATGGCACGACGACCTCCTCCAATGTACTGCTCCAATTGGTGTTCAAACTCACCTACAGTGGCCCCCATGCCTAAGTAGCCAATGTCTTCAATGACATGTGCCACAGCCTCTGCTTCGGCCTTTCCTACCACCGATTTAGATAATCTAATCATAAAGATACCATTTTTCGCTACAAAGTTACAAAAAAAAAGAAGATTGAAGAATGAAAAAATAAAAAAAACAGAATAATTATGAATTATGAATTAAAATTATGAAACTTTAGTTCGCCGTTAGGCAATTATTTTGTATCTTTGCACCAAAATAATAAAGGAACAATGGCTAATTACAAAATTGAGGACATCCACCAGCATATTTTGAACATCCTATTAGTGGTTGACAAGGTTTGTCGCGAGCATGGCATACGCTATTGGCTTTCCGATGGCACCATGTTGGGGGCTGTGCGTCATGGAGGTTTCATCCCTTGGGACGACGATGCCGACATTGCGATGCCACGCCCTGACTTCCAGCGGTTCATTGAGCATGGTTCCGAATGGTTGCCAGAGCCTTTCGAACTGCAAACATTTGAATTAGACGAAAACAGCAGCTGTGCACTCCTAAAGGTGATTGATGGTAGTACCACACTCATTGAACGGATGGCGCTCAATCAAATTGGCGGTGTATATATCGATGTATGCCCCATCGACGGCATTCCTGCACAGCGATGGCGCCGTAAACTGCGCATCGGGCTGGTTCACATGGTAAAGACTTGGGTATATCTGCGTAACCGAGACCCATACAAACGTGGTCATGGCTACACGTCATGGTTACCACGACTATTACAGGCTACAGTTAAGAATATCACTCTACAGCGACTTCAAAAACGCCTTCAAACAGCTTATGATTATGAAACGGCACCACTGATTGCCGACTACGATAGCGGCGACCGCAGTACCATGCCACGTGAGGTGATGGGGACGCCTACACCAATCATGTTTGAGGGACATGAACTGTTGGGAGTAGAACATCCTGATACCTATTTGAAATGCATTTTCGGTGACTATATGAAGCTACCGCCCGAGGAACATCGTCGTATTCATGGGTTCGACTATGTAGATTTCGACCATTCGTATCATGACTATAATGATACCAGAGTTTTCAAATAGGCAGCACTCTTTATGCTCATCTCTGTCATCACTGTCACATATAATGCACTACCTGCGCTGAAAAAGACACTGCAGAGTGTCTGGGAGCAGACGTACCCACAAGTGGAGTGTATCGTAGTGGATGGAGCATCCACCGATGGAACTCCTCAATATTTGGCAGGCCTCAAGCCAACAATTCCGTTGATATATACATCTGCTCCTGATCAAGGCATTTATGATGCTATGAACAAGGGGATTGCAATGGCACATGGAGAGTATTGCATCTTTATGAATGCAGCTGATACCTTCGTAGGGCCTCAAGCATTGGAGGAGGTCGTTGCCCAAGGAATGGCAGATGATGTTGTCTATGGAGACATCCTCAAAGAGGGCAATATCAAACCTGCAGCCAAACCTCAAAACAGCCACAAGATGTATTATTGCCATCAGGCAGTTTTCACTCGCACACAATGTCTGCGGGATTTCCCTTTTGATACCAACCACAAGATGTCGGCTGATTTTAAGCAATCCAAACAACTCTTTTTGGCAGGAAAGTCCTTCCGGCATATCCCTATCGTTATCACTGACTACGATACAACAGGAATCTCCAACACACGCCGCTCTAATGGCTTATTGGATAATATTAAAGTGATTCGTGAGACAGATTCATGGAAAGAACAAGTGAGACTCCTGCCACGGTTACTGTTTTCCTATATTAGTTGTAAATTTCGCGGAAAGTAAATTATCTGGCTTATAGTTTCCATCTTAACTGCAACTGAATATCTTCCTTATGTGAAGCATTAATCATTTCCAATCCCGTACCTATTGTATCACGATTGAAGTATTTTGTAGCTGAGAGCTTACAAGTGAGCGTTAATCGGCTGCTGACATTTGTGGAATACAACGCAACAATCTTCATGCCTTGATAGAATAATGAAGTCATACCCATTGTATATAGCAATGAAGGCTCGTTGGTATACACCTTTGAAGCGTATGAATCTGTATTGAAATAAGTCAAAGAGATGTCGGCGCGTTGTTTTCCTCTCATCCCCTTCATCTGACGCTCCCATCGCAGGTGTTGGGTTAATAAATAGCCCATTTCATCGGGCGATGAAGGATTCATACAGTAGGTGCCGCTTGCCGTTGTCTTCAACAGAAATTGCTCATTGAGTCTGTAGTTCCATTGAATCCTTAAGCCATGTCGAGTAGCATAATATAACTGTGTTGCATCATTCCCTACTTTCACATCCTGCTGCTTTGATTTCAATCGATAACGTATCTGCCATGTAGTACGTTCAGAAGGATTATAGGTCATCTTGAACTGCCCCTCAATCCCTTTCGCACCGGCAGAAGCACGATATCGTTGCTTGGGCGATTGAAAACAATCAATGTAGGCTTCCAAATGAACTTTTGTCCAAGGTTCCACTGTAATCCCCACAAAAGCACCCACTTCATTTTGAGGACGTGAATTTTCACCAAAAGCCTTACTATAAATTGTTGCATAGCGAGCATCATAATACCGAACCAAGGCCGATAGGAAAGTATAGCTGTTCAGTCTGTATCGCATACTATTGACGGCAGCAATACCTGTATTGGGATTTGAGCTACGAACATTTGATGTTTGAACTGTATGATCATCCACACCATTAGAAGTGCTGAAAGCATATTCTCCTTGAACAATCCATCGGTTACGTCTGTAACTATAGGAGGCTCCTACGGCCGAGAATAATGTTCCTTGTGGATAGAACTGACGATATAAGGAGGATTGTGTGTTGAACTTGGGGGCAAGGGGCATCGAGAAATGGGTAATGATACCTGTTAATCCCAATAACCATCCTTTGTGGTAATAACTATAGTTACCTCCAGCGGATAACTCATGTACGATTCCCTTCTTGCTTCGCTCCAACAAAGTACGATGTAAACCATCTGTTTTCAACGATGAGATGGCGTTATGATTATTGGTTCGTAATGTTCCATCTAAATTCTGATAAGACAAGAAAGCGGTGAAATGGGAGTTTTCTCCCAAGGTATAGTCAATTGCTGCTCCTCTAAAATGGTTCGATTCGGACATCGACGAGTGTTTGCGAATACCATGAGCGACAGAGGCATTAGAAAATAATCCCCATCCTGCAGACTTGCCAAAACTCATGCCATTATTGATGACAAGTCCTTGTCCAAAACTTAACTTATAATCTCCTACAATCAGTGTACGGATCTTTCCTATCTGGTTCAACATCGCATAGCCTGAGATATAATCGAAATAATCCTCCCCTGCATCTTTCTCAATCTGAAAACCAGCTGTAATACGATGCATCGATTTCACTTGATACCGTAGTGAATGATAATTGCTGTTGCCTCGATAAATCTTATTAGGTGACTTCTCTATCACACTTTGGGGCTTATCTTGATAACCGTCTTTTGTATACAAAGGAATATCTGTTCGCCCAATCAACTCATGCTGAGCAAAAAGCCAAAGTCGACGTAGGGAGTAAGTGCCTTCGGTCGATGGTTCGCCTGCATAGCAAAAAAGCATTAATCGCATACGTGTCAGATAATCCAGTTCGCGAATTAACATCAGTTCGCCTAATGTACGAACGGGATAGTGTACATTGACATAATAGACAAGGGCTTCAATCTGCTGTCGAGTGAGAAAAGGCAGTTGAGCAAGTCGGTCTGTGGTTTGAGTTTGTAACTCATTAGACCCTTCTTTCGTCTTTAAGTCATTCAGATTAACCGGCGAAAGGTGTATTTCATAGAGTTCGTCAATAAGTACATCCAGACCTCCGTCCTCCGTCTCCAACACTTCATCATCTTCCTCTTGATTGGCGTACTGTTCGTACAGGTCTTGCACAAAATCATCCCACTCCATCGTGGATTGTGCATTCAGCAGACTTGTCTCACAAATAAATATGCAAAGGAGAAGGATACGACGGATGGTGCAATGATTCATTTGTTATATTAGTAATTGCGTTGAATTACGTAATCGACATAATCCATCAAAGCTGTTTTCACAGGGCTGTCTTCATAGTGCGCAAGCAACCGACGGGCTTCCGTTGCTATTTGATTCATCTTCGATATTGCATAGTCAATGCCTCCATGTTGCTTTGCAAACCCTATCAGTTGTTGTATTTCGTCTGGACTGACCTTTCCTTGTTTTATCTTCTGTATCAAGGGTAACATCTCTTGCTCATGACCACGAAGGGCATAAATCAGCGGAAGGGTTATCTTGCCTTCTTTCAAATCATTCCCTTTGGGTTTGCCTATATCGCCTCCTTCATAATCGAGGATATCATCTTTGATTTGGAAACACTGACCCACCAACAAAGCAAACTGATAGAGTGTGTCAATATCCGTCTGACTTGCTCCTGCCATGGTGGCTCCTGACGCTGCACAGGCAGCAAAAAGCGCTGCCGTCTTGTCGGTAATGACACGCATGTAGGTTGCTTCAGAGAGGTCGTCCGATTGAATGGTATGGAGTTGTAGCAATTCCCCTCCAGCTAATGCCTTTGAAGCTTTCGACATCAGTAGCACTATTTGCGGATTCTTGACAGATGCAATGAGACGGAGTGCTTCACCTAAGATATAATCCCCAGAAAGAATCGCCACTCGATTGGTTTGGGCATGATTGATAGATTCATGGCCTCTACGTTCATCACTCTCATCCACCACATCGTCGTGTATCAAACTAGCCGTATGAAGAGACTCGTAGGCCACAGCAACCGATTGTATCTCAGGAGTGACAGGCCCGAAAAGCTTCGCCGACAAGAGCACCATCTGAGGGCGCATCATCTTTCCTGTACGCGCCTTCACCATATCCAACACCTGACAGAGGAGCGGATTATCTACGTGCTGGAGTGCCTGAAGCAATTGCTCTTTACAAGCCGTCAAGTCTTTATCTAAGAGTGTCGTCATAAGTCGATTCTAATGTTTTGCTCTGCATATTGCAGATCGTTGATATCATCTATCTCGTACCATTGTAGTTCTTGGAGTTTAAGCACATGCATTGGCGTAATATGCTGGGAAATATGAAGTAACTGGTATTCATAGCCCAACTTTGGCTTTTCGTCAACAACCTTGGCGTAATCCTCGATACAAATCTTATAGAAACTGTTACTGAGTTTATGGATGCCTACCAATTCTCCAGAAGGATGGATTGCAGTCTTGTCTGTCGAACAGTTCACCAGTTCACACTTGTCGTTCATCTCGACATAATACTGGTCCTGAAACTTTGTGACAGGTGTAATCAGCATCGCTGACGAGAAAGGACAATCAATTAGTTCGCGAATGGCTCGCTGTTCAAAGACCAAATCGGATTCCAACAACAGGAAATCATCATCGCCAATTGCTTCCCTGTTATTGTATAAGGTGTACATACTATTGGTTTCGGCATAGCGAGGCGAATAGACACACTCTATCTGAGGATATTGCTCACACAATGCCTCGTAAGCTTCTCGTTTGTAGCCTGTACCAATAATGATGCGTTCGATACCACAAGCAATCAATGTCTCAATGCTACGTACCACCATCGGCTTCCCTTTGAACGGGATAAACCCCTTTGGAATGTTTTCTGTCATATTACCAAAACGGGTTCCCATGCCTGCTGCCATAATGACTGCTACCAACCCACGTGCTGGGCGATTTTTTTCATTCATCATTTCATTGATTATTATTGTAAGAATCCCATCAATGCTTCTTTATTCTGTATAGGCGTCGTTGTTGGACGACCTAAATCCTTTCGATTGCCTTTCTTCACCTTTACCTCTATGAACGCTGCACCTTCTGATATGAGAGGTTTGATGCAAGACGCGAGGAGCCTTTCTAACTCTTCCTTGTTGTCTACAGAGTACACATGCTTATAACCTACAGCTTTTGCAATTGCAGTCAAATCAATGCTGAGGCCTACTGTTGGCTGGCCTCCTACTGAGTCGTGAGCGCCATTGTTGAATACCACATGAACATAGTTCTTGGGGGCCTTACTGCCCACAATTGCCATACTGCCCATGTGCATGATGCTAGCTCCATCGCCATCGAAACACCACACTCTACGGTCTGGCTTTTCCAAAGCAATACCCAAAGCTATCTGGGAGGCGTGTCCCATCGAACCAACCGTCAGGAAATCGCGCTCGTGCCCTTGGTTCTTTGCTGCACGATACTCGAAGAGTTCGCGAGAGATCATACCTGTTGTCGACACAATGACATCCTTTTCGCCAAGTGCTGCTGCTACGGTTTGAATGGCTTCTTCCCTTGAAAGCGAGAGTGAAGCCTGAAGTGTAGAGACTGAAGAGCTGAGTTTATACTCTTCAAACGTGTCTTTCTCAATTACCAGCGCATAGCATTCCTTGGTTTGTTGCATATACGTTACAGCCTTCTCGATCTGCTTCTCTGCCTTGTCTTCTTCTTTCGAGAGCACCGTGTAATCAATGCCCATCACGTTGAGCAATCCAGTCGTTACCTTTCCTTGCTTCACATGCTGCGGTTCGTCATACACACCAGGTTTGCCTCGCCACCCAATCACCAACAGCACGGGGATGTTGTACACCTCTTTATCTGTAAGTGAGGCCAGCGGATTGATGATATTGCCTTCGCCCGAGTTCTGCATATAGACAACAGGTATTTGGCCTGTCGCCAAATAATGCCCTGCAGCCAATCCCATCGCACCACCTTCATTGGCAGCAATGATGTTATGCTTTGCATCAGCATGGTCTGTGATATACGCACATAGGTTCTTCAACAACGAGTCGGGAACCCCTGCATAGAAATCGATGCCTTTTGAGGCTAATGTATCGTAAAAAAACTTTGGACTTATCATATCTGTATCTTTTTTAAGCAGTAAGCCGTAAACGGTAAGCTATTTTTTCTTCGTTCCAGGAATCAAGTTCAATATCTGCTTTATCGGCATGCAATATTCATCTGATGCCTCCAGACTCCGACTATGTTGCAGGATGCTTTCTGCACACTTCACCATTGCCGGATAGGCGGCTCGCAACATGTGGTTGGCATAAATCACGATGTTGATGCCCCACGATGCCAGTTCTTCTTCTGTAAACTGATTGTAGGTCGTCGGCACTGCCACAATCGGTGTGGTGGGGTCTTTCTGGCGAAAACGCTGACAGAATGCCTTGATGTCCTCACCGCTCTTATCCTTGGAGTGAATCATGATACCATCGGCTCCTGCTGCCACATAGGCATGACAGCGCTCCAGCGCATCATCGACCGACTTGCCGGCTATCAGCGATTCGCAGCGTGAGATAATCATAAAGTCGTTCGTAATCTGCGACTCTTTTCCTGCACGTATCTTGTTGCAGAACCCCTCTATCGTGTCCTGTGTCTGGACTGCATCTGTTCCGAAAAGCGAATTCTGCTTCAAACCCACCTTATCCTCGATAATAACAGCAGAGATACCCAGACGCTCCAGCGTACGCACTGTGAAGCCGAAGTGCTCTACCTTTCCACCTGTATCACCATCGAAGATGAAAGGCTTCGTGGTTACTTCCAGCGTATCGTTCAGGTCGTGCAGACGGGTTGTCAGGTCTACTGCCTCAATATCGGGTTTGCCTTTCGAGGTGGAATCCGTCAGCGAGGAGGCCCACATACCATCGAACTCACGATGCTCACCATTCACCTCCACACTGGTATGCTCTGCTATCAAGCCTGTCAGACCGTTGTGCGATTCCAGGATGCGCACGATGGGTTTGGCAGAGATCAATCGGCGAAGTGAGGACAGACGCATCTGGGGAGTGACACCCAGTGAATCGATTTCTTCCTTCAGACTCGAATCTGAGATACCTTTCGTATAAGGAATCTCAATGACTTGTCCTCCTAACTGTTCCATCACCTTGAACACCTCGTCACGGATATATTTGTCAGGGCCATACAGCCAGTCATCCCCATGGATGATATAGTCGGGCCTGTATCTCTTCAGGTTCTCAACATAGCTCCATTCTTCCTGAGGAACCACAGAAGCAACTCCTATGATGTGCTCTATCACATTCTTGCGCTGCTCCCATGTCAGATATGGTAATCTGCGATGGTTGGCAATTGCCTTGTCTGTGAACAGGCCAATCATCACGTCGCCATACTTCGCTCCTTCGTTGATGATGTTGATAAGTCCTGGATGCATGATATCACCAATCATGCCCAAATAAACTGTTTTTGCCATATATAATTTCGTTTAGTTCTGTTTTCATCACTCCCACTCTCCCCCTACGTTCGGCCTGAGCTCACGTCGAAGGCGGGGGAGTTGGAGAGGGGCTTTTATACAACTCTCTCGTACACTTCCTCCACTTTCTTTGCCAATGTCTCTGGATGAAATTTCTCCTGTGCATACTTCCGCCCATTTTCTATCATCTGGTTGCGTAGCACGTCATCCGTCAGAATCTTGACGATTCCATCGCGGATTTCCTCCACGTTTCGAGGATCTACTTGTAGCGAACCAGGTCCTCCTGCCTCTGGCAGACTGCTCGTGTTGCTGGTCAGCACCGGACAGCCGGAAAGTAAAGCCTCCACAACAGGAAGTCCAAACCCTTCATAGAAAGAAGGATAGAGGAACATGGTTGCGTTGGTATACAACTGCTTCAAGCTCTCACTATCAATCGCTGTAGCCCACTGAAACAAATGCCCTATATGGTGCTCAGCAATGTATTGTTCCACCTCACGCTTATAGTTTCCGCCCCCACCTACAATCGTCAGAGGCAGTTGCAAATCAGCAGGCAGCAACTCCATCGCCTTCACGATTCCCAACAGATTTTTCCTCGAATTCACCGAGCCAACATACAGCATGTAGGGAACCATGGAACCTGAAACCCCTCTCTTATTCAATGGTCTTTGCACCCCTTTCGGTTCCCCCGTTATCGGGGGACAGAAACCCCCAAGGGAAGAGGATTCAAAGCAACAAGAATCCCCCTCCTTGGGAGGGGTTAGGGGAGGTTCTAGTGCTTCCCTTTCATAATACACCTTATTCACTGGCTGATACACCACACTGATCTTCTCCTCCGGCACATCATAGAATCGGATGATATCCGCCTTGGTGCTCTCGCTGATAGCAATGATGTGACTGGCATGCCGACAGGCGTACTTCCATTTTCGGTCGTAAATCATCCGGTCGTGCCATCGATACATATCCGGGAACGTATGAAATGCCACATCGTGAATCGTTACCACAGATGGAATGCGCCGACGCTCCAATCCTACTGGCAATTCGTTGCTCAATCCATGAAAAAGGTCGATTTCATCGTTCTTCAGCGCACTTGCCATTCCGTAAGTACGCCACAAGCTGCCCTTCATCATACCCGTAGGTACAATGGTGCGACATCCCTCCATCTCCAGATAAGGCATCGTCACCTGGTTCCTCGTCACCTTAGGACTATACAACAGATACTGATGCTCAGGGACATACGTTGTCAGTATGTCAATCATCGTTCGGCTATAGTTTCCCAACCCCGTGAAGTTGTTAAATAGCCTCTTGGCATCATATCCTATCTTCATAATCCTACAATTAGGGTGCAAATATACGAAATAATTGATATTTGGCAAAATTGCAATGAAGAAAGTGTGATAAAAGCAATGTTTTTATTGCCGAATATGAGCCATTTGGGCTTTTTATTTATCCGTTTATGAAGGAAGCCCCTTGTGATTTATACCATAGCTCCCAAGAAAACTGTAATCTGCAACAATTGTAACTAACTGAGCAGAGAAGTGGTGTTGGGGTGTATCGTCAATGGAAAATATATTTTAGGCTTTAGATACATTCTATATCACATTAACCTTCCCGTCAATCTCTTTGACCTTTCCTTCGGATACCATTCGTTCATAAACTTTTCGAAGTGTAGCCGATATTTTCTCCCCCGTCCTCTTAAAACCATAGACTCGTGCGGTCTCTGTTATCAAGTCATCTGATGTAATACCAAAACTATGGCTTGCAATTGTTGTTAATGCGAGTATTAGTTCGTCCTCACATATATACTCAATCGGTCGGACATCATTAGAAGAGTCAGGTATTCTAACTTTAATATTATCAAAATCTGCAAGTGTGATAAAAGAGCCATTTTCTTTTATCATATCTTTCATGTAATAATTTAGGCAATACCTAACATTCCTTCGTATCACATTTGTTGCTTTTTGATTTCCCCATAAAGGAGCAAGAATTTTGCATAATAATTCAAAATGTATTGGCTGTTGAGATGATACGACATTAAAAATGGTCTCAATACCGTCATTTCCTCTAAGCTCATATAGTCTTTTACTTTTATAAGTGTCAAATCCATATGGATTTTTAGACATTTCATGTTCCTTCTCCTCTTCGATTTCTACTGTAATATTATTAAAGTCTTGTTTTTGTTCCGATAAATGCTCGACTGGCTTTTCAACTTCTGTTTTTAATATAGCATCTTCTATCGCTTTAACCAATTTATCTTCTTCCGTCTTTTGGTTTTTTATCCAATCTGTAGACCATATACGATAAAGGTTCCATCCCATATCCTCCAAAACAGTTTGACGAAGACGGTCTCTTTCGCGAGCAGTCCTCGAACTATGATATGTTGCACCATCACACTCAATGCCAATAGCAAACTTCCCTTTTTGAGTAGGATGTTTGATAGCCATATCAATTCTATAGCCAGAACAGCCCACTTGGGTTACAACTTCATACCCTTTCTTAGAAAGGAAATCGTAAACGGATTCTTCAAAAGGAGAATCAAAATTCAAATCATAATTATAATCGAGTTCTTTATCTAAAGCCACAATTCCTTGCTGCGCATATTCAATATAAGAACGTAATAATTTAACACCTTCTGCGGATGTCTTATCTAAATCAATATCTGCAGCTTGTATAGAGCCAACAAGTTTAACATTATATTTTGCACGAGTTATGGCAACATTTAATCTTCGATACCCCCCTTCACGACTTAATGGACCAAAGTTCATATACATTACACCATGATTATCTTTGGCATAGCCTATACTAAAAATAATAGTATCTCGTTCATCGCCCTGAACATTTTCAAGGTTTTTGATAAAGAATGGCTCTTCTGTACTATCTGCAAAGAAATGTTCAAAGGAACTATTTTCAAGTCTCATTTGTCTGATAGTTGCATCTACGGCATTCTGTTGAGCCTCACTAAAAGTCACAACCCCTAACGACCGATTAGGATGTTTTCTAAAGTGTTCAAAAACTAATTGAGCTACACGTTTGGCTTCTATCATGTTGTTCTTTTTACCTCCTCTATCATAGACACCTTCTGCTACATAAACATATTCTACACCCAAATCTTGTTCTTTTTCAATGGCAGAAGGGAAAGTAATAAGAGAGCCATTGTAGATTTTTATATTTGAGAAAGCAATTAGATGTTCATCACGACTACGATAGTGCCAAAGCAAGCTTCTTTCTGGAAGAACTGTTACCGTTTCATCAAGAATTGATTCATATGCTCCAGCATCGTTGTCATCTGCCTCATCATCGTCTATATCAAAATCATCATCATTAAGCGATGTCGCAAAAAAACTTGTTGGTGGTAACTGCTTTGTATCGCCCACTATGATAACCTGTTTCCCTCGCATAATCGCTCCGATAGCATCTTCTGTATGAACTTGAGAAGCCTCGTCAAAAACGACCAGATCAAATTCATAGCTTTGAGCTTCAAGGAACACACTGACAGATAGAGGTGACATCATGAAGCAAGGCCTCAATGCTGGCATAAGATTTGGTATTGCCATGAACAACTTACGAAGTGGCATTATACGCCGTTGTTTATTCAGCTCGCGTTTCAATATGCCTATTTCGTCCCTAGAAGACGTTATTGTATTAAAGTCAGGAATCCTACTTATTACTCGTTCTCTAACTCTTGCTTGTGCTATTTTAAATTGTTCTTTATCTAAAGTATTGAACTCTCGAATATTTTGTTCTTGGATTCGACTCCTAAAATCCCTAACGGCAGGGAATTGAGGAAGAATTTGGTCTAACCATAATCGATAGAAACGTTTTAAATATGCATCCACAATATGGTCATCATTTATCAACCGTTTATCTATTTGGTCTATGTAGGGACTTAGACCCATATCTGCACATTTATTTCTAATTGACTTATAGTCTACCCATTCTTCTAATTGGTGTTTATTGTTTTTGCATGATTCAAGCAGCTCAGACAAATCAATAAGATTGATAGATGTGAATCTTTCTTTTTCCTCAAAAAGAGAAGTGAACCAACACAATGGTTCATTAATAGAATTGGTAATTAGACTTAAGTCTTCATATGTTTTACGGCAAAAATCAACGCACGATATATCTTTACAGATTCTGGCTATTAAGTCGTTTGGCAATGAGTATGTAGTTATACAAGACTTCAGATCTTTGGCAAAACAAAGAGCATTGAATAAGTTATCCCAATTGGTATTAATTCCATTATAGTATGAGTCAAATAACTCATGAATATAATTCTGTTTTGATATGAGGGAGTTTATGGCATTCTGATAAGAAATAAGATCATTCAGTTCAGATATTAAAGTGTTATAACCAACCTTACCCTTTCTAAATGTTTGTATTTCATGAATTTGTTTTATGAAAGATTCTGCTACAATAATGGCGTTCTTGGAAATATCAAGTATCTTGCTAATCGTCATATTTTGCGTATCGTCAATCAGCAGAATATCAGACAATTCTTTTATCTTTTGTAATATTTGTGCTGTTTCGTAATCCTTCCCAAACTTGCTTATCTCTTCCAATGGAACGCTTCCGTTAAGAATTATATTTTGTAATTGAGAAGGTACTTTATTGAAGATATGTAAAAACTGTTCAAATCGAGTTAAAGCTTCTTGCAAATCAACCCAATTTGTCGCTATCCCTTGATAATAACTTCCATAATCATTTTGGCAGGATTCTGTAATTTCATGTATTTTATCTTTTGCTTCTGCGACCTCTTTTAGAAGATTTAATGTTTCAGAGGCAGAGTCGTAATTTAGTTTAACTCCCCCTTTTGAGAAGCCACGCAACATTTTTATGTCTTTTCTATATTGAGATTTAAAAAATCTCATAAAAGAATCATATTCTCCCCTAAAACGCTGGAGAATAGGGTAATAGTCAATATTTAGTATTTCCTTGTCGTAGCTATCCAACACCTCAGAATTAATCCGAACGTAGTTATCATGCAATTGCTGGCAAGCGATTGCAGATGCTTTAATATTACAGAATCTATCATAATTAAACCAATCCTTGGATGGCTTAACATCCACAATAGACACTAGTTGTCTCAATTCGTTTTCAAATTCTTGCAATTCATTGAGATTTCTTGGAGAATCAAGATCTAGTGCGCTAGCAATTAATTGGGCGTCAGAAAAAACATGAGATATGGAATTGGTTCTTTCTTCAATTTTTGAAATCAGTTCCCTCAAATTGCTAATAAGCACATCTTTATCATCACAAACAAATATCGACAAAAGGCGTCTTTCATTCTCTAACAATGAATTTTGTACTTTTTTGCCATTTATTTTCAATATTTCATGAGAATACTTTTGTGTAATTGATATTTGGAGATTATTTATTAAATCTACGTCTTTTTTATACTCCTCTCCCTTTTTTTGAAGCCTATCGATACTATCAGGAAGCCACTTTTTCGGAATTAATGGAGAATCTTTCAAGACTTTTAGAACTTTCAACAATTTGTCTCTTCCGGCAATTGTATGATTTACAGCGAGGTTCAATTCGTCATTGCACCTTGAAATACTTTCGTCAATTTTATATAATAATGGTGTTAGTTCTGTGACCTTTGAATCAATATCATGCCTTAGTTCGTTTGATAGATACTTTACTTTTGCTCCTCTCCAAACGTTTTTTTCGTAATCTTCGCTACGTTTTTCTATGGTCTTTGACAATTCGCTGAGAAGGTATCTCCTATTGTTCAATTCATTAATATCGGTTTTCTCAACATTAGGTATAGGGAAGATTATTTCTGGTACATCTTTAAGTTTTGAAAGTCTACCATTTACCTCGTAGATGGTTATATTTAAGGCAGAACAAGGGGTATGTAACTGTTCTTGATACTCATTAAGAGATTTGCGTTTCCTCTCCAAGATGTCCAACTGCGCTAGAGCTTCTTCTCTTACCTTCTTTCTGTCTATAGAGATGGAATTCGCCAAATCACGCAATATTTCCTTTTTATTAGCTTTATGACTATGCAATGTAAAACAGAAGTCTGCAAGCCCAACATTTGAAAGACGGTTATAGACGACCTGAAGTGCCGCCATCTTCTCTGATACAAATAATACTTTTCTTCCATCTGCCAAAGCCTCTGAAATAATATTTGTAATCGTCTGGCTTTTTCCTGTTCCAGGAGGGCCTTGCAGGACAAAACTCACTCCTTTTTTTGAAAGAAGAATAGCGTCTTGTTGGCTTGCGTCTGCATCAACAACTTGAAAGACATTTATGGGTCTTTCATTTTTATCGTGGTCATAATTTGTCAAACCATCTGGCATTGTGAGGGGTTCATTTTCTCCTGCTAATGCTGAGATTATCGGATGTAAGCATAGTCTTTTTTCATTCCTTTCGAGGTCTTTATACATATTTATCTTGAGGAATGATAGATTTGTTAAATGGACTGTCCGTTCTATTGTCCAACCTTTGTTTTCAATAATCGCCCCACACTTGTCTAAGTAGTCAGAAATACTGTCTTTGGTTCCATCAAAATCTGGTAAATGGATTCCAAAGTCATTATCCAACTTATGTAACAAAGTCGGGTTAACAACTATTTCATCTTCATGAGGCGAAAGAACATAGGGTGATGTTAACGAATCTATTGTCAGTTTAACCGGCACAAGAACGATTGGCGAGGATAGCACATCTGTGGAATCATCTTTTTCCCTCCATTTCAACATTCCAAAAGTTAGAAATAATATGTTGATTCCCTGTTCCTCAATAGATGTCTTAGATCTGTATCGCAAAGCCTTTAGGGTTTTCTGTAATTCTGCAAGGGTTTTGTTTGTTTCAAAATCTCCCTTAATAACAGATTCGTAAAACTCTTCTCCTTCATCGTCAATACTCACTTTCTTGGAATATGGGAAGGCCATACACTCTTCATGAACAGCGATTCTTTCAAAAATGTTTTCATAGGAAGGATGTATGATATGAACATTAGAACGTTTGCTCTCCCTGAAGTTGATAAGCCTATTCCTCTTACCAAAGTCCAACAATAGCTTCTTCCATGTTTCTATTCGATGATGCAATTTCTGTCCCATATGTGAGTACTAATTATATTTATTTAATTATTGTGCGTGATTATTAAAGTAAGCAATCTTATGATTTAGGAATATTCATAACAAAACCTCAGGACACAAAAGAAGCGCAGACAATGGCTCTTCTCTCGTATCGTGGGGTTCTCGCATACCTGTAACACTAGATATAAGTCATGCCCGCGCTATCGCACGGGCATCGGCTGACTTATTCAAAGTGTTACAATCGTTTAATTTGCGAGATTTCACGATACACTGAATAAATAGCTGATGCTATTATTTAACCACTAAATTCCACTCCGCCTGCTCTCACCAGAACATGGGTGGCGAAGTTCAGTTGCAAAGATAATAATTAATGCATAATTCATAATGCATAATTCATAATTATTTGTGAATTTCCTATGTTTTTCTGGTCAATATCCTCCGTTTTTCTTATTTTGCTTGCCAAGTGGGTACAAAAATCCCTCGCGAGCTTCACAGCCAGCGAGGGAATTGCTTTTTGTTCTTATAATATAATCCTAATCCTTATTCTTGATTATTGTCCTCAATCAGTCGCGATGTACGTGGGGGTCAATGACTATCCAGTGGCCGGCACTTGTGTTGCCCTCGCGAATCAAGATACCCATCTTTTGCATGGCTGCAAGGTCACGTTGTACTGTTCGTGAATCTACTGACAAAACTACCGACATTTGCTTTGCAGAGATAAAGGAATCCTTTAGTATCATTTCACGTATTTCCTTCTGTCTATCAGATAGTTGAACTAACGGCAAACTTACGACATCACTTACGACATCACTTACGACATCACCGGGGACAATCTTCTTTCCTGTGACAACGTCAAAACCGCGCAGGAATGACACTCTCACGCCGCCACAGAAGTTCTCAACTTTGGGCATGGGGAGGCCTGCACCCTCAAAGCCCTCGCGTATCTTCTTGTAGCCACGACCCCAGGTATCAATAAACCCTGCCTTGAACATGGTATCGGCAATATTTGAGTTACGCGGCATTGACGAATGCTTGCCATAAAGGACCTTTTCGTCATATCCTTCAGGCAAGTCTCCTTGGTTCCATATTTCAACATGATCGTGATACACATGCATCTGTATGTCAGCACCAGTGTAATCCTTGTGAGTAATGGCATTATACAGTATTTCTCGCAAAGCATCAATTGGAACCTCTAACGACTCTATGCGGTTCATGCCTACAAAACTGACGGGGGAAACCAAATATCTGGCTTTGAGCAAATCCACCACACGGTCAGCCATTTGGATGATGTTTCCCTCTACCACGTCTTGAATCAACAAGTCGGCTTCGTCAACACCGAATCGTCCAATCTTGAAACGGACGTTGGTGAAGAACTTCAATGGGTCTTTGCCAAAAAGCAACAACGCAGCGTTCTTCAAATGACCATTATCATCAATCAAATGTAGATTGGTAAGCACATCTTTGGTAGATGCCTCGCGCTGGTCTTCAGGAATGCGCTGTGCAACAATACCCTTTCGGAGGAAATAGCCTATGGCACTGCGGTCAATGTCGTCAAGTGTGGCGCGGTCGTTAGTAACATCATCCCACGAACGCCCCATCTTCTTCAAAACGAACTGTTGAAGCGCGGGACCGCGAAGCTCTTGCATAGTGCTGCCGGAGCGGTAGTAATACTTACCGCGATAGTTGATGGGGATGTTGCTAGGTTCAATATACACCTCAAGGTAGTCCAGACCGTCCAGCTGGTGAAGGTTGACATCCACCACGATGCCCATAGTGGTGACAATCTTATTTGGGATATCTTCCAGTAGTTTCTTTGTATTCTTCAGACCTACCACCTCGTGATTGTCGTTTACTCCGAAGTACATCACAGCCCCTTGCGCATTCGCGAAGCCGCAAATCCACTCTAAATATTTGTCATTCCAACTGCTCTTGAACTCAACGTTCTGGCATTCCTTTGGTTTTATTTTATTCATATCCATTATTCATTTGTAATTCTCTCACCAGGTAAGAGTTTTTATTTTGCAAAGTTACAAATTATAATTGAATATACAATGGAAAAACAAACCTTTTTTCTTTTGCAAGCTTTGCAAAACTAAATAGCTACAAAAAAAGGAGCGACATTGTCGCTCCTGATTGATGAGGATTACAGCATTGCGTGGAGGAATCCTTGTGCGCCTGCGGCATGCATGGCTGCACTGGTGCCGAGTGCACTGGCGATGCCGGTGAGGACTGCGATGAGGAGCTTGATCCAGAAGCTGATGTTCGTGCCGTTCTTGTCGGGGTTGGGGCCTGTGATGGTGCTCATGGTCTACCTCCTTCCTTAGTTCTGATCCACTCCACCACTTCCGGTGCTGCCGCTGTTGATGACGAGGGTTGCGTTGCCGTCGGGCATCTGGAACGAGCCGGTGTAGGTGCCGTCGCTTTCAGTCAGGGTGACTGAGCTGCCGTTGAGGGTTGCGGTCGGGGTCTGACCTTCGGCTGGGGTGACGCTGAGGGCTACCTCGGTGCCTGCTGCGATCTGGCTGCCGCTGTTGACTGCGTTGCCGCCTACGGTGACTGCTGACGTGCCACTACCACTGCG
>JAFXNA010000033.1 GCA_017529865.1 Bacteroidaceae bacterium
ATGCTCTGGCGAGAACACTCGCAATGTTCGGGGTTTTTGATAAGTCCTTGCTGCACCATGGGACATGTGCACTTCAAGTAACTCAGTTCATACACCTTGCCAGATTCTAAAACTTTGCCAGTATAGGACTCAGTATTGTACTCTTCGGTAAAGATTCTGTCGAAATCACCATTGCACTTTCGGTAAATCTGCTCATGTATAGGCAGAACGGAATCCTTGACGCATTCTATGGCGTTTTCTCTATAACGCATACTATTCATAATTACTTCTCGTTAAATGAACCTATTTCTATCAGATTTCCGTCGGGATCGGCCACATAACAGGTGCGCTGTCCCCAAGGCTCTGTGGTGGGAGGAAGAACGGGGGCAGCACCATTTGCAAGCGCATGCTGGTATTCCATGTCGACATCAGCATATGTGGGTACATCGAATGCCAATTCCATCGTACCATTGAACCCCTCGGGATATTGGAACTTCCGAGAAACCATCTGTTCGAAAGCGTCACGCGGGAAGAGGATGATTCGCATGTCGCCCAACATCATCTCCACATTGGGCTGAATACCATCCCAATCGGTAGTAAAGCCGAAGGTTTTCGTGTAAAACTCTACAGTTGCTTTGTTGTCGCGGGTAAAAATCCCTACGGTGTTGAAGTTAAATCTTTTCATTGTTTTATCTTATTCGTTCTTATATAATGCCCTTCGTGAATGGCAGCAAACGTGGCGAAGGCAGCCACAATGGCGAGAGGAATGGTTGACCATACTGTCATTGGGACTGCAATGAATAGCAGGAATCCCGTTACTTTACTCGCTGTGGTGTGAGGGAAACAGCAGCGCTCATACATCACAAGGGCCGAAAGTTGATTCACGATTTTTATCACGACAATTACTCCTGCCCACAGCCATAGCCATTGCGGCAGATCGAGTATCGGTAGGAGTTTCCAGGCACAACACGCTACGAAGCAGATGTCTGCCAAACTATCCAGCAATGCTCCCGTCTTGGTGACACATTTCAGTTTTCGGGCCAGCCATCCGTCAGCTATGTCGCTAATGCCGCAGAGACCATAGATGAGCCAAAACACCACACCCGTCACATCACATAGGAGCAGACCTAAAGAACCTGCAATCCTGAGCAGCGTTATGATGTTCGGCAACTGTTTCATCGGTACTCAGCAAGTGTCTTCACCTCACAACCTTTGCTTTCATAATAGGCGAGCATCTCCGGCAGTTTCTTCAAGTCGTAGCTGGTGACACAGTCGGAGAGGACATGCACCGTGAAGCCTGCCTTGGCCATGTTAAAGCACGTCGATTTCACGCAAGCCGTAGCATCAGCACCCGCTACGTAGAACTCATTGATGCCATTCGTCGCAATGAAAGCAGAAAACGCCTCGCTTGTAAGGGCATTGCTTTTCGTCTTCACGAAGATATTGTCTGACACGACCTTCATCTCAGGTACCAGTTCCTCACCTTTGCTGCCAGGCTTGAACGTCCGCGTAGCAGCCGTAACGTTGTTGTGTTTGATATATACAATGTGCATGCTTCCGCATGCGTTTCCGTCTTTTTCTAGCCCCAGGCGCTCATCCGCAGCCCATTCGATGGCGGCATTGATATTGCCGATGATGTCCCGATAGTGCTTGGTGATGTCGTTCTGGATGTCGATAACGACCAGTGCTTTATTGTTTACTAACATAATTTCATTGTTTTCTAAATACCAATCTCAACACTCTGATAGGTCTGTTCGCACCTTGATACTGGTTCGCATCAATGCAAGTTTCGCCTGTAGGTACGAAACCGCATTTCTCCATCACTCGACCAGAGGCAGGATTATCCACAAAGTGGCCGCTAATGAGCGATTGGATGTCCGTTGTCTCGCGGATATGGTCTAACATCAGCCGAAGTGCCTCCGTGCAGATGCCCTGATTCCAATAGGGCTTCGCCACCCAATAGCCAATGAGCGGCTCACCCTCGCGGGCTGGCAGGTCGCACTCGCACGAAGGACCATAGCCCATAGCGCCAATTGCCTCTCCAGTTTCCTTCAGTTCGATAGCCCATGTGTGCAAGGCATCATTAAATACGGTTCGGATAATCTCTAGGCTTTCTTCCACACTCTTGTGTGGTGCCCATCCTGCACGAGATCCGACGTCAGGATCAGAAGCCCATTTGAATAGCGTCTCCGCGTCATTGTCGCGCCAAGGGCGCAGTATGATACGATCAGTTTCCATTGTTTTATATTTTATCGATATCGCCCGCTAAGGATCCTTTTGCGCAGACCCTTTATGGCGGGCTTATAATAGTCTATCTCCATCGCTTCAAGAGTGCGCTTCAGTTCGTCCATCAGTTCTGGATAGAAGGTACACATGCGATAGGCGAGCTTCATGCAGAGCGTCTGGATGCCAGGGAACTCTTCGATGCTGACCATGTGTTCAAGACAGAAGTCAAGGAAGTCAGTACGTAGGGGAGAGACCATCTTCAGTCGCTCGATGATGTTCAGGGTCAGCCGTCTGACAGATGAGTTCTCCGTCTGCATCGCCTGGTCAATTAGTTCATTGAGTACCACCTGCAATTCTGATAATTCTTCGTTCGTGGCCTTGGTCAGTCCCCACAAGGCGCTCCTCGCCACTCTTTCGTCTGGGTCGAACACATAGCGCCGCGTGAAGTCAAGGAAATCACCTTTCGCCTTGATCTCATGATAGATTTCCTGAGCCCCACCCTCAGAAAACGTCTGTTTTAGTCTCTCGCTTGTTATCGCCATATCATTATCACTTACTATTTAGATACGGTTTATCGTCTAATGGACGGGTGCAGCCCCATTGCTGGGCGTAACGTTCGAATTTCTTGCGGACAAGACGCTTGATGAAGAGTCGGAACAGCAGGTGAGCTATCCGCGGATTCTTCTCCGAGCCAGTGAATTTGCAGGCCTCAGTAGTCATGAAATTGCCATTGCTGACGAACGACTGTCCCATCTTGGTGTAGGCATCCAGTTTCTTGGTCATCGTCTTCTTCATCTTCTCATCGTCGCGCATACGAATCAGGAAACTGCCGCCTTGAACCAGACAACCGCCGTAGGTGCAGCCCAATTGTGCTGGGAGGGACTGCAGGAATCGCTCGCAAAGACGCAGTTGATGCCCTTCGTCGAAGCCACCATGCAGAATAAAAGACATCTGCGCTGGCTGCTGACGTTCTGTTGGCAATGTCTCTAAGAACTCAAGCATGATACTGGGAACGCACTCCACAAACAGAGGCAGGGCGAATATGATTTGATCGTGGCTGATGAAAGACGCACGTGCTGCATCCCATTCCTTGCGGTTCGACAGCGAATAGAGATCGTATGAGGAACCAGATGCTTGGAGTCCTTTGACAAACGACTGGATAATCTTGTCCGTATTGCTGAACTTCTGCACACGCGGACTTCCGTTGATAATGACTACATGCATGGCTCGCCCTCCTTTCTTATATTATATACACCTAAAGAGTGCCCGGCAAGGTTTGAAGCCACGCGACGGCTCCATTCTTCAAGAAACTCCTGGTCGGCCTGGCCTTTGTACAGAAGGCCAAAGTTCAGCGGATGGTAACGCAGCTCGTGACGCTCCAAGCCGTCACGGAACTCCACATACATATTCAACATCGGCACAATGCGGTCCATTACCCGCTTACCTCGCCAGTCCACGAATCCGAAGCGTGTATCCGAAACCAGCCACAGATTCTCTGCATCCACCAGTTTCTTGATGATGCCCTCATAGTCATCCTTGATAGCACAGATACCGGGTGTCTTCAGCCAGCACAGGTTGCAGCCCATGCAGTGGGCTATCTTCATGCCAGAGGTATTGATGACCTCCATATCGTCACCTTTTATTAGGGCGCTAATTTTATCTGAAATTGCATGCTCCTCTATTGTATTTAATACTATTGTCTTCATCTTCATTTAAACATAGTTTTTCTTTTGTTTAATCATTTGATGCCGCAAAATTACTAATAGTTATAGGAACCACCAAATTTCTGGGATAAACAGCATGGAAATGTGACGGATGGCGTAAATAATTGATAATTGATAATTGATAATTGATAATTATTATGTACCTTTGCGGCTTGTATGAAACAGGAACGTATTGAAACGATAACGACGAGAATCATCAGCACCACGTTTATAGTGGTGGCGCTGGCCGTGTTCAAACCCTTCGGATTGGATGCGTGGCAGTGGCAGGCCTACGTACATCTGCTAGCTTTAGGGGTGATAGGTTTCTCTATCTGCATGATGACAGACATCATCTTGAAGTATGTCATAAAAATGCCGAGGTCGTTCAAGAAGGGTGCCGAATACATCATCCGCCGCAACCTCTGGTTTCAGTTTATCAACACGCCGCTCGTGGCACTGGGCATATGTCTCTACCGCCACTTCGTGTTGAGTGACCGCGTGGAGGGTAATCAGTTGTCCATCGTCAATTTCCTTGAAACCCTTGTCATCATCGCCTTTTGCTCCTTCGCCATCGGACTCTACTGGCGCTTCAAGTTCCGCAGCAAATATCTGGCGATGGAACTGGAAGAGATACGGGAATTGAATGAAAAACTAAAGACCCTCCCCCAACCCCTCCCTGTGAGGGAGGGGAGTGGTTACCCTGCTGGCGAGAAATCAACGGAAGAAGTATCTACTCCCCTCCCTCACAGGGAGGGGGCGGGGGAGGGTCTGTCGGGCCTTCTTACCCTCACTGGCACGACGAACGAATCAGTGACGCTACAGATTTCCGACCTATTATTTATTGAGGCCGTTGGTAACTACGTCAAGGTCAACCATCTGCGCGATGGTCAGGTGCATACCGACATGCTTCGCGTCACGATGAAACAGCTGGAGGAAACGCTTCTACCCTACCCGATGATTGTCCGCTGCCATCGCGCCTTCCTGGTCAACCTTGGTCAGGTGGAACAAATCACTTCACATTCCGGCTCCACTCAGCTGCTCATCAAGCACTGCCACGAGTCGCTCCCCGTCTCGCGCAGCAACATGTCGCAGGTCAAGGCTGCGATTAAGCGAGGGGAAAGTTAAGCTCGCTTAAACTGAATCTTATTCATTGTCTCCAGCGTTTCAGCATTGGGAAGTACTGTTGCATCATTTGCTTGTACTCCTCTTTGGTCATAGGCTGAGGCATCTGCTTGTTGACCTCATCAACAAACTGGGCGCAATGCTCAATCATTTCATCCATGGTACACTCTTGCAGGAATTTTCCGTCTTTGTAGCAGTATTGGCAGTAGTCGAAGTTGGTGCTGCCATCAGCGTTTGTGCCGCAGTCCTCGATATGAGTCAACGGCATACCGCAGCTCTGACAGAACTGAGGCAGTTGTCCTTGCCGGAATGCTTTTTCCTTCTGAGGAAAGGTGGCTTCGTAGGCCTCGAATGCTTCGGGATTCTCGTCGGCTACGAAATAGCCCTTGGGGGGACAATAGGTTCCTTCACGATTGCCCCAATAGCCTGGTATCAGTTCTTGGGCAAGGAAATATGGCACTTCCGACTCTCGCGGCTCTGCATGGTAGTGAATCTTCAGTTTGCTGGCGAGGTCGAAGCCGGCGTTCTTGTAGAACTCGTAGTTTCCCTCCATCTGCAGAAGACCAATCCCCATCTCCTTGGCTTTCTCTATCGCATATTGCAACAGCTTCAGACCATATCCCTTGCGCTTATAGTCTGGATGAATGCTGATGGGACCGAAAGTCCACGAAGGGAACATAGTTCCATCGTCAAGCATAATCTCTGCCTTGGAGAACATCACATGGCCGATGATCTTTCCATCCTCCTCCATCACAAAGTCCAGCTCGGGGATGAAGTCTGGATTTGTTCTAAACTGATTGAGCACGTAATGCTCTGTGCATCCAGGACGATAGACGTTCCAAAACGCCTCTCGCGTAAGGTTCTCCACCTCACGGAAATCTTTTGTTTGTTCTAATCTAATATTTACCATTTACAGTTTTAGTTTACAGTCTCACACCAAATGACACGCGGGCATAGGCATCGTAGATGTTGACTTTACAATTATCACTCTTATAGTGGAAATTGTTGTACTGCGCCTGAGCACCGATAAAGTAGTTGCTCCAGTTGTAGGCTATGCCGATCCGCAGGTCAAGGTTGAGGCGGAACATGCTGTAGTTCACCTCCGGTTCTACATCCCAGTAGTCAAACTGATTGTCCATGTCCTCCCTGACCATCAGAAGGGGTTTATGTGTCTTTCCGTTGCCCCATGTCTTCGTCTCTGGGTTCCAGTTTCCGTAGTCATCGACAGGCTCTTCGGGCGACAGGTCGTAGTTGGTTTCGTATTTGTAGGCTTTCACGCGGTTGTAGACACCGATAGTAGGCATGGCCATCACGTTGACAACAAGGCCGCGCAGCGGTACCCAGTTGTAGCCGTAGCCGATACCGAGGTTGGCCTGATGTACTTTGGCGCGGTAGATGCCATGCCCGATAATCATAAAGACTACGTTCTGGATGTCCGCATAGTCGAACGACGACTGATACCATGTGGCACCTAACAGGAACGACCCAGCGGAGCGACGCTGGATAACCGCCTGGTTGTAGGCAGCAGCCTGTGAGTAGCGACGCCCGTTGAACACATAGTATCCGTTGATATAGACGGAACGTATCCATACAGGCGACGGCATGCTGAATGTTGTATCATAGGGTTCTCCGGTAGTCTGACCATTTTCGTAGTCTGTCGAACTGAACTTGGCATCTTGCGTGTTGAAGCGTCGCAGCCGGAAGTTGAAGCCATACTTAGCTCCAGTCGAACTGATAGAGTAATAGCGGCCAGCGTTCTTGGTGAGCGACTTAGAATAGGAGAATCCCGTACCACGATAGCCCACCCAAAAACCGATGGAAGAAGCCACAGGAGGCTCGAAGCTCAGATTCCAGTCAGTATGTTCGTTGGTGACGGGAATATCCACACTTTGGCTGTAGTCCACATCGACCGCGTTCTCCTTATAGCGGAGTACCACCCTCCAGGGCTTTTCGGGCACTTCGATGTAGTGAGGATCCACCTTCTTCTTAGCCTTGGTATCTAAGTATTCCTGTACCTGATGCAGCTGTGTCATCAAGTTCGGCCTATTTTCCTGTGTACTAACGCTGTCTGTCGGTTCTTGTTCCTGTGCAGCTGCATTCAGGGAGAACAGCAGGCAGATTAACCATTTTGCTTTTACCATTTTCTTATTTACTATTTGACTATTTACTATTTAGCCATTAAACTATTAAGCCTTTAAGCTATTAAGCCATTAAGCTATTAAGCTACTAAGCTACTAAGCCATTAAGCTACTAAGCCATTAAGCTATTAAGCCATTAAGCTACTAAGCCATTAAGCTACTAAGCCATTAAGCTACTAAGCTATTAAGCTACTAAGCTATTAAGCTATTAAGCTATTAAGCTATTAAGCTATTAAGCTATTAAGCTAATTTTTTACTCATAATGTCTGATTCTCACTTCGATACCTTCACCTTTCAACGCGGAGGGGATGGTGCTGACGTTCGTCTGTCCGTAGTGATAAGGGAAGAGTACTTTTGGCTTGATGGCTTTTGCGGCACGAACTAGCTGTTCGGGTGTCATGGTGTACGGTTGATTACATGGCAGGAAGGCAATGTCGATGTCCTTGATAGCGGCCATCTCGGGGATGTCCTCTGTATCGCCTGCAATATAGATGCGCAGACCGTCGAGCGTCAGGATGTAACCATTGTCACGATCTTTGGGATGGAACTGTGTACGCCCTTCAGTGATGTTGTACGCAGGGACGGCCTCGATGGTGATGTCGCCAAGTGTTGCGTGCTGACCGTTTGCTAATGCCAAACCCGAACCGTACATATCGGCACAACGACGGTTCATAACAAGCTGGGTGTTTGTGCCCATCAGCTGCTTGATGGCTGCTGCGTCGTAGTGGTCACCATGCTCGTGGGTCACGAAGATGTAATCTGCTTTCGGCATGGCGGCATAGTCAATGGTGCGGTTGCCCATCTTCCCCACTGGGTCGATCTGGATTTCAATTGCATCAAACTCTATTCGGATGCAAGAGTGCATCAGTGCGTGCAACTTGACGGTCTTTCCGCTCTTTGTCTTAAATACATCCACTTCGTATGGCTCCGTACTGACAGGCATCTGAGCATGCTCCGCATGCGATACTATTTTTAGGCCGCAGGCGCTCCAAGCAGTGATGCCGCCTTTCAGGTTCACACACTTATAACCGGCATCTGCCAGCTTGCCGGCTGCATTGGCCGAACGTCGGCCGCTACGGCAATAGACCGCGATGGTCTTGTCGGTCGATAACGTAGCTTTGACTTTCTGCATGAAATCGTCCGTTCCTTGGTCGATGTTGATAGCTCCTTCGATATGCCCTTCCGCATATTCATCTGCAGTACGCACATCGAGTACCACGACGTTCGAGGCTTCAATCAGTTCGGCAAAAGCCTTCACGTCGGCATTTTCATAATTCGCCTGACCGCACGCTGTTGTCAGCCCTAACGTGGTCAGTAAACTTGTGATAATCCGTTTCATAATTCACAATGCATAATTCACAATTCATAATTAACTGTCTCTCCACTCTTCACTACTCTCCCCCTTGGGATTCCTGTCCCCCGATAACGGGGGAACCGAAGGGGGTGTCGGAGGGGGCTACTTGCCTCGCAAACGCAAAGAGCGACAGCGGCAGGTGACAATAACCGTCGGGGTTCTTATCGAGATAGTCCTGATGGTACTCTTCGGCAGTGTAGAAGTTCTGCAACGGCAACTTCTCGACGACGAGTGACTGCTGATGGTTCTGCTGCTCCTCATCGTATACATTATTTATAATAGGTAGGTCGGAGGCATCGACGTAGTAGATGCCTGTACGGTAGCGCGTTCCCTCGTCGTGTCCCTGTCGGTTCAGGCTTGTAGGGTCGATAGCCTTGAAGAACATCTTAATCAGGAAACGGAGGCTCACCACGTCGGGATTATAGCAGACGTGTACGGTCTCGGCAAAGCCTGTCGTGTCAGTATACACCTCCTCGTATGTAGGGTTCTCAGTGTGGCCGTTAGCGAATCCCACTTCCGTCGCCACCACTCCATGAATCTGTTTGAAGTAATGCTCGGTTCCCCAGAAGCATCCTCCTGCAAGGTAAATGTCTTTCACTTCCATAATACCTTATTCTTATTGAACATTGTTACATTTAACCATTTTACCAAAGTTTATAGCTGCGCTTCTACAAATGCTTCCATGATGGCAGTCGGAGCAGCATTGCTGTTGAAAGCGCCTAACTTATATCCACCGGGGAGACACTGCGGCTCCCAATAGAAAACTCCGCGACAATGACCATCAGTCTCGGTGCGGGCTTCACGGATGACACGTGTCAACTGGCGACGCCCCTCCTCCATCTTCTCGGGATGGCGTTCATCGACTTCATAGCCCGTCTCGACTATCATCACATCACACCCGTACTTCTCGCTACAATGGCGGATGTTAGCCATACAGTCGGTGATGATGTCGTCAGCATTCAGCTCGGGATGTCCATCCATTGCCCAATAGGGATAGAGCGACATACCAATCATATCGAATTTCCCACCGTACTTCTTCACAATATCGAGGTTCCAGTCATAGAGACTCTGTTTGTGTCCCCTGTCGAGGTGGACGATGACGATAGCCTCGGGGAAGACCTCCTTTACGGCATCGTAGCCCGTGCGGATGAAACCGGCATACTGCTCGGGATGCTGCTCGATATGTCCCATCGGCCATAACAGTCCGTTTGCTGTCTCATTACCGACTTGTACCCATCGGGGTGCGATGCCATTCTGCTTGAGCAACGAGAGCACATCGATGGTGTGAAGACGCAAATCCTCCTTCATCTGTTCGAACGTGTGTCCCTGCCATGCTTTTGGAATGGGTTGCTTGGCGGGATCTGCCCACGAATCG
Organism: Bacteroidaceae bacterium; assembly: GCA_017529865.1. Lineage (GTDB taxonomy): Bacteria > Bacteroidota > Bacteroidia > Bacteroidales > Bacteroidaceae > Colivivens. The sequence goes on from JAFXNA010000033.1 coordinate 9,898, forward strand.
GCATAATGGAAATCGACCATCAGGTCCATACCCAGTGCTTTCACACGCTTCGCCATAGCCAGCAGTTCGTTCTTGTCGCAGTCACCACCACGAGGATTCACCCATACACGCATCCTGATGGCCGACATCTGGTAATCGTTCTTCAGCAGTTCCAGACATTCACGCTCACGTCCTTCACGGTCATGGAACACGACACCGCGCCTCTCCTGTCCCGTGAGGAAACCTACATCAGCACCCTTCACAAAGTCCGATTTCTGCTGAGCCATTACAGAAGGCAGTAGCCCTGTCAGCAACAATATATATGTCAAAACGATTCGATTCGTCATACCATGTACTCATCTATAACCAATAACCTATAACCAATAACCATTACTAACCTAATTACAACGGCGTCAACGGATAGACGATATTCACGATGAAGATATTCGCGGCGAGGATGATGAGGTTCATCAACAGACCGATACGCAGGAAGTCGCTGAAACGGTATCCACCGGGACCATAAACCAACATGTGAGTAGGTGAACCGATGGGCGTGGCGAAACTGCTGCTTACACTGATCATCAGGGCAATGAGGAAGGTGTAAGGTTCGTACCCCAGCTTCTCGGCAGCCTGATACATGATGGGGAAGAACATTGCTCCCGCTGCCGTGTTTGAGATGAATTCCGTGATAAACGTCCCCACAAAACAAACGGCCGTCATCACGATAATCGGATTGCTGCCGCAGACGTCGAGAATACCAGATGCCAACTGTTCGGCAATACCCGTCTTCTGGATAGCCAGTCCGAGAGCGATACTGCCCGCAAACACCATGATGATTTCCCAGTTGATAGCCTTCATGGCCTGGTCCACATTGCAACAGCGGCACAGCAACATGGCGGCAGCAGCAAGGAAGGCACATTGCAACAGGGGCAGGATGCCCAGTGCCGACAATGTCACCATTGCTATCATGATAACCGTCGAAACGAGTGTTCCTACACCCATGTTCGGTATGTCATCTGAGTCGAAGAAGTGGAGGTCGTTCTTCAGGGATGAGGTGTCAACCTTGATGTGACTTGGATATACTAACAGCAGCGTATCACCTGCCTGCAGTACCACCTTGCGCGGCGCCTCGTTGATGCGACTGCCGCGACGGGCGATTGCGGCGACCATCAGGTTGTTGTCCTTCTCGAAAGTGGTGTCGGCGATGCAACGGCCGATGAGATTGCTACCAAAAGTGACGAATGCCGTGCGTACCTTGCTGTTCATGTCCACCTCGTTTATGGAGAATACATGGTGGTCGGCGGTAACTAACTGGTGGCTCGTGGCCATCTCGTACAGCTCATCTATCTGTCCGGCATACACCAAGTGGTCGCCACCCATTAGGGGTTCATCCTCGGTAACGGGCGACGGAATATCATCGAAATGAAACATCTTTATCAGGCTGCCGCCCTTGATGTGATAGAGCCCGGCCTCTTCCAACGTCTTGCCAATGAACGGATTGTCCGACGGCACCCGCAACTCGACGGTATAATCGCCCGTCGATTCGAAGTCCGACTCAGGAGCCTTCCTGTCAGGTAACAGCCGCTTCATGGCAATAATCGACAATACACCCACCGCCAGACAAAACAGTCCGGGAATGGTCGTCGCCAACACGTTCATCGCCGTACCCGTCATATCGGAATAGAGCCCGCTGATAATCAGGTTCGGCGGTGTACCAATCAGCGTACACACACCACCCATACCCGAGGCATAGCTCAGCGGAATCAGCAGCTTCGACGGTGAAATACCCAGTTTCTTCGACCACATCTTCACGATGTTTACAAACATTGCCACCACCGTTGTGTTGCTCAAAAACGAACTCAATCCCGCCACTGGCAGCATCAGTCTCACTACTGCCTTGCCGTAGCTGCTGGGCTGACCAAGCAAGTGTTTCACAATCCACTGAAGCACACCAGTATGCGTCAGTCCGGCCACCACGACGAATAGCACGCCGATAACGATTACCGACGTAGAACTGAAGCCCGAGAAGGCATCCTTCGCATCGAGCACACCCGTGACAAACAGTACACCGATGGCCGCCAAGAACACCAAGTCGGTCCGAAGCTTCGTACAAAGCAACGTGGTGAACATACCTAGCACCGTGACAATAGTAATCCAGGCATAGAGATTGAATCCTAAGAACAGTTCTGTTTCCATTGTCTTTAGACCCTAGATTTTAGACTTTCGACATTAGACTCTAGACTTTACCGTAAACCATAAACTATTACTTAAATTCGAAGAGATGGATGAAGCCAGTCATGACAAATACTGCACGGACATCGTCCGTAATGTTCCTGATGTAGACATGACGGCCATTGGTATTCTTCATAATGCTGAGGAAGATACGTAATCCGCTCGACGAAATGTACTCCATCTTTGTGCAGTCGAGAATAATGTCCTTTCCTTCACAATCGAGAAGTGGACTCATCGCTTTCTCAGTTTCAGGGGCGGCTGCCGTATCAAGACGCCCCTCCAGTGTGGCAATCATGTTGCCGTCTTGTTCTTGAATTGTTACTTGCATAATCTTATTTACTATTGGACTATTTAACCATTTACCATTTAACAGTTTACCGTTTTTTACATTTTATAATTTTTGCATTTTTACATTAGTCTAAAGCTTCTTCCTCAGCGTCAGCACATTTTGACCATCTATTCTCTCGTAGTTGATGGAATCCATTATCTGACGCACAATGTGGATGCCCAATCCACCAATCGGGCGCTCCTTGACCGACAGCGTGGTGTCGACATCAGCTTGTACGGTGGGGTCGAAAGGCCTTCCGCTGTCGATGATGGTGAACTTCAGTCTCACATCGTTTGCACTTGCATCAATGGTCACTTTGCCTCGTATGCCTGGTGGGTAGGCATAATTCATCACGTTGACCACAGCTTCCTCGAGGGCAAGGTTCATCTGCATGGTGACAGCAGGATTGAAGCCAACAGCCTCGCACACCTCGTCTACGAAGGCTGCCAACTGTGGCACTTCTTGTATGTCGTTGTTCAGCACAATGCTCTTAAGCAATCGCACGTCTCGTTGTTGCTTTGTGTACTGGACAGCCATCATCGTCAGGTCGTCGCTCTGCTCGGCATTACCCACGAACCGATGGACAGCATTGGTCATCATGTCGATGAGCTGTTGCGGCTCATGCTTCTGCCCTGCAAGTGCCTGTACAGCCACGTCGTTGATGCGCTGCATCTGGAACTGAGCATGACTGACATCCTCTGCTTCAGTTAGTCCGTCGGTGTAAAGGAATATCGTGGTTCCAGGGAAGAGCGTCGCCTCCTGCAACGTGTATTTCCACGACGCCTTCACTCCGACAGGAATGTTGGAGTCACAAGGGAGCAGACCTACACCGGCACCGACAAGTAACGGAGCATCGTGACCAGCGTTGCAGTAACGCAGACGGCCTGTTGGCAAATCGAGCACACCGACAAAGAGTGTAACAAACATGCTGGTCTCGTTCATGTCAGCAATTGTCTTGTTCATCTCAGTCATGATGCGGTCGGGCATCGACTCATGCGCCGATACGGTGCGGAAGATAGATCTTGTGACAGCCATGAAAAGTGATGCAGGCACACCCTTGCCCGATACGTCGCCGATACAGAAGAAGAGTTTCTCGTCGCGGATGTAGAAATCGAACAAGTCGCCACCCACATCCTTGGCAGGCGTCAGCGAAGCGTAAAGCGTCACATCGTCTCGTTGGGCACTCGTGGGGAAGTTCTTCGGAAGCATACCTTTCTGAATGGCACTGGCTATATGCAGTTCACTCTCAATCGCCGCTTTCTTCTCATTAATTTCATTATATTTCATTTGGTTCTTGGCTACGACGCGGAGGATAAGGATGAGCATACCGATACCCAGCAATTGCAAGATAGTTACCATACCGACGACTCTGCGAATACCGCCAAAGATTTCATCATCAGGAATCACAATCGACAAGGTCCACCCAGTCCGTTCCACCTTTGTGGTGTAGGTCTGCACCTTCTCGTTTTCGTTTTTGTCTTCGTTCTTCGGCCCTACCATCATCTTCCCCTGGCGACTGAGTACCACACTATATGCGTTGTCATACACCAGAATGTTGTTTGCCAGCTGCGCGAGCCAATCTAACGACAAGTCAGCCGTAAGCACAGCAGCAATCTGTCCATTTTTGTCCTTTATCGGAACCGAATAAGTAGTCATCAGGATGTTGCCACCACCTTCGTCAATGTATGGCTCCGACCAATAGCCCTCCCCCGCTTCGATGGCTTTCGCAAACCATTCCTGCGAAGGGTAGTCATATTCCTCTGTAGCCAACGATTTAATGACAATCTTGTCACCCTCTCGGCAGGCGTATGGAGCAGACAACGGATGTTCAGGGTCGTAACCGGGAACCAACGCCAAGGTAGAACCCACCACAATGGGGTTGTCCTCCACCACTCGGCGTGCCACTACCTGTTGGCTGTCGGGTACATTCAGACACCAACTGGCAATCCACACGCTGTTGCGCACCGCTGCCTCCGCTTGGTTCACCACATCCATAATCCGGAGACGGTCGAATTCCAACTGACCCTCAGCACGTAGCATCGCCCCATTCTTGATACCCTTCACGGAGAAATAGGATTGGATGAATGAAGACACACCTAACGTCAAAGCCGCCACGATGATTAACATAAACCCAGGCTTAGCTACTTGCTTAAAAAATTCTTTCGTCATAACTTTAGTTTCTAGTTTCTATATTTTAGTTTCTAGATATAAACCGTAAACGGTAAACCGTAAACCGTAAACCATATCACTTCTTCCTCCACGCTCTGGCTCTCACATTGATGTTCCGCCTGAGACATTCGCTGTAAAGCCATGGTTCGCAACTATGGATATCGCCCACATTGATGAAGCCTTTATACGGAGGATATTCCGAACCACTATACCCCGTGACAACAAGGACATGATGCTCGGGCGACAGCGTAACGGTAATCGAGTCGTTTAGTGTGGCCGGGGTGGCATCCGTACGCCAGTTTACTGGATTAATGGCCATACACGAAGCACCGACAACAGGTTGGATGTAACGCACATCCTTCACCGTGTTATAGCAGATAGTGACACCCGTATCGGTCTCGCCCTGTGCAGCCTTGATTCGTTTGCACTCCAGCGTATCTTGTGGCGTTACCTTATAGCCCAACACGTATGCAGCAGCCAACTGCCGATAGGTCTTATCGTCGATATGCTTCAGCAGTTCCACTACCGCCATTCCGCCCTGGCTGAAACCTGCGATGATGAGCGGACGGGTCTGGTCGCGCCGGGCGAGGAAGTGGTCGAATGCCCGACATACATCATCCATCGCCAATCGTGCACGCTGACGTATCGTATCCTCGTTTCCCGTCATGAATGCCTCGATGGTCGTATGGCGATAGTAAGGCGCATAGAAGCGGTTGCCTGGCGACATATATGCAGCTACCTTACGGATTTCCGCTGCCATGTGCTCACGATGCGTGGGGTTCCACACATCCGCATAATGGCTCGTTACACGCGTCCATTCTCCATCGACAATCGTCCATCGGCTCCAGTCCTCTTCCCATGTTGAGACCACGTAGAATACATCAGCTCCCCCCGACTCGCCATCCACCGTAATCCACATCGTCGTGTCGTTATAGTCAGGCTCCGGCGGAATGAATGCCGAGGCGTGAAGGGAAATGTAAGAATTAAAAAATGTAATAATTAAAAATCCTATCATCAATAACCTAAACCCCATCATTTCAGATTCTAGACCTTAGTTGTTCGTTTTTAGAGTGCAAAGATAGTAAAAAATTCATAATTCACAATTCATAATTCATAATTTGTAAAAAAAACAGTAAATAGTAAACAGTAAACAGATAAAAATGTGATTAAGCCGAACACAAATCAAGTTTATTTGAATTATTTGAGGCGAAGCATTTTGCGCAAAGCGAAACTTTTTGTATCTTTGTAGTCAAAAAAATTAGATCTAATGTCTAAAATAATGAAACTAAACAACGGATTATCAATTCCACAGATGGGAGTTGGCACGTGGACACTGCGAGGCGAAACCGCGCGGCAGAACGTCCGTCTGGCGCTCGATGCGGGATTCCGCCACATCGACACGGCGCAAATGTATGAAAACGAAGTAGAAGTCGGACAAGGCATCGCCGACAGCAACATACCTCGCAACGAAGTGTTCCTCACCACCAAAATAGTTCCCAACACCATGCGGCAGGGAGCAGAGGCTGTACGACGATCTATCGACGAGAGCCTCGCCCGACTCCAAACCGACTACCTCGACCTGCTACTGATTCACTGGCCCGTGAAGGGCTGCATAAAGGACACATGGCAGGTGATGGAGGACTATGTCAGACAGGAGAAAGTGCGTTCCATCGGTGTGAGCAACTTCAACCCCCACCATCTCGACGACCTCCTCACATACGCTGAGATACGTCCCGTCATTAATCAGATAGAAATACATCCCTACATGTCGCAGGAGGATAATATCGCCTACAACCACCAATTAGGTATCCAAGTAGAGGGTTGGGGACCTTTCGGACAAGGCGATATCGACGTATTAGGGCATCCGCTGTTGCAGTCGTTAGCCACGAAATACGAGAAGACCACCTCACAGATTGTGCTGCGATGGATTGTTCAGCGAGGCCTCATCACCATTCCCCGTTGCCGACCCCGTCACTTCGCCGAAAACCTCGAAGTGATGCATTTCTCCCTATCCGACGCCGATATGGCGGCAGTGGGGTCACTCAACCGGAATATGCGCTCAAGCGAGGTGAACGACCCCGAGAACTTCCCATGGTGAATTTTTGACTTTAGACCTTAGACTTTAAACGATAACGATAACAAAAACAAAACAAAAAGTTGACGTTCACGTTCACGTTGACGTTAACTAAACTATAAACTTTATCACAACCTCAAGCCAAAGAAGGTGCGGACGCGCCATTTGATGTTATGTACGGCAAGGTTGTCTTTATCGCCAATTCCGGTGAAATTGAATACCATCGACATGCCGAGAAACTTGTTGCCCCACTGGCGAACGACGGCTCCACGACCGGTGATGATGGCTGAGGGGAAATGGTAGTGCAGGGGTACACGATCGTCGCCAAAGGTCATCGAGGTGTGGCTGTAGACGATGAACGTGGGGAGGGCTGAGATGTGGAGCAGCCAACCTTGTGAGGGTACGTAGTTGTAGGCATATCCAGCACCGAGACCTATATTGGTTATCTTCAGCTGGGTCTTCTGCTCCCAGTCGAGTGTGGCGTGCTGCCCCTGCCCCGACAGTCCTAACAGGAAGCTGCCGGCCGAGCGTCGCTGGATGTAGCTCTGTGTGAAGGCGGCTGGATAGGAGAAACGGCGGTGGTTGAACACATAGAAGGCATTCACATTGAGTGTCTTTACCGTCAGCATATCGGCAGGCAGTGTGACGCGCTCCATGCCTTCGTGGTCGTGCCAGCCTGTGAAGTTCTTGGCGTTCTGATAGATGACATCAAACCCGAAGCGGCGACCGTAGGAGTTGAAGTTCAGTTCGTAGTCGCTGTATTTGCCCTTCAGTTTGGCAGGATTGAGCGCTGCGCTGAGCGACAAGCCGAGATAGCTCACCCCAATGCTGAGCGTCGCTTTACGGTCGGATTCTATTTCGGACTTGAAATGGTTTCCATCGGTCATTCCTTCGGTCTCGAGTTTCGCTCCCGACACATTGATTCGCGCTGTTACCGTCCACTTGGTCTGCGGACGTGTGATGTATGTGGTATCGATATCGCCCTTGTTGTAATATCGGACAGCAAGCACACTATCCACCTGCGCCCTCCTGATCTGATCACGAGTCTGGGCGGAAAGGAAGCCCCAGCCAAACGAAAACAAAAACAAAAACAAAAAACTCACCACTCCCCTACGGGGGGAGTCGGAGGGGGCTATTAATGCTAACCTATATACTATAAACCTTAAACTTTTCAACTGACTTTAAACTATAAACTATCAACTATACACTTTATCACAACCTCACTCCGAATGAAGCACGGGCACGCCATTTGTTCTGATTGACCACCACAGCATCGTCGTCGAAGATAGAGTTGTTCATCACGAGTGTGATGCCGGCGAAGTAGCGGGGCGAGATATTGTAGACGATGGCGGCTCGTTCGTTGAAAATCATGTTGAATCGCATGTGTTGCGCCTTCTTTCGCTCGTCGTTCACAGTCATGTTGTTACGGTTGTAGACAACGAAGGTGGGCAGCATGGAGAAGTGGAACAGCCACTTGCGATGGAATACCCAGTTGTAGCCGTATCCGCCTCCGATGCCGAAGTGACCGACATAGATACGGGTATCAGGTGCATTTGGATTACGCTGTTTCAGTTCATCGGTCGTCTTGATGCTTCCGCCCTGATAGCTGAATCCTGCGAGCCACGAACCTGCCGAGCGTCGTTGGATGTAGCTCTGTGTGAAAGCGGCCGGATAGGAGAAACGGCGGTGGTTGAAGGTGTAATAGCCGGCCAGGTTGACAATCTTCATCGTAAGGTCGCCCGACTCCAATCGTGACCTGTTGTCGCCACGACGGATATCGCCTGCAAGCGTGGTGGAACGCTGGTAGCTGGCATCGAGGCTGATGCGACTGCTGTAGTAGTTGAGGTTGAATTCGTAGTCCTTATACACCCCCCTCAGTTTTTCGGGGTTGATGGCCAATGCAACTGCAATGCCACGATAAGATGCAGCGATGCTCACAGTGGTCTTGTGGCTGGTCTCAAGGTCGGTCTTACAATAGACATCGTTCACCGTTCCCTTCGCATGAAGGGTATTACCCGTCTGGTTCAACCTCATCTTCAATGTCAGACGTCCTTCGGGACGGGTCACGTATGTCGAATCGTAAGGCGTGCGATAGTAGCGGGCAGTAAGCACACTATCTACCTGCGCCCTCCTGATCTGATCACGAGTCTGAGCGGAAAGGAAGCCCCAGCCAAACGAAAACAAAAACAAAAACAAAAAACTCACCACTCCCCTACGGGGGGAGTCGGAGGGGGCTGTAAACTGTAACCGGTAACCTATAAACTTTAAACTTTTCAACTGACTATAAACTTTAAACTATCAACTATAAACTTTACTTAGAATTCATATCCGAGGTTTAGGTAGAAATATGGTTTCTTCGTGCGATTGCTATAACCAACCGTAGCACCGACTGGGCCAACAATGGTCTTATAGAAGTAAGCGACTTGGCCACCAAGCAGGGTTCGACGATCAAGCAGTTCTTTTACTTTGCCTGCCTGCTGGGCACCAGCCATACGGAGCAACACATAGCTACTGCCACCGATGCGCTGCTGGGCCTGCAACTGAACGGCTACAAACTGGTGGTCGATATACTCCATGTTGCCAATACCTGCGAAAGGCATCTGCTGCTCCACATAGTGACCGAACCAATCGCCACCGATGGTATTCCCGAAAGCAGGAGGAACGACGGTTCCGAAAAGCAGACGTCCATAGACCATCGGCTGGAGTGTGAAGCGACTGTTGAAGGAGAACGACACGCGCCAGTTGGCATTGACATCGCTCATTCCCGGCTTACCGTCCAACTTGGTAAAGTTATCGGTCAGATAGGCATATTCGGCTTTGAATCGTGCACCACGGGTCGGGAAGTTCCAGTCGTCTTCGCTGTTGTAGTTGATGCGGGCATGATAACTGTAGAAGTGCTCATTCTTGAGTGCCGTCTGGATGGCTGTTTCCGTACCGAGCATATTGCGGTAGTGCATGTAATCCCACCTCAGTCCATACTGTATGTTGAAGTGTCGCAGGTCGTGATTGATAGGAATGATCTCGGCCTGGAATTGGTTGTAGCGGATGTTATAGTCGCGCTTCCCTTTGGAATAGATATCCACGTCGTTGCGGCTGAAGGCGTATGTGAGCATAGGGCGGATGTTGCTGCGAGGATGGACGGTCAGCTCGCCTCGTGCCATCAGTCGCTTACCCAGTCGCAACGTGATATCGGTATTGATAGGCAAGGATGTCCTCAGCGGAATGTCGAGCCCCAGCTGTACGGCAGCATATTCCTCCGTGTCGTAGCGAACGCCGGCATGCAACTGCACCGACTTGCGTTCACCGGCTGTAAGCACCACGCGAACACCATCGGCCTCATTCCATTTTTTCTCCACCTCATCCCAAATCCCAGGAATCATCGAACGTTGGGAAACCCCTTTCGGCAATTTCTCAGGGATAAAGTGACATTCGGCAGTCTGGTAGAACAAGTCCACACGCATCGAAGTGGTGAGTTGCTGCGCCATGTTGGCATCGATGCTGTCATGCTTGGCTGAGATAGGTGAATAGTCTTTCAGATTGAATTTCTCCCTCAGGAACTTTTCGTCCTGTGGAGTCATGTTCTCGAAAACGTAACCAGTCACGAGATGCTTCTCGGTCATGACCTGCGGACGCAATGGATGCAAAATCAAAGGTTCGTACGTATCATCGATGCCGATACGCGGCTTCAGGGCAATGATTTCGTCCCAATGACGCATCGCCTCTTCCTCACCACGGCGGATGAGCGTGTCGATAGCAGCAAGTGAGAAACTGGCAGAGCCATAGCCCTTCGTGTCCACCTGCATGTGCAGGTCGGTGATAGCAAGGTTCTCTTCGAGCTTATTCTTACAGTTCACGTCGATAATCTGGCTCAGAATACTCATCGTGCCCCCCAGATCTTCAGCACTCTTCGGTGCACCCTGCACAGTGACGCCGATGATGATGTCGGCTCCCATCTCACGGGCAAGGTCAGCCGGATAGTTATTGCGCAGACCACCGTCCACCAACACCTTGTCGCCGATTCTCACAGGCGAGAAAGCAGCAGGAATCGCCATCGAGGCGCGCATTGCCTGGGGCAATCGTCCGCTATGGAAATCCACTTCGCTATTGTCGATGATATCGGTCGCCACACAGGCAAAAGGCTTGGGCAAATCCTTCGAGAAGTCGAGCGAGTCGGTAAACCCCACGCAGAGTTGGTTGAACAGCTCAGCCAGGTTCTTACCCTTGATCAGTCCGCCGGCATTCTTGTCACGCTTTCCGATGGTCAATCCCGTACTGAACACGTATGTGTTCTGCTTCTGTCGGTCACTCAGGCTCTGATTCCGCAAGTCCTCACGGTCCGTGATGACATAGCTCCAGTCCTGCACCCTCACCATCGAGTCGAGCGAATGAGAATTATACCCAATCGCATACAGTCCACCGATGATGCTACCCATCGACGTACCCGTCACGATGTCGATAGGGATGCCCGCCCGTTCCAGTACCTTCAGCACACCGATGTGCGCCATACCTTTCGCACCGCCACCACTCAGCACCACCGCCACCTTCTTGCGATGCTCATCCTTGCTATCTTTATCTTTATGCTGTGCACCCACCATGCCGCACATCAGAACGGCTATGGCAAACAATAGAATCCTCTTCATGCCTCCGAAAATAACCAAAACGAAAACCAAAACAAAAACAAAAAACTCACCACTCCCCTATGGGGGGAGTCGGAGGGGGCTATTAACGCTAACCTATATACTATCAACTTTAAACTTTCCAACTGACTATAAACTTTAAACTATCAACTATCAACTTTACTTAGATATTGCAAAGGTACAAAATAATTCGCTTTGCGCAAAATGCTACGCCTCGAAAAAATCAAATACATTTGTTTTTTGCTCGGCTTAAACGCATTTTTCATAATTCATCATTCATAATTGACTCCGTCGAACTAAAGTTTCATAATTATTTGCAAATGCATACAAAAAAATCTTTGCTTCGTCCAAAAAAATGGGGGGGCATCCAAAATCGAAGCCATTAGTCATTGCCGTTTCAAAATTATTTCTTAACTTTGCCACACATTTACGTATAACATTATAAAACAGAACTATTATGAAGAAAGCATTACTTACATTGTTCGCCGCACTGCTATGTGCAATAACGGCAAATGCCTCAATCGTTGTCAAAGACGGACTTGTCTACCGTTGCTACTCTGTTGAGGAGGGAGCCATCGTAGTTGATATGGAAGACGACTGCAAGGTCGACAGCCTCGTCATCCCGGAAACCATCGTCGACCCTGAAGACGGAGTGGAATACCCCGTCAAGAAGATTGACGAGATGGCCCTGCACGATGGCGTGTTCACCGTCGTTACCCTGCCCAGCTCGCTCAACTACATCGACGAGGACGCCTTTAGCGACTGTCGGAACCTGATCCGCATCTACTGCTTTGCCACCGAGCCGCCCCGTCTTAACAGCGAGGCCTTCGGCGAAGATGATTTCAAGAATATCACCGTCCGCGTGCCGAAAGAGTCGTTGGATGCCTACAAGAACGATACCCGTTGGGGACAGTTCTTCCAAATCGAGGCCATCGACCCCACACTCACCCACCTGACGACACCACGCATGACCGTCACGACGGCCAACACACACTACTACAGCCTGGACGGTCGCCGCACGTCAAGGCTCCAAAAGGGCCTCAACATCGTGCGACAGGCCGACGGTAGCGTGCGCAAGATCTTAACGAAGTAATCAAAAAATAAACTGGGTGTGTTTTAGTTCCATTTTCAGTACAAAAACAAAGAAACGGGCGGAAGTGTGAGTTCTGCCCGTTTCGATTAGAGGTCCCAGAGGTTTATAGCAAGCCACAGGATTGCAGCGCCAATGTGCCGAGGAGGGCACCAAGTACTGTGATGATGAAGCGTATCACTTCTGCAATCACCTTTTTCTTTCCTTCTTCCATCTTTCATTTACCATTTAATCATTTACCATTTACCATTTTAGAGTTCTTCCTCCCAGTTCCCTCCCTTGAGGGGAGGGTTAGGGAGAGGCTGGGCTGTGCTCCTTAATTCTGATCCACTCCACCACCACCACTGCTGCCGCTGTTGATGACGAGGGTTGCATTGCCGTCGGGCATCTGGAAGGTACCGGTGTAGGTGCCGTCGCTTTCAGTCAGGGTGACTGAGCTGCCGTTGAGCGTTGCCGTTGGGGTCTGACCTGCTGCTGGGGTGACGCTGAGGGCTACCTCGGTACCAGCTGCGATCTGGCTGCCGCTGTTGACTGCGTTGCCGCCTACGGTAACTGCTGAGCTGCCACTACCCGTCTTGCTGATGGTCAGGGTCGGAACCGTTGGGGTCTGGCTACCACTGTTGCCACTGTTGCCGCTGTTGCCGCTGCCACTATTCTCACTCCCCTCGCCTTGAGGAGAGGGGTCGGGGGTGAGGCTGTTTTCGTTAGTGCTACCCTCTGGTCGTTCCTCTGCTTTCTCGCGCTTGAGGTCTTCTGCCCAGATGAAGGATGCCTGGTTGAGGACGCTGCGGCTGCTGAGGTTGGCTTCGGTGGCCTGGTCGGGCAGGAAGCGGATGTGGAGGCCCTTGAACGAGGTCTTGGGGTTGAACTTGGCGATGCTGATGGTGCCGTGCTTCTGGTTCTCGCCCGTGATGTAGAAGGTGCCCAGTCCGTCGATCTTGATTTTCTTCGAGTCGAGGATCAGCTCGAGGATACAGCTTTCTGCCTTGCGGAGCACACCTTCTACTACGTCCTGCGTGTAGGGTGAGCCGTGTTCGGCGATGTGACGTGCTAGCTTGGCGGTGTTGAGGGTTTCGGTCTGAAGAATTCGGCCGAAGTAACGTCCTTCGGATACTGATCCGGACTTGACGTTGCGATAGATGTCATAGATAATCTTACTCATAGTAGTATAAAATCGTTTGGTTAACACTTGGAGTTGCATTCGTTTTGTTTAGCGTTAGAGGTTAGCTGTTTGCGCGCATTTTCGCCTTGCTCCGTCGCTTTCATGTGGGGCCTCGCGCCCCTGATTTTAGTGGGGTCTATCACCCCTTTTGCAACTTTGTTGCAAAGTTACGAATTTATTTTGAATTGACCAAACATTTTTACGGAAAATTTCATTTTTTTTGAAAAAAAGTTTCTTTGGGGCGAAGCGTTACATCTCAGAGCGCAAAACGTAATGGTGAGGGCGGCGAAATGTAAGGACGGGGAGCATGAAATCACGTCTCAAAAAACAGGCTATTTTGCTAAGTGGAGGTTGTCAACGATTTCAGCAAAAGCGTCAACCTTCTCAGGAAAACTGTCAACTTTTCCAGTACGGGAAGTCAACGTTTTCAGTCACGATCTATTCATTATTCACTATTCATGTGGACATCTTGGTTTTTGAGTTTTTGAAGGAAGAAAAATTTAATATATATACTATAGATTTATATATTATATATATTAAAAAATTATTATGAATAATTTCTATTTCCTTCCTGTCAGCAGTTCTTCATTTTCTGAAAATGTAAATGTCCACATGAATAATGAATTTTGAATACTTTGAAAATAAAAATATTTGCTTTTGTTTTGTAGAATGAAAAAAAAGTTGTACCCTCGCACAGAAAATGTGATAGCGATGCGAAAAGGACTCTATATCATCGGACTGTTGTTGCTCTTTGTTGCCTGTACGAGTGGCAGGGAGGTGCGATATGATGAACTCACTTTCACCCTGACATTCCCTACAACTAGAGAGCACATACGCGACTATGCCATCAATATGTATAATGGCGAGAATAAGCCCATGAAGTTAACTGACGACACCTACACTGCCTCGTTCAAAGCGAAGTTCAAGTGGGTGGAGTGAGGGGAAAGACAATACCCAGGATGTGCTGGAGATATACAAATACATCCAAGAGCATTAACAATTCCCCCTCCCCAAAAACAAACAAGCGGCGCCTCTCGATAGTGAGTAGCGTCGCTTGGTGTGTTATAAAACGGATTGTTCAAGATTAGGCGTACTCAAGTATCAATTCTGCGTTTATGCCTAATTTCGAGTGCAGTCGCTTGGCGATAGGCATTGTGATACGTCTTTTGCCACTAAGTATCTGACTGAATACTGACTCATTGATGCCTAAAAGCTTGGCGCCTTCTTTTTGTTTCATATTTCGTGCATAGAAGTAGTCCTCAATGTATCTGATCAATGGGGTCTTCTCGCGAAGGGGCAGAATGTCCATGTATTCGTCCTCATACTGAGCCATTTGTTTACTCAAGTCTGAGATTTGACGAGTGTACTCATTATCCATCTCTGGTTCAAGCATACCTTTCACGGTTGCCTCGGCGATTAAGGCTTCTACCATTGCCTTTGTTTCGTCATACTCCTGTCTTGTTGTCAGTTTCTTATCCATAACTGCTCCTTTCGTTATATCGTTGAACAATCTATTTTATCATATTCCTTATGCGTACCCACAAAACGGATATTCATCACGCCGCCAATAAAGATGACCACAGCAACTATCCGATAGTTATTCCCACCAATATTGAAGACATAGCGTCCGTTCTTTACATAGTCTGCTGATGGAAATGTCTGTTTCAGGTCTGCATGATTATGCCACACAACACTTTTCACCTTCTCCACCCAACTATTCAGCGGTCCTGCTGATTGTGTGTGTTTTTGCACAAATGCATCAAGTATTTCCTTGTTTGCAATAATCATCTTTATACTATTTGGCTGCAAAGATATGGTTTTCTTTGCAATTCTGCAAATTATTTTGCGAATTTATAAAGAAAATGGGCAAAAAAGTGTCTTTAGAGAGCTCCGGCTCTCCTTTTTTGTGGTTTGTTACTTATTGGTCATCTAATGATTTCAACAGCTCTTGGAATGCGCTGTCAGTTGAAAACTGACGATCTTCTGCAATCCTTTCCTCATCAAATACACACTCGATTTTGGCATCGTCAATTACCTTGTTGAACTTGTCCAAATCGGATTCTTTTACATTAATGTAACCAAAGCTATAATAATCGTCATTATACAACCGATATGTTACTTCTTTCCAATAGCGGTTTTTCTTGTCTTTCCCTTTGATAGTGATGGTGTCGCATGTCATCAACACTTGGCGAAAACCAGGAAACCTGCGCATGAAGTCCCTTTTGGATGCATGATTACGTATATTGTCTTTGTTGGGAGTAATGACATCTGTTTCGGCAACATAAAATAACATTCCTTTGGAATACTTATATTGATAAGTATCATGTCCACCTTCACCACTAGTCATATAAAGCCTTTTATATCCTTCTGGTAGTTTTATCTTATAAGAGAAACTTTTAACATATATACTAGCCGTGAATGACTCAGTTTCTGTTTTATAGATTTCTGTCTTATAAGCAGTCGAGCATCCAATAAATAGCATGCCTATCAGTAATATAAATAATGTTCTTTTCATATCGTTTTCTTTTTTTCATTTCTTATTACTTATTGGTCATCGGCATGAAGCAATAACAAGTTAATCAAGTTCCATGATTCTGACGGAAACATATTTTGCATTAGAATTTTCGCTTCGGAATAAAAATAGCAGCATTCTACAAAAACCTGGAGTATTTTTTGCTCTTGGATTCCTTACCTTCTGTCTCGCAGGATATATTGAAACCCAGAAGAAATCATTGTCGATATTCGAGAAGTATATCAGTATTCTCCCTTCCTCTACTTGGCTTAACTGTTGCATAGCATCGTCAGTATAACCTTTATCATAATAAGATACCAGTTCATAATGAACTCCTGAATTATGTTTGAGATTGAACGCCCAAATCTGAAAATCTTTGATATCTGAAGAAACAACATATTTCTCTTTTTTGAGATGCTGCTCTTTCTTAAACTTCTTATACTCTTTAGAGTTTTCAATAATGCAAAGTGCCTGCTTATAGGTAGCAATCGGGGCGTGCAATGTGTCCTGCTTAATGGTCATTTCCTTTCCTTGGCTTAATTCCTGAGCCAACGAACTCAGCGTAAAGCAAAACAGCATAAACAAAACTAACTTCCTTTTCATATCGTTTATTATTATGGAGTTAAAGGGGGAGTTATAGAAGGGAGTTATGCCAGCAAACTGGCAGGGAGTTAAGCACTCCGTGCTGGACAATACTCTGTTTGTGAAAACATCCTTTAGTAACGTCCTCGAACGATAGTTCGTTAACTTCCATGAGCGCAGCTCATTAACTTCCCGTTTTACTTCCATTTTTACTTCTTAATTGTTTTTCCGCTGCAAAGGTACGACATTCCGCCAAAACCACCAAGAAAATTAGTTTACAAAAAATTTACATTTTCATTTGTTTCAAATAAACAATTTACAAATAATTTACACGACCCTACCAAAAACGGCAGCACAGCATACTGCACCATCGTTTTTGACAAGACAAAAATTTTCAGGAATTCCTAAATATTTCAAATCGTAAAACACTCTATTTCGTACGATTTGAAACAAAATGTGATAAGGACGCCAATAAAAAGCTTGTGGTTCGGCATCAGGGTGGCGGCTATGCGCCCTCACGAACTCGATGGAGTAGCGAATCGTTACCCCATCCATTTATCTTCTCCATCCACATGGTCACGCAGTTCATCAATGATGATAATGTTTCGACTCTGACCTGATACGACAATTTGTCGGGTCAGCTTATCCTCATTCTATTCATTATAATGATACCTTGTAATTGGTTTGGGTACGTATGGCTGGCTGATTAACTCTGTCAGTCTGTTGTATTGGGAATCTGTCATCTCTTTATACTCTCTTTTTGGTGGTATGATTCCCTTGCATTCATCCACATACTGTTGGATTGAAACAGGAAACCACCCCTCCTCATATTCCTTGAGTCTATATATAGGGATTGTATAATTAGCACCAGATTCTATTAAATAAATAGCCAAATCATAATTTTCCAATATAAGGGCGTCGTTAAGTGCTGTAGATCCATAGGAAAAACACATATTTAGATCAGCACCATGCTCGATAAGATATTTAACCATTGTCATATCTTTATCTCCATAAGAAGCATTACTAACTGCATCAAATAGTGGACTATATGTCCAGTTTACTTGCCATACATCTTTTCTCCCACCTTTGCCAAAATCATTAATATTTGCGCCATAACGTAAGAGAGCCTCTACAAATATCGTGTCTCCTGTCTCAACAGCCATATGTATGGCTGAAGCTCCGTTATATATTGTATGAACAGTCACATCTGCTCCCTATCTAAGTAAAGTCATAAATGCCGTGTAACGTCTTTTATTGATACTTTGCATCAATACGGTATTGCCCCATAATGGTTCCTGAAAATCAATTATTTTCGGGTGCTCTTTTAGTATCTTGATGATCTCCGATGTATCGTTGTCATCAACCGCTTTGGCTAACTCCCATGCAGGAGTTCCCTGAAAGGCCCTGCAATCATAAGCGGTATAATAACCGAGCTTATGTATATTTATAGGAACATCACGATAATCGCATTGCACAAACAAAACACATGATAACAATATGAACAAGGATTTCTTCATATAATTACTATTTAAAAAGGTCTATAAATTTGTCTATATATTTTTTTATCAAGAAATTAGCGCTGATAAGATTAATATCGTGTGAAATAATTATCTTTATTCTCGCTCTGCTTATCTGTGGTGCTAATAATTCGGTTTATGAGAAAAGATTTATTTAGTATCAATGTATGTTTTCGTTTCACGCAAAATGCTACGCATTATTCTCACTGCAAAGATAGCGAAATTAATTCATAATGCACAATTCATAATTCATAATTATTAAATTAAAACGTGTTTTTCGCCTTCATTCCTTGCTTTTTGCTTTTTCCATATTATTCCCCCTCCCCAATAACAACAGACAGACGGAGGTTCTCACCTCCGTCTGTGTTTGTTTACGATTTTACCCCTACATCGGGTCGACATCGTAATAAATTTGGAGGCCGTGCGCAGATGGTTGCTGGAGAAGGCGTGCCTGAATATCGAACAAGAGGGAGCGGACACGACTTGGGGAAGCATTCTTCTCAATCTTGAGCATGAGCTTACGGACATACATGGAGTGGACACGGGCTACAGGAGGGCGGTCGGGGCCGAGCACGCGGTCACCGAAAACCTGACGGAGCAGCGTACCGAGGTCGTTGGCAAGCAATTCGGTACGGCCGTAATCGTTGTGACGCAGATAGATGTTAATGAGACGATAATAAGGAGGATAGTGGAACCGACGACGCTCATCCATCTGAGTGCGGAACATAGCATCATAGTCGTTGTTGACGACATAGGCAATGGTATCGGAATCGACACTGCGAGTCTGAAGCACCACTCGGCCACGAGTAGTACGACGACCTGCACGTCCTGCCACCTGAGCCAATACATGATAGGTACGCTCGTGACTGCGGAAGTCGGGAATATTAAGCATGGTATCGGCATCAAGAATCCCCACGACGCTGACATTGTCGAAATCAAGTCCTTTGGTGACCATCTGGGTACCAATGAGGATGTCGTACTGATGGTGGGAGAAGTCACTGATGATTTGCTCGTATGCAGTACGGGTATGGGCGGTGTCGATATCCATACGGATAGTCGTGGCCTCGGGAAAGTAGCGATGAATCTGCTGTTCGACTTTCTCTGTGCCAATACCAACGTCCGAGAAATTTGATTCCTCACACGAAGGGCACTGTGTAGGCAAGTCGAAAGTCTGACCACAGTAATGACACACGAGACGATTGGTCTTCTTGTGATAAGTGAGACTCACATCGCAATGCGGACACTGGGGAACCCATCCGCAGGTCTTACACATCAGGAAATTGGCATAGCCGCGTCGGTTCTGGAAGAGAATGACCTGCTCATGGTGCTCAAGTGCTTCCCCGATAGCATCGAGCAAAGTAGGTGAAAAGATGCCTTTCATCCGCTTCTGGAATTTAAGTCGCTTGATGTCGACCACCTCGATCTCGGGCAACTGAATATCGAGATAACGGGTGGTGAGACTCACATAACCATAGCGACCAGTCCGAGCCAGATGATAAGACTCCAAACTCGGAGTTGCTGTACCCAAGAGCGTCTTGGCGCCACACTGATGAGCGAGCATAATGGCTGCACTACGAGCATGATAGCGCGGAGCAGGGTCCTGTTGCTTGTAGGACACCTCATGTTCCTCGTCGACAATTACCAAGCCCAGTCGATCGAATGGAAGAAACACAGACGAACGGACACCGAGTATTAACTGATAGGGCGAGTCGGACAACTGCTTGCGATAGACCGCCACACGGGCAGCATCGGTAAATTTAGAGTGAAAAACGCCCATTTCATCGCCAAACACACTCCGCAGTCGTTCGGTGATCTGGGTAGTGAGGGCTATCTCGGGCAGGAGGTAAAGAACCTGCTTACCTTCTGCCAACACCTGCCGGATAAGGTGGATGTAAATCTCGGTCTTGCCACTGGAGGTAACACCATGCAACAAGGTGACTTCTTTGGTGAGAAAAGACTGGCAAATAGCATCGTAGGCTTGCTGCTGAGGGGTGCTGAGAAGTGCCTCGTCCCTGTCCATCCTCAAGGAAGAGTGATTTGAAGCACGGGTGCGACGGATAGTTTCCTCCTTCAACCGTGCAGGCAGAGCGGCATTCATGACATCGCCCAATGGACAGACATAGTATTGAGCTATCCATTCCCAAAAACGGAACTGTGTCTCAGTGACGATCGGTTGGGTGTCGAGGCATTCCTTGATGGGTTTCACCTCATAACCCTGTGGAACTTTGGTGTGAATAGCACGAACGATTCCCACATACGATTTGCTCCTGCCGAAGGGTACCAACACACGACAACCCCTTTTCAAATACGACTCCAGCTCGGAAGGGATGCTGTAGGTGTAGCTGTCTTGAAGGGGAAGCGGAACGATTACATCAGCGTAGAGCATAGAATTTAGTTTTCGGTTTACTGTTTTCGAATTATTACATTTTCTAATTTTTACATTTTTACATTAAAATAAAGGGGGAATCAGAAGAAATAGGTCAAGGATATCTGATGCATGTTATCTTTCAATGTCCCTCTCTCGATGTATCCACCTATCCGACGGATGGTGAACTCGTTGGTGTTCCCTAAAGGGATGTTGTAGTTATAGCCCAGACGGAAGTGGCCAAACAAGGAGAAGCCTCCTCCTACATTCCAAGAGAGATCGGACTTGTTGATTTCCCATCCAGAGGTCCATGCAGTGATAAAACGATTGTCAAGTATCCAACTCCTATTGCCAATATAATACGATACCTGCGGTCCGGTAGAAGCATAGACACTCAGGAAATCTCCGAAGCCGATATTGTAAAGCAGGTTTACGGGAACAACAATATATTCCATTGTCTTATTCACGTCTTCGTATGCGGTTGGAACTTCAATAATCCGGTTGTCGTAGAGTACAGAAAAGTCGACACCTAATCCGGCAATAGGAATTGTTACATCGAGAGTGACTCCCGCAAAGAATCCATTGCGGTTGTCACTCCTGATATTTTCCTTCAGTTGCTTCCAGCGCCAGGTCACCTGATTGACATTCCATCCGGCTTTGACACCGAAACGGACCTGTGAGCGAGCCGACATAGCAAACAAGGAAGCAATGAGCGTGATGTAGACAATACGTTTCTTCATTTCAAAGTTTATACTCGCTATGCCTTGCGCAACGTCTCGACGATACGTGCCATCTGATTCGGTATACGAATCTGCTGTGGACACTTCGACAGACACTCTTCGCAGTCCTGGCAAGCTTCTGCCCATTTCTTCTTATCGGGAATTGCCTTCTTATAGGCATCCGTGAAAGACTTAAAGGCAGCAGCATAACCCGCAGCACTCTTGTCAGGAAGTGGCAAGATGTGATTTCTTACAGCCTCATTGTAAGTTGCGAAGTTGGTTGGTATGTCGACACCAAACGGACATGGCATACAATATGAGCAAGTGGTACAAGGAATGGTTGGGAATCCCGACATCTGGTCGGCAATCTCAGCCAAGAGGTTGTTTTCAGCATCGGTACAAGGATCGAGCGGCGAGAAGGTCTTGACGTTTTCCTCCAAATGATCCATGCGGTTCATGCCACTCAATGTCGTGAGGATATTTGTATGAGAACCTACCCAACGGAAAGCCCAGCGTGCCGAACTGTCGTCAGGATGAACAGCCTTCAGCTTGTCCATCACCTCCGAAGCCATACGGCCGAAGGTACCACCACGTAGCGGTTCCATCACTACGCACTGAACGCCCAACTTATCACATTTGTTATAGAGGTATTCAGCATCAGCATCGCTACGACGGCCTCCACGCATCGAAGCATGACGCCAGTCGAGGAAGTTCATCTGAATCTGCACGAAATCCCAATGATACTCCTCCTGATGATCCAGCAACCAGTCGAAATCGCGTACATCACCATGATACGAGAAACCAAGATGTTTGATACGACCTGCCTTACGCTCAGCCAACAGGAAGTCGAGCACACCATTGTCGAGGAAACGGCCCTTAAGCGTGTTCATACCGCCACCGATGCCATGCAGCAGGTAATAGTCGATGACATCCACTTTCAACTTCTGACGTGATGACTCATACATTCGCTTTGAAGCCTCCAAAGACCATTGGTTCTGACTCATGTTCGACATCTTCGTAGCTACATAATACTTGTTGCGAGGATGGCGTGAAAGGGCATTCCCCATCAGCACCTCCGACTGGCCACCCATATACATCGGAGCCGTGTCGAAGTAGTTCACACCATGTTCAATGGCATAATCCACCAAACGGTTCACCTCTTCTTGGTTGTTTGGCAGACGCATCATGCCGAAACCCAGCAGCGAGATTTGTTCACCACTACCGTGCTGAACACGATAGGTCATTCGATTGTCAGCAGGTTTTTCAGGTTTTTCTTTCGCAATAACGTTCAGCGGCTCTAATGCCATGATAGCCATAGCAGAACCAGCTCCAACTCCCATGCGTCGCAAAAATTCACGACGACTCATGTTTTTGTTTTCGTTCATAATCTATCAATTTTGGTTAGTCGCGGCAAAGATACGAAAGTTTTTTAGAATACGCACTATGTTTTTTACTATTTTTCTTTACTGCCCCTTATTTCACGACACCTTCCCCCACCAATTTTACATCATAAAAATGCAATTTCAGTACGTTTTAAGGCAAAAACACAAGAAAAACAAAAAAATTTTGAAAAAAATGTGGGGGAAAGTGGTGGAATATGAAGAATTATGCTTATATTTGCAAACAAATTCAAAAAGTAAGGATTCATGCGATTTATCGGAGACTATTCAGCGAAAGCAGATGCGAAAGGCAGAGTATTTCTGCCGGCACCGTTCCGGAGGGTTCTCGAAGCAGACAAAGAGATGCGTCTCGTGCTGCGGGCAGACCTGTTCCAGAAGTGCCTTGTGCTGTATCCTGAAGGTCTTTGGAACGAGATGTTAGACATGCTGCGAGCCAGGCTCAACAGGTGGGACGGACGTCATCAGCATCTCCTTCGTCTGTTTTTAGAGGATGCCGAAGTCGTGGAACTGGACAGAAACGGACGTTTTTTGATAAACAAACGTAAGTTGAAATTTGCAGGGATAAGCCAAGACGTGCGATTCCTTGCAGTTGACGACCACATAGAAGTGTGGGACAAGAGTCGGTTTGAATCCGTCATCAACGAGCCTTCTAACCTCGGTGAGGATTTGCAGGAGATTATGGCCGATTTGCCTTCAAATTTAATCTGACTTAGCGGGAAAACCTATTGTTAGGTTCGCTTTACTTTTTAAGAGTCTCGCGCGCGTACATTATATATAAATGATTGGCGCCGCAATGGTATTTTTATTCACATTCACACTGAACCAATGACAACCGAAGAAATGACATATCACCAGCCCGTTTTACTCCATCAGAGTATCGATGGGATGAACATCCACAAGGATGGGATTTATGTTGATGTGACATTCGGCGGAGGAGGACACAGCCGCGAGATTCTCAAGCGATTGGAAGGAAAGGCACACTTGTACAGCTTCGACCAAGATGCCGATGCAGAACAGAACATCGTGGACAATCCGCGGTTCACGTTTGTGAGAAGCAATTTCAGATACTTGAAGAACTTTCTGAAATACTACGGAGAGGACGAAGGTATTGATGGTTTGTTGGCTGATCTGGGTGTCTCATCACACCATTTCGATGATGCCGAGCGCGGATTCTCGTTTCGGTTTGACGCACCGCTCGATATGCGAATGAACCAACGGGCTAAGCAAACAGCCGCTGATATCGTCAACAGCTACAACGAACCGGCACTGGCCAACATCTTCTACTACTACGGAGAGTTGAAAAACAGCCGCCAGATTGCAGCTGCCATCGTGAAAGAGCGAAACAACAAACGCATCGAAACAACTGGTGAACTGCAAACCATCGTCCAACCCTTCTTCGGACGCGACCGTGAGAAAAAAGAACTGGCCAAAGTATTCCAAGCCCTGCGTATCGAAGTCAACCACGAGATGGACGCACTGAAAGAGATGCTCGCCGCAGCAACAGAGATGTTAAAGCCTGGAGGCCGACTGGTGGTCATCACCTACCATTCGTTAGAGGACCGTATGGTGAAGAACATCATGAAGACAGGAAGCATAGATGGTGATGAGACAAAAGACTTCTTCGGTAACACGTCGTCACCATTCAAGCTCATCACTCGCAAGCCCATCATTCCTGATGCCGACGAACAGGCAATGAATCCACGGTCGAGAAGTGCGAAACTGAGAGTGGCAGAGAAGCAAAAGATGATTTTAAACAAGAAATAAGAAATGCAAAAATAAATATTGGAACTCAAATGTATAATAGATTCATGAAAGGATTTGAATCTAAAGGTAAATCTGAAG
>JAFXNA010000034.1 GCA_017529865.1 Bacteroidaceae bacterium
AAATCATCTGCCATACAAAAAATTTCTGTAACTTTGTCCTCGGTAAACATTAGCGATATCTTTTAGTGAACATTTGTTGTTTCGTCACTGCAAAGGTACTGAAAATATCGCTAATTACCAAATTTTCAATGAATTATAATTGACTCCGTCGAACTAAAGTTTCGTTGAACCCACATTAAATAAGGAACGATATGACACTAATGAGCATAAAGAAGGATACCGTTGTTTCGAGGATAATAGGGACTTTGGCGTTGATGTTTATACCCTGTTTTTCTGTTGCACAGAGTTGCCAGAACAAATCAGACAGCATTGTTGCCAAGTTTGATTCTTTATGCCAAAAGTGCGCAATATGCAAAGTGGATACGATTCAGATGGAAACCTATCAGCAGCAAGTTTGTTTTTTCTTTAGGGAAAAGAATCAAGGCAGGCAAATAAATTCAGTAGCATTGAGAATCCCCAAATTCGACCCATACAAAAAGAAATTCAACGACATGCAACTTATCAACCTTATTGCTCCTCATATAAGGAGATAGAACAGATTTACATTGGTCTTCTAAGAACCAGATTAATCAACATAGGGCTGAGGCAGTCTTTGCTGTGGTGGATGGTCGTGAGGTGGGTTTTGCACTCTACTTCTACAACTATTTCTACCTCTCTTTGGGTGCCAAGCCGATGAAAGACTGGACCGTCTATCGACTGGATAAGGAAGGACTTAAAGCGGTTGGCAATTGATAGTTCTTAAAACTAAAAGGAAATGAAGAAAATAGTTTTGATATTCATCGCATTGTTTGCCTTGGCTACAAACATACAGTCACAGG
The DNA here is from genome assembly GCA_017529865.1 of Bacteroidaceae bacterium. GTDB lineage: Bacteria > Bacteroidota > Bacteroidia > Bacteroidales > Bacteroidaceae > Colivivens. Next base: position 819 of record JAFXNA010000034.1, read on the forward strand.
ACAAAGTGACGACTCCCCCTCCAACACTCACGCAGTGGTTGGCACGAAAGGAGTCGCCTCTGGATCCTTGGTACAAGAAGTACGTAAGTGCAAACGGTCTGCCTGTCGTAGCTTCGGCTGCTGTATCCGACACGGCGCTGCTACAGGCTCGCTATATCGCAAACCACATGCTGAGCAGAATACCCGAAGCACGTGAGGAGATGATACGTTGCCACTTCAGAATCGGAGTTGTGGGGTATAAGGAAAACATTACGGACCTCCCTGAATGTAAGATGATGAAGGTATGGTGGCCCGAAACCGATTGGGACCAACGGGGAAGGGGCTACGGAGCTACCCTGCAGTTGCCTGTGATGTCGATAGGGGAGGAAAACCTGGTGAAAATACCTAATTTCCGCGAGCGGTATTGGAGCGAGAGTATCATGGTGCACGAATTTGCTCATAATGTGGATTTTGCCTTGCGGCGTATCAACCGAGAGTTTCGCGACAGCCTGAATGTTGCTTTCAATCAGGCGAAGCGTGAGGGATTGTGGAGCGGCACGTATTCGATGACCAACAGCGAGGAGTATTTCGCGGAAGGTGCTCAGGCATGGTTCAACACTTGCAGGATGGTGGTCCCGCAGAATGATGGTAGTAGGTTTACGCTGAAAACACGAGAGCAACTGAAAGCATACGACCCACGTCTGTATCGCTTGTGTGCTTCCCTCTTTCCTGACGAGCATTTGCATGGATACCATTTTGACGATTGACCGTTGAACCCGTATTTTGCGGGTTGAGAGCAGGAAATCAGGTTGCTGTTTCTTAGATGCATCTTCGCTCTTTTGAGGCCATTTTGTGCGCTTCAACCGTATTGTTGTGAGTGGATAGGGCACAGAAATCGAAAAAAAGTGCGAAAAATAATGCATTATTTGTTGGCGGTTCAAAAAAAATTCGTAACTTTGCACGCTGTTTAAAAATCCCGACAAGAAATATAGCAGAATAATTAAGAAAAAGAAATATGTCAAAAATTTGTCAAATCACAGGTAAGAAGTCAGTGATCGGTAACAACGTTTCACACTCACTTCGCAGAACAAAGAGACGTTTTGAGGTCAATTTGTTCACTAAGAAATTCTACTATGTAGAAGAAGATTGTTGGATTGTATTGAAGGTCAGTGCTGCTGGTCTTCGCATTATTAACCGAATTGGTCTTGATGCTGCATTGCGTCAGGCTGTAGCAAAAGGCTATTGCGACTGGAAAGACATCCAAGTAATTGCATAATCATTAAGGAGAAACGAAATCATGGCAAAGAAAGCTAAAGGTAACAGAGTGCAGGTAATTCTTGAATGCACGGAAATGAAGGAAAGCGGTCTTCCAGGAACATCACGTTACATCACAACAAAGAACCGTAAGAACACTCCAGACCGTCTGGAACTGAAGAAGTATAACCCTATCCTTAAGAAGATGACTGTTCATAAGGAAATCAAGTAAGGGTTATAGATTAATGGTTATAGGTTAATTATAGATAAAGAATTAATAGACTATGGCAAAGAAAGCGGTCGCTACTCTCCAATCAAAGGATGGTCGCGCATACACAAAAGTTATTAAGATGTGTAAGTCTCCAAAGACTGGCGCATATATGTTTGAAGAAAAGGTTCTTCTGAACGAAGACGCAAAGAAATATGCAAATAGCTAAAAGCTAATTTGTACTTTTGTTTCATAATCATTGGAAATAAGTGTCCTGTGTTGGACACTTATTTTGTTTAATTATTTGCAAGTTTCACGAAAAAGCATTATCTTTGCAGTCGGTATACTTCAACAGTTACATTTTACATTTCACATTATATATAATATATTATGGGATTCTTTAATTGGTTTGGAAAGAAAGAGAAGGAAACGCTGGATAGCGGATTGGCCAAGACGAAAGAGAGCGTGTTTGGTAAGATAGCACGTGCAGTAGCAGGAAAATCGAAAGTTGACGATGAGGTCTTGGACAATCTCGAAGAGGTGCTCGTCACCTCGGATGTAGGCGTGGATACTACCCTGAAGATTATCGAGAAGATTGAAGCTCGTGTGGCTCGCGATAAATATGTTGATACAGCAGAACTCAATGGCATCCTGCGTGAAGAGATTGCCAACCTGCTGACAGAGAACAACACGGACGATACCGAAGGCTTCCAATTGCCTACCGACCATAAGCCCTACGTGATACTCGTCGTGGGTGTGAATGGTGTGGGAAAGACCACCACCATCGGCAAGTTGGCCTATCAGTTCAAGCAGGCTGGTAAGAAGGTCTATCTTGGTGCTGCCGATACATTCCGTGCTGCTGCCGTTGAACAGTTGTGTATCTGGGGTGAGCGTGTGGGTGTGCCAGTCGTGAAACAACAGATGGGTAGCGATCCTGCCTCTGTGGCTTATGATACCGTCAGTTCGGCCATTGCCAACGATGCCGATGTGGTGCTCATCGATACAGCTGGGCGTCTGCACAATAAGGTTGGACTGATGAACGAGTTGACCAAGATACGAAATGTGGTGAAGAAACACATGGATACAGCCCCCGATGAGGTGTTGCTGGTACTCGATGGCTCAACAGGACAGAATGCCTTTGAGCAGGCACGTCAGTTCACCGCTGCTACCGAAGTGACGGCAATGGCAATCACCAAACTCGATGGAACAGCCAAGGGTGGGGTGGTAATCGGAATTTCCGACCAGTTCAAGATACCAGTAAAATATATCGGACTGGGTGAAGGAATGGAAGACCTGCAGGCATTCAACCGCAGGGAGTTTGTGGATTCGTTGTTTGGGAATAATGGTTAAAGGTTAATGGTTATTGGTTATTGAGGGTGACATAGAGCCTGCAACCACTACTAATTATTTGAGAATTGAGACGAAATACGGTTGACATCATCACGTTAGGCTGTTCGAAGAACCTGGTGGATTCCGAACAACTGATGGCACGCTTGAAGGCATTGGGCTATCGAGTGACGCATGACTCGCCCCGTCCTCGAGGCGAGATTGCGATTATCAATACCTGTGGTTTCATCGGTGATGCCAAGGAGGAGTCTGTCAACATGATACTCGAGTTCTGTCAGGCAAAGGAAGAAGGCCGTCTGCGCCGTCTCTATGTCATGGGTTGTCTGTCCGAACGCTATATGAAGGAACTCGGCAAAGAGATTCCGCAGGTCGATCGCTTCTATGGAAAGTTCGATTGGAACGGTATCGTGGAAGAACTGGCACGCGTTCATCATCCGCAATTGCCAATTGCAGATTATGAACGCCAACTCACCACTCCTCGCCATTATGCCTATGTGAAGATATCAGAAGGGTGCGACCGCAAGTGTGCCTATTGTGCTATCCCTATCATCACAGGTCGTCATCACAGTCGTCCGATGGACGAGATTATCGCAGAGGTGGAATACTTGGTGAGCAAGGGTGTTCGCGAGTTTCAAGTCATCGCACAGGAGTTGACCTACTACGGAGTTGACCTCTACAAGCGTCGGATGATTGCCCCTCTCATCGACCGCATGGCTCAGGTGAAAGGAGTGAAGTGGATACGTCTTCATTATGCCTATCCGCATCAGTTCCCGATGGAGTTGCTCGATGTGATGCGTCGCCATCACAATGTGTGCCGCTATCTCGATATTGCCCTCCAGCATATCAGTACCAACGTGCTGACCAATATGCGTCGGCATGTCGATAAGGAGCAGACCTATGAGTTGATTACTCGATTGCGTGAAGCCGTGCCGGGCATTCATCTGCGTACCACGCTGATGGTGGGATTCCCAGGTGAGGGGGAGCGGGAGTTCGAAGAGTTGAAAGAGTTTGTCCGCTGGGCACGTTTCGAGCGAATGGGTGCTTTTGCCTATTCCGAGGAAGACGGAACCTATGCCGCCCGTCACTTCAAGGACGAAATACCCGACGAGGTGAAGCAGCAGCGACTCAGTCAGCTGATGGCCATTCAGCAAGAGATTTCCGCAGAGGTGCAGGCTGCCAAGGTGGGACAGACCCTGAAGGTCATCATCGACCGCAAAGAGGGGGAGTACTATGTAGGTCGTACCGAGTTCGATTCCCCAGAAGTCGACCCCGAAGTACTGATTCCTTCATCAGCAGGCACACTTCGTCGTGGATGTTTCTATCAGGTCACTATCACCGATGCCGATGACTTCGATTTATATGGAACTATAAGGCTTAATAGCTTAGTAGGTTAATAGATTAATTGATAATGGTTATTGGTTATAGGTTATTGGTTATTGAATGATGGCTTAATAATAAAATGAACAAATAAAAAACAATAGTCAATAGTAAATCGTTAAATAGTTAAATAAGATTGTGAACTATCAGGATTTTATCAAATCGATTGCTCAGACCGCATCGATGTCACAGAAGGATGCAGAGCAACTGACAGCTGCACTGACCGCTGTCATGGTGAACGAAATCAAGCAAGACAATGCGATCGTGTTGCCCGATCTAGGTACGTTGGAACTCAAGACCAAGGCTGCCCGCCGCATGTACAGTCCCAATACGAAGGACTATGTGGAAGTGCCAGAGAGCAAAACCATAGCCTTTAAACCTACAGATGTGATGAAAGGTAAAGTCAAATCAACGAAGAAATAAGGAGGAAGGAATATGGCTAAGAAAATCACCACACAGAACTTGGTAGACACATTGCGCCAACGTGGATGGAACGCACAGCAAGTAGAACCCTTCGTCGATGCATTCTTCAAGTCTCTTAACGATGGCATTACCCGTGATGGTATCGTCAAGGTAAAAGGTCTTGGTACGTTCAAAACAATCAAAGTGGCCGATCGTGGCAGTGTAGATGTCAACACAGGCGAACGCATTGTCATTCCTGGTCACAATAAACTGAAGTTTGTTGAGGAAGACAAAGTGAATGCAGTGCTCAACGGAGCAGAACTCGTAGAACCTACTCCTGCCCCCAAAAAGGTAGCAGCGCGTAAGGTAGAAACTCCTGCAATCGATAACGCTTCACCCTCAATATCTCCCCTCCTTGAAGAAGGGGCGAGGGAGGCTTCTTCACCTTCCACTCATAGCTCCCTCCCTTTGAGGGGAGGGCGGGGGGAGAGGCTTTCTCGCTGGTGGATTTGGGTGTCTGTTGCCCTTATTGTTGCCCTCATTGCTATATGCCTTGTGAGCATCTTTGCCAACAAGGAACCTCTTCCTAACCCTCTCCCAGAGAGAGGGGACAAGGTCGAAATTAAATTTTCTCCCCTTGGGGGAGATAAGAGAGGGGTTTACACAAAAGTGCATCCTTTCCAGAAAGGAGAATCGCTCACAACGATTTCCGTTCTTCATTATAATACCACAGACTCCGTTCCGCGCATCATGGAACTCAATGGACTCACCGACACCTCTTTCATCCCATTAGGCACAGAGTTGAAACTGCCATAAAGATACAAGGAATAGTTGTGGGAGCGTAAAAAGAGTGCGAAAACAAAGAGTGTTGCTGCTTTTGGCAATTTTTTTGCTATCCAGTAAAATGATTAACCCTTACAGAGTGTGTTCTGCAAGGGTTTTTCTACGTGGCTCATGTACCGAAAGTGGGACTCGAACCCACACAGCCGTTATGGCCAAGGGATTTTAAGTCCCTCGTGTCTACCATTCCACCATTTCGGCAGCCTGATTTATTAACGCGTGCAAAGGTACAAAAAAAAATGAACATTGAACATTGAACATTGAACATTTTTGCAAAAACGCCATTATTTCCGCATAAAAAACAAATAAAAGCATTTTTTTTTCAACGAATTGACTTTACTTTTTGCAGTTTTCTCAGTCTAAAGGAATGTAGAAAGATATAAGTGCGCCAGAGAGAAAAAACATTTTATTTACTCATTAATTCTAAATCAAACGTTTGACCATGAGAAGAATTTTACTATTTGCAGTAGCATCATTAATGATGGTGGGTGCAGCTAGTGCTCAGCCCACACAGGGTCCAAGAGGACCACGCGAGTTCCATGGCCCTCAAGGCCAATTCCATGCACCTCAGGGTATGCAGCATTTCCAGGCTCCTAAAGAGTTTAAAGGCGGCCCCCGCGACTTCCGTGCTCCACGCGGTCCACAGGGACCAAAAGGTCCACAGGCATTCCGCCCACGTCCAGGACACAAGAACTTTACTGTTGTAGCTCTGACTGAAGATGAGGTTGCAGCACGTTTTGCACGTCATCTGCGTCTCGACAGCGAGAAAGCAGCCGCTTTTGCTCCTATCTTTACTGCCTATCGTGCAGCTTTGAAGGAAGTAATCGAGCAGAATCCTGTTACCTTCAAGCCAAAAGGTCCTAAGGGTGCAAAGGGTGAGAAAGCACAAAAGCCAACAGAAGAGCAGATTGCTGAGATGAAGGCGATGCGTGAAAAATTCGCAGCACAGGCAAAAGCTATCAGAGAGGTTCGCAACGAGTACAAGGAAAGCTTCCTCGAAGTGCTGTCAAAGCATCAGTATCGCTGGTTGCAGTATCTGGAGCGTGACATGAGTATGTATGTGAAGTTTGTACGTCAGCAGGACGAAGAAAAGACTGAAGAAGAACCACAGGCTACAGCACCAGCACGCGATGAAGATCTCGCAGCAGGTATCGGCTCTGTAGAGAAGAACGATGCTGCAAGCACTTGGTATTCAGTTGATGGCACAAGAGTTACTGGTCAGCCAACCAAGTCGGGCATCTATGTAGTTGACGGCAAAAAGGTAATGGTGAAGTAACGGCCTGTTGCTTAAAACGGTACTGATAAGCATGCCGCTTTGAGGCTTGCTGGAAATCAATTAGGGAGAGGGGTTCTCGCGAACGTCTCTCCCTACTCAATAAGTATTAATTTTTTAAGGTAAAAAGATTGTTTTTAGGATGGTGCAAAGGTAGTGCATTTTATCCATACGGGTATGGAATTCTTTATGTTTTATAACACATGTTTTCGCACACACCGCAAAAAGCGCCTTTTTCTTTACCTTTTTAGTCGAGAATCACGGTAGTCCAGCCATGAGTGTCGGGTTCTGTACCGTATTGGATACCGCGTAGTTTATTATACAGTTTTGTGCAAATCGGACCCGGTTTTCCGTCCTTTGAGAATACGAAACTCTGCTTCGTTTCCAGATCGTCAATCTTTGCGATTGGAGAAATCACGGCAGCTGTACCACAAGCACCAGCTTCCTCGAAGGTTGCCAGCTCTTCTTCTGGTATCTGACGGCGTTCAACCTTCATCCCTAAATCTTCAGCCAGCTGCATCAGGCTCTTATTTGTGATAGATGGCAGGATGCTGGTTGACTTCGGAGTGACGTATGTGTTGTCCTTGATTCCAAAGAAGTTGGCTGCACCACATTCGTCCATATATTTCTTTTCCTTGGCATCGAGATAGAACTCGCAGCTGTATCCCAGGTCGTGCGCCATCTTGTTGGCACGCAGGCTGGCTGCATAGTTGCCTCCCACCTTGTAGATACCTGTACCCAATGGTGCAGAGCGGTCGAATTCGCGAATAATGACGTATGGGTTTGCTGCAAATCCACCCTTGAAGTATGGGCCTACGGGTGTGACGAACATCAGGAACAGATATTCGCTGGCTGGGTGTACGCCCACCTGTGCACTCGTACCGATCAGCAGCGGTCGGATGTAGAGTGTGGCTCCACTTTCGTATGGAGGAATAAAGCGTTGGTTCAGTGTTACTACTTTCTTCACCATCTCCTCAAAGAGTTCGGTAGGCACTTCGGGCATCAGGATGCCGCGACAGGTTGATTGCAAGCGGGCTGCATTTTCATCCATGCGGAACACTCGCACCTTGCAGTCAGGACAACGGTATGCTTTCAGACCCTCGAACGCTTCCTGACCATAGTGCAGACATGTAGCTGCCATGTGGAGAGGAATTGTTTCTTCACTACAGGTTTCAATCTCACCCCATTTGCCATTTCTGTAATAGCAACGGACATTGTAATCGGTTTTGTTGTAGCCAAAACCTATGTTTGACCAATCCATCATATCATTTACTTTTTAATAATTGACTATTTCCTATTTTATGGTCTGCTAACTGCTAACAGACTGCAAATGTAAGCAAATTTTTTCAATTGGGCATCAATTTGCTGTTAAAACCAATGATTTGCTGTGAAAATGTTAGCGAATATGCTTATTTCGTCAGTTTGCGGACGGGGAATGTGAAGTAAGTATCGGGGAACGGCTCGTTCTTCAGGGTGAAGTGCCACCATTCGCTGTCGAGTGCTTTGAATCCATGTCGCAACATTGCATTCCGCAGAATCATGCGGTTGGCAAACTGCTCTGCTGTGATGCTACGTCCGGCAGGTGAACTACCGCCTGTGTACTCGCCTGTGTCGGGATTTCCGCAAAAGTCAGGATGACTTTCGACACCAAACCAATCGAATGTACCACCCATATCCAACTCTTTCTCTGTTGTCATGTCGAATAGTGTGATGTCGACCGTACTACCGCGCGTGTGTCCACTCTTCGCCATGATATATTCCTGGTCGAATAGCACGCTCTTATCCAAGTCGGGATAGAAGTATGTCTTCATTATAGTATCAGGAATATCAGCAGCCCAGCGAACAAAATGGTCTACACCTTTTTGTGGACGATAGGCATCATATATCTTCAGACGATACCCTTGTGCTATGACATCGTCGCTTACTGCTTTCAAGCTGTCGGCAGCGATGCGTGTCATCAGCGCAGTCGGTTCCTCGTAGCCGTCAATACGTGTTCCCACGAAATTGTATGTGCCAAAGTAGCGAATCTCCAGAATGGCATCAGGAACGACATCTGTAAGGTTTACAAACTGGCTGGAGTCATCTGTGGGCGATAGAGCTGTTTCTTGTTTCTCTTTGCCAAAACGATTGATTAACAGGATTGCACCGAACACCAATAGGAGGGCAATAAATAGCCATAAATATTTCTTATTCATAACTTTTGTATTTAATCCATGTGAAACATTTCAGGTAACGGGATAGAGATAGGGGAGTTGTCGGGATTGGTTTCCATGATGTCGGCCATATAGGCCCACCACTTCTGTACGATTTCCAGATTGCCCATATCCTGACTTCCACCTTCTCCCTTTGTTTTCTGGCAAGCAAAGAGGGTATTAGTATCCTCGTCGAGCCAGATGCTGTAGTCAAATACACCTCCGTCGTGGAGCAGTTGTTTCATCTCTGGCCACAATGCTGCGTGGCGTCGTTTGTATTCGTCCTTGAAGCCAGGCTTAAGGAACATTTTGAATGCTTCTCTTTTTTCCATCGTTGCTGATGATTATTTGGTGAGGTAATAATTGGTTCACAGGTTTGCCCGTAGGGTCGAAAAGACGCTTGGGTCGCGCAGTCGTTGTCGGTGACTTGATGCCGCTCGATTGATCAACTACAGCGACTTCTTTCATCTGATCGAATACGATGAGGCTATCCGTAAAGAGGTCGATGTCGTAGAGCACATGCACACGGATGGTGTCGCTCAAGCGGTTACTGATGTAGATGTATTTGAAATCGATGGTTTCTGTTGTATGGGGTTCAAGATATAATCCCACCGAGGTGAGCAGTTGATAGCCGCTTGGAGTCTGGTTCGATTCGTTTGTGATGAAGATTCGTCCGCAGTACTCATCATCGCTATTATTGGTAATGGCAATGGTGCAAGGCGCGTAAGTGCCACGTGTGACGGTATCGGGGAATTGCAGGCTGACGAGTTCCAAATGTTCCAGCGCACTCTGTGCCTCTCGCAGTTGGATATTATTGCCTTGCTTATCTACATATATATAATAAGGTGTACCGTGCATTGTTCGCGCACGTTTCCACGTCCCGTTATCCTCGAACATTGGCATCAGTCGGTAGGTTGCATCCTTCAGTTCTGCTAATTGCGGCATGATGGTAGTGAGTAGGATGGTATCCGTGTAGGTGGTGTCCTCAAACTCTTCGAGTTCGAACTGACGATTGTAATCATATACCACTTTTACCATCTCTTCGCTCTCTGTACCTGTCACGGCCAGCACAACCTGTCCTTGATGCTGATTCCAACCTACGTTGCTGAGATGGTATATAATCAGCGCAGAGTCGGGTTTGAGTTCCAGATGTGAGAATGCATACTCATGTGTTTCGACGGATTGCGTTCCTGGTAGTTTTGGTTGAATGCCAATTGTGAAACTCTGGAAGTAATTCATTCCTTTCTCACGTCGATTAGGGTCATGATTCCATTGTGGCTGGTCAGGATTCATGTAGTCGATGTTGTAATATCCGTCACACCATCCGCTCCATCCCCAGTTGATGTGAAACAGCCCTTGGTTGTCGTATCCGTCGATGACAAAAGCATGTCCGCCTCCAGTATCGTGTGCACTACATAGTACAGGACGGTGAGCGGCCAGTTCGGTTTGTATCAAGGAATGGAGTTCGCTGCGTGAATAGAAGTCACGATAGATTGTTCGCATACCCGGATCGTATCCGAAATAGTTGAAGAGCGCATACGGCTGATTGATTGATTCTGCTCCACTGGATTCTGTACCATATTGCATATCCACACTGATGCCGCAATCACTTGCCAATAGGGCTACGGCTTGTGCCTGCCGTTCGCTGTAATTGACGCCTGCGTACGAGTCGAGCATATAGTCCCATTCATAAGTGTGGGCGGAGAAATCTGCTGTGAGTGTTTGCAGGCATCCTTTCACATCTGAATAGGTATGGCTGCCAGTTCCGCGTTCAGGATATTTGTAATAATACATCACCTGCGACATTGCCGTAGCCACACATCCTGTTTTGCAATGTGTGCTGTCAACGATAGGGGTGAGGTTGTTATACGGAGCGTCTTGCGCCCAGGCATCACTACAGAGCGGCTCGACTGCTTCGGGTAGTTCTGGAGCAGCATTGATCCGAGGCCCTCTCAGTTTGGTTTGTCTGCTGAAATTGTCCATCACCTTGCGGAACAAGGTGTCATTTTGCATCGCTTTGTCGAAATCGCCCGTTTCTGAATAGGCGAGAAGCACTTCACGTCCTTCCAGCTCTTTCGAAATGGTGAATCCCCTATGTAGTCGCTGAATACGTAGCAGCTTGTTGGGCTGCGCCATGAGCGAAGTCCATGAGAGCATGAAGCCTATGAGTATGATGATTCTTTGATACATTATTTCAAATATTTTGCCAATGGGCTTTTGTTTGCTTTCAGTCCTTTTGCCACACTCTGTGCATTGAGCAGTGCTCCTTTCTTCGAGGTGTGGGTATGGTCGTTGTTGTAGTATTCCTTTGCCCCTTCACGACCGATCTTGTCGAGGGCATCGGCTGTGATGTTGTGTACATCGACAAACTCCACTCCAGTCTCTGCTACCACCTCACGATACCATTTGCCGTAGGAATCGTTTCTGCGTTCAATCTTACCACCTGGCCATTCGTTGCGAGGGGTGAGAGAGAGTAGGATAGGGGTGGCTCCTTTCTCGCGAACGTCCTGAATGAATTTCTTCAGGTACCATCCGAACGAGTAGATTACCTTATACTGGCCGTTCGACTGCAGGCGATACACATGACACGTATCGGCAGCAGAAGCAATCACTCCACGTTCCTTGTCACGGTCAATGCCGCCTATGTCGTTATGTCCGAACTGAATCAGCACGAAGTCGCCTGGCTCGAGCGAGTTATAGACATTGTCCCACAATCCCTCGTAGAGGAACGTACGAGTGCTGCGTCCTGCCCGTCCTGCATTCACAACGGTACATTTCTTCTCGTCGAACACACTTGTTGCTACGGCTCCCCAGCCCCACATGCCGTTTTCGTCGTTATCGTTGTTTTTCATTGTCGAGTCGCCCGTAGTGAATACCACAGGTTTTCCTTTCTGGCGTCTCTGGTCGATGCGTGGTGGGTGTACGGCATCATGTTTTAGGAATGTTTTCAGCAGTGCTACGTCTGGGTGGTTACATGCCTCGATACCTTCAGCACACGATGCTGCGTTCATCTTCGCGCCAAACTCGCTGGAGTGGATCTTGTCGCCGAAGAAGAAGTAGTTGGTCTTCCACTTTCCATATTTCTCTAGCTTTGTGGCACTAATGTCGTTCAAGTCGATGAATGGAGTATTGAGCTCCTCACTCATGGCTTTAATCCAAGGCGTGAAGTCGTTCAGTTTACGTTGTATCTTCGTTGGGTCGTTTGGTTCATAATCATTGCGAGGGGTTAGTGTGAAGAGTACAGGGATGGCTCCTTTGGCACGAATCTGCTCCACGTACTTGCGGATATAACCGCCAAAGGTGTAGACCATTTCCTGTCGGCCAGTCTCCTTGATGGTGACAAGGGTGGAGTCATGACCTGTGCCTCTAATGCATGAGCGGGCACGACCAGAGTCAAGGGGGCCGTTGTCGTTATGTCCTAGTTCCAGGAACACATAGTCGCCCTTCCGTACGCCTTGTAATACAGGCTTCCACAAGTCGCGATAGAATGTGCGTGTGCTCATTCCGCCCAGTGCGTGATTCTCCACCGTGATGCGGCGCTCGTCCCAGAACAAGTGTTCGAAGTATCCCCATCCCCACTGACCGTTGTTGCCATTCCCGAGGGTTCCGTTACGCATCGTGGAATTGCCCACAAGAAATATCACGGGGTTGTCGCCCTTGCGGCTCGACCCGCTCACAGGTCTCACCTGATTGGCTTTCTCCAATGAGTCAGCGGTATTGTCGATGACTCCGTTCACGTCGCGCATCCCTTGGAAGCGTGGACGGTCTTGCGCATGCAGCACAATGCTGCAGTTGATGATTGTAAGTATAAAAAACCACTTCACCATTTTATTTACCATTTACCATTTAGCCATTTACCATTTAGCCATTTACCATTTAGCCATTTACCTAAGCTACTAAGCTAATTATTCAAAGAAATTGAAAAAGAAGTAAGCAGCAGCAGAAGCCTTTGGAACATCCTTTGCATAGCCGATCGTAGCGTTGTTAGAGTTACGTATTGTACCGTCTTTCTCCACATTGCCGATTCTTGCGTTGTTGCTGTTGCGCACAGTTCCGTCGCTTTCCACTTTGCCAATACTGGCATTGTTAGCATTGCGGATGGTTCCGTCGCTCTCAATTTTCCCGATGTTCGCGTTGTTAGCATTCCTGATGGTGCCATCCTTCTCAATCTTTCCAATCTTTGCATTGTTCGAGTTACGCACCGTTCCGTCGCTCTCAATCTTTCCAATCAAAGCGTTATTGCTGTTCCTCAGATCCTGTGCATTGAGGAAAATGCAGCATCCTAAGAATGTAATTAATAACAATAGTTTCCTCATTTCAGATTTCTATTTTATTTCTTTGGCTTGATGGTAATCTCTCTGTCGAATGCTTCTGGCTTCACCCTGTATTCGTCGAGCACATAGATACAGGTACAGCCAACACCTGTTGTCGTGTAGTCGAGGTTGAAGGTGTAGCGGTCGGCTTGAGGCTGCAGCTGATAGGTGAACTGGCTCTTCGTCAGGTTGTCAGTCGTGAACTGATAGGCATTGAAGTTGAATGGCTCGTTCATCGATATCTGCACACCCTTGCCGTTCTTGTCCAGCAGTTGTACATATCTGTTTTCTGTACGCAGGGCATGATCCTGAGGCAGGAGGTATGGCTCATACATATCCTTCACCGTCTTGGTCCAGATGCCCACCTTATAGCCCGTCTTGCGGTCTGGGTAGTTCTCCTCTGGTCCACGACCATACCACGTGATGTTGTCGAACTCGTTTGACACAGAGGTGGTGAATCCGATGCGTGGCAGCATCTCAGGCAGTTTGCCCTGAGGACTCAGGTGGTTGTGAATCTTCACCGTTCCGTCGTCGTAGAAGCTATAGGTATATTCGAGCATGAATCCTGCCAGTTGAACACCTGAAATATACAGGTCGAGTGCTCCGTAAGATGATGCACCTACCTGCACAAGCTGACTGAGGGTTACACTCGTTTCATACTGGTTGTGGGTCACTCTGATGCCTGCCGGACGGATGCGCAGCTGCTGCACACCCTTCGAGTACCACAAGGTGGCTACTTGGTTGCCATAACCGTCAGCATAGCCTCCATTCACACGGAAGGCATCCCAAGAGTCAAACTCGTTGGCAATCGGAGCACGCCACAGATTGAAGGAGATAGGCTCTTTGAGCACAGCCTTTCCTTCTACCTCAATCTGCTCGAGGTTACCTGTTTCCTTACTGATGACATAGCTGAAGCCCTGTCCGCTTATCTTGATTTGCTTGTCGTCTTCCTGAGCGTTGATGTTTCTGGCTGTCAGTTGTGGAGCAGGAGCTGGGAGATTCCATGATGAGAGTTCCAGTTGGTCCCAAGCCACTTCAAAGCCAGCCTTTGCCCACACTTCGTCGCGCTTCAGCTTTGAGGTAACCAGCACGCGGTATTCCTTGCCTGCCACGATGGTTGGCTTGTGATACGGAATCTTCACTACCTGCGACTGTTGCGGACCTGTAGTGAACTGTATGTCGCCCTCTTCCAGCACTTGGTTGTCGGCCATCAATGCCCAGTGTGACGCATACTGCGAGAGGTCGGTGAAGAACAGACGGTTGGTCACTTCTGCCTCGCCCGTCTCTGCGTTGAGCAGACGAACGCTCACGGGTTGTGTGGTCCACTTCATCTGTATCATCTCAGGCTGAACGGTGCGGTCGGGCCATATACAGCCGTATGTGCGCATGTTTCCGCCAATCGTATAGAAGGTACCTGTGTCGCCGTTTCCTTCAAACTTGAGGTAGAGCACGGCATCCTCTGGTCGTCCTTCTCCGTCAGCCACACACTTGTTGTAGATTGCCACATTGTCCATCTCTGCATCAGCTGTGAAGGTGGTCATCGGGTCGATGGCGTGGTTGCCCGCAATGCGGCCAATGTTGATTGGGTAGGGGAAGTTGCTCAGCATACCGCGTTCGCCTCCTCCGCCTCCACCACGACGGTTCCCTAGGGCGGGTGCTGCTCCGGTTGTCTCAGTGCCTTTCAGTTCTCCGTCGATGAAGAGTTTCATCTCCTTGCCGTCCCATGATGCAGTCACATGATGCCAGTTGCCTATCCAGTTTTCAGGCAGGTCTATTTCGAGGGTATGCTTAACGCCCGAGTGCAGATAGAACTGCAGTCTGTTTTGCCCTCTCTGTATCACGCCGAACTGTGTGTTGCCTTTCGTGATATAAGGAGCTCCCTCATACATGCCGCACAGCTTGCCTGGCTTCACGTCGAAACTGATGGTCAGTTCCTTGCTCGAGAGTTCCACGTTGCTGCTGCGATACACCTCCACCCACTCGTCGTGTCCGCTCAGGTGCAGCACACCTTTCTCTACCTTTGCGTTACCCATGAGGTGGGCAGGCGTGTTGAAGGGTGAACTGTCAGTCAATGGGCGGATATGTTCCGTGAGGCCTGGGTTGACAAAGTCCCAGAGCGCACCACCCATCAGTCGTGGATGACGACGGATGACTGCCCAGAACTCGTCCATACCGCCACCTGCATTACCTGCTACCGACAGATACTCGTCCATGAACGACGGACGTGGGTCTTCCGACTCAGGCACCATCGCTGTGTTCATCTCCAGTTCGTAAGGGGTAGGGTAGCGAGGGCCGATGATGTCTTCGCCAGGATGAGCGTATGCGTTACCGCCATACATGAAGTAGCGCGTTGGATCGAGGCGCTTGCCTTCCTTCACCACTTCCGTGATGAGGGGACCTTCGCCGCTCTCGTTACCTGCACTCCAGAACAGCACGCAGGGGTGGTTGCGGTCGCGCAACACCAGTTTCTGTACACGCTCCAGGTACATCCCGCGGAACTTCTGGTCGTTCGAGATAAATTCCGTTGCGTGAGCCTCAGTACCAGCCTCGTCGATGATATACAGTCCATACTCGTCGGCAAGTTCCAGATACCTGTTCACAGGAGGATAGTGCGAGGTACGTACAGCGTTGAAGTTGTGCTGTTTCAGTATCTCCATATCCTTGCGGATGGTCTCCTCGTTCATGGCGTGTCCCAGTTCCGGGTGCTGCATGTGTGTATTGATGGCGCTTATCTTGATGGGCTTTCCGTTGAGGAAGAATGTCTGATGTCTGATTTCTGTCTCCTTGAATCCCATCTTGCTGCTGATTTGCTGCATCACCTTGCCAGCCTCGTTCAGCAGTTCCAGTTTCAGGGTGTAGAGCGTAGGTGTCTCACAGGTCCACTTGTCAGGGTTTGATACCTGTGTCGACAGTTCGACAGACTTCTTGCCTTTCCCGCTCATCGTGAAGCGGTCGCTCGTCAGCTCCTTCACCTTGTTCCCCTTTGCGTCAGACAGCGTGGCACGAACGGTGTACGAGCCGCTTGCATCCTCATATTTCTTCACGTCAACAGCCACCTTCATCGTAGCGTCCTTGTATTGGTCGTCAAGGTCGGTTGTGACATACCAGTCAAACAGTCGGGTCTTAGGTGTGGCATAGAGCGTCACATCGTCGAAGATACCAGCCAGTCGCCAGTAGTCCTGACCCTCAAGATAGTAGCCGTCACAATATTTCAGCACGCACACGGCAAGCACGTTCTTGCCCGGACGCACATACGGAGTCACGTCGTATTCCGCAGGTTCCTGACCACCTTCGTTGTAGCCCACCTGCTGACCGTTCATCCATACGAACGAACCGCTTTGGGTCTTTTCCAAACGCAGGAACACCTGCTGTCCCTTCCACGATGCAGGCAGAGTGAACGTCTTCCTGTATGCACCCGTAGGATTGTATTCTCTCGGCACATAAGGCGGATTGGCTCTGAACGGAGCAGGCACATTGCGGAACTGAGGGTCACCATACCCCTCCATCTCCCAGTTGCTCGGCACCTTGATGGTGTTCCACTTGCTGTCCTTGAAGTTCGTCTGGAAGAACTGCTGAGGCACCTCTTCGGGCGTGTTTGCGAAGAAGAACTTCCAACTGCCGTTGAGCGACAGACGCTCGTCGGCTAAGTAATACGCATGTCCCTCCTCCTGGTTCTCTTCAAAAACCGAGGTATTCTCAATGTAATCATAAAGGTGCTCAAGGTATTGAGCGTTCATCTGTGACGAAAAGACTGCAAATAGGCAGATCATCAACGATTTCTTGTTCATGGCTCTTAACATTTTTATTTCGTGCAAAATGCTATCGCTTGGCAATGCTTAAGCAAGCTTATCATTGCTTTCGCTTAATCGCATTTTTTAAAATCGCTGCAAATATACACATTATTTCATAATTCTCCAAAAGAAAAAGCCCTAAACTGGAGAAAAAGGTCAAAAGGCTATGATTTCTTGATTACTTCGTGCTCTGTATTCAAGAAGTACAGCCGCTGTACTCCTTGAATACAACGGCTGAACATACCAAGCGCAGAAACCGCGTTTCTACTTCACCATCACTTTTTTGCCATCCACGATATTGATGCCTTTCAGCATATCATCAGTCTTCTGGCCTGCAAGGTTATAGGTTGACTTGATGGCCTTTGGTGACGATACATGATTGATGTTAGTTGTCATTTCCCAAGAGACATCATTGCATGTATGGCTTACGGCATCCGCTGTAGCTGTGCGAATGGTGTAGAGTTTTCCGTTAGAGGAGGCTGCAGTACTACCCATTTTCACAGGAATGCGAAGCAGTTCTCCATCTTTGAACGGATTGAGATCCATGCTGTAGAGCACGAACAGGTGGTCGCCGTTGGCGAGTGTCTCAACATTGAGGGTGTGCCCATTCGTAGCTGCTCCAAGTGTGACATCACTTTCTGCCAAGCTCATACCCTCTGGTAGTGCGAGGTTGAATTGCAGGGCTGTCATCGAAGTACCTCCTGTGAGGTTGACTACCAATTCTGTCTCTTCGCCCGCCTGTGCCTCAATGTTTGCTACCGAGAGGCTCTGGGCACGGCTGTTGGCTGTTATCATCGCCAACACCATTATAATGATATATAATCTTTTCATATTTCCTTCTTGTTTAAAAGGTTATCTTTGACGCATCGTTCCAAAACCTGAACAAGAGCCATGTCTGTAGTATTTATTTTTGAAAATGTAATATTTTTTTGTGTAATACTCATATAAATTAAAATAGTTATATTTTTTATTTAAACATAGATATAAATGATGAATCATTATTTGCCAATTTCCAAATTGAATATCCACTTATTGTTGTTGTATCAATTGTATTATCCCAGCCTGACAAATCTAATTCAGCACCTGTCATATCATAAGGTTGGAAGTTAAATGATGTTGGTATTGCTACATACCAATTAGGAAATGAATAGTCTTCACTTGATTCAATTAATATTTGGGAAGGTTTTGTTGTTCCTAAAGAAGTCCATCTATCAGTTGCAGGATTATTTACTGCACCATTAACACTTGTTGGTTTTGTCGTTCCAACATACCAATAATAAGTAGGAGTCTCAGCAGTTCCTCCAGCTTCCTTCATTATCTTGATGATTTCATTTATATCTGCCACATCAACCTTGCCGTCACCATTCACATCACCTTTTAGCGGTTCATTGTTCTCACTCTGTGCGAATGCACTTGCGCTCAGCAGCATCGCTGCCAGCAACATCATAAACTTTGTCTTCATACGAATTCTATTTTTGATTGTTAATACTTGATTTGATTAATGCACAATAAAAAAACGTGGACAAATTACTTCGTCTACGTTCCTGAGGTATCGCCAAACACCCTGCATACATCTACGAGTAAAAGCCCACGCATTTAGCGTGAGCATTAACTTTCACTCTTGTATGCTCCTTCTAATTGGCGATTTTCAGGAACAAGAACTAAAAGCCAACGCTTCTTCCAATATGTCCGCCCACTCTTCAGTCACGCATGACATCCGAATGGACGCTGCAAAGATAGTTATTTTAATTAATAATGCATAAATCATAATGCATAATTAATACAAATCAAAGAGTTTTTTCTTCTAAAACCTTACTTTTTGCAGTTTGGAACATGCAATTGGTCAGGAATCATAAAATAAGGAAAAGTCACACCCAAAGGGTAAAGAACATTTAGTATCATACTAAAGGTGCTTTAGTATTAGGGTAAAGGGTGTTTAGTATCATACTAAATTTTTGACGGCAATCAATCGATTAGACAATGTCAATAAAAACAGCACAGCTTTTTCAAAGGTGTCCATTGATTCAGTACGACTTCAATAAAGGTGTCTATTGTTTCCGCTAATAAAGAGAAAAAGTGTCTAGTAAAATCACGAAAAGTCTGTTCATAAAAAAGGGTGCAAAAAAGCGTGAGTTAACTCATTTAATCGATCGAGTTAATTCAATCGATCAATCGAGTTAACTCAACTGATTTCGCTTCGCGCAAAATGCTACGCCTCAAAAAAACAAATAAACTTGATTTTTATTCAGCTTAATCGCATTTTTTGGGAGTAAATTCGCTAGAAGGAGTTTGAAGCCTAAATTCGGATCGTTTGAGCGTAAAATACGATGAGTATTTACGCTGAATACGAGGCGAATTCAACCTGAATACGAAGATATTCCTAATTTCTGGTTTCTGGCATCAAGTTTTAGCATCAATCTTTCAAGCCTAAGAAAATGTATTTTTAAGTCTAAGAAAATATTAATTCAAGCCTAAGGAATAAAATTTTCAAGGCTAAGCGCGGTGTCTCTTCCTAAATAAAGTTGATTCGCTCATCTGGAAAAGCTAATGTGTTTAACATAATTCGCTATCTACCATTAACACTTCATAATTACTCCTTATAAGGGAACTTAGGGGAAATAATTGTTACCCCTAGGGGAAAAATTTGTTACCCCTAGGGATTGCAAGTGCTACCCCTAGGAGGTGAAAATAGGGCCTCCTGGGCCTATGGAAAAGAGATGTTGATTAACTTACGAATTTAGTAAATAATATTTAGCTTAATAGCATAGTAGGTTAATAGCATAGTAGGTTATAATGGTTATGGGTTATTGAGGTTAAAGTACAAAGCAGTACAAAAATAAGGTGCAGCATCGATGACGCCACACCTTATACTTATAAATAATTTCTTCTTCTCCCTATGCATTTAACAGCTTATGGATTGCCTCAATTAATGCTTTTGCTTTAGGAGTATATTCATTAATCATTTCTTGGTCACAATATACAAAATCATCGTAGTCACCA
Organism: Bacteroidaceae bacterium; assembly: GCA_017529865.1. Classification (GTDB taxonomy): domain Bacteria; phylum Bacteroidota; class Bacteroidia; order Bacteroidales; family Bacteroidaceae; genus Colivivens. The sequence goes on from JAFXNA010000034.1 coordinate 20,795, forward strand.
CTATGGCGGATTTCAAAGAGTCGACTAAATGTCTTGCCATGTTCCTTGGCTAACAATCCTGTTGAAACAAAATGAAGACTTAGCATAGTCTTTACTCCCGAATGAGATGAGGTGGAAATCTCATTTGCAACCATAAGTGCAAGTACCGCATAGAAACAAGCATAATACAGTCGATTGATAGTTGCATTATAATAGCCTTCTTTAGCAAGCAATGCTGCTTCTTCCAAGGTCTCGTTAGCTCTTTGGAGTCTGTATTTGATTAATGATTGGCGGCTTTGTTCGTCTAATGTCTCTTTCATAACAAAATTCCTTCATTCATTACATTTACATAAAAAGGAGTCTTAAACGGACGATTCTCCCATTGCTTGCGCAGCATAATCATGGGACTGACAAGAATGCCTGTAGATAATTCTATGTCATAGAGTTCACCAGAAATGTCATTCTCATGCTGCAGGTTACGCTTGTCACCATCAAGCAATATGAGGACATCAATATCGCTGTCGGGACGGGCATCACCACGAGCTTCTGAACCATAAAGAATAGCCGTAGCAGTCGGAGCAATTCTATGAATTGCCTCGCTGATTTGTCTCACTATGTCTTTACGCTTCATATATCGCTTGATTTGTATGTCCGTTGCAAAGATAGTTATTATAATTCACAATGCATAATTCATAATGCATAATTTTGGATTTTCCTGTGTTTTTCTGGTCAAAAAACGGTTTTTTGTAGTTTATGGAAAGCAAATATGGGTAATTGTTTGTATAATTAATAAATAAGGTGTATCTTTGTAGCCGGAATAAAATGCAGTAGCATTTTGCGCGTAAGCGAAAAACTTGAACATTAAAACCATATTATGTTGAATGACAAAAAATTACTGACATGAGAACAAAAGTTACTTTGCTCCTTTTATTGGGAATGATTGGCCTGACGGCTTTTGCCCAGACCGATTTCGTGATTTTGGAGGACCTCACTCCCAAGTTGCTGAAGAATGCAGACTTCTCAGCTGACGAGGCGGTCACTGTCGACATCCGCACTTATGCGAAAGACATGGCTGATTATGGTGCAGGTTCGGATTCTATTGGTAGTGTGGGCCTTTATGGTCAGCAGCCTGTTACAGGTTGGATTGCTGCCAATCCTACTGACAACATCAAGCAACCTGATTCGCTGCGTAATGCTGCTGAACTTGATGCTCGCGCCGGTGGTATCTTTGCGTTGGTTGATGATGCCGCTGAAGAGGGGGTTGTATGGCCTCAGTTGGGCGGTGGAAGTACATCGTATATTGCTCCTTATCAGGAGGCTGGTCAGCCGGGTAAGGTTCTTGGTATGATTGCCGTATGGGGTGCCTCTATCCGTTATTATCAGGAGGCTACGTTGCCTGCAGGTGCATACATGATGGTGGTGACATGCCAGAATACCAGTGGTGGTACAACCATCTCGCAGAGCCATATGGGTTTCTTGGCAAACGACGGCACAGCCTATTATTCAGACCGTCAGTCGTTCCCTTTGACTCAGGGCAATCCTGACGAATGGATGAACGACACGATCATTATCCGTCTTTCTGCCGAAACTGCTGGACAGATTTCCATCGGCTTCAATGGACCTGGTGGCTCATCAAGTAATCCACACCTGTTCATTAAGCAGGTAAAGTTCTATTCGATTGACGAGAACACCATCATTCAGCAGGAAATCGCAGAAGCCAAAGAGGAACTGCTGGGTGTGATTCGGATTGGTGAGCTTTATAATGTAGACGTTAGTGCTGCAGAGGCAGTTTACAGGAATCCGAATGCTACGCTTGAGGAGATACGGGCTGCCATTGAAAGCCAGAAGAAGATTAATGAATCGGGACTGACTGACCTTTCTGAGTATTTCATTACCAATCCTCACTTCTCGCTGAACGATACGGTTGTGGGTGGTATCTGTACTTACGACTATGACTGCGCAACAAATGGCATCGATGCATCTAACTATAGTATGTTGCCACTTGAGGGCTGGACACGTATGAAGACCGACAATGGTGCTGCGAGTGGTGTATTCGGTATCGGAACGAGTGCATTCCTTGGTGGAACTGCTTTCTTGCCACCGAAGACCATGTCGGATGGTTCGGATGAAGGCAAGGTGCTTGGTTTCGTGACTTGTTGGAGTATGGCTGTGCAATATACTCAACCGGTTTCTCTGCCAGCAGGTCGTTACTCACTCTCTATCTCATATTATAACAGTGGCGGTACACAAGCCATCGATAAGAACCTCATCGGTTTCATTGCGGATGATGGTAACGAATACCTCTTCCAGCAGAAGACATTCAAAGTGGGACAATGGTTGAAGGAGAGCATAGAATTTGAACTTGAGGAAGAGACAACGGGTTACTTCTCACTGGGTTACAAATCTGTCAATACGGGTTCCGGAAACATGCCACACTTCTTTGTCGATGGTATATTCCTTACCTATGTAGGTACAGGCATCGATCCTTCACTGTTTGCACTCAAATCGAGCATGAGTTCAGCAGAGCGCCTGTTGCTCGATGGCTTCCAGACTGATTTGAAAGAACAACTCCAGACATTAGTCGACCAGGCAAAGGATTTGGTTGGAGCCGCAGAGAGCGATCCTGAAGCAAACAAGAACCTGGCTTCGCAGATTAATGAACTGATTCCTGTCGTTTCTGCCAACATTGATGCATACAACAAACTGGTAGACTTCTACGATGGTGAATTCAATGACATCTGTGCGAAGTATGAGGCTACGTTCCCATCGCTCTATGGGCGTTTGACCGAACTGGGCGATGAAATGTTCGAGGCGATGAATGACTATACATGGACTACAGAACAAATTGATGATGCTATCGCATCGGTTGATACCATTATTGCAGACGAAACCCGTAAGGCGTGGGATGATGCAGTGGCTAAGGGCGAGAAACTGGATGAGAACTTTGACATCTCTATTCTTATCCCGCAATTGGCTTACACCTATAGTACATCAGCTCTCTCTAATACATCAGTACCTGATAAGGAATGGAGTTATGGTGCAGCTACCAACTTCAAGACCCAATATGGTACTGCCGAGGTATGGAATCAGAGTCCGTTTACCGTAAGCCGTACGCTGAAGGATATGCCGGCAGGAACTTATACGATTCGTACGAAGGCATTCTATCGTTATGCAGAAAACATAACAAACTATAATGCGTTTGTTGCAGGCGACGAAATACCGAATGCATATCTGTTTGCTGGTTTCAACAAGACTCCGATTGCGAATGTAGCTCAACTGGTTACTACAGAATCTGAACGTTATGTCAGTCCGGCAGTTGTTGACGAAGCAGAAGGTCTTTACGTTCCAAACAACCAGCAGTCGGCAATGATGGCCTTCAATGATGATGAACTGACCGAAACGCTCGAACGTACTGTCCAGACTGTCCTGACCGATAGTGCCGACCTGGTATTTGGTATCACATCCGACCAACTCGAGGCTAACAGTTGGGTTATTTGGTATTCATTCTCTATCGAATACAATGCCATCGACAAGGATGTACTTGCTTCAGAACTTGATGGCATGACTGCCGAACTTGATCAGTTGTTGGAAGAGAACGATGAGCTGTTGCTCAATGTCGTGAAAACAGAAGGTAAGCAAACGAGTGATGAGGCCAAAGCTGTAAGTCGCGACGATGTTGATGCAATGAGTCAAGCAGCCAACAAGGTTCAGGCTGCCACCCAGGCAACGAAAGAAAATATTGCGTTGATGACGGAATTCGACGCAGCTTCAGACAACTTCGACTATGAATTGGAAACCAATGCAGAGACGATGAACCCAGATGTGCTTGCATTCTGTCTGAGCATCCTTGATAGAAAAGATGAGCCACGCAGTCTGACTCCAGACGAAATCAATCAGCTGATAGAAGATATGGACCTTGCACTTGCTCAGATGTTCAATCCTGTTTATAATGGTGCCAGCGATGACAACCCAGTTGACTTTACTGTTCGCATCAAGAACAACAGCTTCGAGACTGGTACTATCGAAGGTTGGACCTACAATTATGCAGCCACAGGTGACACAGGTGTCAAGCCTAATGACAATGCAACCTATACCATCGAAAATGCTGATGGTGCATACGTATTCAATACATGGCATTCAAGTTTGCCGACTGATGGTTTCTGGGTAAGCCAGACCGTCAAAGGCCTTCCTGCAGGAACTTATAAGCTTGAAGCCTTGTTGGCATCGAATGCAGGCAATACGATTACCCTCTCGGCAGCTAATGGTACAGCAGATTTCGTGCTCGAATATGAACTTGATCACGCTACAGATGCTTCAATCATCTTTACTATCGCAGAGAATGAACCTGTGGAAATCAAGGCATCAAGTGCTACTTGGTTCAAGGTTGACAACTTCCGTCTCACATATTATGGAGGTGAGAGTACTCTGAAACCATCGGCTATTGAGTCAATTCATAATTCACAATTCATAATGCATAATAATGCTGTCTATAATTTGCAAGGACAACGACTGCAGACGTTACAGAAGGGCATCAATATAATTGGTGGCAAGAAGGTGATTGTGAGATGAATTGAAACAAATATGAATTGAAATAAATAAGGTGTAGCCAAGCGGCTACACCTTATTTAATATATAATAAAGAAGGGATTATTGCGCAACCTTCTTTGCTGCAGGCTTTTTGGGAGCGGGAGCCTTTTTCGCAGCAGGCTTCTTTGCAGCTGATGCCTTGGCTGGAGCTTTGGCAGGTGCAGATGGAGCTTTGTCGACAGATGGATGATACTTCTCGAGTTCGGCCTGAAGTTTCTCTATCTTACGGTCTTTGGCTTCGATTTCCTCACCTTGGTTCTTGATGGTGGTAAGGAGAGAGTTGAGTTCCTCGTTGTCCATGTCGATTGGATAGAGTGAGTTGACTCGATTGATGAAGTCGCCCAGGATATTCATATAGTTGGTAAAGGCATCGTAGGGACCATCATAAATGCCGCGACTCATACCCACACTGTTGTGTTTGGTGGTCATGAAGCGGAAGTTGTTGGATGCCTGCAGATAGTCCCAGTCTTGCTTGATGCGACGATCGGTACAGATGCGTACACGGTCAGCTACGCTGTAAAGCTTGTTGAAGGCTTCACGCTGCATGACATTACCCAGCCAGCAACTGGTGTCGCGCTCTTCGTCGACCCAACTGCATGGGTATGGAACGGTGAGGCTACCTACTGACTTGCCTTTGCTGCATAGCTCGGATGGGGTGGAGAAGGTGATGCCGCGTGCCTTGGCGCATGCAGGGATGGCTCTGAGGAACTCAAGGATGTTGCTGCTCAGCGGTTGGAAGATGCCGAGTGCGCTGAGTTCCATGAAGATGTTGATGACGTTCTCTTCCTCGGGCAGGGCTGCAATCCAGTCGACATACTTGTCAGCAAAGAGTGGGTATTCGCTCCAGTCGGAGTTGTTGAAACGCAGACTGATATCGTCGCTCAGCTTATAGTCGCGCAGCAGCAGCTTGAGGTTGGGGTTGAGGGCACAGTTGTAGATGAAGTGTGGTGACTTCCATCCGAGGATGTGCTTTGCTCCTTCTGTGAGCATTCCTTTGAAGCCCATAGCTGCCACCTGTGCGCCTATATCGTCGGAGTAGATGAGCGAACTGTTGCGGAACACCTTGGGGCTTTGTCCGAAGATTTCCTTGATTTTGGCTTTCATACGCAAGCACTCGTCGCGGAAGCTTTCTTCATTGCCCAGTGCTGCCAGACCATGGCTGTAAGGCTCGCAGAGGAATTCTACGCACCCTGTGGAGTTGAGCTCTTGAAGCTTATCGATGACTTGTGGGGCATGCATCTCTAACTGTTCGAGACCTACTCCTGAGAGGGAGAGTGCCACCTTGAAGTACTTGCCGTTCTCCTTAGCCATGTCGATGAGTGTCTGCAGGGCTGGGACATACGAGCGTTCTGCTATGTCGTTGATGCTACGTTCGTTTTCATAATCGTCGTAGTAGTAGTGGTCGCGTCCGATTTCGAAGAAACGGTAGCGTTTGAGATGTATAATCTGATGAATCTCAAAGTATAAACAAATTGTTTTTGCCATTGTATATTTGTTTTTAGTTAATTCCTAAACATTGATTATAGAGTTTGCGGATGCGCAGACCTACCTTCTCCCAAGTGATTCCGTCGACTTCTTTCATGCCTTCTTCCTGGAGATACTTGAAGAGCGATTGGTTGGTACAGATGGAGTAGATGGCATCTGCCATTGCGTGGATGTCCCAGTAGTCGACCTTGATGACCTTGTCGAGTATCTCGCCACATCCCGACTGCTTGGAGATGATGGACGGGGTGCCGCACTGCATAGCCTCGAGTGGTGCGATACCGAACGGCTCGCTGACTGACGGCATGACAAACACATCGGAGTTCTTGTAGGTTTCGTACACCTGACGTCCTCGCTGGAATCCTGGGAAATGGAAGCGGTCGGCTATGCCGCGCTGTGCTACGAGGTCGATCATGGCTTCGAGCATATCGCCCGAGCCTGCCATACAGAAGCGGATGTTGTGGGTACGCTGGAGTACCAGAGCTGCTGCTTCGACGAAGTATTCAGGGCCTTTCTGCATAGTGATACGTCCAAGGAACGTAACCACTTTCTCTTTCGAGTGGTCAGGACGTGGTATGTCGAGCAGGTCCTGAGAAAGTGGATACACGGCATTGTGCATAGCAAAACACTTGCGAGGATCCTGATGGTATTCCTTGATAACTGTCTGACGGGTCAGTTCGCTCACGCACATGATGCAGTCGGCGTGGTCCATACCGTTTTTCTCGATGGAATAGACGGTAGGGTTGACCTTACCGCGGCTGCGGTCGAAGTCGGTTGCGTGTACGTGGATGCAAAGAGGTTTACCGCTCACCATCTTGGCGTGAACGCCTGCGGGATAGGTGAGCCAGTCGTGTGCATGAATAATGTCGAACTGCTCTGCACGTGCCACTACGCCTGAGATGATGGAGAAGTTGTTGATTTCCTCGTGCAGATTGCCTGGATAGCCGCCTGCAAACTCCATGCAACCCATATCGTTAGTGTGCATGTAGGAGAAGTCGGCGTAGATGTGGTCACGGAAATGATAGTATTCCTCTGGGGTCATATAGACGGGCATACGATGTTTCACGTAGTCGTAGACATGACCTTTATAGACAATCGGCACTTGGTTCATGCCAATTATCTTCAGGAACTTCTCTTCTTCGCCTGTGGGTTTGGGCAGACAGAAGATGGTTTCCATATCGGGTTGCAGACTCAGTCCCTTGGTGATACCATAGGATGCTACTGCGAGTCCGCCATATATCTTAGGGGGAAATTCCCATCCAAACATTAAAACTCTCATATCGTTTCCTCCTTATTAATAATTATAGAATTTAGAAAGCAGTTTGTTGACACGCAGAATGGCTGCGACGTTCATTGCAAACGAGAGTGCACCACGTCCGTGGAACGGTGGGTTACCATCGAACAGTTCGGGCAGGGTGCCGATTCCATGATAGTACATCTCTTCTTCGAGGCCGATGAGACAACGGTCGACAAAAGAGAGTCCGCTACGCTTGTAGATCTTCATGCAGGTCTCGAGATAGAAGCCGAGCATGAATGGCCACACCGTACCTTGATGGTAGGCTGCATCGCGCTCTTGCTGTCCGCCCTGATAGATGGGATTGTAGGCTCCGCTCTTAGGTGAGAGTGAGCGAATCCCTTTTGGTGTACGCAATTCCTTGGTACAGATGTCGAAAACACTTTTGCGCTCAGCCTGTGTGAGGGGTGTGTTCTCGAGCGAGGTAGCAATCAGCATATTAGGCCGTACTTCCCACGAGATGTTGAACCCATCGACATAATCCATGAGGTAGCCATAGTCGTTGATGAATGTGCTACGGAAAGATTTTCCACATTCTGTAGCTATGTCCTTTAACTCATCGGCTTCTTTCTGCTTGTTGGAAGACTCCAGCATCTGGGCGGCAAAGATAAGAGCGTTGTACCACAGGGCACAGATTTCGACTATGTAGCCTGTGCGAGGCACGACTGGACGACCGTTGATGGTGGAGTTCATCCATGTGGCAGGATGTTCCTGACCATTGGTGTATAGTAAACCATTCTCGTGCAGAGCGAGGTTAGGATGCTTTCCTTGACGGATATAGTTGACAATCTTTTCAACCAATTTCCCATAGCGTTTCACAGCATCGTTCATGTCAACCATACGAGCATATTGCTGGATGCACCAAACTGCCCACAAAAGAATGTCGGGGGCATCCATTTCGTAGATTTTCACGGAGATAGGTTTCCCTGCAATAAAGTCGTTGATTGCTTTCTCTGCTGTCTTCATAGCGCTGATGTAACGTTCTGTTTCATCGTTTGCTAATGTCAGTCCAGGCAGCGATACGAAGGTGTCGCGTGCACGAGCCTTGAACCAAGGATAGCCAGCCAAGATATAGTGCTCACCTTTTTTCTTGTTGTGGAACTGATGAGCTGCATTAATGAGGCACTGATGGAAACTGTCGCGTGAAGTATGTACTTCCACTTCCTCATCGAATGTCTTCTTCAGCGAGCGTGTGTTGATCTCTTCCAGTCCGGCAGCAAAGATAACGCTTTCGCCCTTCTTGATGTTGAATTCGAAATAACCAGGCACATAGAGGTCTTCGATGTAGTCGTATCCCAATTCCTGGTCTTTGGGATACTCGATTCCCTTGTACCAGTTAGGCTCGAAGATATATTCTGCCTTCTTGTTGGTTTGCATATAGAGGTCGGGGTAGCCATCGTACATGCAGGTCTTGATGCCATTGTCAACCTCTTCATAGTTGCGATTCGCAGCAGCATTCTCGTGAGTCAATTGGTTGGCCGCACGGAATGCCAGGAACGGACGCAGACGAAGGGTAGTGACAGAATGGGCGTCAACCAACGTGTAGCGTATCAAGACACGGTTGTGAAAATGCTGGAATACCTTTTCCTTTTTTAGGATGACGCCACCCACACGATAGAGGGTTGTCGGCACTTTGTCCCAGATGAATTCACGAATATATTTATGCCCATTAGGGCTGAACACATCGCCGGCATACTTGTGCAGTCCCAGATTGAATTCAGCACCATGTTGGATGACTGTCTCATCAAGCGATGAGAGCAGCACATGGTTTTTGTCGTCAATCTCAGGAACAGGAACCACCAGTAAGCCGTGGTATTTGCGAGTGTTGCAATCAACAATTGATGACGAAGAATATGCACCCGAACGATTGGTGCGAAGAATCTCTTTTGGCAGAGCTTCTTGAAGATTTGTCAACAATGTTTTTTCAAATTGTAAGTAACTCATTTTTTTATTTCGTATTGTTATGGTTTTCTCGGATTCTTATTGGACTTTCGTTGTCCACCTACAAAATTACGTACTTTTTTTGGTACTTTCAAAGAATATGCGAACTTTTTTGCCATAAATGTTTTTTTTCTTTGTTTTTTACATAAAAAAACGCCGTTTTGCTTGTTTGTTTGAGCAAATAAGATTAAATTTGCACACCAAACGATAAACGAGTTATGCCATTAAAGAAAACATACAGACGTGAAGCATTATTACGCGAACTTTCACTTTTGACAGGACAAATGACCCGAACTCAGAAAGCGGAATTGTTGTCACATTGTTCTGTTAAATATTATAAGGCAGGCGAAGTCGTCAGCGGAGATGGCGATGTAGCCGACCGCTTGTTCTTTATATTAAAAGGTGTAGCAAAATGCAGTATTTGCGGTGATGCTAACAGGTGGCAAACGGTTCGATTAGTGAAAACGGGTGAGTATTTTGGTTACAGAGCTTTTTTTGCTGAGCAGAATCACATGGCCTCATATGTTGCAATGACCGAGATGGCTGTCTGTGCCATCCCCATGGATTTCATGAAGCAATGCCTTGATGACAATCCGTTCCTTAAGGATTTCTTCTTGAAACGATTGGCGACGGGATTATGGCAAGCCGATTATCGTTTTGTGTGTCTTATCCAGAAGCATTTAAGGGGTAGGATGGCAGCCACATTGCTGAGTCTAGGCGAATTCTTTGGTTATAGAGAGGACGGAAAGACCTTGGCTTTTGAAGTGACACGTGCAGAACTGGCGAACTTGGCGAATATGATTACTGCAAATGCCATTCGAACTCTTTCTGCGTTTGTGTCAGAAGGTTTGATAACATTAGACAAGCGCAGAATCACAATCCTAGATGAAGCGGCATTACAATATATTAGTACACACGATTAACGATGACTATACTGAACCGCTTCATTCCGTTTGGTACCTTTAAGGCTATCAATCTGTGTGGCATCATCTTTACGAAGATGCCATTGCTGCCAAGAGAAGTGAATCATGAGGTGATTCATACACGTCAGCTGTTGGAGTTGGCAGTATTTGGCTTTTATCTGTGGTATGTGATGGAGTGGGGAATTCGTTATATCAAATACCGTAATCTAAAACAGGCTTATTATCAAATCTGTTTTGAGCGTGAAGCATACGCGAATGAATCAGATCTGACCTATCTTAAAAAACGGAAGCCATTTGCTGCCTTCAAATATCTTTAAAATGAGCTTTTTGTGCGCTTTATGAGGAAAAGAAGCATGCTTTTTGTGATAGAAACAAACTTTTTTCTTTGGAAATTGAAAAAAACGTCGAAAAAGTTTTGTCAGTTTTAGGAAAAGTACTACCTTTGCAGTCGCAATTCGGCGGAAGAGCATCAAAAATGCCTTGAAAAGGGCCCAGGTGGCGGAATGGTAGACGCGCTCGTTTCAGGTGCGAGTGGTGAGAGCCGTGCAGGTTCGAGTCCTGTTCTGGGCACAACCAATTAGATTTGCAGACATGCGGAAATAGCTCAGTTGGTAGAGCACAACCTTGCCCCCAGAAATAAGGATACCAACCTTGGCAAGGTGTTAATATGCGGAAATAGCTCAGTTGGTAGAGCACAACCTTGCCAAGGTTGGGGTCGCGAGTTCGAGTCTCGTTTTCCGCTCAAAAGTAGCCGAAAGGTTACTTTTTTTTATGCTATTACCTCTGTCGAAGGTACTTTCGTTTGACAAAACAAACAAAACATATTTTTGTTTTGTTATGTGCTTACTAATTTGTACTTTGAGCGATGCTCGAAGGTAAATACGCCTCGAAAATAAAAATAAATTCTAATTTATTTTGTACTTCGCTCGGCTTTTACTACCTTTGCACTCAAATTAGAAATAACAATATAGACAATGCCGTCAATATCAGTACGAGGCACCGAAATGCCTTCATCTCCAATCCGTAAGTTGGCCCCTCTGGCAGAAGATGCTAAGAGAAGGGGAATCCATGTTTATCATCTCAATATCGGTCAGCCTGACCTGCCAACTCCGCAGATTGCGCTTGATGCGATGAAAAACATTGATCGTAAGATTTTGGAATACAGCCCAAGTCAGGGCTATAGAAGCTATCGCGAGAAGTTAGTCGGCTATTATGATAAGTTCAACATCAAACTCACAGCCGACGATATCATCATTACCAGCGGTGGTTCGGAAGCGGTGTTGTTCGCATTCTTGTCTTGTTTGAATCCTGGCGATGAAATTATCGTTCCGGAACCTGCATACGCCAACTATATGGCTTTTGCCATTTCTGCAGGTGCAGTGATTCGTACGATTGCTACTACTATTGAGGAAGGATTCTCTCTGCCAAAGGTTGAGAAATTCGAAGAACTCATTAATGAACGCACGCGTGCTATTTTGATTTGTAACCCAAACAACCCTACGGGTTATCTCTACACACGTCGTGAGATGAACCAGATTCGTGATTTGGTGAAGAAGTATGACCTCTATTTGTTCTCCGATGAGGTCTATCGTGAGTTTATCTATACAGGTAGCCCATATATTTCAGCTTGCCATTTGGAGGGTATCGAAAACAATGTGGTTCTGATTGATTCTGTATCAAAGCGTTATAGCGAGTGTGGTATTCGTGTGGGCGCATTGATTACCAAGAACCAGGAAGTGAGAAAAGCTGTCATGAAGTTCTGTCAGGCTCGACTGAGTCCACCGCTGATAGGCCAGATCATTGCAGAAGCATCGCTCGATGTGCCAGAAAGCTACACACGTGATGTATATGACGAATACGTGGAGCGTCGTAAGTGTTTGATTGACGGTCTCAACCGCATTCCTGGTGTGTATTCCCCAATTCCAATGGGTGCATTCTATACGGTGGCAAAACTTCCTGTTGATGACAGCGAGAAGTTCTGTGCTTGGTGTTTGTCTGAGTTCAATTACGAAGGAGAGACTGTCATGATGGCACCAGCTGCTGGTTTCTATACGACTCCTGGTTCGGGACGTAACGAAGTACGAATAGCCTACGTGTTGAAGAAGGAAGACTTGGTTCGTGCTTTGGTTGTTTTGAAGAAAGCGATTGAAGCTTATCCTGGGCGAGTGATAGACTGATTATTCAACCAACATCTTGAATTTCGAACGATTCATAGCAAAGCGTATCTATGCTACAACTGACGGGAAACGGCAGATTTCCCGTCCTGCTATTCGTATTGCTCTGATAGGAATCATGATCGGTATGGCTGTGATGATTGTCAGCATAGCTGTGGTGATGGGCTTTAAGTCGGAAGTCAGTTCGAAAGTAGTAGGTTTTGGTTCTCATCTGCAAGTAGTAAGTGTGACGTTGGATCAGGATCGTCAACTCATGCCAGTACTTACGACAGATAGTCTGGAGCGTGTTGTCAGACGCAATCCTCAGGTATCACATGTCCAGCGATATACCACGAAGATGGGTATGTTGAAGACGAGTGATGATTTTCGTGGTATCCAGTTCAAGGGTGTGGGAGAGGAGTATGACATGTCGTTCTTTAAGCAGTATCTCAAGGATGGTAACATTCCTGTGTTCAGTTCGAAAGAATCTACGAACCAGCTCTTGGTTTCACAACGCATTGCATCTGACCTGCATATTAAAACAGGTGATAAGGTGTATGCGTATTTTGTGAATGAGAACGGTATGCGCGCGCGTCGGTTTACGGTTTGTGGCATCTACGAAACCCATTTGTCAGAATACGATCGCAACACCGTGTTGACAGACATTTATACCATCCGTAAACTGAATAACTGGGACGATGACCAATCGTCAGGATTTGAGATTGCTATCAAACAGTTTGAAAATCTTGACAAAGTGACGGAAGAGCTTGGTGATAAAATAAATAAGGTGTACGACAAGAACGGATGTATGTATGGTGTGTTCAATATCCGTCAGTTAGCACCCAATATCTTCGCATGGTTGGGTGTGCTTGATATGAATGTCATCATGATTCTTGTTCTGATGATTTGTGTGGCATCGTTCACAGTGATGTCGGGCCTGCTCATCATCATGTTGGAACGCATCAACATGATTGGAATTCTTAAGTCATTGGGAGCGACCAATTTCTCGGTCAGAAAGATATTTGTGAACTTCTCCGTGATGCTGGTGGGACGTGGTATGTTATGGGGCAATATCATTGGTTTGCTCATCTGTTTCATCCAGAGTCAATTCCATGTTGTCCGCCTCGATCCATCCGTATACTATTTGGATGCTGTTCCCATCAAATATGATTGGCTGTTATTTATTTTAGTGAATGCCATCACGCTCATTATCTCATTCGTGGTAGTATTCGGTTCTTCGTATCTGATGAGTATCAGCAAACCGGCTCGAACCATGCGGTTCGATTGATTAATTGTATTCCTAAGCTACTTTTATTCGTTGACAAACTCGCTGATATTGTAATTGTTGGCAACAGCCAGTTTTGCGCAGTTTTGAATCTGTCGTCGATTGGTGTCGTTGACAATATCGGGTTCTTTTTTCCCATACGTTGTACGGTCATCACGAAGCTGGACATTGAAGCATGGTGCAATGATGCTTTCAAAGAATGTACAAGCTAAAAGATAACGTCCTTGATAGGTGCTGATATGCTGATTGTCGCGAGTCCATTCGTTTTCTGTACTGACAGAAGTTAGATTGCGTGCATTTTGAACAGCTGTTCCGCAGGGAATGATAATGTCAATACCCGACTTCTGCTTCATATCATTTGATGCCTGACAAATGCTTTTCCACATATCTTCTTGTGTCCCATAGCGTTTTAAGTCTTTGTGCTTAGAGGAATAAGCCCAAGTCTGATTGAACGCAAACGTAGTGCGAGGAGAGATGGTGGTCAGTTTGTATGCCTGAAGCAGTTTGGAAAGATATGGCTCGTAGGAGTCATAATTCCCTGACTCAAGAGAATATTGCTGGAACACTACAACGTCGTATGCGTAGCGTTTCATCGCATTGCGTATCGTGATTTTGTTTTCGAGTTTCTTTTCTCCGCGAGAGTCATATAGCCACAATTCATACACAGGTTCGTCGCTATTGTAGTACTCGTAGTGCTGCTTCATCGAACAGCCTCCTTTGTAGAGCACATATACGGCTACAGTACTCAGTTTCGACGAACGTAATAGTGACGGAAGGGCTGTGCTTGTGTCAATAGAGAATGAATTGCCAATAAATAGTACATCGAGTTTATAGGGGAGGTAAGGAAGGGGAGGATTGCAGAAATATCCTTTTTCATTACCAATGGTCTGTGCATTCAGTTGCAGACAGAAAAGCATGACGAAGAGC
>JAFXNA010000035.1 GCA_017529865.1 Bacteroidaceae bacterium
ATTCATAATTCATAATTCATAATTATTGGTTGATATGTTGGTTATTTGTGAAAAATTAACATAAATAGCTATTCTTTATTCTTAATTATGCATTATGCATTATGAATTACTTTAGGTTGTTCCACGTTGCATTGTTGCCTTCTGCGTCTGCATAGATGAAGTAGGCTTGGAGTTCGGGATGGGCTGTGAGGACGGTCTTGGCGCTGTCGAGACCGAGTACCATGAAGGCGGTTGCGTATGCATCGGCAATAGCGCAGTCGGGTGCAAGGACGGTGGAGGAGAGGATGCTATGTTGGACGGGATAGCCGGTACGGGGGTCGATGGTGTGTGCATAGCGTTTGTTTCCTTCGACATAGTAGTTGCGGTAGTTGCCTGAGGTTGCCATCGCGATGTCGGTGATGGAGAGTATTTCCTGCACTTCGTTGTTCTGACCTGTGGGGTCGGGAGTAGGGGTGATGATGCCGATGGACCACGGTTTGCCTTGTGGGTTGTGTCCTCTGACTCGTACTTCTCCTCCGATTTCGACCATATAGTTGCTGATTTGCTTGGATTCGAGCATTCGTCCGACTGCATCGACTCCGTAGCCTTTTGCGATGGCGCTACAGTCGAGCATGAGTGCGCTGTCGGTCTTGACGATGTGATGGTCCTGAAGTGATACTTTGTCGATTCCTACATGGGTGAGGAGGTCGGCGATGAGGGTTGGGGTGATGTTCTCTTTGTTCTTGAACCCGAATCCCCATGCATTGACGAGTGGTGCGACGGTGATGTCGAATGCTCCGTAGGTCTCTGCTGAGACCTGTCGGGCGAGAGTGAACACCTCACGGAACATGGTGTTGGTGCTGTCACTGGTACCGTTGTTGATGGCGGTGATGATGGATGTGGGGTTGAACGGTGAGAGGGAGTTGTCGACTTCCTGCAATACAGTCTCTATGCTGTCCTGCAGGTCGGTGGGGTACTGATAGGTGATGTGGTAGAAGGTTCCGAAGACAGCTCCTTCGCACTTGAGGAACTTGCCCTCCCCCTCCAGGGAGCGGGGAGAGGGGGTTCTCATGATGTATATGGTGCCTGCGATGAGTGCAAGCAAGAGGAGGATGTGCCACCAACGTATCTTGTGGGGCTCTGCCTTCTGGTCGAGTTGACGATTCATGTCGTCGTATAGTTTCTTTAATATTGACATCTTGTTATTTAATCATTTAACCATTTACTCATCAATAACCAATAACCTATAACCATTATGAATTATAATAGCGCTTTGATTCCGATTGCGATGAGGATGATTCCTCCGATGAGTTCGGCTGGGAAGTGGAATCGGCGTCCGATGGTGGAGCCGAGTCGGTAACCGAACAGGGTGAAGAGGAATGACATGAGTCCGATGATGAGGACGGAGGGTGCGA
This sequence comes from Bacteroidaceae bacterium, assembly GCA_017529865.1. Taxonomy (GTDB): domain Bacteria; phylum Bacteroidota; class Bacteroidia; order Bacteroidales; family Bacteroidaceae; genus Colivivens. The sequence continues at coordinate 1,395 of JAFXNA010000035.1, forward strand.
TGTCGGCCCATGTGGTCTTGCCCATACATTCGAATGATACGCCTACTGCAAGTGCATCAATGCTGGTAGCGACTGCCAGGAGGAGCACGATGGAGAGAAGGGTGGGGTCGAAGCTCTTGTGTTCTTCTTCACGGAAGTAGTCGATGATCATCTTTGTTCCGATGAAGGCGAGCAGGGCGAATGCTACCCACTGGTCGAACGATGCGATATAAGGGCCGAACAGCAAGGTGACGCCCCATCCGATGAGGGGCATAAGGGCCTGAAAGAGTCCGAACAGCAGCGCCATGCGGACGATGCTACTCTTTGGTGCTGTGCTGTGTGCCAGTCCTGTTGCGATGCTGACGCTGAAGCAATCCATAGCCAGCGCAACGGCAATCAATATGACTTCAATGTATGTATATATCATGATAATCGATTCTCTCCACTCTTCACTCTCCACTCTTCACTTTGCGCTTTCCCCAATTCAAATCGAAGATAAGGTTGTAGGTTCCGCCCCAGCAGGAGGTATCGGTGGTGGTTCCGTAGCCTGGAATGTAGTAGGGTTTGGCGTATGAGGGTTGTCCGATATGGAGTTCTTGTTTGTAGCGTACGCTCCACCCCATGTGGAAGTTGCGCCATATCTTGACTTGTACGCCAAAGACGAATTCCATCCAACTACTGGTAGACTTGGCATCGTGATAGCTGTAGGGTGACGACCCTCCCCAGATGGGGTCGGTCATGTTGGGACCGCTCATGTCGAATTTGAACGAACTCAATCCGAACCGTGCTCCGACATAGAGGCGGTTGTCCATATATTTGTTCTTGAGGATGTTGAAGTCAATACCGGCCCGGAAGAAGGGTGCGCTGGTGCTGTAGGAGATATTGGTCTCGACATCAGTGGACTTGCACTTGCCGTAACCTACTTCGATGATGGGGAAGTAGGTGTTCTTGAGGTTGAGCCGCAGGGCAGCCTCCGTGCTTCCGTAATCAGAGAAGAGGTAGATAATGGGACCTAGGATGTCGGCCGAGAGTGTGAACCCTTGGAAGAGTGCCAACTTGGGTTTCTCGGTCAGCGGTGCGATATATTTCGTGGGGCGAATGGTATCGGTTTCGTTCAGTATTACAATAGGCTCGTCCTGAGCACCCATCGTGTGGACACTCAGCAACAGAAGGGTAGTGAGGAGAACCTTACTCAACCACTCCATTGAAATAGATCTTGACGTTTTCCTTCTTTTCATTGTTGACGAGCGGATTGACGATTTCTACATGGTCGATTGCGGCATCGGTGGCTCGGATGGACCGTAGATTGTGGTAGAAGTGGGTGCCACATTCAGGCAGTTCGACATGGGGATAGGCGTCGTGCTGAACGATGATGGTGTCGCGACGTGAGATGCTGCTATAAGCGAATACCAATGTGTCGGCCTTGTTGTAGTAGCTCATCGGCACTTGAACATATGAGCGGTTGGATGCCTTGTTGATCAACACGGTGTCGCGACGGGCTGTAGCGATGGTCTCTGTATAGCCTGCATTGGTGTAGGCTGTATCTGGACGGTCGACCGTAACGGTGGTATAGCCCAACTTACGATAGATGTATACGGTCTTCGTGCCTGGCAGGAGGGTCGTGACGGTGAAGGTGTCGCCATACTTGATGGCTACTCCTTCACGGTCATAGAAGTGGTAGTTGCATGTCACAATATTCTCCAACGGACAGTTGTTGGATGAGCAGGCTACGAGCGCCAAGACGGATAGTATGCCGAACAGTCGTTTCATGTGTTAAATCACCTTGCTTATCTGATAGTTGTTGCGTTCGGGTGAGTTGCGACTGATCATGTCGCCAAGGAAGCCGGCAAGGAATAGCTGGGTTCCGATGAGCATGGTGGTGAGGGAGATATAGAAATAAGGCGATTCGGTCACGAGTCCCGGATTGCTGCCGTTGTAGAGGCAAATCAGTTTGTAGGCTCCCACACCGATAGCGGCTAAGAGACCGATGAAGAACATGATGCTACCGAGGAATCCGAACACATGCATGGGTTTGCGTCCGAAGGTGCTGATGAACCAGAGCGACATGAGGTCGAGATAGCCGTTCACGAAACGGTTCCACCCCATGAACTTCGACACTCCGTGCTGACGTGCCTGATGGTGGACGCGCTTCTCGCCAATCTTCGAGAAACCTGCATTTTTAGCAAGATAGGGGATGTAGCGGTGCATCTCGCCATAGACCTCGATGCTCTTGATAACATCCTTGCGATAGGCTTTCAGACCGCAGTTGAAGTCGTGCAGATTTTTGATCCCGCTGACCTTACGTGCTGTTGCATTAAACAGCTTGGTAGGGATGGTCTTGGAGAGAGGGTCGCCCTTCCGACGGTTCATCTTATATCCACTCACGAGGTCGTAACCTTCGATGGTTATCATCTGATAGAGTTCGGGAATCTCATCGGGACTGTCCTGCAGGTCGGCATCCATTGTGATGACTACATCGCCTTCAGCCTTATCGAATCCGCAGTAGAGTGCAGGACTCTTGCCGTAGTTGCGACGGAACTTAATGCCATGTACTTCAGGATACTGGGCAGCCAGCTTCTCAATGACGTCCCACGAGTGGTCGGTGGAGCCGTCGTTGCAGAAGATGACTTCGTAGCTGTACTGATGTTCGTCCATCACACGCTTGATCCATGCGTGGAGTTCTGCGATTGATTCCTCTTCGTTATACAGAGGTACTACTACTGATATATCCATATCGATGTATTTTGTTGTCTATGACTGTTTGTCGTTAGGTAGGTTGAGTGCATCGAATATTGGCTTTATCGAGCGACTCTTGTGGTGAGCCACGATGGCTACAGGGATTGAGAGCAACAGCGAAATGAACAGATTGTTGGCAAAGAGGTTGAGTGTGAGGTCGAGTGGCGAGAGGGTAGCCAACTCGGCAAGTGCCGCTTTGCTCTGCTCTAAGAGGCCGGTTGCTCCAATCATCTTGTATTGGGCTTCGGTCTCAGGTGACGAAAGGAACTGCGTGAAGTACTCTACGGCTCGTCCCTTGTCGATATATTGGAAGTAGAGATATTCGCCTACACCAGCCAAAACGGCGGCATAGAAGAACATCAGAGCGGTGAACAACCACGCAATGCTCATCGGCACCCGTTCGCCTGCCTTCATGTGCTGCTTGTAACGCCAAGCGAGATAGAACGGCATCAGGACGCAGACACCCATGAATCCCATACCGAACAGCATCAGCAACACGTTTCCACCAACCATTCCATTCAAGACGGTGAAGAACGTGATGAACCAAATGATGCCGAGAACGGTACCATATTCTAATGAGAAATCGCGCGAAGTTTTATATAATTCAAAGTCCATCTTTTCTTACTCTTTTTTCATTCTGTTTCACAAAGTCTTTCCATGATGTCTTACCACCAGTCGATTCGGGTTTACCCATTTGGATGAAGTGGCAATAAGCTGCTGCGAGGGCATCGGTGGCATCGAGTTTAATGTGCATGATGTCGTCGCTGATGTTCAGCATGCGCTGCAACATAGCGGCTACTTGCTCCTTCGATGCAGCTCCATTGCCCGTGATGGCCATCTTGATTTTCTTCGGCTCGTATTCGTGGATGGGTATGTCGCGCTGGATAGCCGCACAGATAGCGACCCCTTGTGCCCGTCCCAGTTTCAGCATACTCTGCACGTTCTTTCCGTAGAACGGCGCTTCGATGGCCACCTCATCGGGGTGGTAGGACTCGATGATGCTGAGTACGCGCTCGAATATCTTGCCCAGTTTCAGGTAGTGGCTCGCATATTTCTTCAGCTCAATCACACCAAATGCCATCATTTCGGCTTTGTTGCCCTGTGTACGCAAGATGGCATAACCCATCAGGTTGGTACCTGGGTCAATCCCCATGATGATCTTCTCTGGCTTTGGCTGCTTCGAAATCATGCCCCAAAAATCTATAACCAATAACCTATAACCATTACCCTTTCAGCAATTCCGCATACCTGCTGATATACTTTCCGAGGATGTCGAACTCAAGGTTCACCTTCGTGCCGCATTCGATGGCGTGGAAGTTGGTGTTATCGAAAGTGTAGGGGATGATGTTCACCTCGAAGGTATCGAGGGTGGGGTTGCACACTGTGAGGCTGACACCATTCACTGTGACAGAACCTTTGTCGACGGTGATGTAGCCACGACGGGCCATCTCAGGGTCGAACTGATACTGGAACGTAAAGATCCAGCTGCCTTGTGCATCTTCTTTCTTCACACAGATGGCGGTCTGGTCTACATGTCCCTGTACGATGTGTCCGTCCAGTCGGCCGTTCATCATCATGCTTCGTTCCACATTCACTTCATCGCCGACCTTCAAATCGCCGAGGTTACTACGTTCGAGTGTCTCTTTCATGGCTGTCACCGTGTAGGTTCCGTTCTCAATGCGGACTACCGTGAGACACACACCATTGTGTGATACGCTCTGATCAATCTTCAGTTCGTCGACAAACGAACACTTCATAGTGAGGTGGACATTCTCCAACTCATGCGCTATTGCAACTACTGTTGCACATTCTTCTACAATACCTGAAAACACCTTGTTATTTGTAATTTAACTATTTACTTTTCATTAATTTGCTGCAAAATTAGCAAATAATTATGAATTATGCATTATGAATTATGAATTATTTTGTATTTTTGCAAAAAATAACAAAATGCTATGTTAAAAGAAGAGAGAGAACGTATCATCAGTTTGGTGAAACGTGAAGTTGTGCCTGCTGTCGGATGTACCGAACCGATTGCTGTTGCACTGTGTGTAGCGAAAGCTGTTGAGACGCTGGGATGCCAGCCCGAATCCATCAAAGTGTATCTGAGTGCGAACATCCTGAAGAACGCAATGGGTGTAGGAATTCCCAACACGGGGATGATAGGTCTGCCAATCGCTATTGCGCTGGGTGCCATCTGTGGTAAGTCGGATTATCAACTTGAAGTGCTGAAGGATGCGGATGCCGTAGCAGTGGAACAAGGGAAGACTTATCTTGCAAACCATAAGATTGACATTCAACGCAAACATGGAATTACTGATAAATTATATATCGAGGTTGTGGTCTGCGCTCACGATGGAACGACAGCTCGAACTGTCATCAGTGGAAGTCATACGAATTTTGTATTAGTAGAGAAAGACGGAAAGATTATGGTGGAACGTTCTACGAAAACCGAAGCGGAAGACGACTGCTCTGACGACAGTTGGCTCTCCCTCCGCAAGGTCTATGAATTCGCAACCACAGCTCCACTCGAAGAGATAGATTTTATCAATGAGTCTCGCAGACTTAACGAAGCGGCAGCCGAGCGTTCGCTGCATGGCAACTACGGCCACATGCTCGGCAAGACCCTTACGCGACCTATGGGTAAAGGTATCATGGGCGACAGCATCTTCTCGCACATCATCTCTACCACCGCTTGTGCTTGCGATGCCCGTATGGCAGGTGCGATGATTCCCGTCATGAGCAACTCAGGAAGTGGCAACCAAGGTATCTGTGCCACACTTCCCGTCGTGGTCTATGCAGAAGAGAACCATAACACCGATGAGGAACTGACGCGTGCTTTGATGCTCAGCCATCTCACCGCCATCTATATCAAACAAAGTCTCGGCACGCTATCTGCTCTCTGCGGATGCGTGGTCGCATCGACAGGTAGCAGTTGCGGCATTACCTACCTCATGGGAGGAGGCTACGAAGAGATATGCGCATCTGTCAAGAATATGATTGCCAATCTCAGCGGCATGATTTGCGACGGAGCTAAACCCAGTTGTACCCTCAAGCTCGCAAGTGGTGTATCTACAGCAGTCCTCTCCGCTATGCTCGCTGTTAGCGGTGAATGTGTCAGCAGTACGGAAGGCATTATCGACGATGATGTAGACCGTAGCATCCACAACCTCACGAAGATTGGTAAGGATGCTATGAACGAGACAGACCGTTGCGTCCTCGATATCATGACTAGCAAAAATTAGAAGTCGGCTGGGACTTCCAGATGAATGCGTTTGCCAGTCACGGGATGGGTAAAGTCGATAGCCTGGGAGTGCAAATATAAAGACCTCCCCCAGCCCCTCCCAAAGAGGGGAGAAGAGTCTTTTCTTCTTGAATACAACCGGTCACCGATGATGGGGCATCCGAGACCTTCAGAAGATGCGGCATGAACGCGGAGCTGGTGAGTGCGTCCCGTTAGGGGATAGAAGGCGATGCGGGTGCAGGTGTCTTTTCTCTCCAATACTTCGTATTCTGTAATGGCCTCCTTTCCATGTTCGTGATTCACCATCTGGCGTGGACGATCCATTGCATTGGGTGAAAGGGGAAGTGAGATAACACCTTGATCTTGAGCAACGATGCCGTCGAGCAAGGCAATGTAGCGTTTCCGTATTTCATGTTTATAGAACTGAATCTGCAAGGCTTTGTGGATGTCCTTATTTTTTGCGATAATCATAATGCCCGAGGTGTCCATGTCGAGACGGTGGACGATGAGGGGACCTGAAACATCGGGGTAGGTCTCTTGGATGACTGACTCCACACTGGGTGCATCGACATTGCCACGTACCGCCAACATTCCTGCTGGTTTGTAGACTGCGAGCAGGGCATCGTCGTCGTAGATGATGCGCATCTCTTTGGCTTTCGCACGCATCATCGGTAGTAGGGGATGCTCATCCACTTCAAGTCCTTGGAGCATGTGCTTCAAGATTGGCTTGCATTTCGATTGACAGGCAGGATAATACTCGCCGTCGTAACGTATTTCGCCCTTAGGGGATTCACCCAACCAGAACTCTGCCATACAGACGGGTTGAAGATGATACTCGTAGGCATACTGGAGGAGCTTAGGTGCACAGCATTCGCCGGCTCCCGAGGGAGGAATGCGACAGGTCTCACGGTCGAAGATGTCACAGAGGTTCATTGTCTGTCCGTGAGCATTGAGGAAGTTAAACTGACGGAACAGCCACATCTGTAATGCTCGCGACCGCTGTCTCTTCTCCTCACCATCTGGCATCGCGCTGATAATGGCATCCTCTTGCTGGAAGTATTCGTCATTCTTTTGTAAATCGAATACGGGCGGCACGAATCCTGTGTGTGTGTTCTTGCCATTAAGGAGACCAGAGAAGGCCCAGAGGGCGTAGAGCGTAGAGCGGTTAGCGGTTTTGACTACTAATACACCGAACATCTTTCCACGTCCTATTTCCTCTTTCCATTCATCCCTCGTCCGCAGATAGGCTTTCAACTCCTCACTCGCCTTGATAGATAAAGGGTGGGGGGTATAAAGGAAAGGATAGGTGAAACGAGGGGGAAGAGTAAAACTGCCCCTTTCCGCCTCCCCCGAAGGGGAGGGTAGCGGATGGAGACAACTATCTGTTATCATTTGGAAGTTCTCCCCTTTGAGGAGGAGTTAGAGGAAACTTTCGTGATTCTGATGGTTGTGAAACTATATTGTTCAAGATGAATAGTCATCTGGCTCTCAACCTTGTCTGTACGTTCGGTAGGTGTGACAGCTCCGTCGCTTGGATTGCCGGTCATAGTGCTCCACAGGGCATTTGCTGTGTTATAACCATCGAGGTTGCCGAAGTCCGCACTGATATTGACAGAAGCGGGGAGCAGATTGACGAGCTTGATAATGAGGTCACCGTTCTCAGCCTTGACAATAGAGGCATTGACACGAAGGCGTACGTCCTGATTGCCACGAACCGTAAGGTCGGACGGGATGTACTCTACGCCGTTGTTCACTCCGAAAGCTTTCTGGACATAATAGCCAGGAGTGGGGCGTGCTCCAGTATTGTTGAAATAGATAAGGTCGGGATTCCAGTTCGAATGGCCGTCTTTGCAGAACAATGGTGCGTATGACGACATCACAACGACATCTGCATTGCGTTCGAGATTGGTGAGATGCAACGCTTCAACCAGTGCGTTTTCCCATTTGTTGTTACGGCTGGCCCATTCACCGAGATATACCTTCGTGCCGTTGCGGTCGTATTTGTCATAGAAGTCCTGATTGTGGATGTACCAACCTGGATCGACATAATAGTGTTCGTCGACGATGTCCACATTCTCCTGACGTGCCAGTTGCCAACCGTATTCGTAGTCGGAGCCTTCGAAGAACGGACCGACTGTGCCGACAACTTGGATGTCGGGATATTTGGCCTTGATGCCGCGATTGAGGAAGGTGAAACGCTCTGCAAAGACGTTGGAGATGAGGTCTTCGTTACCTACGCCGAGATATTTCATATTGAATGGCTTTGGATGACCTGCATCGGCACGCATCTTTGCCCACTTCGATGTCTTCGGGTCACCGTTTGCCCATTCAATGAGGTTGAGCAATTCCTGCAGGTATTCCTCCATTGTTGGCAAGTCTTCAGTAACTTTCACTTTGAAATCTTCGCCCTTGAATGGGAGTCCACCTTGCTGTCCGTGACCGCCACGAGAGGAGTTCTGACATGGTACACCGGCAGGGAGAACAGGTAACGGTTCGGCACCGATATCCTCGCAGAATTGGAAGTACTCGTAGAAACCAAGTCCCATAGACTGATGGTAGTTCCAAATGTTGGAAATCTGCTTACGTTCCCATAATGGCCCAACCGTATAAATCCAGCGATACATATTTTCGAGACCCTGTCCGTGACTGACGCATCCACCAGGGAAACGAATGAATTTCGGATGCATGTCGGCTAACAACTGTGCAAGGTCGGGACGCAGACCGTTCTGTCGGTTCTTAAACGTCTTCTGAGGGAAGAGACTGACGAAGTCTACGGCTAATTTACCTGCTTGAAGTGGTGTGATGGAAAGACGTGCATTGTCGCAATCGGCTTTCGCTGTCAATACGGCTTTGCATTGTTTCCAATCGGCAGCACCTGCGAGCGTGGTTTCTGCAAGGATGTTATTATCGTCCACAATGCTGACTTTTACTTTGCCAGCACCATTCAGTTTCTTGAGGAATATGGTTAAGTCGTACTTCTCACCTTTACGCACTACGATGCCGTCGTGTCCATCGTTCACGAGCGCTGCACCAACGTTGGTGGTGTTGAGCACAGCATAGTGGGCGTTATTCTTATGGATTGGATTATCAGTCTCAATACTCCATTCAGTTCCGTTGCCGTCAAGATGCCAGAAAGACTGGGCGTTCCATTCGCCACGATCAAGACGGTTGTATTCGAAGTCACGGTTCTGTAACAATTCAGCATAGAGGCCTCCATCGGCAGCATAGCTGATATCTTCAAAAAAGATACCGACGAGGTTGGGACTGATAGCTTTTGCATCAGAGTATCGAAGCGATAGGTTGGCTTCAACCGTTTTGAGGTCGCGGAATCGGTTGCCATCGTCAGCCATGCGTTCGCCATGCTGGCGGTTGCGCAGGGTAGTGGCGTCACCTTTATTGATGAGGTTCTCGATGAGTGTCCACGGAGCGCGAGTGATGCATCCGTCGTATTCAGTACCGTTCACTTTGGCTTTTACTTCGTTTGAGCGATAGTCATTTACTTCGCGGGCAGCAGTCCAGGTCTTGAAGTCGAGGCTCTTGACCTGCCATACCTTTCCGTCACGAGTCTTATAGGTAACAACGAACTGTCCGCTGGTTTTAGAGAGTACGGGGTTGAGCACTTCACTGGTGCTGACGTAGGGATAGTCCTGTGGCTTCCATACGGAAAGTTTCTTCGTGAGGGTCGTGGCGAACTGATTTGTGTTGTTGTTCAACTGCCACACAGCATACCACGTGTCGCCATCGTGAATGACACTAGGACGAATCATCTGTTTCTCGCGCCCCCAAGTTCCGAAATCGCTGCTGACAAATGATTGGTCCTGGCCTATAGCAGTCCATGTCTTTCCGTTAGCACTATAGGCGATATGTAGACCTTTACGCGTATCCTGCGGAATGGCGTATGTGAAGATATACACAGAGTCGGGTGCAGCGGCAAATGATTTGAGGCTGCAGAGTAGTAATAGGAATAGAGAATGTAGCTTCATATTGTAGTTGTTGGTTAGAGTTATTCTTGAACTATTAATTGTGTTGTTGCGGTATTAGTCTCACCGTAGACTTGAGTCGAATAGATTTTATTGCCTTTCGAATCTTTACCAGCAACGGCTTTATTACCGGTGAAACTGACTTTACCTTTAAAAGTAACTTTGAAGGTACCAGCCTTCCCTGGAGCCAAACACTTGATGGAGGGTTCGGCATAGCCAAGCAGTACTCCGTGCGTCGCATCTTTCTTTGTGGCACTGAGGCACTGCAGGTTGACTTGGTATTCTGTGAAATAGAAGTTCTGACCAGGTGTTTCTTTACTGTAGTGTACTTTCATCACTACCGTATCACCTGGGTTACATACATTTGGTGTGAGTTCGATACTTTCAATTTCGGGTGCTTCCCCGATTGCATCTTCGTCTTTACATGCTACGATGCAGACCATCATAGCTGCAAGCATCATCAATAATAGTTTCTTCATACGTTTTCTGTTTTTATTTATAGTTTTATGATTCTTATTTCCTGTGTCGTGCTCACCACCAGTTGGTTGTCCTGCAACATCAGGTTGATGTAATTTGCCTCAATGTGCTGTAGCACGTTTCTTTCGAGGTCGGTCACATAGATGTGGTTCCCTTTCTTCTGATTGGTATAGATCAGATGTCGTTCGTCCGACACCACGATGTGGTACACCTCATCGGCTGGGATTGTAGCAATCGTTTCATCGTTGTTGTCAATCACAAGCAGTTGGTCGTTCCTGTCGTAGATGGCCAGTGATTTGGCAGGACGGCTTACGGGAACCATTTTTGTTTCATCTGCATTAGGTACAAAGATATTCTCAGTCTCCAATGTCAGATGCTCCCCGAACTGGTCTGTATTCCAATCACCCTTGATGGGGTCGAACGAACTCTCTTCGCCAGTCTGTGGATTGTATGTCGCATAAAACATCTTGCCTGCGGTCACAAGTGTGTTCTTGTACAAAGATGAACCGTCTCCATAGACACCATATCCTTCGTTCAGCATCACCAACGTATCGTTGACCATACGGATGTCTGCATGACACACTGTTTTCGCAGGAAATTCATGTGTCCACTTCTCGTTCAGCTCTGTGTCGTAGCAATACAATCCTTTACGGTCAGACACATAGATGGCATCGTTACTGGTCAATACATTCGAGTTGATGGCTTCCAGTTGGCTACCCAGCGGAACGGTTATCGAACCTGGTCCCATTGCATTTCGTTGCCCAATCCGAAACGAGAAAATACCTCTACTTGTTGCAAAACTCAAACCGATTGATGTTCCGGCTGAAGATACTGCTGCTACCTTAGAATCTAACGACACATAATTGATAACCGTCTTCAGCGGCTGATGGTTCAAGACACCTTTCTCTGTATCAATCAGTATCAGGTCTTCAGCAATCGCAACCACTCGATGAGGTGCAATCCTCTTGTGGTCATTCCATATTTCATATTTGTTGGGAGCAGCATCGGCTTTCCACATCAGCTCACTAGTCGACAATCGATAGCATTCCAGCTGTTTGCTTCTTCTTATCTTAGTCCCAAACAAGATATCATTGCTTCCCGTTATCTTATACCCCATCACCACATCATCCTCATCGCTGATGTATGTCGGGAATATCGATAGCTCATAGCGTTTTTTCCCGCTTGTGAGTTCATACAGGTTGAACGTCAGTTTCTTTCCGTCCAACAAGCCATATACGATGACCCCCTCATGCGATGCTAAGATATCGATGTCACGTTGCATGTTTATTTTCCACAAGTTCTTGCCTTGCTTCAAGTCACGCACGATCGCATATTCCGGCTTCAGCAGGGGAGTGCGGGTCGTGATAAGTGCATGCTGCATATCGGGCATCATACAGCACTCCATCACATTGTCGAAGGGAAGATTGTAAGTCTCGGTCTCCTGCCCTGATATCTGCATAGCCCATGCAGTGATGACACACATCACAATCATTCTCCATATCTTTGATACCCTTCCCTTGAGGGAGGGGTTAGGGGTAGGCTTTATCCGTTTCATGCTGCAAAGGTAACAAAAACTTCCTTATTAATCATAAATAATACGTAAATTTAAGAATAATTAGGGCTCATCAGCAAATTCCTGTGTCGATTTTGACAAATACAAATAAAATGTGTAATGTATAATGTATAATGTAGAATGTATATAAGGAGATAATAAGGAGGTATCTGCAACCATCTCTCTACTTCCTCTCTACTAACTCTCTACTAACTCTCTACTAACTCCCTACTAACTCCCTACCTACTATCTCCCTACTTTTCGTATTTGTCTTTCCACAACCTTTTCGTATTCAGGCTAAATACTCATCGTATTCTACGCTCAAACGATCCGCATTCAACCTAAAGGAACTAAACGACCCGCTTCCTTTGCGTTAAAACACGCTTTTTGCACCCTTTTTTTATGAACATATGTTCGCGGGTCAACTAACATATGTTCGTAAGGTCATGAACATATGTTCCCCGGCTCTTGAACATATGTTAGTTGGGGGTAGTCACCTATGTTCATTATAGCGGCTCGGTACTCCCACTTCGAATTCAGCGTTAATTCGACTCGAATTTAGGCTTCAAACTCCCTCAGCGAATTTATTCCCCAAAAATGCGTTTAAGCCGAACAAAAATCAAGTTTATTTGATTTTTTTGAGGCGTAGCATTTTGCGCGAAGCGAAAAATGCGATTAAGTGAGTGCAGAGTCAAGTATGTTTGAACTATGCCGAGCGTTAGCATTTTGGGCGAAGCCAAATCAGTTGAGTTAACTCGATTGATCGTTTGAATTAATTCGATCGATTAAATGAATTAACTCACGCTTTTTTGCCCCCTTTTATAAACTGACTGATTTTAGACTGTTTTTAGGGGGGTATAATTTGAATCGATTCAATCGATCGAATGAATCGATTCGATTGATGAGTTGAATCGATTCAAAAAAATAGCATAGAAAATGGGATGACTTTTCCTGATTTTACTAGATACTTTTTCTCTTATTAGCTTAAACATTAGACACCTTTATTGAAGTCGTACTGAATCAATGGACACCTTCGAAAAAGCTGTGCTGTTTTTATTGACGTTGTCTAATCTTCTTGATTCTTGTCAAAAATTTAGTATGATACTAAACACCCTTTACCCTAATACTAAAGCACCTTTAGTATGATACTATATGTTCATTACCCTTTGGGTTGCCCAATTGCATTGTTCCAAACAGCAAAAAGCATGGCATTTGAGGAGAAAAACACAGAAAACAGTAGCCTCTCTGTTTCCATTTCCAGTAAATTTCAATAATCCGCCCTTATCGCCGAATAACCTAGGGTTATTGTTGAATAATGCGTTTAAGCCGAACAGAATGCCAAGCTTGCTTGAGCATTATTGAGGCGCAGCATTCTGCACGAAGTGAATAATGCGTTTAAGCCGAACAGAATGCCAAGCTTGCTTGAGCATTATTGAGGCG
>JAFXNA010000036.1 GCA_017529865.1 Bacteroidaceae bacterium
ATTACCTCAAGTCGCATCGTGGGGTAAGGGGATGGTGGCTACATATTGATGTTGTGCTGTTGCTTTTTACTGAAAGCTGCTACTAACGACTCATAAATCTACCCTTAATCGTGTATTGGATGATAGTTGCGGATTTTAGGTTCATTGATTTACGCCAATGGGGAGAACCCTACGAAAAGAAATTCATTCAACTTCCTCCTGACCAAATCCAAATAATTGCAGAGAACTTCCACAACTGGCAGCGCGAAGGCTACGAAGCGACCTATCACAATGAGGCAGAATATTGCTATTCAGCCACCATTGATGAGATAGAAGCAAAAGGCTGGAGTCTTGTCCCAAGTAAGTATATTGAATTTAGGGATAGGGATGAGCATGTTGATTATGATACAAAGATGAAGCAGTTGCAAGAAGAAATGCGAGAATTGCTTAAGCAGGAAGAAGAGAGCAGTAAGGAGTTAAAAGCTTTATTTGAGGACTTTGGCTATGCAATTGACTAAGTATAAATTAGGCGACCTAATAGTTCAACGTCGCGAGAAGAATAAAGACTATGACTTGCCGATTAGAGGTGTGTCAAGAGAAGGCTTTATTAAACCCAAGGTGGAAGAGGCTGATACGAGCATATACAATGTGTTCTATAAAAATGACTTTGTATTCAATCCTGCTCGTATGGAACTTAATTCAATTGCTCTAAACTTGGAATTGGATAAAGCATTATGCTCTTCTCTTTATGAAGTCTTTTACGTGAAAGACGAAAATGTTGTCCTTCCAGAATTCTTAAACTTGCATATCAAGAGAGATGAGTTTGCCAGGCATTGTGACTATATAGGCTTAGGATCTGCCAGAGAATATTGCCGTTTTGCAAATATTGCAGAGTTCGATATTAAGATTCCTCCAATAGAAGTACAACGTGAAATAGTTAAGGCTGACAGACAAATCAAACGCCGCATTCGTCTGAATGAGCAGATGATTGAAAAACTCGAAGCCACAGCCCAAGCCCTCTACCGCAAAATGTTCGTTGATGGCATTGACAAAGAAAACCTGCCAGAAGGCTGGAAAGTTGGAAAACTTGAGGATATTTGTGATTGTTTTGATTCAAAAAGGAAACCTGTGGCAGGATATGACCGTGATAAAATGGATTCGTCTAAAAGGATATATCCATATTACGGAGCTGCTGCATTGATGGATTACGTGGATGATTATATCTTTGATGGGGATTACATTTTGATGGGTGAAGATGGTACCGTCATGAATGACGATTATACTCCAGTAATTCAATATGTGAGAGGAAAGTTTTGGGTCAATAATCACGCTCATATTTTAAAGGGGAAGAATGGATTTGATGAAAATCTGTTATACTTGTTCCTAAAGCAAACGAACGTAAAAGATATCGTTACAGGCGGAGTTCAGGCCAAGATAAATCAAGAAAATATGATGTCAATTCCAGCAATTATACCACCTCATGATTTGATAAAAGAATTAAGAGGTATGGAGAATCCAATCTTTCGAGAAATTCATCTTCGAAAGCAAGAAAACTCGAAACTCTCCCAACTCCAATCCCTCTTATTAGCCAAAATGGGAAACTTAAAACAGTAAGATTATGTCATACTTCAACGAACATACACTGGAAATGGCTATCATGGAGCTGTTTGAACAACAGGGCTACAGTTACGTGAATGGTGAGACAATCCACAAAGAACTGTCGGAAGTGTTATTGCGTGATGACCTGCGGATGTATCTGATGGATAGGTACAGCGATGAAGGAATCACACCAATGGAGGTAGAGCGTGTATTGGCCAAGCTAACCGCTGATAATGGTGCACCGCTCTATATCCAGAATGCACAGACGTATAGGCTAATGACAGAGGGCTTCACCATCAAGCGTGAGGATGCTTCGAGGCCAGATTTGTTTGTTGAGGTGATAGACTTTGAGAACGTAGAGAGGAATATCTTCAAGGTGGTGAACCAGTTGGAGATAAAAGGAACGCAGAAACGTATTCCAGACGGTATCGTGTATGTAAACGGACTGCCCGTCGTGGTGCTGGAGTTTAAGAGTGCTGTGAAGACGGATGCTACTATCATGAATGCCTTTAGCCAGTTGACCGTTCGCTATCGCAGGGATATTCCCAATCTGTTCCGTTATAATGCCTTTGTGGTGATTAGCGATGGTGTGAACAACAAATACGGTACGTTGTTTACTCCCTACGATTTCTTCTATGCATGGCGCAAGATAGAGCGCACGGATAAGCCAAATGACGGCATTGACTCTTTGCATACGATGATGCAGGGATTATTCCGAAAGGAAAGACTGCTAAGCGTTTTGAAGGACTTTGTTTTCTTCCCCGATAACTCCAAGAGTGAATTGAAGATAGTCTGCCGTTATCCGCAGTTCTTTGCTACTCATCGGCTCTATGAGAATATACTGGAACATTCACATATTAATATATTAGGTGACGGTAAAGGTGGAACATACTTTGGTGCTACGGGTTGTGGCAAGAGTCTGACGATGCTTTTCCTGACACGTATCCTGATGCGTAGTCGCCACATGGCATCACCAACAATAGTTTTGATTACAGACAGAACCGATCTTGATGACCAGCTTTCTGCGCAGTTTGTTAATGCCAAGCAGTTTATTGGTGATGAGACAGTCATCAATGTAGAAACTCGAAAGGAATTGGGCGAGAGACTGAGAGGAAGAAAAAGCGGTGGCGTATTCCTGACTACAATTCAGAAGTTCTCTGAAGATATCGACCTGTTGTCAGACCGTGCTAATATCATTTGTATCTCTGATGAGGCCCATCGTTCTCAGGTCAATGTGGAACAAAACGTGAAGATTACGGATGCTGGTGTTCGTCGTAGTTACGGTTTTGCCAAATATCTGCATGACTCGCTGCCGAATGCCACGTATGTAGGTTTTACAGGAACCCCGATTGATTCGACAATAGATGTATTTGGCGAGGTTGTTGACAGTTACTCCATGACAGAGTCTGTGGCTGATGGCATCACCCGGCGTATTGTCTATGAGGGCAGGGCTGCTAAGGTTTTTGCTGATAACAGACAGTTGCAAGAGATAGAGAACTACTACAAGAAATGTGAGGAAGAGGGAGCCAATGAATATCAAATTGAGGAAAGCAAGAAGGCCGTCACTCAGATGAATATCATTATTGGTGATCCCAAACGTCTGGCAGCTGTAGCTAAGGATTTCGTTGAGCATTACGAAAAACGCATTGAGGAAGGCAGTACAGTTTGCGGCAAGGCTATGTTTGTTTGCACCAGTCGCCCGATAGCCTACGATTTGTATAAGCAGATTATTGCTTTGCGTCCTGAGTGGGAAGAGAATCGGATTAAGATGGTGATGACTCGCTCGAAGGATGATGAGCAAAAGCTTTACGACCTGCTCGGTTCAGATGAAGACAGGAAGAAGTTGGATATCCAGTTTAAGGATCCCGATTCTGATTTTAAGATTGCCATCGTGGTGGATATGTGGATTACAGGGTTCGATGCGCCGTGTCTCGATACGATGTACATTGACAAGCCGCTACAGAAACATACGCTAATTCAGACCATTTCGAGAGTAAACCGCGTGTATGAAGGCAAGGATAAGGGTTTGGTAGTTGACTATCTGGGCATCAAGAGCAACATGAATAATGCCCTGAAGCAATATGCCGGAGGTGGCGACATCGGTGAAAACATCGAAACCATTGAGAAGTCGCTGACAATGGTAAAGGATGAACTGGATATCCTGCGCCGACTCTTTGCCCAGTTTGATTATTCGAAGTTCACAACGGGTTCACCCTTGGAACAATTGGAATGCTTAAAACTTGCAGCAGAGTTTATTCAGAGCACCGAAAAGACGCAGAACTTATTCATGGGTCATGTCAAGAAGTTGAAATCTGCGTTCAACATCTGTTCTAATCATGACGATATCACAAATAAGGAGAGAGAAGATATCCATTTCTTCACAGGTGTTCGTTCTATTATCTATAAGCTGACAAAGGGCAATGCACCAGACGTCACTCAGATGAACCGCAAGGTGAGCATGATGCTACAACAGGCCTTGCAGTCGGATGGCGTAGAAGAAGTGGCTCAGGTAAATGTCGATACCCGAGATCTCGATCTATTGAGTGAGGAATACATGGCAAGGCTGGAGAAATTGAACCTGCCCAATACGAAGGTGAAACTGATGGAGAAATTATTGCGTTCAGTCATCACCGAGTTTAAGAAAGTCAATAAGATTAAGGGAGTCGATTTCACCAAACGCCTGAATGCCTTGGTAGAGAGATATAACGATAGAAGCGATAATGCCGTTTCTGCACAGGAGGTGTTGGACGAAGTGGCTAAGCAGATGGCAGAGCTCTTGAAGGAGGTAAATAAGGAAAAGAAATCTTTCAAGGATTTGGGCATCACCTACGAAGAGAAAGCCTTCTACGATATATTGAAAGAGATTGCTAATAAGTTTGGCTTTGAATATCCTGAGGATAAGCTGTTGAAATTGGCCGCTGCCGTAAAGAAGATGATAGATGACAAGTCTAAATATACGGACTGGGCTAATCGTTCCGATATTAAGGCAGAGCTTCAGATGGATTTGATTCTCATTCTGGCAGACCATGACTATCCGCCAGTTCCGCAGGATGATGTGTTCAAGGAGATTTTCGAACAGGCAGAGAACTTCAAGAAATACGAGAAAGCTGAAAGCGAAGAAAACTCAACGGATGTTGAAGAACTTGCCCAACAGATAAGCCTGATAGCAGCATTTACGGCAAAAGATGCAAAAGTTATGCCTCTGCATAAAAAGTCCGTTTCCTATCTGCAAGATGATGACGAAGAAGACATGATGATGGCAGCTGATGAGGATTTGAAGAACAACTGATTATTATTGCGGAGAAGTCAGTAAACAAAAACTCCCCTGAGCTTCACAGCGGAGAGCATTAATGTACACCCCAACACCACTTCCTTAATCAGCTAGTTACAGTTGTTATTTGTAATGGTTATTGGTTATAGGTTATTGGTTATGGATAATGGTTAACAAAAGGGAAAAGATAGGAAAATGCGAGTTTTTTATCAAAAATCGAGGTGAAAATGTGAGATTTTTGAAGATTTACTTATGCTTATAGTGCTTAATTCGTTTCTTTTTACTACTTTTGCAACGGATTTATGGCTATATTGCCAAAAATCCGTAATTAGAACAGAAAGATAATAATGTAATTTCCTAAAAATGAAGAAAATAGATAGGCCTGTTTATATGCAGCAACTCATTGACTCTAAAGATAATGGGCTGATAAAAATTGTAACCGGACTGAGGCGCGTCGGCAAGTCGTATCTGCTGAAAACGCTGTTTAAGGATTATCTTTTAGAAGAAAAGGTCAGTAAAGACCATATCCTTATCATCGATTTGGAAGACAGGAGACAGAAGGCATTTTGCGACCCTGATTACCTTTTGGATTGGGTGGATGCACAAATGAAAGATGATGAGCAGTACTACATCATCATCGACGAGGTTCAGAAGGTCAATGATTTCGTGGATATGCTAGGCTCGTTGGTAATTAAGGAGAATGCCGACGTCTATGTAACAGGTTCTAATTCTCATTTCCTGTCAAGTGATATTGCTACTGAGTTCCGTGGTCGTGGCGACGAGATTCATGTCTGGCCTCTCACTTTTAAGGAGTATATGACGGCCTACGAGGGTGACATCGTGGATGGTTGGCAAGACTATTATACATACGGTGGGCTGCCCAAAATTCTTTCTATCAAGGGCGAAGACAAAAAGGTCAACTACCTCAGAAACCTTTATCGAACGGTGTATCTGAGCGACATCTACGAGCGTCACAACATCGAGAACAAGGCAGAGTTCGAGGAACTGGTGCGTATATTGGCATCGAGTGTAGGCACTCCTGTGAACCCTACTAATCTGGCTAACACGTTTAAGAGCGTAAAGCGTCTGAACAATATCACGGACAAGACTATTGATACCTATATCAGTTATCTCGAAGATGCTTTTATGATTGAGAAGTCTGAACGATACGATATCAAAGGCCGTAAGTATATAGGCACTACGCCTAAATACTACTTCAAAGACATGGGCCTGAGAAATGCCATTCTGTCGTTCCGCCAGACCGAAGAAAACCACCTGATGGAAAACGTGATCTACAACGAGATGCGCTATCGTGGATTCCTTGTGGATGTGGGCAATGTCAATATCCGCATAAAGAATGATGAGGGGAATTGGCAACGTGTGACGCTGGAGGTGGACTTTGTTTGCAACCTCGGTTCGCGCTGTTATTATCTCCAGTCGGCCTATAAACTGCCCGACGATGTGAAAATGCAGCAGGAAAAACGTTCGCTACAACAGATAAGCGATTCATTCAAGAAAATAGTGATAGTGGGCGAACGTATGAAACTGCGACGTGATGAGCAGGGTATTGTGCTGATGGGTATCTATGAGTTCCTTGAAGACGCCAAGATGTTGGATGCTTAAAACCGGTTACAGTTGTTACAGATTACAGTTTTCTTGGGAGCTATGGTATATCATGGTTATTGGTTATGAGTTATTGGTTATAGAGCTTAACAGCTTAATAGAAATGGGGGCTTTTCTCTTTGAATGGGCTCATAAAAAACCATCACCTCAACTGAAGATGATGGTTTTGTTTTTGTAGGTCAGGATTTTGCGCTCGACATGTTTCTTGACAGCTCGTGAGAGCACAATCTTTTCGAGGTCTTTTCCTTTGAGCACGAGGGTCTCAGGTGTGTCCTTATGAGTGATGCGAACGACATCCTGTTCGATGATGGGGCCTGCATCGAGGTCGGCTGTGACATAATGGCTGGTGGCTCCGATGATTTTCACACCTCGCTGGTAGGCCTGATGATAGGGCTTCGCTCCGATGAAGGCTGGGAGGAACGAGTGGTGGATGTTGATGATCTTGTTGGGGTAGGCCTTGATCATCTCGTCGGAGATGATTTGCATATAACGTGCAAGGACGATGAAGGTGACGCGCTTCTCTTTGAGCAGCTCCATCTCGGCTTGCTCGACCTCACGTTTGTTCGACCAGTCTTTCTCGATCTTCCACACATAGTAAGGGATGCCGAACTGCTCGGCTACGGGGCGCAGGTCTTCGTGGTTGGACACGATGCAGGGGATGTCGACATTGAGTTCGCCTGCCTGATAGCGTGCCAGGAGGTCGTAGAGGCAGTGGTTCATCTTTGATACGAAGAGTGCCATGCGTGGACGTACGTTGTTGAAATAGAGGCTGAACTGCATATCGTAGCGCTGGGCATAGAGGGTGCGAATATATTCCTCGAGCTTTTCGACTGGCACGAGGAAGTTCTCGAGTGTCCACTCTACGCGCATGAAGAAATGCTCTTCGACGTGGTCTACATACTGGTCAAGATAGATGATGTTACCGTTGTTGTCGGTAATGAATTTTGTGATTTCTGTGATGATTCCCTGCTTGTCGGGGCAGTGGAGCAGTAGGATTGCTGTTTGTTTCATCGTTATATTTACTATTTAATCATTTACGATTTACTATTTATCTATTTTATTTATTTGTTTATTTATTTACAATTAAGCTATTAAGCTATTAAGCAACTAAGCTATTTCTTTCTGCTTTGTTTGATGATGCTGTATGCTTGATAGATGCCGAGTTCGCCGGCCTTGCTGAGGTCGCTGACGGCTGCTGTATGGTTTTCGGCGAAGAGGTTAAGCAGGCCGCGATTGAACCACGCCATTGCGAATTGTGGTTTCTGTTCGACTGCGATGGTGAGTTGGCTGATGGCATCTGCTGACTTCCCTTGCAGGGCCAGGGTGTAGGCGTAGTTGTAATGTGCTTCGGCGAACTGTGGGGCTTTGTCGATGCAGTGTTTGAAACACTCGGCTGCCTGTGCAATGTATTGCAGATTGTAGACCCTCTCCCCGCTCTCCCTTAATGGGAGAGTGCTTGTGTTATCTTTTGTCTCTGGTGCTGAGAGTCGTTCTTCGTCGGCTTTCATGCATAGTTCGATTCCTTTGCGGAAATCGTCGACTACTTGTTTCGTGAGGCCGTATGCCTCGATGGTGTAGTCGTTGAGTACGCTTTCGGTGGCAACGTTTTCGTTGTCGGTGAGGACGATGATGGGCAGGAGCTTCATTTCGCTGGCCTTGTTCTGTATCTTTCCTCGGAACTCGTCTTCATAGACTTTCGAGTCGTCTTCTTCGACGAGTTGTTGATAGTCGTTGAGGTCGATTTCCGACTTCTTTCGTGTGCGATTCTTCTGACGGCTGGTAGGGGTGGAGTAGCCGTATCGATGGGCGATATTCTCGCGCAGGATGTGCTCTTCGTCTTTTGCTGCTCCACGTGTATCTCCGATTTTGCGTCGTGCCTCAGCTCGCAGCTGATAGCCGTAGAGGAACTTGGGGAACTCTTCAATCACCTTGGTGTAGTCGCGAATGGCGGACTGATAATCGCCTGTCTGGTCGTAGAGCCGGGCTCGATTGAAGAGGGTCATGATGTCGTCGGGGTCGCGATCGAGGATGAAGTCAAAGTCTTCGATGGCTTTGTTGTCTTCGCCTACATTGGCTCGCAACAATCCGCGGTTGTAGTGTCCGATGAAGTTCGTGGGGTCGATGTCGAGTGCGAGGTCGTAGTCGGCCATCGCTCCCCGGTAGTTGTTTTGCTGGTAACGACAGAGTGCTCGGTTGATGATGTTTCGCACTTGTTTGGGCTGGATGCGAATAGCTTCGTTGAGTGATTTCTCTGCTTCGGCATATTCTTCGCGGCGCATCAGCATGGCTGCTTTGGTCGACAGGGCATGCATGTCGTAAGGGTCTACGTCGAGTGCGCGGTCGGTATACATCTCTGCGGTGATGGTGTCGCCTTGTTTCAACTGCACTTCGGATTTCAACAGATAACCGTCGGCATATTTCGGCCACTTGGCAATGAAGCGCACGAGTGCGGAATCGGCACGTGCAAGACTGTCGATTTCGAGGTAGCACAACACCATATTGTGCCAGATGGCGCGATTGCTATCGTCGATGCGGATAGCCTCTTCGTAGTCGAGTGCTGCTCCCATATAGTCTTGCAGGTTGATGCGCGACAGACCTCGCACTTCGTAGGAATTGACGTAATAGGGGTTGAGGTTGATGGACTTGCTGCAATCGACTTCTGCGCCTGTGTAGTCTTCCAGGTAGAACTTTGCCAGTCCTCGGAAGAAATACGGCTCGTAGAGATAGGGTTTGGCTGAGATGACCTGACTGAAGTACTGAATGGACAGTGCATAGTCGTCGTAGGACAGGGCATTACGTCCAATCATCATCATACGCTCAGCATTGATCTGTGCTGAGAGTAACAGTGAAAAGCCCCAGAAGTGTAGGGCGATGACTGAACGAAACCTCATATCCTAAAAACGTTTCTGACTTTAGACTTCAGGCGTTAGACGCTATACTTTAGAATAACCATATCAACCGTGCTTCACTTTATAGGCACAGTTTACTTTCCCTTTCGTCATGGCGAGCAACTTCTTCTTGATCATCTGCTTACGCAGTGTGGACAGATGGTCGACGAAGAGTTTCCCTTCCAAGTGGTCGTACTCATGTTGGAACACACGCGCTGCGAATCCATCAATCCATTCGTCGTGGGGCTGGAGATTCTCGTCGAGATAGGTGACGTGTACTGACTTCGGGCGGCGCACACTTTCGTGAATGCCTGGCACACTGAGGCAGCCTTCCTCGATGACTTCCGTTTCGTCGCTCACTTCCACAATCTGTGGATTGATGTATGCATGCAGGAACCCTTCGTATTCGGGATAGTCCTCCTTCAGGGCATTGAGGTCGATGATAAACAGACGGATGGACAGTCCTACCTGCGGAGCCGCGAGACCTACTCCGTCGGCTTTCTGCACGGTTTCGAACATGTTCTGTATCAGTTCCTGAAGGTTGGGATAGTCGGTCGTGATTTCTTCCGTATCTTTACGGAGTACTGGCTGACCGAATATGTACATTGGTAATACCATAATTTGATTTACTATTTGACGATTTAACTTCGTTTTCTTTTGTCACGACTCGGCATAATTTGAACAAGTTCAATTCTGCACTCGCTGCTCCAAAAGTTTCCTATTTACTATTTAATTTTATTTAATTCTCGGACCCCCTCCCCGCTCCCCCTGAATGGGGAGAGTTATTACCAAAGGATGTAACATCTCGTGGTAACCACTCCCCTCCATTACAGGGAGGGGCACAGGGGGTGGGTCTTCCTTTCCATATAGTCTTGCAGGATGATGGTGGCACTGATTTTGTCGACGAGTGCCTTATCCTGTCGGGCTTTGCGACCTATGCCGCTTTCGATGATGGCTCGATGGGCGAGTACTGATGTGAAGCGTTCGTCGTACAGCTCTACGGTGATGGTGGGGTAGAGTTTGCGCAGACGGTTGACGAAGGGGGTGATTCGTTTCATGTTCTCCGAGTCTTCTCCGTTTGTCTGCTTGGGATAGCCCACCACAATCCGCTCTACCTGTTCTTTTGAGAGGTAGTCGGCAATGAAGTCAAGCAGTTGTGCCGTATCGACTGTTGTCAGTCCATTGGCAATCATCTGCAGGGGGTCGGATACCGCGATACCGGTACGTTTCTGCCCGTAGTCTATCGACATAATTCGTGCCATCAGCGACCGATTTCTCCTTTCGACTTCTGATATTTTAACCACGCCAGCTGATACTGACAGATGGCATCGATTTTCGATGCATAGCAGTTCTGCCAAAGTGCCTGTGCTTCAAGATGGTCGGACAGGGTCTCTGTGCCTACCTCGTATTGCTGCTTCGACAGTCGCATGTTTTCTTCTGCCTGTGTGAGGGCTGAGGTGGTGAAGGTTACAATCTTCTCTGCCTCTTCCACATTGTTGAGTGCCTGCTGCTGCTCGAGCATCATCTTCTCGTTCAGGTCTTCCTGCTCCAATCGAGCGATGACCTGCTTCGATTTGGCTGAGCGGATTTTATTGGTATTCTCACCAAAGGTGAGGAGTGGAATCTTCACACCGATACCGACGGATGCAGAGGCCCCGTCGATGAGTTTTTTTCCTGCCAGTTCGGCTCCGTTGGCATACATCACACCTCCTGTCAGCACCACGTTGGGCAGATAGTCGCTGCGTGTGAGGGCAATCTGCTTCTCGGCCAGCTCTACTTTCTTGTTGAGCAACTCGTACTCCTGACGACCTGTGATGTTGATGGTCTTATTGATGTTGGGATGGAACGAGGTCTCGTTTGTGTAATCCTGGCTTGCCACCTCGATGTCGGAGGTCAGCGGACGTCCGATATAGTGACATAGATTCATGCGTGCCAGTCGGTAGGCGTTCTCTGCTTTCGTGAGGTTCAGTTCGGCCTCGTTGAGCTTCACTTGCACCTTCATCTTGTCGTTACGGGTCTTCAGTCCGTTCTTGACAGCGTTGTCCACCGTGCGGCTCAACTCCTCGAGGAGGGTTTTGTATTTCTTCGCTACCTCGATCATCTCTTTCGCCTTGACTGCCAGGAAGTATGACTCGCCTGTCTTGACAAGTATCTCGTCTTTGGTGAGCGACACGTTCAGTTCGGCCATCTCGCGTCCGATGAGCGACATGTTGTAGGCTGTCGTGATTTTACCGCCCATATAGATGGGTTGTGTGAGCATCAGGACACCCATGAATACGTTCTTTACCTTGTATTCCATCTTCTGATCAGGGAAGTCGGCATACTGGTTGAGCGTATAGCTTCCGTCAGCATTGGGGGTGACATTGGGCACGTATGTTCCAGTTGCGGGATTCAGGGTGTAGATGGGCAAATGTCCGCCAGTGATGGTGAGGTCGCCGTGAGCGGTGGAGTACATATCGTACGCCATAAGGTTGAGACGTGGGTAGTAGTTCGACTTATACGACTTGACGTCATATCCCATTTGTTCGACTTGTGCTTGCGAACGGGCAATCTCGACGTTGTTCTGAAGGGCCATCTGCTGACAAGCTTCAAGTGTCAGCAGTTCCGACTGCGCCATACATAGGGTAGGGGCAATCATCAGGATGGCATATATGATGTTTCGTTTCATGCTTTTACTTTAAAGAATAATGAATAGAGTACAGGGATGAAGATGAGGGTGATGAGGGTTCCCATGAACAGACCACCCATGATAGTGACTGAGAGCGAACCGAACATCGCATCGGGCACGAGCGGAATCATACCCAAGATGGTGGTCAGGGATGCCATCATCACTGGACGCAGACGACTCTTCGAACTGTTGATGAGTGCCTCGTAGGGATTCATGCCGCTGCTGATTTCCAAGTTGATTTCGTCCATCAGCACAATACCGTTCTTGATCATCATACCGATGAGTCCTAACACACCCACAATGGCGACGAATCCGAACGACTTGCCTGAGATGAGTACCGATGGAATCACACCTGTGAGGATGAGTGGGATGCAGCAGAAGATGATCGCTGGTTTCTTGTAGTCCTTGAACAGTAGAATCAGGATACCGATCATCAGGATAATCGCTAATGGGAAGTTCGCAAACAGATACTTCATGGAGTCGTCGCTTGCTTTCTTCTCGCCTTGCCAAGACATCTCGTAGCCTTCAGGCAACTGTATCTTCGCCAATTCTTTCTCTAACGATGCACGTGCCTCTTCGGTTCCGACGCCTGGACGCGGACTGCATTGCAGACGCTGTGCACGCTGACCGTTATAGCGCATCACGATAGGGTCTTCCCATTCTACCTTAATCTCTGAGGCAATCTGTCGCAGCTGGGTGGTTCCTGTGAGGTCTTCGATGACATTGTCTTTGCTGATGCTACCCGTCAGCACTTTCATCAGGTATTCCTTATTCGCTACACGCGAGATATTGGGCAGCAAACCGAACACCTCTACGTTCTTCAGGTTGTCGATGTTCTCGCCCTCTTCGTCCACACACTTCACATACACCTTTTTCGGATTGATACCCTCGAAGAATGTCGCAATCGGTATACCACCTGTATAGGCGAGGACTGAGGTAGCTACTTCGCTACGTGACAATCCGCTGTTGCGGGCTGACGACTGATTGTATTCTACAGTGAGTTTCGGGCAACGTGGTTCCCAGTCGGTTGTGGGCAGATATACCATGTTGCTACGGCGTACCGCTGCCATCGCTGAGTCGGTCAACTGATGCAGCACCTCTGGATCGGGACCAGTAAACATCGCCTCGATAGGGTACTTCTTGTACATCAGGTTGTAGCGTTTCAGTTTGATGTATGCCTGCGGATAGCGGTTATTGAGTTCAGCTTGAATCTCATCGATATTCTTGACCAACGTTGATGGTGATGTGAAGTCGATGATGAGTTCACCGTATGCCAACGATGGGGTAGCAACGCTTCTCACCAGATTGTAACGACTTGGTGTACCACCAATCGAAGTGGTGATGTGCTTGATTTCCTCGCGGGTCTTCAGGTAGTCGCAGATTTCCTTCAGGTCTTGCTCCACTTGTGTGGAATTGTTGCCCTCAGGCAGTTTATATTCCATGTAGAGCTGGTCGTACTCCATATCAGGGAAGAACGCCTGGTCGAGGAACTTATAACAGAAGGCGCTGAGGGCGAACAAGGCAATCGCACCAATCACGAATGTGATGCGGTGGTTCAGTCCGAAGCGCAGAATACCCTCCAGCACTGCATACGCCTTGCCTTTGTACAGGTCTTCCTCCTCTTCCGTCTGACCGTTAGCGGCTTGTATTGATGCACGGACAGCCTTCTTGGTGAACAGCAGTCGCTTACACATAATCGGCACATGAGTGAGTGCCAGCAGCCAACTGAGCAGCAGCGACACAGCAATCACAATGAACAGGTCGCGCACATAGATACCTGCCGTGTCGGGACTGAGGAAGATAGGCAGGAAGGCGAGGATGGCGATGAGGGTCGCACCCAAAAGGGGCATCGCTGTCTTACGTCCGATGCTCGTCAGGGCTTCTATATGTGGTTTTCCTTTCTTCTTGTCTATCAGGATTCCATCCACAATCACGATGGCATTATCGACCAGCATACCCATTGCTAGGATGAACGATGCAAGACTCACACGTTGCAGGGTGCCGTCGAATCCGTTCAGCACAAGGAACGAACCGAACACGATGGTCACCAGACTCATACCGATAATCAGTCCACTCTTGATACCCATTGTGAAGATAAGCACTATGACCACAATCAGCACGGATTCCAAGAGGTTGATAAGGAACGTATTAAGGGCGTTCGACACACGTTCAGGTTGGAAGAATACCTTGTGATATTCCACACCTGCAGGCAGACGGTGTTCGATATTTTCGAGTTTCTCTTCGACAATCTTACCAATCTTCGTCACATCCTTTTCGGCCAGACAGGCTACAGAGATACCGATAGCACGCTCGCCATCATATTTCAAGGCATTGCGGGTCGGAGTCTCGTAGGCAGGTAACACCTGTGCGATGTCTCTGATGCGTAGCTGCTTGTCGTCGTGTCCCTGAATCAGCATGTTGCCGATGTCTTCTGGGTTGTTAAAGCGGTCGCTCACACTCACACGAATGCGGTTGTTACCATTGTCGTAATAGCCGGCATAAACTGTCTTGTTCTGACCATTAAGGGTGGAAATCACCTCCATCGGCATCACACCCAAGTTGGCCATTTTGTCTTGATGAAGTTCTATATTGATACACTGACTGCGCTTGCCGTAGATGTCCACACGGCACACACCTTCGATGTCAATCAGTTCACGCTTCATCAACTCGGCATAATCGCCCAGTTCGTTGTCCTCCAGCCCATCGCCTGTCAGGGCATAGAACATTCCGTACACATCACCGAAGTCGTCTCTCACGATTGGAACACTCGCATCGGCAGGTAATTTGCTTTGTACGTTTGTCACCTTACGGCGCAACATGTCCCATTGCTGTTCTATATCCTTCGTTGTGGTCAACAGTTCTACTGTGATGATGCTCAGGTCGTTCATCGACTGACTCTGCACATTATCCACTGATGCCACCTCACGTATGGCTTTCTCTATTTGGTCAGTTACCTCCAACTCTACCTGATGTGCCGAAGCACCTGGGTAGGTAGTCACAATCATTGCCTGTCGTACCTTGATAGCAGGGTCTTCCAGTTTCGGCATCTTCAGATAGCTCAGGAATCCGCCTGCAATCAGCACCACAATCATGAAGCTGACCAGCTTGGTATTATTTAGTGCCCATTTTCCGTAATCCATATCTTTCTTAATTTTGCATTATGAATTATAAATTATGAATTACAACAGTCCTCCTACGTTAGATTCCGAACTCTTAGGCATTGGTTTCGCTTTCATTCCGTCGGTAATGTGGTGTACACCAGCTGTCACGATGGTCTCACCATCCTCCAATCCACTGGTCACCTCAGCCGTACCGTTGCGATGCAGACGCTCTACGGAGATGTTGCGGCTCTTCACGGTTTCGCTCTTTGGGTCGTAAACGAATACATGTGTCTGCCCCTTATCCTCTACGATGGCACTCGATGGAATATAAACCCTTGCGTCCGAAGTTTCGTTGTCGTAGCTCACATACACCATCGTTGTCATACCTGGTGTAATCTTTGAACGGTCGTACTGACCCATGAAACGCAAGCGAACGGTGTATAGCTGGTTCGAGTTCGCCTCTGCGCTGATACTATGCAGCTTCAGTGGGAAGGTCTCTTCAGGCAACAAGTCAAACTTGCAGTACATCGTACTCATACGGTCGCGGTTGGCATAGTCGTATGCAGGCACATTGATTTCCACCTCCAAGGTGCCGCTGCCAAACATCGAAACGATAGGCATACCAGCCGATACTGTTTCGCCTCCTTCGTGCAACACCTCCTGCACATATCCATCGATTGGAGCATATAGTTTCGTGTCAGCCAATTGGTTGCGGTGATTATTCAGTTTCTGAGTGATTTGTTCCAGTCCGTAACGAGCCTTGTCATAGTTGCTCGCTGTTGTGCTTTCTTCATTATACATGGCGATGATACGCTCTGCATCTGCCTTGATGCTGGCATATTCAGCTTGGGTAGCATTCAACTGCGTCTGATAGTCCCGAGGGTCCATTGCAGCGATGAGCTGCCCCTTCTTTACATGGTCACCTGCTTTTACGTAGACCTTCAAGATAGGTCCGCTCACACGAAATGACACATTGATGTCGTCAGCCGACTTCGTTTTACCTGGGAAAGTTAGGTTGTTTACCTTATTCTCGTTTTTCACAACCTCCGTCTTTACGTACGGAATGTTCTCTGTAGGTGCTTTCTTTCCGTCGCATCCCCACCACACCAGTACGGATGCTGCAATCATAGCAATGTTAATAAATCGTTTTGTCATATCTTAATTACAATTTTTTCGTCAATAACCAATAACCTATAACCAATTTTGAAGATGCAAAGATAGGAATAAATTCCTATACCGCCACATGTTCCTAACATTTTTTATCACATTCTGTTGTATTTTCACCATATTGACCAATAAACACCATAAACAGAAATCAACCAAAGGGGCTATTTACTTAGTGTATAGCGTAAATACTGCTGGCGGGCAAAGAGGAAAAATAGGAGGACACCGGTGAGGTTGGATATCCACATCATCCAGAAAGAGGCGTGATAGTTGACGGCTTCGGCGAGGATACCTCCGAAGAGAACACCAAGTCCCATACCAGTATCCCATGAGGTGAGAAGGGTGGAATTGGCGGTGCCTCGCTGACGGGGTGTGGCGAGGTTGATGAACATGTTCTGAAAAGCGGGATACATGTGGCCGTTGCCCAGTCCGATAATAAGGGCGGAAGCATAGAGGGCAATGGGATAATGGACGGCTGCGAAGAGGAAGTAGCCGAAAAGGGATACGAGCATTCCTTCGGAAGCATTGTGGACGATGCGTCCGCGTCGCAAACCTCGTGCTCCAGTTAAGCGCGAGAGGGCTAGTCCACCTGCAAGGAGGAAAAAGAAGATTCCTGCGCCTTCCTTGATGTCCAGTTCCTCAGAGGCGTAGATGGCTACGTAGGTGGAGATGACACCGTAGGACATGGAGAAGCACACCATGCTGAGACCGAGGGGCCAGCCGCGGAGGAGGAAGAAGCGCTTTATAAAGTTTAAAGTTGATAGTTTATGGTTTAATGGTTGTTTTGAAGTTGATTGTTGAGAGTAAGTGGGGTTGTGGATGGTGGAGCAGATGATAACGCCAATGAGGGAGATAATAATGGAGATCCAGAAGAGGAGAGTGTAGCTGTCGGTGAAGTGGAGGAGCCAGATGGCGATGGTGGGACTGATGGCGGTTGCGATGTTGTTGCTAAGTCCATAGTAGCCGATTCCTTCAGCACGACGGGTGGGGTGGAGCACATCGACGGCCATAGTGGTTCCTGCCACGGTGGTGGCGCCAAAGGGGATGCCGTGGAGGGTTCGGAAGATGGCAAACATGGTGATGGATGTTGCCACAAGGTAACCAGCCGAGAGGGCTACGAAGAGGAAATAGAAGATGAGTAGGATGGCCTTGCGTGGAAAGGTGTCGACAAGGTAGCCGCTGATGGGGCGGATGAACAGGGCGGCGATGGTATAGCCTGAGAGGACGATACCAATAGTTTCCTTATTGGCTCCAAAGGTGTCGCGCAGATAAAGGGGGAATAGGGGCATGAGCAACATGAACGAGAAATAGAGCATGAATGTAGCAATCCATGTCTTCGTGTAGTTGCTGTTCCACAGCGTTGCTTTCCGCTCTCTGCTCTTCACTCTCCACACTTCACTCTCCACACTTCACTCTCCACGCTTAATTCTCCTGCATGTAGGTATAGATGGTGAGCACATCTTGAGTGTCGACCACTCCGTCGCCATTGACATCTTCTACGGGGCTTTCTTCCGTGCCGGTGGAGTTCTGCATGAACTGATAGATAGCGAGCACGTCTTGAGTGTCGATGATACCATCGCGGTTCACATCCTCACGCTTATAGAGGTTGAGGGTGGGGCGTCCCTTGATAACCCAGAGGTCGAAGAAGCTTTCGACCTTTTGGTTTGTGATATAACCGTCTTCGATGACCATGAGCGTGAGAGGTGTCCAGTTGATATAACCAGTCTGCTGCGCAGCGACGCAGAGGAAATAGTGGCCATCGGATACGGTGTCGGGCACTTCTGCCTCGAAGGTGAGGGCGCTGTTGCGAATGTTGTAGGATGGGAGTGAAACTGAGTTGGAGGGCTTTCCGAAAGCGAAGAGGACATCACCGTTGTCATCGGCGAGTGCGAGCGACAGACTGCCCTGGAAGGTTTCGTCGCCAAGGTTGGCGAAATTGTCGATGGTGATGCTGACCGTGCGACCCTTACATTTTTCTTCGTTGAGGGTCATTCCGGTGGTTTCGATGTCGGCAAAGTATTTCTCTGGTACGACGATGTTGTCGGTCTTGATTTTTCCTTCTTCAATCTGGATGGTGAGGTACAGTTCCTTGTTGTAACCGACGATGGTATTGTCCTGTACTTCATATTTCTTTACCCACTCCCAACCTTCGAATCCTTCCTGGCGAGCCATAGCGGTGACATGGTAGACGCCGTCGGAGATGGAGTCGGGCACGACTCCGATGAGATAATCCATCGTTGCGTTGAAGTAGTACATATCAAGCGCCTTCTTTACTTTGACTGGTGTGCCTAGCTTACAGAGTTCCTTGTTGCTCTCAGTGGCTAAGGTAAGTGCAATATCGCCCTTGAAAGGTTGAGGATCGAGGTTGATGAAGTTCTTGATTTCCACGCAGATAGTGCTGTCGTTCATGAGGCTCTTCACGAATTCCATTTTCGTCACCTGTACGTTTGGCTTGAAATCTACATTTTCGTCGGTTATGGTGATGGGATGGTCTTCACCTATATAGACGATGCTTCCGGCTCCTGTCTCGAGGTCTTCTGCTTCCACTTCTAAGGTGTAGTTGCCTAACGGCGTATCTTCCGGTACGCTACAGCTGACATCGATAGGGTAGAAGTAGGGGTGTTCGATTTGTATACCACGAGCGCCTATCTGGGTACGTGTGCCATCCGAACTGACAATATAAATGTTGAGCATTCCGTTGAAAGATCCCAATTTACAATTGTACAATTCCTTGATGCGTACAGTCAGCGTATTGGTCATTTGGGGATTGATTTTAGTGACTGACGGCTCGATAGATTCTGCCTGAATAAGGGTGGCGTAGTCGGTGACATCGTTTTCGGGTTGGCAGTTGATCAACATGTCGTTGTCCTTGTAGTATTCGATATCCACAAACTTGTAGTCGCCGTCGTTCAGTCCACCCCAACCCCAGTTGAAGTGGTAGAAGGGGTAATTATCGCCATCAGGGGTCATTCCGTCGATGATGAATGCGTGACCCTCACCTTGAGCGTTGTTTCCTCCGCAGAGGACGGGATGTTTGGCTATCAGTTCCTTCATGATGAACTGGTGGGCGGTCTGTGTCGTCATACGACTGAAGACAACATGGGCGATATCTTTGTCGTACTTGAAGTTGTTGATGAGTGCTCCGACGGCATCGCTCAAAGCCGAACTACTGCCTTGCAGTCCGTAGTCCATCTCTACGGAAGCTCCGGTAGCAAATAGCAGGTCGGAAACGGCTTTCGCCTGAATGTCGGTATAGCCACCTGCATAGCTGTCGAGCATATTGTTCCACAGGTAATAGAGGGCACCAAGGTCAATGCTGACAGGCAACTTTGAGGTTCGGGTGGTGTAGTTGATGCTTCCGATACCAACATTAGGATACTTATAGAAGTTCATCACCTGTCCCATCGCGGTAGCCACACAGCCTGTGAGAGTATGCTGTGTACCGATGAGTGGACAGCGATTGTTGTATGGAGCGTATTGCGACCATGTGGTAGACAGCATCATATCGACCTTCTGGGGCGTAACGTCATTCGGCGCGCGGTTGGGATAGAACTTACGTGGAGCACCACTCTGCAGGTCTTTTGCCTGAGCTGCATACGACTCAAGGAAGGCACGGGTCTGAGGAGCCATGTTTTCGAGGTCGAATCCGTGTTCGTTGGAATAGGCCAGCACAGGCGACATGCGTTCATTGCCCGACACCATCACGAAGCAGTTGCTCTTGGGGTAGGTCAGCACATAAAAAGCCTCACCATTGCTCATGTGGAGCGGGGTAGGGAGCACTTCTGATGCACGGAGGGTGGTAGCTGCCTCGACAGGTGGTGCCATACGTTGTCCGTTGCGTGCTGTACGTTGACTCAGGTGTGACTGTGCGATACGCATCACTTCATCCATTGAACGCTGTTGTGCGAAACTTGTTGTACTCAACATGATGACGCTCACCGTCATCACCGTCTTTATCAGTTTATACATAACTCCTAATTATTTTTTACTTTGCGCAAAATTACATGATTTATTTCGAATGACCAAATATTTTATGGGAAAACAGCAGTTAGAGGGCGAAGAATTGTGTAAAAGCTTTACATACATATTTCTGATCTTTCACACAAATGGTTTCGCGAACACTATGCATCGCCCACATCGGATTGCCCATATCGACGCCTCGCATCGGCATCTGTGAGGTGAGGATATTGCCCAGCGTACTGCCGCCAGCGCTGTCACTATGGTTGACGAAATACTGCACGGGCACTTCAGCCTTACGGCATATCTCTGCGAAGACAGCTGCACTCTCGGCATCGGTCACGTATTTCTGATTGGCATTAATCTTGATGACCGGTCCGCCTCCCATCAATGGATGATTCGTTGGGTCATGCTTCTCGGTGTAGTTGGGATGGAGTGCATGCGCCATATCGGCACTAATCATGAACGAACGTTCGATGGCACGATAGAACCCATCGGTGTTGCCTTGCTGGTCGCTGATGCGTTGCATGATGTTTTTCAGTACGGGCGATGCTGCTCCTTGTTTGGTGCCGCTTCCTGTCTCTTCGTTGTCGAATACCGCTAACACTTGGGTCATCTCGGTAGTGGTGGAGTGGAGAATAGCATATAGGCCTGCGTGTACCATTGCGAGGTCGTCGAGACGTCCGCAGCTGACAAACTCCTCATTCAGTCCTGTCAGCACAGCTGCCTGGGTGTCGTAGAGCGAGAGGTCGAAGTCGAGGATGTCTTCCTGTTTGCAGTTCAGTTCGTCGGCAATAACCTTCAGTAGCAGTCCGTTTGCTTCCAACTCCTTATTTAAAATACCCAGTACGGGCAACATGTCTTTCTGCTTGCTCAGCGGATTTCCTTCGTTTACACCACGATTGAAATGAATGGCAAGATGAGGAATGATGAGCAACGGGCGCTTTACTCGGATGCGGCGTACGATAGGCTGCAGAGGGTTGTCGCTACGAAGTAATACGCGTCCGGCTACGCTTAATGGACGATCGAACCATGTGTAAAGAATAGGACCGCCATATACCTCAGTGTTGAGTTTCACCATACCACCTTCACCCTTTATCTCAGCATGAGGTTTGATGCGGAATCCTGGGGAGTCGCTGTGTGCACAGATGAGTTTGAATCCGGCATCAGCTACAGGTTTTGTTCCGATGCGAAAAGCAAAGACCGCCGTATTGTTTTTTGTAACGAAATACTGATCGCCAGCATGCATTTCCGGCCATTCGTCTTCTGCTTTCAGGGGAGTAAAACCATTTTCTTTCAGTTGGTTCTCTACGTATTCGGCAGCGAGGAAGTTCACAGGTGAGGCATCCATCAGCGCCATGAGATCTTGAGCAATGTTCATGTCTTTCCTTATTTTATTATATTGATTTCACCGCAAAGATAATGAAAAATTCATAATTCATAA
>JAFXNA010000002.1 GCA_017529865.1 Bacteroidaceae bacterium
TGAAGAGTGAAGAGTGAAAAGTGAAAAGTTGAGAGTTTAAAGATAACGTACTGAGTTAAGCGTTTAAATTGAGTTAATCATGGAAGAGGACAGCAAAAGCATCATTGAAGAACAAGACACAGAGCTGACCCAAGAAGAAGCGAAGGAGATAGAGGAGCAGGAGCGTGCGATGGAGGCTATCAGGAAATTCACTGAAGCTGACGAAGATGAGGACGAAGACAGTTTGGGAGAGATATCCCTGAAGTCCATCATCGGAGGTGACATCCTACAAAGCCGCTTCATGCTCCATCAGGTCGTCTTCTTCATGTTTCTTGTTGTTCTCGCCATCATCTACACAGGTAACCGCTACTCTAGCCAACAAGATGCTCTGCTGATAGACAGCCTGAAGGCAGAACTGCAGGAAGAGCACTATCGAGTGCTTACCATCGAGAGCGAGTTGCTCAATGCCAGCCGACAGTCGGAAATCGTCAATTTGCTAAAGCACAATGGTGATTCGCTCCTACTCCATTCAACCACCCCCCCATTCATTTTGAAGAATTAGACAAATGAAGTTCGACAAGAAATACATATCAGGTCAGTTTACGCTAGTAATCATACTGGCGTTGCTGTTCTGTGTCGGTATCATCTTCTTTATGGTGAAGACCATGACGGTCGACAAGAAGAAATGGGAAACGGTGAAGAAAGAGAACTTCGAGAAGGACAGTCTGATTGTCGAACCTACCCGTGGTAACATCCTATCGGCCGACGGACAACTGATGGCCAGCGACCTTCCTGACTACAAGGTATATATCGACTTCAAATCGGGATTGTCGAAACAAGCTATTAAGAGCAACGAGTTCTCTCATCAGGATTCTGTCTTCTATTTCGCGAAGGATTCCCTCTTCATGGGGAAGGGCGTGTACGCCCTGACACTCGATTCCATCTGTGAAGGGTTGAGCCGCATCTGCCCTCCTGCCACTGCTGCCGACTACCGCAAGCATCTGGCTGAAGGATGGATGTCGCAAAGTCGTTATTTCGAGGTGTGCCGTCACAAGACACTCAACTACATCCAATACAAGGAGCTGATGTCACTCCCCTTCTTCCGTGACTACGAGAAGCATAAGTTCTTTGTCGGTCTGAACATCATTCCCCGCAACAACCGCAAGAAGCCATTCGGTTCGTTGGCTCGCCGTACACTCGGTGATATGTTCGGTGACAAGGACAACAAAGAGCACAAATCGGCAAAGTCGGGTCTCGAACTGGCTTACGACTCCCTCCTTCGAGGTGTACCTGGCATCATGCACCGACGGAAGATACTGAACCGCTATGTCGACCTCATTGACATCAAACCCGTCAACGGCTACGATATTGTATCGACCATCGATGTGTCCATGCAGGACATCAGCGAGAACGCCTTGCGTGAGGAGTTCCGTGTCATCAAGCAGTCTGGCGGTTTGGCCGATATGGGTGTTGTGGTACTGATGGAAACTAAAACAGGCGATGTGAAAGCCATCGTCAACCTATCGCTCTACGACGACGGAGAGTACTATGAAGCACGCAATTTTGCGCTTGCAGCACTGATGGAACCCGGTTCCACCTTCAAGACGGCATCCATCCTCGTAGGCCTGGACGATGGTACGCTCGATGTGAACGAAACCACCAATGGTAACGGCGGTGTGTACAACATGTATGGCTCCTCCATGAAAGACCACAACTGGAACCGCGGGGGTTATGGAGAAATGGATGTAGCTCACACACTGATGTACTCATCGAATATCGGAGTAAGCCGTCTGATTGACAAACACTATCACGACTGTCCTGAGAAATTCGTGGAGGGTTTGCACCGCATCGGTATCGGTGCCGACTTGCAGTTGCCGTTCGTCGGAGCAGCCACACCTGTCATTCGTATGCCAAAACCCGATCGCAGCAACTGGTCGAAAACCGCACTGGCTTGGATGTCTATCGGCTATGAGACCCAAATACCTCCCATCTCGACTGTCACTTTCTATAACGCGATTGCCAACAACGGCACGATGGTACGTCCACGGTTCGTCAAGGCTGTTCAACGTGACGGAGAGACCGTAGAGGAGATGCCGGTCGAGGTAATCCGTCAACAGATAGCACGTCCTGAAGCCATCACCCAAATCCAAGAGATGCTGCGTCGTGTGGTAGGTGAAGGAGTCGGCAAACGAGCCGGTAGTAAGTACTTCACCGTAGCAGGCAAGACCGGTACTGCCCAAATTGGCGGTAAGGGAGGATACAAAGGTGGCGGACACCTCGTCAGCTTCTGTGGTTACTTCCCTGCAGAGAATCCTCAGTACACCTGCATCGTTGCCATTCGATTGGCGCATGGACAGGCATCTGGAGGTGGACAAGCCGGTCCTGTGTTCAAGAAGATAGCCGAAAGCATCTATGCGAATGCCGTGACGAGCGACCTGTCACGTGCGAAAGACTCGTTGGTGGTGTTCGTACCGTCCATCAAGAAAGGATATGTTGGGCCAGCCCGTCGGATACTGGAACAACTGGGTGTACGCGCAAGCATACATGGGGTACAGGATGATGAAATCGGAACCAGCACCAGCGAAAGTAAATCGGTAGCCTTCAGTGCGATGGAATACGACTTCGACCACATGCCCGATCTGCATGGAATGGGAGTACGTGATGCTGTGTACGAAATTGAACGCCGAGGAATGCGTGCGAAAGTGAAAGGTATGGGCACGGTGGTCAACCAAAGCATTCAAGCTGGGGCAACGAATCAGCGTGGACAGATTGTGGAGATTGAATGTGAGTGACTTTAGACATTAGACTTTAGACGCTAGATGTTAGTTATTAGACAGTACAGTAAATGGTAAATAGTTAAATGGTAAATAAAAACGATGGAAATTCAAAGAGTATTAGAACATATCATCATAGAAGAGACACGAGGCAACTTGAGTCAAGACATCTGTGGCATACAGATTGACTCGCGCCAAGTGGGCAAGGGACAGATGTTCGTTGCAGTGCGTGGCACTCAGAGCGACGGACACCAGTACATTGGTAAGGCCATCGAACAGGGAGCAGCAGCTATTGTCTGCGAAACAATTCCAGAGGAGACCAACCCCGATGTGACTTATATCCGAGTCAAAAACTCGGAACATATCGTGGGCGACCTTGCTACAGCTTTCTACGATTATCCTTCGACGAAGTTCAAGTTGGTTGGCGTAACGGGCACGAATGGAAAGACCACCATTGCCACTACGCTCTACAACATGTTCCGCCACATGGGACACAAAGCAGGACTGCTATCTACCGTTGTGAATTATATCGACGGAGAAGCCATCCCAACTGAGCACACCACTCCCGACCCAATTACATTGAACCGTCTGCTGGCTCAAATGGCAGAAGCAGGATGTGAATATGTATTCATGGAAGTCAGCTCGCACTCCATCGTCCAGAACCGTATCGGCGGTCTGACATTTGCAGGCGGCATGTTTACCAACATCACTCGCGACCATTTGGACTACCATAAGACGTTTGAGAACTATATCCGTGCAAAGAAACAGTTCTTCGACCAATTGCCAGCTGATGCGTTCGCAATTACCAATATCGACGATAAGAACGGAATGGTGATGATGCAAAACACACGCGCAACCATCAAAACCTATTCCGTGCAACAAGCGGCAGATTTCAAGGCAAAAATCATCGAATGTCACTTCGAGGGAATGTATCTGGAAATCAACGGTCGTGAAGTAGGAGTGCAGTTCATCGGCAAATTCAATGTCTACAACCTTCTTGCTGTCTATGCTACCGCCATCATGTTGGGCAAAGCCCCCCAAGAGGTTCTGGTTGCCATGAGTTGCATGAAACCTGTGAGTGGACGTTTGGAAGCCATCAATGCTCCTGATGGATTCACAGCCATCGTAGACTATGCACACACTCCCGATGCATTGGAGAATGTGTTAAATGCCATTCATGGAGTATTGGAAGGTAAGGGGCGACTCATCACCGTATGCGGAGCTGGAGGCAATCGTGACAAAGGAAAACGTCCCCTGATGGCTCAAGAGGCTGTACGTCAAAGCGACAAAGTGATTATTACGAGCGACAATCCCCGATTCGAGGAACCACAAGACATCATCAATGATATGGTGGCAGGATTGGATAAGGAACAGATGAAACGCGTACTAACCATCGTAGATCGTCGTGAAGCCATCCGGACAGCCTGCATGATGGCCGAAAAGGGCGATGTCATCCTCATAGCCGGTAAAGGTCATGAAGACTATCAGGAAGTGAAGGGTGTGAAACATCATTTCGACGATCGTGAAGAAGTTCGGAAATGCGTGGGGCAACTTTAGAGGCAGCCTCTAAATGTAAAAAATATAAAATGTAAAAAAC
Organism: Bacteroidaceae bacterium; assembly: GCA_017529865.1. Classification (GTDB taxonomy): domain Bacteria; phylum Bacteroidota; class Bacteroidia; order Bacteroidales; family Bacteroidaceae; genus Colivivens. The sequence continues at coordinate 4,351 of JAFXNA010000002.1, forward strand.
GTAAATGGTAAATGGTTAAATAGTAAATAAAACGATGTTATATTATTTATCTAATTATCTCGATCATCTCAACATACCAGGGGCAGGAATGTGGTCGTATATCTCGTTCCGCTCGCTGCTGGCACTGATGCTGTCGCTCATCATCTCCATGTCAGCCGGTAAGACATTCATTACCTACATGAAACGCAAACGTCATATTGAGAGTGCACGCGATGCAGAAATCGACCCATACGGTGTGCAGAAAAAAGGCACCCCATCAATGGGAGGTATCATCATTGTAGGGGCAGTGGTCATCCCGGCACTGCTATTGGGTCGGCTCGACAACATCTACATCAACCTGTTGATTATCACCATCCTGTGGTTCGGTCTGTTGGGATTCATCGACGATTATATCAAGCTGAAGGGTAACAAAGACGGACTGAATCCTCGATTCAAGATACTAGGGCAACTGGTGTTGGGTACGGTCGTAGGTATCGTTCTTTGGCTATCACCGCAGGCGGTCGTTCGTGAGAATGTGACAATAGAAACCAACGGACAATCAACCGAAGTGTATCACAAGAGTGAGGCACGTAAATCGACCGTGACCACGGTGCCGTTCTTCAAGAACAACAACCTTGACTATTATGAGGTGTTCGATTGGATCAAAGACGGAAAGGTGAAACGTGCGTGTGGATGGATTCTATTCATTCTGGTCACTACGTTCGTTATCACAGCCGTATCGAACGGAGCAAACCTCAACGACGGCATGGACGGCATGTGTGCAGGTAACGCTGCCATTATCGGCACCACACTGGGTATTCTGGCTTACGTGTCGGGCCATATTGCATACGCTAGCTATCTGAATGTGATGTATATTCCTGGCTCTGAAGAAATTGTGGTGTATATCTGCGCCTTTGTAGGGGCACTTATAGGATTCCTTTGGTACAACGCCTACCCCGCCAAGGTGTTTATGGGCGATACGGGTAGTCTGTCAATCGGAGGCGTCATCGCTGTCACTGCTGTCATCATCCACAAGGAGCTGATGATTCCCATCCTGTGCGGCATCTTCTTCATGGAGAGCCTCTCGGTCATCATACAGGTGTGGTATGCCAAGCGCGGCAACAAGCGCGGAGTGAAGCAGCGTGTCTTCAAGCGCACCCCGATTCACGACCACTTCCGTGTACAACAGAACCAACTGCTGACCGATTGTAAATACATCTGCAAGTACCCTACTACGGTGCTTCACGAGAACATGATTACCCTCCGATTCTGGATTATCACGATTCTGTTGGCAGCTATCACTATCATAACATTAAAAATAAGATGATGAAACGTATTGTAGTTTTAGGAGCAGCTGAAAGCGGCGCAGGTGCCGCAGTATTGGCAAAAACAAAAGGATTCGATGTGTTCGTAAGCGACATGTCGGCCATCAAAGATAAATACAAACAACTACTCGATGAGTATCACATCGAGTGGGAGGAAGGCAAGCACACTGAAGAGCTTATCCTCAATGCCGATGAAGTCATCAAGAGTCCGGGCATTCCCGAGAAAGCACCGATGGTGCAGAAACTGAAGGAGCGACAGATTCCGATTATCTCCGAGATTGAGTTTGCTGGTCGATACACCGATGCCAAGATGATTTGTATTACAGGCTCGAATGGAAAGACCACCACAACATCGCTCATCTACCACATCCTCAAGAACGCAGGCTACAACGTAGGTCTCGCAGGCAACATTGGCAGCAGTCTGGCACTTCAGGTAGCGACAGAACATTTCGACTACTATGTCATCGAGCTCAGCAGTTTCCAACTCGACAATATGTATGAATTCCGTGCCGACATTGCAATTCTGATGAACATCACACCCGACCATCTCGACCGCTACGATTTCTGTATGCAGAACTATGTAGACTCTAAGATGCGAATCACTCAAAACCAGACCGAGCGCGATGCATTCATCTTCTGGAACGACGACCCTATCGTCACCGAAGAATTGAAGAAATACAACCTGAAAGCCCAACTCTTCCCATTCTCCGAATTCAAAGGGAAAGGTGCCATCGCATATGCTGAAAAAGGGAATTATGTGATAGAGATTCCGACCCCATTCAATATGGAACTTGAGGAACTGGCGCTCAAGGGTAAACATAACCTGTATAACTCCTTGGCAGCAGGTATCACAGCCGATATTGCAGGAGTGGACAATGCGACATTGCGTGAATGCCTGTCGAACTTTGCAGGTGTGGAACACCGTCTGGAAAAGGCAGGACGTGTTCGCGGCATCGACTTCATCAACGATTCGAAAGCCACCAACGTCAATGCCTGTTGGTATGCCCTTGAGAGTATGCGTCAACCCACCGTGCTGATTCTTGGAGGTATCGACAAAGGGAACGACTACAGCGAGATATACGATCTTGTTCGTGAGAAATGCGTAGGTTTGGTGTTCTTAGGTGTAGACAACAAGAAGCTGCATGACAATTTTGATTCGTTCGGAATCCCTATCGTCGATGTGCAGAGCATGAAAGACTGTGTCGCTGCATGTTATCGCATGGCACACGATGGTGACTGTGTACTACTCAGTCCGTGCTGTGCAAGTTTTGACCTGTTCAAAAACATGGAGGATCGTGGCGAGCAGTTCAAACAATATGTGAGGGAACTATAAAAATATAGCCCCCAGCCCCTCTCCAACTCCCCCGAGGGGGAGAGAACCAAGGAGGGAAAATGGTAAATAGGAAACTTTTGGAGCAGCGAGAGCAGAATTGAACTTGTTCAAATTTTGCCGAGTCGTGACAAAAGAAAACGAAGTTAAATAGTTAAATAGTAAATAATACGATGTTAAAAATTATCAGTAACAACCTATTCAAAGGCGACAAAGTAGTCTGGATGATCTTCTTTTTCCTTTGCATGATATCACTCGTGGAAATCTACAGTGCCTCGAGTTCATTGACATACACTCATGGCAATCATTTCGACCCGATGATTCGTCAGGCAGGTTTCCTGTTTGTCGGTCTCATCATCATCCTCATCGTACATCGTATTCCATGCAAGTACTTCAAGTTATTCCCCATCTTCCTGCTACCTGCATCCATCCTGCTGTTGCTCTACGTGCTGTTGTTCGGCGGCACCATCAATGGAGGTAACCGATGGATTGACTTGGGATTCTTGTCGTTCCAGCCATCCGAGGTAGCTAAAGCAGCACTCATCATGTCGTTAGCAGCTGTTCTCTCGAAGACCCAGAACGAAGAATCAGTCATCACCAAACATGGCCGTAAAACTGTAGTGATGGCCACTAAAGGCGGCTACAACAAACCTTTCAAGATTTGCAGCATACTGGTAATTGGTATCTGCGGACTGATTGTCTCTGAAAACTTCTCGACAGCAGCTATCCTCTTCACCGTAGCGATCATCATGATGTATATTGGCAATATTCCACGTAAACTGATGCTCAAGGGATTGATTTGTATCGGGTTTGTTGGTGCACTCTTTGTGGGAACACTTCTTGCAATCCCTGACTCCTTTGCCAATGCTATTGGTGGACGTGTAGCTACTTGGAAACATCGTATTGAAAACAAGATAGGTATTAACCGTACCCCGGAAAATGCAGAAGGAGGAAACGAGAACGACTACGACCTGGCAGAAAACTGGCAGGTGGGCAATTCCAATATTGCTATTGCCAATTCCAACATGATTGGTTTGGGACCAGGCAATTCCGTACAGCGTGACTTCCTCTCACATGCGGAGTCAGATTTCATCTATTCCATCATCATCGAAGAAACAGGAATCACTGGCGCCATCTTTGTCATTTTCTTGTACTTTGCCCTGTTGATTAGGGTGAACAAGATTGCCAAGCGATGCGACAAGTTCTTCCCTGCATTTCTAGTCACGGGGTTCGGACTGATTCTTGTCCTGCAAGCGCTCATCAATATGGGTGTGGCTGTCGGTATGCTTCCTGTAACAGGTCAGCCCCTGCCACTCATCAGTAAGGGTGGAACATCCATCATCATCACCTGCTTCTATTTCGGTGTGATACTCAGCATTAGTCGTTATGCCGAGAAAGTCAGCGAAACACCCACGGAACCAGCAGAGTCGAGTAGTGCGATTGAAACCAATGAATACTTCAGTGGTGCAGGAATACAGTAGTAGCCCCTCTCTTATCCCCCAAGGGGGGAAGAAGGTAAATGGGAAATGGTTAAATGGTAAATAATATGTCGAAACAATTAAAAGTCATCATAAGCGGAGGAGGCACAGGAGGTCATATATTTCCTGCGGTATCGATTGCCAATGCCATTAAGGACATTGACCCTAATGCCGATATCCTTTTTGTTGGAGCAGAAGGACGTATGGAGATGCAACGTGTACCTGATGCTGGCTACCCCATTATCGGCCTGCCTATTGAAGGATTCAGCCGCAAGAATCCGTTTAAAAACATACGGGTGCTGTGGAAAATCCTGAAATGCCAACTGAAAGCGCGTAAGATTATTCGCAACTTCAAACCACAAGTCGTTGTGGGAGTAGGTGGATATGCAAGCGGACCAACATTGAAGACAGCTGGGCAGATGGGAATACCGACACTGATTCAAGAGCAGAACTCTTATGCTGGCGTAACGAATAAGCTATTAGCAAAATCTGCAAGCAAGATTTGTGTAGCCTACGAAGGGATGGAACGTTTCTTCCCTGCCGACAAAATCATCATGACAGGAAACCCCGTTCGTCAGCAATTGCTCAATGCCACCATTACTCGCGAGCAAGCCATCGAACAATTCGGATTAGACCCTGCACGTCCTACCTTATTAATAATAGGAGGTAGCTTAGGGGCACGGACCATCAACGAAAGTGTGTTAACAGCATTCGACACCATTCAGCAGTCAAGCATCCAGATTATTTGGCAGACAGGAAAATACTATAGCCAGCATATCGCTGACGAGTTGGCCAAACACGCAAAGAGAGACAACTTGTTTGTCAGCGATTTCATCTCAAACATGGATGTAGCATACGCAGCTGCCGACCTGGTGATTTCCAGAGCAGGGGCAAGCAGTATCAGTGAACTGTGCATGCTTGGCAAGCCATGTATCTTGGTTCCATCGCCCAACGTGGCAGAAGACCATCAAACGAAGAATGCTTTAGCATTGGTACATAAAGAAGCTGCGTTGATGGTGAAAGATGCTGAAGCACAAAGCCAACTCATCCATTTGGCGATGGAAGTGATACAAGATACCCAGCAGCTGACATCGCTGAGTACACACATTAAGGAGTTAGCCCTCCCCGACTCAGCCAATATCATTGCAAAAGAAGTAATTAAATTAGCAACGTCTAAAATCTAAAGTCTAATGTCTAAAGTCAAATCAATATATTTTATCGGTGCAGGAGGCATAGGAATGAGTGCCTTGGTTCGTTATTTCCTCACAAAAGGATATAACGTAGGAGGCTATGATCGTACTCCGAGCGAGCTGACCGAAAAACTGATCAGTGAAGGGGCACAGATTCATTACGAAGAGAATGTAGATACCATCCCTGCATGCTTCAAAGAGAAAGACAGTACATTGGTTGTTTATACACCTGCCATCCCTGCCAATCATCAGGAACTGGTGTTCTTCCGCGAAAACGGCTTCGACCTACAGAAGCGTGCACAAGTACTTGGGTTCCTCACTCAGGCACACAAGGGACTTTGTGTAGCTGGTACGCATGGCAAGACCACAACCTCAACGATGGCGGCCCACCTATTCCATCAGTCACATATCGATTGTAATGCCTTCTTGGGTGGAATATCCAAAAACTACGGAACTAACTACATTCTGTCGGATAGGAGCGACTACGTGGTGATCGAAGCCGATGAATTCGACCGTTCGTTCCATTGGTTGCGACCCTATATGTCGGTCATCACAGCTACCGATCCCGACCATCTGGACATCTACGGCACCAAAGAAGCTTATCTGGATAGTTTCCGTCATTACACTTCATTAATACAAGATGGTGGTGCCCTTATCATCCACAAAGGGTTGGAAATGAAAGTCGATGTAAAACCTGGTGTACGTGTGTATGAGTATGCGCGCACGGAGGGTGACTTCCATGCCGAGAACATTCGTATCGGTAACGGAGAGATTATTTTCGACTTTGTCACTCCTACTTCCACCATCCGCGACATCCAATTGGGCGTTCCTGTCAGCATCAACATCGAAAATGGTATCGCAGCAATGGCATTAGCTTGGCTGAACGGAATGACGGACGACGAAATCCGCAGAGGAATGAAGTCGTTCAAGGGTGTGGATCGCAGGTTCGATTTTAAAATCAAGAACGACCACATGGTATTCCTCAGCGACTATGCACACCACCCCAACGAAATCAGTCAGAGCGTAAAGTCGATACGGGAATTGTATCAGGACAAAAAGATAGCAGCCGTGTTCCAGCCGCATCTATACACACGCACACGTGATTTCTACAAAGAGTTTGCTGATAGTCTCTCATTGTTAGATAAAGTCTATCTGTGTGACATCTACCCTGCTCGTGAAGCACCGATTCCAGGAGTCACCAGCCAACTGATTTACGACAACCTGCGACCAGGTATGGAACGACAACTCATCCATAAAGAAGATGTGGTTCAGGCGGTTCAGGCTCGCGACTTTGATGTACTGATTCTGCTGGGTGCCGGTGATATTGAAGATTATGTACCGAAAATCATAGAAGTTCTGTCATGACGAAACTGAAGAAAGGCATAATGATTCTGCTGGCGACAATACTCTGTTTAGGTGTTGTGGCCTACGTGGTGTATGCAATGGTGGTGGCATCAATGCCATCGCCCGACGATAAATGTACGAGAATAGAGCTGAATATTGAGCAGAATCTGCATGCAGGCTTCATCACCAACGAAGTGATTGAGAACGAACTACGCAAGGCGGGTGTCTATCCCAAAGACCGACTGATGGCCGACATCAAGACACGCGACATAGAAAAGGTATTGGCTCGGAACGAGTTTGTTGAACACGTGGAGTCCTACAAGACGGCTAACAACGCTATCAACATCGACGTCCGACAACGCACCCCTGTCATGTATGTCCTGCCGGATAATGGCAAAGGGTATTACATCGACTCATTCGGGAAAGTAATCTCGAAAGCCAACTACCCTGTCAACCTGCCTGTAGCGACGGGAAATATTTCTCAGAAGTATGCACAGAAGTATTTGGCTGAGTTGGGGTCATTCATCGTGAACAATGAGTTTTGGAACAATCAGATTGAACAGATTCACGTCGGGACAAATACCGAAAAGGAATACGTCATCGACTTGATTCCACGAGTAGGCAATCACATCATCCATCTGGGACATGCTACAGGATTCGAACAGAAACTACATCGGCTGATGGTGTTCTACGAGAAGGCGATACCGGAAGTGGGGTGGAACAAGTACAAGACCATCGACTTGGAATACGACGGACAAATCATTTGCAAAAAATAAAACAAAATACGAACAAGATATGGGAGAAAAAGAAACAATCATTGTAGCCATCGAACTGGGATCGTCGAAAATTGCCGGCATCGCTGGAAAGATGAAAGACGGAACCATGCAGATATTGGCTTACGCAGAAGACAAGACAACCGACTGCGTGAAGCGGGGTGTGGTTTACAACATCGAGAAAACGACACAAAGTATCAAGACCGTCGTTAGCAAACTTGAGACAGCACTCAAAATGAAGATTACCCGTACTTATATCGGGCTGGGTGGTCAATCGGTTCGATCGGTGAAGAGTGTGGTGCAGAAAAACATGCTGACACCGACATATATCAACCAGATACATATCGACGACATTACAGACGAAAGCCACGAAGTACCGTATGAGGATTATGAACTGATTGGCTATTTCACACAGGAATTCGTCATCGACACAAACGTAGCAGCTGATCCGGTGGGCATCATGGGTACGAACATCGAGGGTAAGTTCCTGAATGTCATTGCAAACTGCCGCCTACGTAACAACATCAAAACGAGTTTTGAGAATCTGGGACTCGACATTGCCGACTATCATCTCTCGGCCTTCGCATTGGCAAACAACATCCTGACTGATGCGGAGAAACGTTCGGGTACGGCACTGATTGACTTTGGAGCAGGAACAACGACGATTTCTGTATTGAAAAACAATATCGTCCGACAAATCATCACCCTGCCGATTGGTATCAACAACATCAAACAGGATTTGTGCGACCTACAAATCGAACCTGCCGAAGCTGAGCAACTCTTGCTGACATACGCAGATGCGATGGTCGACAACCGTAGGACAGACGAAAGTGAACCTACGCCAACCTACACCACATCCGACGGGCGAAGCATCGAGGTATCCACCATCCATCAGATTATCGAAGCACGTCTGCAGGAAATTCTCGTGAACGTGGAAAACCAACTCCACAACTCCGACTATGCCGACAAACTCTTGGGTGGAGTGGTCATCACGGGTGGTGGTGCCAACATTCCAAACATTGATAAAGCGTGTATCAACACCTTGAAGGTAGATAAGGTGAGAGTGGCTAGGAAATTGATTCCGCAGCTCATCAAGAACAGTGACATCACAGCGCTCTCTCTCGAGAGTCCTACCAGCTGCACCATCGTATCACTCTTGTTGTCGGGCAACGAGAACTGTGTAGGTGAGGAATACAACGGACCCGACATCTTCACCGACAACGAGAAGAATCAGGAAATATCTGCCCATAAGGAGGCTGCAGCCAAACTGCAACAGGCAGAAGACGAAGCACTGACATATATCGAGAACATCAAGAGCCAGCTGCGCGAAAACATCCTGAAACTTCAACAAACAGGCAAGGGACTGAATGACGACGAGTCAAATAAAAAACTGCGTACAGCTGCTAATGCATTCATCAACGAAGCACGAAACATCATCACAGAAGACTATGCCAAGAACAAAGACATACTCATCGACAAGGACAAGTACCGTCAGTCACTTCGTGAAGCAGAGACACTCATCACCAAGTGTGAAGAGGAAGCCGACAACCTTGAAAGCCTCCTGAAAGACTTGGCAAAGAAAAACAGTCTCTTTGGTAAGATGAATCGTTGGATTGAGGATATTCTAAAAGAATAACGAAAACAGTTTACCGTTTACTGTTTACAGTTTACGGCTAACAACTATCAACTCTCTCAACTGACTTTAAACTTAAAATGGTTAAATGGTAAATGATTAAATGGTAAATAATATGATGGACAATATAGAATTCAGTTTCCCTCAAGGGAAAACCAGTATCATAAAAGTCATCGGTGTAGGCGGTGGTGGATGTAATGCTGTCAATAATATGTTCAGCAAAGGCATTCATGATGTAGCATTCATCGTTTGCAACACCGATAACAAAGCGCTCAACGACTCTCCAGTACCGGCAAAACTGCAACTTGGAAAGGAAGGTTTGGGAGCAGGTAACGACCCCGTAGCAGGTAAGAAAGCTGCTGAGGAATCACTCGACGAAGTAAAAGCAATGCTGAGCGATGGCACCAAGATGGTGTTCATCACAGCAGGTATGGGCGGCGGAACAGGTACAGGTGCCGCTCCTGTCATCGCAAAGACAGCCAAGGAGATGGGAATCCTCACCGTAGGTATCGTCACCATTCCATTCCGTTGGGAGGGTATCAAGAAGATCGATAAGGCACTCGACGGTGTGGAGGAGATGAGCAAGAATGTGGATGCACTCCTCGTTATCAACAACGAACGTCTGCGCGAAATCTATCCCGAACTGACAGTGCTCGATGCATTCGCAAAAGCCGATGAGACCCTATGTAATGCTGCACGCAGTATTGCCGAAATCATCACCATGCATGGAATCATTAACCTCGACTTCAAGGATGTGAAAACAGTACTGCAGGATGGTGGTGTTGCTATCATGAGTACAGGCTACGGAAGTGGCGACGGACGTATCACCAAGGCCATTGACGATGCGCTCCATTCTCCTCTGCTCAATAACAACGACATCTACAACTCACAGAAGATATTGCTGCATATCGCCTTCTGTGGCGATGACTCTGAAGGTGCACCAAGCCTCATGATGGAGGAGATGGGCGAAATCCATGAGTTCATGGAAAAGATGCGGACAGCCGAAATCGTTGAGACGAAATGGGGACTTTCGGTCGATGCATCGCTGAAAGACAAGGTAAAGGTAACCATCCTCGCTACAGGATTCGGTGTACAGGACATCAACACGATGGAGATGAACGACCGCATGAACCAACGGGCTGAAGAGGCTCGCAAGCGCAGTGTAGAGCGGACAGAGAAAGACATAGAGAACGAAATACGTCGCCGAAACATTTATGGAGATACGAACAAGAGCGGTTCGATACGCAAGCTGACCTATTGCTATGCATTCAAAGACGAGGATCTCGATAACGACGATGTCATCAGCATGGTAGAGACCATACCTACGTATCGACGCAAGCGTGATGACATCCGACTCATCAACGACCGCTCGAATACCATCGGTGCAGCAGCACCTACGGCCGGTTCTGTCATCAGCTTCACATAGCACGTGATGCAACAATCACTACCTTGCGCTCATCAGCCAAGGTGGTAGCAAAGAGATAGATGTCGCCTCCATCGGCCAGATGGAATCGTTTACGGAGTTCAGCCACTGTGGCAGGGAAGTTTCTCGCAGAAACATTTGCCCGTCGCAGTTGGCTGATTTGTTTTACCGTCTGTTTATTGATGGGCAGCACCTCCTCCACCTTGAACTGCCGACCAGGAAAATCCTCTATCCACTTATTCGAGGTATAGAGATGACTATTGGGATGCAATTTCTCAATCTGATAATGCTGAGCGAGCGAACGGAACGGACATGCTTTCATCAGCGAAGCATTGGGCTCATAGAGATAGGCCCCCACTTCCGTGGTATAAGTACATTGAGCCTTCTGTTCGTCCTCACGAGTGAAACGAAATTCTCGGATACCCTCACGCGTAATATCAACACAGACAATCAAAGGATTTTTTTCTTTTTCATTTTCGTTTTCGTTTTCGTTCATCAATACCAAAACCTCCTTACACTCACCACTGACACTGACGACATGAATCTGCGTCACACCCTCCAACTGCCGCTCTGCCGAAGCAATATCCAGCATCGGCGACAACTTTATCATCACCACGTCCGCTGCTGCTAATAGTTGTTGGTTCAGGGCACACACATCGGGTGTACAGTCACTGATAGCGACTGTTTTCCGTCCATTCGCATCACGACGGGCAGGATCTATCAATAGCAGATTCTGGTGAGGGAGATGCTTCAGTGTTTCCACACAATCACCATGTATCACCTCGAAGTCCTTCAATCCCAACAAGGGGAAGTTATGTCTTGCCAATTCACAGAGGTCTTCCCGTTGTTCCACATACGTCAAATGCTGGAACCTACGCCCCATCATCACCGCATCGACACCAAAACCACCTGTCAAGTCGGTCATCGAATGAAGGTTTTGGTTTTCGTTTTCGTTAACTCCCACCAACGAAGCCTTGTATTCCGCCGTCAGTTGCGAAGAACACTGTTCAAGCGGCAAATGGTCAGGAAACCGGATGCCTTGTGTCTCAGCCCACATGGGCAGTTTCTTCTCCGCTATCTGCCACCCCCGTATCTGCACAATCGCCTCACGCATATCCACTTCCGGATAATGCGCAGCCCGCAACGCCAATTCGTTCACATCATCGTGACGATGCTCCTCTATCCATTTTTCCACACTCAAGTCTAAAATCCTCCTCTATCAACTATTTAATCGGTTTTCTACCTTCTGCCTTGATTTGTGCACGGGTTTTGAGGTTGAAATGCCACCATTCGGTCTTCAGCACCTTGAATCCTCCTGCTGCCATTACTTCACGTAGCAGTTTGCGGTTCTCGACGGCCTGTTTACTGATAATGCCTTTCCGTACCATCTCGTCCTCGAACTCCGGGTGGGCAGCACGACCCATGTAGTCAATTTTGGTTCCCATCGGGATACTGTCACCCTTTTCGTCACAGATGGTGATATCGACGGCAAAGCCGTAGTTGTGCAGTCCTCCTCCATTCGCTGGATTGCTGACATAGATGTTCTTTGAAGTTCCTTTGACCACATTCCACATCTTCTGCTGTACGGACATAGGACGAGCGGCATCGTAGATGATAAGACTGAGTTCGGGACGCAACTGCTTCAAGCGTTGCTGACATTTCTTCAATGCCTGAGCAGCATCGGGATGGAGGTAAGCATCCTTCAAATCGGTATAGAGCACACGACCTGTGAAATTATCAGGACGGGTGTACATGAGACTGACACGTATCGTGGGATCTACATCCTTGATGTTGACATACCCTTGTTCTTTCATCGATTGTGCCCCGCTGCTGATGCTTACGAGCATCATGACAAGGATGACTGACAGTTGTTTCATATTGCTTCTACGGATTGATTATAATGGCTATATAGAATGGATGACTCCTATCTTCCACTCATGACTCTTGGCGTGAACGTTTGGGTAATGAGCATAGCGCGAACTGCGATAATAGATCTGATAGTCGAAACTCAGGCGCAGCGACTTGAAGATGTTGTATTGGATGAAAAAGTTGTTTGTGATGATGGTGTGTACTCCCTGGTCGCCTGTACAGTTCAACTCTTCCTGTCGGCTCAATCGCTCTTGAAGTTCCTGGGCATCGTAGCCGTGGGTGCTGAACAGGCGTGCGAAGTAGAACTTATGGCCTGCTAACGCTTTCTGGTTGATATAGTAGCGTGTGTTGTCGCGGATGCTGGCTCCATTGGTAAAGTTATAGCGACGCATAGGGAAGTAGTCGGCTGGCGAACCTCCGAGGACGATGCCGCTCAGCATGAAACTGTGCTGTATGCTCATCCACTTGGTGGTGCGCTCAGCGTGCACCTGGCATCCGAAACTGACTGCCTCAGAGATGAGCGAGAAGTTATGGGGTGCCTGCTCGTGCTTGGAATAATGGTCCACGTATTTCAGGTTCTGATAGAAACCAATGTCGAGTTGAAAGTGTTTCTTCAGGTCAATTTGCTTGCTGGCGAGACGACCCGATATTTCGAAGTTGCCGACGGTGGGATGGTCGTCAGAGAGATTGAGCAGAAGGGAGAGGGAGAAGAGGTCGAACGGACGGCTCTTTTTCTTTTCGTTGAAGCGCTGACCATAGTGCAGTTCGAACTCCATATAGGGCGAATGCAGGAAGTCGCGGTTGCCCTTCAGCTCCTGCATACTGCGATAACCTGTTCCGAATTCAAACGAGAAGGGCTGTGGCTCGACACGCTTGCCTCGCTCATGGCTGACCCGCCAGGCTTCACCCGTGAGAATGCGGTGGACGGCACGGACAGGATTGAGCAACGAGCCTATCACTTCGCGTGTCACACGGTCGAGGCCGATGCTGGAGTTGTCGAAGAAGAGGTCGGACGTGCGATGTGCTACCTCGCCCAGCACAGCTCCTCCTACACCTGTGGATAAAAGGTCGTTGACCGATGGGGGATTGGTTTCGCACATCCACTCCCAAGTTGCACTTCCCAAAATGGGGTACAACAGCGACACTCCATAGCTCAGGCCCTCATAGCGAGCCGTGTTGTAGAACATCGAACCATGATAGGGATGTGAGAATTGGTTGCCTGAGAAGCTGTCGTTATCGAAGACGGGTAAGTGGGAGAAATGGTCTTTGAGTACATGTCGCGAGATACGGGCATAATCTCTGTTTTGCACGAAATAGTCCCATGACAGTATCGACGCATTGATTGACAGGTCTTTCGCCAAAGCTCTCAAGGCATTCGGACGCGTTTGCACCAACGTGTCCAAGCCACCAAGACGCTGCAGGTGTATCTGCCTGCCCGTCACCTTATCGTGCCAGATGCTGTCGGGCAATGTCGGCGATTCTCCTACTGCTTCCACAGCTTCCACTCCTTCAAAGCCCCACATAACAGTCGCTACTCCCATCGCCATCATCAGCAATAGGATCCGCATCAGTATGATATATCTTTCGGCTCTCATCCTTGAATCCCAAACCTATAACCGTTAACCTACTAAGCTATTAACCTACTAAGCTACTAAGCCATTAAGCTATTAAGCCATTAAGCTAAAAAAACTCACTCTCTCCTCACCGGGTAGTTGCCTCGCAACTCCTCGAACCCTTCGGGCCATTGCTTCAACCGTTCGGAGTCGTCCCTCAAAGTCTCGACAGTCAGTTTAGGAGCATCGGGCAAAACGATTTGGGGAGTGAAGTCGCGCCCTAAGAACTGGGCTACTGCCTCGAGCGACATACGGGTTGCATTAGCTTTCCCGTCGGCTGAATAGCCAGCTATATGAGGTGTCCCTATCACTACCTGCTCCAACAATTCTCGATTGGGGTTTGGCTCTCCTTCCCATGTATCAATTACGGCATCGGCTACTCGGCCGTCACGCAGAGCCTGCAACAATGCCACGTTATCGACCACTCCACCTCGTGATGCATTGATGATGAGCGGTCGGTGGGGTAAATGACGGAAGAAGTGCTCGTCGGCCATGTGATAGGTAGCATTAGGACCTTCCTTGGTCAGAGGGGTATGAAACGTGATGATGTCGGCCTCCTGCTGGATGGTGGAAAGCGCCACAAAAGGATGTCCTTCCACATCATCGTGAGCATCATCACGCGGAGGGTCGCACAGCAACACCTTCATGCCACATTGCTCCAAATCGGCGGCAACGAGTGTGCCTACATGCCCCACTCCGACCACTCCTACCGTCATCATCGGGTTGAGTCGCCCAGTAGCCTCTAACGCATGGTGTACATACCGACAGACGGAATTGGCATTGCATCCCGGGCAGTTGGTCCAACGAATACCTGCCGACTCACAATAGTCGGTATCAATATGGTCATAGCCGATGGTAGCAGTCACAATCAGCTTCACCTTCGAGCCTTCCAGCAAGGAGCGGTCGCAACGTGTACGGGTACGCACAATCAGCACATCAGCATTGTGCACATCCTCGCGGCTGATGGCACTCCCTGTGAGATATGTCACCTCATCGGCCAACTGCTCTATCTGCCCACGGATATAGGGTATCTTATCGTCGACTATAACTTTCATAAGCCTTATTCGTCACATAGAAGAAGAACGCAGCAAAAAACAACCCGGAGATGGAGTCGATGAGGTAGTGGGCCTTAATATATACCGTTCCGCAACAAAGCAACACATAGAACGGAACGAGTACACCCACAAGCCACTTATTGCCTGTGCGCCACGCTAACAACATGCACACCGTACTCATGCCCACATGACTGCTGGGATAGGCTGCAGCAGGACGTTCACCGATTTCCTGTGCCCCGATGACCAACTGACCAAACACTCCCTTCACTTCGGGAACAATCATATCAAAATGGTCTTTGAAGTAATCGCCCAACGCAGGGAAACTGTCGCCCCACCCTGCATCGCCATAGATGTTACGTAATGCACAGAAATAATACTGCGGACCTGCTACGGGAAGGAAGTCATAGAAGAGGTAGAACGAGAAGAACGAACCCAGGAATACGAACACAGCCTTGTCGTACTCGTCTGTACGGCAAATCAAGTAGAACACCACTACTGCAAACATGAGATAGTAGTAGGCATAATAGCCCATATTGAATAGTTCGCTCCACAGGGCCGAACTGAAATGCTGGTCGAACTCAAGTGCCGGCTGGCAGCCGAACAACGTCTGGTCGATGGCTGCAAACACATGATCCTGATAGGGATAGAGCGAGCAGAAATGATGAATCTCAGGGTACCACCATATCAGCAGGACAAACAACGGGAGACAGCGCCAAAACATCGCTACTCGCCGAGGCATGAAGCGGTAGGTGAGTTGGGTGACCGCCATCGCAAGCAGCGCCACACCACGCAGCCCCAACATTGCCCAAGGGTCGCTCAATCGTGTCCAAAACACGAGAATCATCACCGTCGTGATGGCCATATAGACTAATGTCGTCAGTTCTGCGCTGTTCAAATCCAACCGTTTTCCTTGTACCATGCTATCGTCTCTTTTACTCCTCGTGCCAGGTTCCACTGTGGGTGATAGCCTAGCACATCCGTCATTCCACTGATGTCGCAACGCCAGTCGCGCTGTGCCATTATCTTATATTTATCTCGGTTGAGCGTACTGGGGCGGCCAGTCAGTTTGCCCGTTTCTTCCGCTACCACCGATACCGCTTTCAGCACCCATAGCGGAGCTGTGATATGCACCACATGCTGCACACCCATCTCCTGCTGTATCAGGTCGCTGAAAGCACGGCTTGGGTATTCTCCTCCATCCGTCACGTTGTAGGTACCTTCCTTCACACCGCGTTCCACGGCTGCCATTACGGCACCCACCAAGTCCTTCACATACACGAACGTCAGCACCTGCGGTTCAAACCCTACGGCGAAGTCCACATGACGGTCTATCGATTGTGCCATCATGAAAT
Source organism: Bacteroidaceae bacterium (assembly GCA_017529865.1). Lineage (GTDB taxonomy): Bacteria > Bacteroidota > Bacteroidia > Bacteroidales > Bacteroidaceae > Colivivens. The sequence continues at coordinate 20,715 of JAFXNA010000002.1, forward strand.
AGTCCTTCTCGCGAGGTCCATACACACCTGTGGGACGAAACACCACCAGCCCAGTTTCACTGCCGTCGAGCGTCTCGTGCAACCATTGCTCCGCCTTCAACTTACTGTTGCCATAAGCCGACCCATACGTAGCACTCAGACTGCTCAGGTAAACAAACTGCTGCGGCATCTTACCGGCTGCCTGCAATGCCTCCACCAGATGACGCGTACAGTCGCAGTTGTGGAAGTCGAACTCTTCCTGTTTCACACATTTCGTTGCTCCTGCAGCATGAATCACCACATCCCATCGCGCCTCACAACCTTTCAGCATCTCTGTCAGCTTTGCAGCATCTGTAAGGTCCAGTTCCACGAACTGCAACCCTTCGTACTGCAACCAACGTCGGCTCGATGTGGCACGCAAGGCAGCCCATGTGTCCCAGCCTCGCTGCAAGGAGGCCTCACACAGGAAACTGCCGATGAATCCGCTGGCACCTGTTATCAATACTCGCTTCTTCATTCCATCTAATGTCTAAAGGGCGCTGCAAAATTACAAAAAAACATCGAAAGCACAAAACTATCGATGTTTTTATTAAAGAATTAATAGACTAAAGTCTAAAATCTAAGCCTTTCTTCCCCCTTGAAGGGGGATAAGAGGGGGGCTGCTTAAAAACTGAACTCCTTCACCACCACATCCGGCTCTTTTATCTTCACCTTATAGGTCTTTCCTTTCTCAAACTGAGGAATCGACAAGATGCTACTGCTGCTTTGCATGGTGAAAGGGATGACAAACGAATAAAGCACCTTACCCTTATCATCTACACATTGCAGCGTCTTGCCTACCGGACAAGGCAGTCCGTTGAGCGATACAGTCAGCTGGGTATCTGACGACTCTTTGGGCATCGGAGCCTCGCCCATCATCGAGCCACCCATTCCAAACACGGTTCCGCCTGTGAGGGTCATCTGCGTGAAGTCGCTGTCGAACGGTTCCTCAGGAGAACCTACCTGTGAGCAGGCAGTAATTTTCCCTCCGGTGATGATCAGCGATTCTCGAGTGTTTGAATTTGAATCGATAGCATCGTTGCCCACACTCCACACGAACACATCGCCTCCATGGAACTGAATCGGGCCGTTCGAACTGATACCGTCGTCCATCGCCTTCACATACACCGTTCCGCCATTCACAGTCACACCCTTCTTGCCTTCCATTCCCTCGGCACCATCGGTGGATGTCTTCACCTTGACGTCCCCGCCATTAATCGTGATGGTTCCCACCACTTTGATAGCCTTTGCACTACCATTATATTTACGCTTTGCGAACCCCATTCCTCGCTCCTCGCGCTCATCTCCAAAGAGAATCTGACGAAGGGAGTCACTTATCTGGATACGGTCGCCTCGGTTTCCACCCCCGAAGCCGCCAAAGCCGCCAAATCCTCCAAAATCACCCATTTCACCGAAGTCGGGCATTCCACCCCCGAAGCCTGGCATTCCACCCCCAAAGCCACCGAAACCGATGCTATCAGGCATCTCGCCCATGCCGGGGAAACCCCCGAAGCCTCCAAAATCGGGCATTCCGCCACCTGGTCTTCCGCCACCTGGTCTATCACCACCAGCCCTTTCACCATCTGGTCTTTCGCCACCAGGTCTTCCACCCCCAAAGTCTGGGAAGCCACCTCCAGGGAACCCAGGAAAACCTCCACCTCCGAAGTCAGGCATTCCGCCACCAGGGAATCCTGGGAAGCCACCACCTCCGAAGTCGGGCATTCCACCACCAAAATCAGGCATATCGCCACCGAAACCGCCGAAACCGCCGAAACCGAACTGACGTTCGCTGACGTAATTGCCCGAGGTCTCAATATCGAGCGTACCGCCATTGATGACCAAATCACCGTCGCATTTCACGCCCTTACCGCCGTCGCCCATAAGCACGGCCTTGATGTCACCACCATTAATCGTTAGAGAGGAGTCACATTTCAATGCTTTCTTGTCCACACTCGAGAGATTGATATCAATAGTTCCTCCATCGATCGTAAGGTCGGTCCCGCTACTGATACCGTTACCCGTTGCCGAAGAAATGGCTATCTTGCCAGTAGATGACTTGATTTGCACATATTCCTTGGCTGCAATCGCATTCTTTGAATTCGCTGTAACGGTCAGCTGTCCGCCACCACCTATCTCCAGATGGCCTTTAGTATAGATACATGCCTTGTGGAGCGTATCCACACCATCCTCAAGCACGTTATTCGAACCACTCTTGAGCGTCAGCTTCATCCGTTTTCCACACTTCAGGTTGATTGCAGGACCTTCAGGTGTCTTCATCGTCAACCCGTCGAGCGTCACCGTAGCCTTGTAGCTGCCGTTCAATTCGAAGCTGCCATTACCGGTCCGACCCTTCAGCACATACTCCACCTCCTCGTCAGTCACCTCACTGTCCACTACCACCTTTGCACCCGTATGCGTCACATTAATCTTCTTGCTGTTCTTCGGCTGATCCACTTTCACAGTACCCTCATTATAAGTGATTGTTATCTTCACACCATCAGCAGCCCATCCTGCTACAGTACCGAAAGCCATCAGGCACATCAGCCACATAAAATGTCTCAATTTCATTTGTTTCATATCTTATAAATATCCTGTTTTTTACGATTGAATGTCAACAGTTATTGGATACGAGTTATTTCCTAAGGTTTAACATATGTGCAATAGAAAACAAAACAGGCAACCAATCGGCTGCCTGCATTTGTAGGATAAGGAACGACGATTTTACTTCACCCACACTTTCTTCGTCGTTCCATCTTTCATACGAATGATGTTCAGTCCTGGTTTCAGTTCTGTAGTGTACATACCATTCAACTGAATGTATTGAGCATCTCGGCTATCTGCTGCGATGTCGTTGATTCCGTCAACATAGTCTGCATAGATAATGATATCTTGAGCAGGCATTGTTTCTGGAACATTCTGCCACTCTATCAACGTATAACGCTCGCTATTTAGTGAGGTTGGCAGTTCTATCTTTTCACCATATTTCACTTCTATCGTAGTCAGCACATTATCACCATACATGAAAGTCACCTTGTAGCTGTTGATTGAGAAGGTTCCTGTTACGGTCACATCATGAGCAGGCATGGTTGCGGGTATCTCGCTCCAACCTGAGAAGGTGTAACCCTCTTTTGTTGGAGCTGTTTCAGCTGTGATAGATGAGCCATACTCTATTGATATAGTCTTGTACTCTGTTCCGTCTACCATATATGTCAAGGTGTAGCTGTTGATAGAGTAACTACCAGTCACAGTCACATCATGAGCCGGCATAGTTGCGGGTATCTCGCTCCAACCTGAGAAGGTGTAACCCTCTTTTGTGGGAGCAGTTTCTGCTGTGATAGCTGAACCATACTCTACTGATGCAGTCTTATATTCCACACCATCTACTACATATGTTAAGGTGTAGCAGTTGATAGAGAAGTTACCTTTCACAGTTACATCATGGGCTGGCATCGTTGCAGGTATCTCACTCCAACCTGAGAAAGTGTAACCCTCTTTTGTTGGAGCTGTTTCAGCTGTGATAGATGAGCCATACTCTACTGATATAGTCTTGTACTCTGTTCCGTCTACCATATATGTCAAGGTGTAGCTGTTGATAGAGTAACTACCAGTCACAGTCACATCATGAGCCGGCATAGTCTCAGGAACTTCGCTCCATCCGCTGAAGGTGTAGCCCTCTTTTGTGGGAGCAGTTTCTGCTGTGATAGCTGAACCATACTCTACTGATGCAGTCTTATATTCCACACCATCTACTACATATGTTAAGGTGTAGCAGTTGATAGAGAAACTACCTGTCACAGTCACATCATGTGCTGGCATCGTTTCAGGTATCTCGCTCCAACCACTGAAGGTGTAGCCTTCCTTAGTTGGAATCGATTCTGCTATGATGGTTGAGCCATACTCTACTGATGCAGTCTTATACTCAGCACCATCCACCATATACGTTAAGGTATAGCTATTGATAGAGAAGTCACCTTTCACAGTTACATCATGGGCTGGCATCGTTGCAGGTATCTCACTCCAACCAGAGAAGGTATAGCCCTCCTTCGTAGGAGCTGGCTCTGGAGTGATGGTTGCACCATAATCTAACTCGTAAGACTTGTATTCCTCACCATCAATAGTGTAGATCAACTTATACTTGTTAATAGTGAATGTGCCAGTAACCGTTACATCATGTGCAGGCATTGTCTCTGGAATCTCACTCCAACCGCTGAAGCTATAACCCTCCTTAATTGGAGCAGGTTCTGGCGTAATGGGGGTTTCTTCTTCTATTTTGTATGATTTATACTCTTCATTATCAACCATATAAATCAACTTATAATAACCTTTCTCTGATTCGCTGATATTCGTAAAATTCTTCCATCCTTGAGCATTTTGATAATCCTCTTTACAACCCTTAGGTACTTCAAGAGATACAGAGAAATTGGTAAAGGAATTGTCATAGAGGAAAGGCGGTATGCCTGGCTTGGCCTTCACATTTTCCAATCCATCGCAGTTAGCGAAGGCTTCTTGATAGATGAACTCCACTGTGGATGGAATGGTAATTGATTTCAAACTATTGCACCCTTTGAACGCCGCCTTTTTGATGATTTGCAGTTTGTCCGATAACTACAGTGTCTCCATATTACTACATTTCTCAAAAGCACTCTCCCCAATTGTCGTTATGTTGTTAGGGATGTCCGCAGATGTTAGGCTACTACAATTGTTGAAAGCATATTGGCCTATACGTGTCACATCATTTGGAATAATCACGGAAGTCAGTCCACTGCAATTGTTAAAAGCATAATCACCAATAGAGGTTACACCGTTGGGAATGACAAAATCCTTTATTTCGATACCTTCGTTATCTATTAACTTTACCGATTTTCCTATGTTTGTAATAATCCTATTGTTTTCATTATTGCAATAATCTACAAAATCAGTTACAGGAATCAGTGTGGTTTTCACATTAATACAGTTAAAGAAAACATTATCACCAATGGATGTTAAGCTGTTAGGGATGGTAACTGTGGTTAGGCCACTACAATTCAGAAAAGCATAACTACCGATTGACACCATACTATTAGGTATTGTCACGGATTTCAAACTTTCGCATTCATTAAATGCATAATGGCTAATGGATTTCACGCTGTTGGGGATGGTGACAGAACTGAGGCTTTTACAATCCTGAAAAGTTCTTTCGCCAATGGATACCACGCCATTGGGGATATTGATGGCAGTGAGATCACTACAACTTGCAAAAGCTAAACGTCCAATGGATTCCACGCTGTTAGGAATATTCAACGATGCTAAACTACTACAACCTGCGAAAGCATAATTACCGATTGAGGTAACACTATTTGGAATGACAACTGAGGTTAAGCTGCTACAATCATAGAAAGTATAACTATTAATAGATGTCAAGTAATTTGGTATACTAATAGTAGTTAAGCTTCTACACATATAGAAAGCTTCGTCCCCGATATAATTGACATTATTAGGGATGGTGCAGAAAATTAGATTATTACAACCGAAGAAGGCTCTTTCTCCAATTATTGACAGAGAGTTTGGTGCGGAAATGGTGATTAGATTGCTACAGTCCTCAAAAGCACCAGAAGCTACGCCAAATGTACCTTCCTCTAATACTATTTGAGTGTTTTCTGGCATCGTTCCTTTATATCCGCAAGCCCATTTCCCTATGTAGATTATACCATCAGGTTGATTATCGAACCATGCTGTACCAGTAAAGGCTTCTCTACCAACACTTAATATACTGTTGGGGATGGAGATTGAGGTTAAGCTAGAACATTCACTGAAAGCAAAAGAACTAATTCCAAGAGTACCTTCTTTTATATCTATATGTGTATTATCTGGCATCGTTCCTTTATATTTATAAGCAACTTTCCCAGCATATATTAATCCATCAGGTTGATTATTGAACCATGGTGTATTATAAAAGGCATCTTCACCGATTTTAGTAACACTATCGGGGATAGAGATTGAGGACAGACTCTTACAGCCATAGAAAGCATTACCGCCAATATCTTTCACACTATTGGGGATAATAACGGAGGTTAAGCTATTGCAATATGAGTATTTGCAAACCGCTTTATTTCAACTATTTACGTGTTAAACGGTAGAAAAGTGATGACGTGCATTCTAAAGAAGCTAAAAAAGAAGAAGATTTAACGTTTTTAACTTTTGCAAACCTCAAAATCGGCGTATCTGTGCATTTTTTGAAGGTGGTTCTTACAAAAATACAAGACATATGCAATGAAAGACTCAAAAAACAGTCAGTCATTGGTACAAAAATAAAAACAACTTGCAAATAATTGCGCTGAACATATCAATTCAACCTGTTTTTCTCGTATATAATGCCACCTAAATATAAAATAACGAGCTATTTTCGGCAAAAAACGGTTAAAGTATTCAAAAAGTATCAGCAAAATTATTATTCTATGACGATTTTTTCGTAACTTTGCGTTCAATTATGCGGCAGTAATAATATACATATTAATACGAGTTAAGAATCCTGTAGTTTTCTACATGCTACGAGGAGGTATTAAAAGGTGCGTTTCGGCAATGCATCTATTGTAGTATATTATTGCTTAATCAAATGAACATTATAAATTTAGGAATTCTTGCTCACATTGATGCAGGAAAAACTTCCGTAACCGAGAATCTGCTGTTTGCCAGTGGAGCAACGGAAAAGTGCGGCCGTGTGGATAATGGTGACACCATAACG